>JAJEFJ010000104.1 GCA_022820485.1 Candidatus Latescibacterota bacterium
GTAGGTGGCCCGTTCGGGCTTGTGCAGAGCGATCATGGCTATACTCCTTGAGTAAGTTACTGGTTCTATTGAACCAAATGGTGACGCCAAGGGCGTCGCGAAAGGGCCTCCCGACGGATAGCCCTACGTAGTGCCGGTAAAGACGTTGTCATGGCGCAAGAAGGAGAGCAGCCGACAACGGCAAATGCCTGCGCGGCTTCGATGGCCAGGCCGTAGATCACGGGTTTGTGCAGGGTCATGGCTACAGGTCTCCTCGACCTTGACGGTGGCTCTACCAGCGCGGCACGAGAGCGAGCCGTTCTCCAAGCAGGTGAGAGCGGACGTTGATAAAAGCGGTTCATTGTTCCCTCCTCTTATTGGGTGAATGGAAGCCTGCCCGTCGGCCTCTGCGCCTTAGCGTCTGGGGCCAACAACGGCTTACTTTCGTGCTCACCTACTATATAGCAGATTCCGTGCCAAACTGATCCAAAAAATCATAATCTATTGTTACACAAAGAGTTACAAGAAATCAAAGCATTTCATACAAGACGCCGAATCGCGCTTCCATTGCACCCTTTCGACGCATCTAACACTCTATTTTATTTCTATCTCACGTCCTTACAATAGCTTAGGGCAAATGCGTCAAAAGGGGCGCAATGCGCTAAAACCACATCAAGCAAGTGGTGCTTCAATTAAATTTCTTGGGATTTAATCGCAGGGATTTCGTGAATTTGAAAAAAAATGAGCGATGAAATGTCAGGTACATCTCATCGCTCAACCGTCAAGCAATTTGTCATCAGCAGACCAAGAGGCGGACCGCGTTCAATGGAACCCACGGTCCACTCGCCGGTAGTGCTAGCAAATTAGGGAGAACGCACGTAGCTGTCAGATAGCATACTTGGGCTAGTCAGAGGATTTTTGCAGCCAAGTCTGGAGCATATAGGCTTGTTCCTGTTCTTGGACAAGAAGCGCTTCAACTCTTTTGCAAATGCGCGGCAGCATGGCGGCCGGTGCTCGCTTGCAGCCTTTGAAGAACATATTGCGGGCGACCTCCCAGCTCTGGGCAGTAGCGAGAAAGCGCTGGGCGATGGTCGTTAGCTTTTGGTCGCCATATAGATCGGCGAGTCGTTCGAGCGTCTGGCCGAAGACAGACCGTTGCGGCCCAGTAAAAGCCAACTGATCAAATGCTTCGCTCATCCACGGACGCAGCACCTCATCGCTGGAACCAGCGCGGGCTTTCATTTCCTCTATAAACAAGCTGATAGCGGAGAATCCTGTTTCCATTGTTTCTATAGTACGTCCGTGCTGCATTCCCAAAATCTCTGCTTGCAAAAGCTGTTTGCCTTGGCTTTCAGGCCAAGGGACCAGACTGGCAGGCACTCGATAATCATAGGCCAGATTGAACATCAAGATGTCCTCAAGGCACGAGAGCGGTATTTGGCCGTGGAAACGCTGCGGGTTGACGATGATGTCCAGGGTATTGTTGCTGTGGTCGCAGCCGCAAATGACCATGAGTTCAATTTCCCCGGGAACTCGGTCGTAATGGAATGCACTGTCGTCAATATCGTTGGCGTCAACCCATACGACGACGACTCGACCTTGTACCAACAGGTCTTCAATCGCCAGCCATAACTCATCAAAACTGTCCCTGCGAATTTCATCCTGGGTAATGCCGTACAAGTGCTGCAAATTCCGCTGCATGAGCTGGCTGGCCGGGACTTTGAGAGGCATGCCCCGTTCCTTGTCAAAGATAAAAGTCCAACTCAGCAGAGAGGCGTAGTACGCTAGCGGATCAGCCAATTTGGGATTGTAGTATTGCAGTGCGGCCATAGTCGTGCCTGCACAGCCATAGTACATGGGCCGACGATCCAAATGGTATATAGCAGCTCTTCGCTTCATTTTACTTGCTCCTTTCGCGGAAATCATCGAGCTATCAAGGTCATGGAAAAAATGTGCACACAGGGATTGTCTGGCAGATGTATGCGTTCCAGCGTTTTTGACTCGTCTATCTCGATTTCCTCGTACCAAAGAGTCGGATAGGTCTCGTATCCGCGCTCAGACAACGCGCAACGACCTGTAGGGCTGTGCATATAGGGGCAGCGCAATGCTTCGCGTCCTCCTCGGCGCTGCTCCTCTATACATATCCAATCTTTCAATCTCAACGTCGCACTCTCCTCGGCGTCCCGATACGAGAAGACGATCAGGTCTTGGTATCCGCCGTCCGCATAGCGTCCAGAGTCAGCGGCTCCGATGACCGCTAACGTGGAATAGTTGCCCGAAGATACCACGATCTGCTGAGCTTCGAGAACGACATTATTAAAGGCACCGTCGCATTTGTCGGGAAACAGCATTGGAGTCCCGCATAGGGTAGTGAGCTGTGTTGAGGCCGGTAGTTTTTCAGCCGGATAAGTGTTACCTAATCCATCGAAATCGCCGTCCTCTACATCGGCCTCAAAAGAGATGCCGTCATTATTTAAGTATCGGCTGAGGTCCAAGGGATAATGTTGCATAATTAATCCGATTCGCTGAGGGTTTAATGCGCTCCGTCCGAATGGTTTTTTGCCAGTGTACCGTCTATATATTCGGCAAGCTGGCGAATCGAAGAGAATTCTTCAATGCGAAAGTCCTCCTCTTCAATTTCAATCTCGAATTCCTCCTCAATAGCGACTAGAACTTCAAGCACGGAAATCGAGTCCAATCCTAGCTCGCCGCCGAAAAGCACTTCATCATCGGGTATGTCGCTAGGTTCGATGTCGAGTTCCAGCGCCTTGACAATCCTCTCCTTGATGCGGTGTTCCAGCCTTCTTCTATCCATTGTCTATAACCTCCAGCACATCGGTTGGATTCCGTTTTGAATGATGGTCTCGTCGTGCAGTATTTCTCTGCTCCTTCCGCACTAGTAGCACCGTAGCTCCCCCAGCCAACAACACATCGCGCAACAGGCTCCAAGCCAGCGAAGCCTCCCCGTCTCCCCCAAAACAACCGCACGTCACATCGTTGCCGCGGTATATATTGATGCCGAGCGCCGCGCTGAAAACTACTAACAGCCCCAAGACGACCAAGGCATTGCTGCGCGGCCAGATGTCGAGGAGCAGCAGGCCGCCAGCGATCAGTTCAATCCAGATAATCGACAGCGCAAACGGCGGGGCCCAATCCGCCGGCAGGATGTCAAAGGCCGCGACCGTCTCGACGAAAAACGGTATCTGCACGAGCTTTGCGGTCCCTGCCCAAACGAAGACACTGCCCAGCACCAAGCGGATCGCCAGGGCCTGCCAATGTCTAAATACAAGCTTGTCCATTAGAAAGGCCCCTCCGATTCTATGGGATAACCTGCTTCCTCCCATTGGGGAAACCCGCCTTCAAAGACGTAGATCCGGGTGAAATCCATTTCCTCGGCGAGCTTCTGAGCCAGTTTGCTGCCCAAGTTACACGTCTCACCCGAACAGTAAACGACCAGCGCGGTATCCTTGGACAAGTCGGCCAGTACCGTGTTGAAGGTCTCGGGGGTCGCCGACGGTGGGACATTGAGCGCACCGGGCACATGCCCCAACTGGTAGGGCCAAGACGACCGAGCGTCCACGAAAACGGCCGCCTTTTTATCAAAGAGCCGTTTGGCCATCGCTAGATCAATCACATGCGCACCCTTTTCTGGCCTTTGGACATCATCAACGGCCAAGCTGTGCAACGCGCCGCTGGAGACGCCGACCGCCACCACCAGCAATGCCTTTCCGACAACTCGCTTCACCCCGGTATCCATGTTCGCCTCATTTGGTTTTTACCGTCGCCCTATGCAGGCTCAGGTACAGCATAGGTAGGTAGATCGGCAACAAAACCGATGAAGCCACCAACCCGCCGGTCACGCCCACAGCCAGCGGATACCATATACTCTCGGTATCCTCGAACAATACGATGGGCAGGAGCCCGGCCAACGTGGTCAGGGTGGTAATGGCAATCGGCTTGAGGCGGTGGGCCGCGGCGGCGAATACCTCGGCCGCGAGATCGCCTGCCCCGGCTTTGGCTTTCTCGTCCATCTGGTACAGCATGAGAAAGGCGTTGTTGACTGCTATGCCAGCCAAAAAGAGCACCGCGATATAGCCGCCGGTGTCAAAGCTGGCCCCTAAAAAGTAGAACGCATCGAACAGGCCAATCAGCGCCATTGGAACCGCTAACAGCACCAAGAAAGGCTTGGTCCAAGACTCGAAGAGGCAAGCCGCGATCATCCACACGACCAGCACGGCCACGCCCAAAATGGCCATCAGTTCCTTTTTATTATCCTTTTCCCAGTACCAATAGGACGCCTCGCGGGCGATGCTGAAACCATAGGGAAACTCGGCGCGGTCTATGAGCAAATCAATGAGTTTTTCGCCGTGCTCGCGTGCGCCCAAGTAGTTGAGATTTATCCGGCGCATATACGTTTGGTCTTCGCGCACGATTTCGGGTTGTATCCTGCTTTTTTCGAGCCGGATCAGATCGCCGAGCCGCACGTGGTCGCCGAGATCCACCCCCCTCACCTCGTCGCTAGAGACGACATCGGCCCCGCGAAACTTGACGGCCACGTCCTGCAACTCGCCGGCCACCCAAAGGCTTCTCCGCGACACCGCGGTCGTCTGCTGCCGCAACGCCTCGGCGACGCGGTCGCTGTCCAGCCCGTATGCACTGATCGCCCTAGCATCTAAGCGACCGATCATCTCGTACGGCTCATCAGTGCTGTACCGGGCCACCGCGTCTATATCCACATCGCGGATGCGCTTGTTCTGGGCGAGTTTGTCGGCGAATTGTTCGGCTATCTCTCGCAGCTTGAGATAGTCGCTGCCCTTGGCCTTGAGCGAAAACTGGGCAAAGTCGCTCAACAGGGACTGATAATGCTGAAAGCCAAACCCGCTCACCGAAATCCCCACCCCGCCGACATTGGCCGCGTGTCCGGCTAGGGCTGCGTACACCTTTTTGGGGAAAGTAAGCCGGTCGGCATCCTCGGCCAAGACGACCTCCATCAGCGCCGACTTCGACGAGTAGTTGACCGCCACTTTTTCTATTTGCTCCATGTACGGGGCCAAAGCTGCTTCAAACCCAAAACATAGTTCCTCCATCTTTTGGATCGGCACGTTGCTCGGCATAGTAAAAACGATCTGTAAGCTCTGCCCCTCAGTCCGGCCAAAGACCTCCCCCTTGTGGACCTTTTGAAAAAACAGATACGACGCTCCGCCCAGTACCTTAAACAGCAGCGGTTTGGTCTCCTCGTCGAACTGTGGGTCCATCCACCAGTCCTCGTACGCGCGAGCCACTGCGCCGTCCTCGCCAATGGAGTCGGGCAGCATCCAGACCGGCAGGCCCCATAGCAACACCAGTACCGCCAGCATGATCCGGCGATGCTTGCAGCAGAAGCCGAGCAAGGCAAGATATGTTCGAGACATCTAAGCCGCGCTTTCTCGCCGCTGGTCCAACACCAACATCAGGGACGGCAGCAGTAGGCAGGAGACGAGGAAGGAAAAGAGCACCGTGGCACCGAGCGCCAAGGCCACGGGTTTGAAATAGAGTTGCAGAGTTTGCGACAGGAAAAAGACCGGGAGCAAGGCTCCGACGGTCGTCAGGTTGGAGGCCAAAAGCGGTCTCAGCACTCCGGCGACTCCAGCGAGGATGCGCTGCTGGGCCGAGCCGCCACCCGTTGTTAGGTGGCGCTGGACGCTGTCGTACACCACGACCGAGTTATCAACACTCAGGCCGTAACCCACAGTCATACCGGCCAAGGTCAACACGTTCAGAGTCATACCCGCCAGATGGAGCAGACCCACAGTATAGGCCAGCACCAGCAGGATGGTGCCCCATATAAGCAGGGTCGCCGACACTCTCTTGTATGTGAAGACGACGATAGCGGCAATGAACAGCACCGCCAAAAAGGAGCGGTTGCCGATCTTGGCCAATTCCTTTTCCAAGTCCTCGCCTTTGTCCAGCTCCTTGACCAAGCCAATACCCGGCGGCGCGTCCTGCATAGCACTCGCCAGCGCGGCCTTGACCGCCGCGGACGTTTCGAGCAGATCCACCCCTGGGTACTTCTCTATGGTGATCAATACGGAGTTTTTCCCGTTGATGCGGATGCGGCTAAAATCGTCGGGCGCGTCCCAATAGATCCGCGCAATATGTCCCAAGTGGACCGCGACCGCGCCAACGGGCATTCGCTTGAGCGTTTCCAGATTATCATAGCCCCCGTCAAAGCGCACCTTTTTCGCCGTGCCGGCGTCCCATAGCGTTCCCAAGCTCGCTTTGCCACCGCTCAACTGCCGCTGAAATGCCGCTATATCCTCGCTGGCAAGACCGGCGCTGGTCGCGGCGCTCCCGTCTATCTCGATCACGAGTTCGAGCGGCTTGCCTCCTTCTAGTTGCACGTCTTTGATGCCGGCCACTGCGAGCAAGGCTTTTTGGATGCGAGCTTCGGCGAACTCCCGCAACTCACCCGGCTTCCGGTCGCCGTACAAGCGGTAGCTGAGGAAACCGGCCAAGTCCGCCAATTCCTCCGGCACCGAGCGCTGGATCACTGGCCATAAGACGCCTTGGGGCATGGTCTCGTAGAGCGGGTGGACTCGCTCGTTCAATTCTACTTCCAGCAAGTCAATATTCGCTTTGCTATCGAATTGCACCGCGATTTCGGCGTGGCCTTCCCGAGTCTGCGAGCGGATGCTGGTGACGTGGTCCAACTGCTGGACCAACGACTCCAGCGGCCGTGTTACCGCGGATTCTACGGTGAACGCCGAGGCCCCAGGCCATTGCACACCAAGGCGCAACTCGGGCAGTTCACTCGGCGGCGATAGCTCGACCGAGATGACGGCAAAGCTCGCCGCTGCCAGTATGCCGAGGGTAGCTACTGTGGTGAACACCGCGATGGGATGGTTGAGAGTCCAGCGTATCGCACGCATAGCACGTTGTCCTGAGCAGTGAATCAACTTTTTGGCATCTGCGCCCGCACCCGGCCGCACACCAAGGAGTAAACCACCGGCACCACAACCAGCGTCAGCCCGGTCGATAGCGTCAACCCGCCGATAATCGCCCAAGCCATCGGCTGGTGTAATTCCGCGCCCTGACCCGCAGAAAGTGCCATCGGCAGCAAACCCAACACCGTCGTCACCGTGGTCATAGCTATAGGGCGCAGCCGCTTGCGGCCGGCTTCGGTTATGGCGCTATTCAGCTCGGCCCCGGCGAGGTGGCGGTTGCGGATAAAATCCACCTTGACGATAGAGTCGTTGACCACAATGCCGACGAGCACCACAGCACCCATCGCCGACATAAAATTGAGCGTCTGACCCGTCGCGTAGAGCGTCGCGACCACGCAGACGAGCGCCAGCGGCACGACCGAAATGATCACGAACGGGATCTTGAGCGATTCAAACTTTGCGGCGAGTATGGCAAACACCAAGCAAAAGGAAACTATCAGCGTCAGCGACAAGTCGGCCAACATCTCCTGCATTTCGTCGTCAACTGCCCCAATCTCCAGCCAAATGTCTTGGGGCTTTTCTACCCTGTTCGCTGCGGCCTCCAATTGCCGCTTGGCCGCGGCTGCATCCCCTTTCACAAGCTCGGCACCAACTTCCACGGTCCGGCTCTGGTTTTTTCGGTGCAGCGCGGCATAGCCCGTATAAGGAGCGATGGCAACCAACTGATCAACCGGTACGTACACGGTCTGCTCTTCCCTGCGAATGGGATAGCTCAACCGCTTTAGCGTTTCCAGCCCAAGGGTCCCTTCCCGGCCCACAACCAACCTGACATCTACCTCGCGCGAATAGTCGGCCAACTGGGTCGGCTTGCTGCCCTGTATCTCACGGAGGAGAAAATCGGCGAGTTTTGCCGCGTCAATGTCGTATAGCGCAGCCTTGCTGTGGTCAATAGCCACTTCGTACCCACCGGCCCCCTCAGTGAGGCTCGAACGGACGTGGGCAAAACGCGGGATGTCCTCCATCAGCGCCACAATGGCCTTGCTCACCGCGGCCAGTTCCTCCCAGTCCTCGCCGTTTAGGCGCACGTCGAAATCGCTGGTCTTTTGCGGGAAGAAATGCTCGAGAAAGGACGGCGGCTGCCGCACACTCAGCTCGTATCCCGCTGCTGTGCGGCCCGAGGCTTCCAGCCTCGCCGCGACGGCATCGGTATCGGCCTCTGGGGCAATTTTCACTTCTATCACGGCCTTGTTGGCCCCTAGGTGGTACGACTGATCAAAATCGATATCCGTTATTCCCACGGACGAATAGACCGTTTGGATCTCTGGGTCCGCCCCCAAGCTCTGTTCAATCTCGGCGACCTCGGCCAAGGTTCGCCGCAACATGGACGACTCCGGGAATTCCACTTCGAGCACCAACCGCTTCCGGTCAACCGTGGGCATTAACTCCCGGTCAACAGCCGACAGCAGCGCCAAACCCAACCCAGCCGCGACCGCAATCGCAACTAGCGTCACCGCCTTGTTTTGCAGGCAGACCGCCAGCAGCCTTTCGTAGCGCCGCATCGCGCCTTCGCCTAGCACATCGGCGCAGTCGCCGAGGCGAGCGAGCAAGGGGAGCTTGCCCCACATACGCGACAGCCAGCCCCTTGTATCGCCGCGCGACAGCAGCACGGAGACTAAGGTAATCGACACGAGTAGGGATAGAGTCAGCGACGCTACGACCGTGATAGCTTGGTCGAAATACAAGGCCCCGGCTAGCCCTTCGATGTACACCAGCGGCAAGAAGACGGACACCGTAGTGAACGTCGAGGCGGCAATCGGCAGGCTGACCTCCCTAGTACCCTCAATGGCCGCTTCCACCAGCGAACAACCCTGTTTCCTAAACCGCTGCACATTGTCGAGGACGATTATGGAATTATCGACCAAGATGCCAATGCCCAAGGCCAGCCCGCCGAGGGAAACCACGTTAAAATGGATGCCAATGCTGTACATCACTGCAAAAGTAATGACAATGGATACCGGCACCGCCAGCCCCACTATTAGTGGACTCTTCCAGTCGCGGATGAACAGAAATAGGACGAGCACCGCGAAAAAACCTCCCCAGTACAATGAGGAGAGGACATTGTCCACGGCCTCTTGGATGAATTCCGCTTGGTCAAAAACCGGAATCACCCTGAAATCGGGGAATTCAAGGGCCAGTGCCGCCAGCGTCGCTTCTACTTTCCGCGCAGTCTTTACCGTATTATCCCCGGACTTCTTGTACAGATACAGCGTGACTGTATCCTTGCCGTTGAGCCGGTTGTAGCCGGTCGGCTCTTTAAACCCGTACTTTGCAGTGGCAATGTCCTCAAGGAAAACCGTCGTGTTATCGACGCGTTTGACCGGCACTTTTCTTATGTCCTCAAGGTCCCGGTAGCGGCCTTCTATCCGCAGCGGGTAAACCAAGTTGCCTTCGCGGATGGTTCCTCCCGCAGAATTGGCATTAAACCGCGTCAAGGCCGCCTCGACATCGGCGAACTCCACACCATAGGCGAGACATTTGCGGCGGTCTATCTCGACCTGGACTTCCCTTTCCAACCCACCGGCTACGAGGGCTTGTGCCACGCCTTGGATTTGTTCCAGCCGGGGTTTTACTACCTCTTCGGCGATGTCTTTGAGTTCGACCAAAGCCGCTCGATAGTCTTCATCCGAAACCGGGCGCTCTATGCGATCCCCGGTGACCGCGAGCATCATAAACGGCGACGACGACGGATCGAAGCGCAGGACCGTCGGCCTTGCGGCGAAATCAGGCAGCAGTTGTTGGATTCTATCGAGCTTGTTGCGGACCTTGATGAAGGTCAGGTCCATGTCGGCGTCCCAACTAAACTCCAAGTACACCAGCGACAGATCGTCCCGCGATACAGAGCGCATATTCCTAATGTTGTATAGGCCGCTCAGCGAGGCTTCTATCGTTTGCGTGACCTCCTCCTCAATGTCGATGGCAGCCACGCCCGGACACTCAGTCTTCACCGCTAGTTTCTGAACCTCGACGTCCGGTAGGAAATCCACCCCCATTTGATAGAAGGAATAGAGTCCCAACAGGACGGCGGCGGCATAGACGACAACCGTTGTTACCGGCCGCCGCACGGACGAGGCGGTGAGATTGGCAGGCATTAGAGTTCCTCATTGACGACAATGACTTGAGCGTTGTGGGTCAAGTTGAAGTGACCGGCCGTAATCAGGGTATCCCTAGCGGCCAATCCTTCCCGCACTTCCACCATATCGTCAGTTTCCTCGCCGGTTTCGACGTAGCGCCATTTAGCCCGCCCGCCCTCGTACACGAACACCACTTTCCTGTCGTTGCGAGTGAGTAGGGATTCCCTCGGCACCAACAGCCTATCTTTGTAGCGGGCGGCCTCGACGCGTACATCGGCGAACATGCCGGGCCGCACGGCCCTATCCGGGTTCTCTATCTCTACTAGGACTCTGCACGTTCTACGTTCCGCATCTATAGTTGGGTTCACCGACACGACGCGCCCGCTCACCGTTTTTCCAGGCAGCGCAGCTAACTCTATCTCAGCCCTCGCGCCTAGCCGTATATGCCTGATCTCGGTCTCCAACACATCCATTTCGAGGCGGAGCCGATCCAGCGACACGACCCGCGCCACAACATCGCCCTTGTTGACGAAGTCGCTTCGGTCCGCCACTACTTCCGACACATATCCAGCGAACGGTGCCCCTATGATCGCGTGCTCAAGTTCGATCTTCGCCCTTTTGAGTTTCAGCCTAGCTTCGTCGAGCCCGACTTGGTCCGCGGCCAGTTCCTTTCTCGACTTGCTAAAAATGAGTCTGGATGCTTCGACATCGTTGACATTGGTCGAATCGACACCCAGCCGGTTGAACATTTGTTCCCTGTTATCGCGATCGCTGGTGAAGAAGGCGATGTTGGCGTATTTGGTGAGGGCCTTATCCAGTTCCTCCCGCGCCTGTTGCTGGGCTATCCTGAGCAAGTCGTCCTCTAACTCTACTACTGTATCGCCTTGTTCTACCCAGTCGCCTTCCTGGATGAGCAGTCGATTGATCCTAGCGGAGACTTGGGCCGTAATTTCAGCCGTCCTCGTGGCGCTGACGTACCCATACGAGACGACTTGGCGAACCAGTGGCCCCTTATTTACTTCCATTATGGCTACGGGCTTGCGGGTATCCGCGGAGACGGGTTTTACTGCTTCGGTCTGGAAGCGGTCCTTAGCCTCCACATGGTCGGCCTGAAAAAAGCCGGTCACGGTCTCGCTCTGACTGGCCAGCATAATCGTCAGCAGAGCTATGATTGAATAGAGCACTTTGTTTTTCATGGCAGCACCTCCTTGATGGGCCAACAGCGGCCTATCTTACTAATAGCAAATTTCGTGCCAAAGCGGAGCTACCAAACCATAACTAATTGTAAAAAAAAGAGTTAAAAATTATTGGGGCGGTTCGCGCAAAACGCCAAATCGCTCTTTGATTGCTCCCTTTCGACGCACTTGCCCTTCTATTAAACTTCTATTTCAATTTTTTACAATAGGTTAGAGAAAGTGCGACAGAGATGTCGCAGTGCGGCAGAATCGGTTAGAGCGGGGAGACCGACCGGTCGTCGAGGATGGCGCCGGTAGCAACAGCAGTGGCCAGCATCGCCTCGATGTAGATCTAGATCTGGCCTTTGGATGAGATCGTATTAATTCTGATCGGGTCCATAAGTAGGGGCGGTTCGCGAACCGCCCCTACCCCATCCCTACGATCCCTGTTTCACAAAGGTAATCCACAGTGGGCTAGCACCCACTTCGTGTTGCTCCAAAGGCGTCAGCTCACCCGTAGCCGCGTCAATGCTATACGAACGGAGCCGCCCCGATCCCTGCCCAACCGAATAGACGAAGCGACCGCTCGGGGCCAACTCGAAAAAGCGAGGCGTAGCCTCAGTGGGATAGCGTCCTTTGGCCGTCAGCCGCCCATCGTCGCCAATGGCGAAAAGGGCCAAGGAATCGTGACCGCGATTGGACCCGTAGAGAAACTGTCCGTCCGGCGTGATCTTTATTTCGGCTGTGGTGTTGTCCTCGTTGTTAAATCCCTCCGGCAAGGTCGAGATAACCTGAAACGACGACAGCGTCCCAGCCTCCGGGTCGAAGTGGTGAGCCGACACCGTGCTGCCGTCTTCGTTGACCGAATAGAGCAGATCGCGGGTCGGATGGAAGGCAAAGTGGCGCGGGCCTTCGGGCGTAGCCGGCTCTATCTTGGGTGGGTCGTTGGGCGTCAGCCGCCCGGTTTGCTGGTCAAAGCAAAACTGAAATATCGCGTTGGACGGGTTGGTGTGCGGCACAAAGGCAAAGCGGTTCGAGCGGTCGGTCTGGATGCTGTGGGCGCGTATTGCGGTGGGAATCATTTGCAGCGGCTCGGCCGAGATCGCACCATCCGCAGCTACGCCGTGCACGCCGACCTGACCCGATCCGTAGTACGACGACAGCAAAAAGGCACCACTGTCGTCCAAATACAGATAGGGCGGGCCTTCCTCTAGGCTCGTCTCCGCGAGCTTAAAGAGCGTCCCCTGCTCCCCATCGACCGCATAGCTAGCCAGTTTTTGGGCCGAGCGCAGAGCCACGAACATCTGAGTCCCATCCGGGCGCACAGTCACCGCCCCCGGAGAATCCCCCAACTCGATATTGGGCTGCGGCTCTAACGCGCCGGAGTCTTCGTCCATCAGGAAATGCGAGAAAAAGTTGCTGCCCGAGTTTGAAATATATACGTGATAAGCCATGAAAATCTCCTCCAAAAGGGGTTAGTGTGTCACTTCTCGCAAGGCGTGCAAAAAAACGACTGGATCGGCTGGGCCGAGCAAGAGAGCATGGGAACCGTGCGTTGGAATATACACAGCGCGCGGTGTACCCGTGTAGAAAACGTGCGCCTTCTCCCCGCTGCGGAGATAAAACGCCCCGCCGCGAAAAAAGAACGCGCTAATGGCGAAAATTTTGCCCTTGGTCCGGTATTGGGGCTCGGCTGGCAAATCGACGACGCGGGCCTCTTCCACCTTCAGCTCGTCGTAAGTAAAGTGCTTGCCGTGGGCGCTGTTGCGGATGAGTAAGTGCCCCTCTAGCAAGACAAAATCCGTGCGGCGAGCACTCAAGTAAAACCAAGTGAAGACCGAGAAAAATATGATCAGCATCAGCACGTAAGACGAGCCCAAGGCCACAGGCGCGGCGACGCGGGCGACCGGGCCATCCGGGTCAATGGCCGCGTAGAGCGCGAGGGTCAGCACGCCGAAAAAGGCGGTAGTCAAACCGAAAGACGCGGCCAGCACTTTGCCGAACATAGCGGCGGACGGCGGGTGGATGGGGAAAATGCGCGGTTCCATGTCAACCTGCCCTAAGCAGCATCAAGCCTCCGGCAATGGCGAGGATGCCGATGGTCTTAACGGCCGAGAGCCGTTCCTTGAGGAAGATCCAGCCCAGCAGCGCGCCGATTACCACCGACGACTCGCGCGCGGCAATGATATAGCTGACCGGCCCTTGAGTATAGGCGTACAGTATCAGCAGATAGGTCGCCAGCGAGCCTGCACCAATCAAGATAATATACCCGTAGAAGGCGCGAGCCGTCGTCAGCAGTTCCATACCGTATTGGCACACCACAAAGGGCATGCGCATGAGGGTGGCGATGATCCACATGCCGCAGATGTAGTAAATCGGTTGCACGTATCCCACGCCTATTTTGTCAATCAGCGAATAACAGACAATCGTCAGCCCCACGCCTAGGGCCAGTTGCAAGCCCCGTGCTTGGAGCTTGAGAGCCGGAGCACCAACGCAAAAAATCCCCACGAAAACTAGGGCAATCCCGCCTGCTCCCAGCGGCGAAATGTCCTCGCCCAAGCTGAGATACGCTACAAAGGCCGTCAGCCCCACGCCCGAGCCGCGCGCAATCGGATACACCGTCGAGATTTCGCCGTGCTCGTACGCCCGCGCCAGCAAGGCAAAGTACAGCCCGTGAAAAATACCCGTAGCCAGCAAGCAGAGACCGGCCGGCCACGACAGGATCAACGGCGTGCCCTGCCACCAGATATAAGCGCACAGCGGCAGTACGAACAGGATACCAGAGGCAAAAGAGAGCCAGAGCACGGCCACATTGCCAGCGACCTTGTAGGCAGCGAAATTCCACAGGGCGTGGCCAATGGCCGCCGCCAACACGAGCCCCCAGACATCGGCGTTCATTATTTTCTAAAGTCAATTCGGGTGAATTGGGCCGGTTGACCATAGCGAGATTGAACCCTCGCGTCAAATTGATGAATATTCTAAGGATGGAACTAATGACAGACACACCTACTTTCGCGGCCGTGGAAGAGGCCGCGGCGTTTATCAGCCCGCATCTCGCCCCGACGCCACTCGTCCACTGCTATAAGCTCTCGCAAATGCTGGGCTGCTCCTACCACGCCAAGTGCGAGAACCTACAGCCCGTGGGGGCCTTTAAGGTGCGCGGCGGCGTCAACCTCATCGGGCGCTTATCCCCGGCCGAGCGGCAGCGGGGCGTCATCAGCGCCAGCACCGGCAACCACGGCCAGTCGCTGGCGTACGCCGGCCAGCTCTTTGACACGCCAGTGACCATCTACGGACCAGAGCGCGCCAGCAATCCCGCCAAGGTTGCGGCCATGCGCACCCTCGGCGCAGAAGTCCGCCTCGTTGGCCGCGATTTCGACGAGGCGCGCGAACAAGTCGAGCGCGCCGCGCGCCGCACGGGTTGCCGCTACGTGCATTCGGCCAACGAGCCATTGCTGATCGCCGGTGTGGGCACCATGGGCTTGGAGATTTTTGCCGACCTGCCCGATGTGGAAGCACTGATCGTGCCCGTAGGCGGCGGCAGCGGCATCTGCGGCATCTCGCTCGTCGCCCGCCACCTGAATCCATCGGTCGAGATCATCGGCGTGCAAAGCGAGAGCGCTCCCGTTTGCCACCGGGCCTATCAACAGCGGCAGCTCGACGTGGACGCTCCCATGGCCACGCGGCACGAGGGGCTAGCCACGCGCGTGCCCTTTGCGATGACCTCGCACATGATGTGGGAACTCGTCGATCGCTTCGAACTCGTCACTGACGAAGAAATCGACGCGGCCATCGGCCTGTTGGCGCGAGAAGCCAAGCTGGTAGCCGAAGGAGCCGGGGCCGCATCATTAGCCGCGGCCCTGAAGATCCGCGACTCTTTGGCTGGCAAAAAGGTAGTCGGTATCCTCAGCGGCGGGAACGCACCCGCCGATCATTTAGCACGGATTTTGCAAAATGGCTAAACAACCCAAGCGCAAAAAGAGCCGTCGCCGGGGTGCCACCGCGTGCGCCAATGCCGAGTTGGGCGCACACATGGCATCGCTGGGCCTAGAGGCCATTGAAGCCTATAAGGTCTGGTGCCGCCAACACGGGTTTAGCGCGGCCCTGAGCAAGACTTGGCAGGAGCGGCGACAAGAGCGCGCCGCGCACCAGCGCGACCAACAGGCCGCCCAAGCCGAAGACGCCGTGCGCCAACACGTCGCGCAACTGGGGCTAGACGGGGTGTCCGCCTACCAAGCGTGGTGTCGGCAACAGGGACTCGGCGACGCCGTCCACAAAAGCGACGCCCAGCGCAGCAAAGAACTCAAGCTCCACCAGCAGATCCAGAGCACCCAGGCCCTGCACAAGGGCCGCAAACACAGTCGGCGCACCAAAGACATCATTCACCAACTCTGGGCCGGAGCCATCGCCGAGGAAGAGCTGCGCACCGAGGTCTTGCGCCTGATCCATCGGGCCTTTGTCGGACTCGCTGGCGACCAGCGGACACAGCTACGGGATTTGCTCTTGCACGTAGAGAAGAGGGCACCCAATCTGCTCGACGCGCGGCCAGCTCTCCACCGCTTAGGACGGGTGGACGGCAACACCTTCGTCGAGGCCCTTGGCGCATTGGCGCGGCACAGCAACGCTTGGCAGCAGTCGCCGTCTGAATGGAAGCCAGACAGCCGCAATCCCCGGCGGCAATTCGCCGCGCTGGTCCGATTCCTCTTGGCCCGCTACGACGTGCCGTCCTGCTTGGATTCGGTGTGGTTCGGCGGCTGGGACCCAGAAGCCCAACGCCAGCAGGGGTGGTTCGTCCACGTGGGCAGCGGGCAGAACATCCGCACGGCCGATCTGCCGTTGGTGCTCTCCAAGCGCATGGCGCACATCTTTGCCGAGGCACCGAGCGAACTGACGGCGACCGAGGCCCTGCGCTGGGCGCAAGTGATGGGACAGGGAGGCAGTGAGATGTTGGCGCAGGCCGTGATAGCCACGGAATTGGGTCGCAATTTCGCCGACGAATCCTTCTGGAGTACGGTCGTCCTCTTCTTCGTCGAAAACCCCATGCTCGACCCGGACATGGTGGGACCAATCGTCGATTACATCAACCACCAAAAATTCGTCCCCACAGAGGAAGGCGAGCCACCGCAGCCCAGCTACACCATGAAGGGCCGCAGTGCGGTCAAGCTCCTGCGCCAAGTCGAGGAATGGCACGAGCGCTTAGCCCGCGACAACCGCCAGCCCGGAGGGAGTTGGGAGGCATCGGGCATCTCGGGCTTTGAGTGGGAAGACGACAAAGAGGAAGGGCTGCGTTGGACCATCCGCGAGCTAACTTCCAAGAGAGAACTCACGCTGGAGGGCCGGGCGATGAACCACTGCGTCGCCTCCTATGTGTCCAACTGCCGACGGGGCAGCAAGTCGGTGTGGTCCATGCAGGTGGCCGATCCAGAGGGCTACAGCGCCCGGGTATTGACGATCGCCGTACACAATCCGAGCCGCAACATCGTCGAGGCGCGGGGACGATTCAACGCCGTGCCGCGGCAGTCGGGAAAAAACCCAAAGAACAAGACGTTGGAACGGCCTTATCGAGAGCTGCTGGCGCGCTCTGGTGCCGTGTTGCGGAAGTGGATTGAGGCCGAGGAGTTGGGGCGGACGACGCGGGCGTACTAGGCCGACGCAAGTTGATTTCGACGTTTTCGTCACCATTAGTCATCTTATACTTCCGGCGTTCCTAATCCAAATTCCGGGTCGCGGTCTTGGCCGTCATCGTTTGTTTCGCGAGTCATCTCCACCTCCGCCAACCGCCGTCGGACCTGCTGACGTAACGCTTCCAAACGCTGGACGGCTTCTTCCCGGTCGATTGGCTCGGCGTCCGAGTCGTAGGATTCGTAGCGAAATTGCACAGCATACGGGTTGTACTCGATCAACTCTTCAAATCGCTCCACTCCAAGCTCGTGTTTTTCAACAAGCCGCAGTAGGTAATCTATGTCGTGAGTAAACGGAAACGGCTCCCCTATCAAGGCGAGCCAAGACTTGAGTAATTTCTCAGCGGCTTGTTGAGCATGGAACCCAGTAATCTCGTCAGCGAAGACAGTTGGGTCGCTCATGCCTCGAAGTGCGCGAAGGTCGCGCTCTGCCGCCTCTAGAAGGGTACGGGCCTTATCGAGGTCGCTCATAGAGCACCCGCCCTTCCCGTAGCGCTCGCGCCAAAACGTGGTTGAGGGAGTCTCGCCAGTATTCGACCTCGTCTCGGCTATAGACGAGGATGTCCTTCGGGACGATAAATCCCGACAGTGATTTCCACAGGCGCACGGCCTCTAAACGTCGGCTCCGCGTCTTCCCAAACGGCTCGGCCTCCACCACCACCAGATCGACATCCGAATCTTCCCGCGCGTCGCCCCGAGCGCGAGAGCCGAAGAGGATCACCTGCTCGGGATCGACCTCGGCGACGATGGCTTGGACCATCTGGTCGAGAAGATTGTCGGTGACGGGTACCATTCTTCTGAGTTTTTGTTCATCGAGCGTCAAGCGAGCGGATCCTGTACATCGAGAAAATCGAATCTCCGATAGTCGCGATCGTGCGTGTACAGCCGACGCACTCCGTGGAAGCGAAGCAGCGCGGCGAGGTGTGCATCCGGCACCAAGTTGCCACGCACGGCCGTCTCACTAGTCACGGATCGCCACGTCTCCCAGAATCCGTCTTCCTCGGCCAGACAGCGAGAATTGGGCAGATTGAGCAGCGTCTCCACGTTGGCCATGGCCTCTCCGGGCGTCAGCGGCTCATCGAATATGGATGGATGTGTAGCAATGCGCAGGTAACTCATTATCGTCGGCCAACTCAGATAGAGCACATCGCTCCGACTCATACAGGATTCTAGAAAACTCTTGGCCTTCGCGTGGAACGGACTGGAGGCGTCCGACGAATAAAGCAGGATATTGACGTCCAAGGAATAGCTCATGGGCGGTCATCGGTCCAAGGCGCGATGCACGGCTTCCTTGTCGGAGAGATTGACGCGTGCGCCCATCGGCTTTGCGATCCAGACCGGAGGCGCAGTAGGGGTGGGAGCAGCGTCCTCCTTCAGCGCACGCGCCAGCAGGTCGGATACGAGCCGGCCCAAGGACTTGCCTTCCTTGGTTTGGAGCCGCTTCAACTCCCGGAGGACGGGGTCGTCGATATCGAGTGTCGTTCTCATTGGGATGCTCCTGTTATATACATCAAATGATAATATATTTGATGCGGTGATGCAAAAAATAGCACGGCTGCATCACTCTACCTCTTCGAGCAGGGGTCCGTCCGAGCGATGCAGGTTTCCGTCTCGCTGGGATTGTAGGGAAGGTGAGGGACGCCGGCGGGGATATCCGCTATTGATGCCTACATGCTCCTCCAGCCGCATCGTCGGTGAAAATGATCGCAGGCATCTTCATTCTCAAGTATCCGGCTCTAGACGTTTCATCATATCTATTTTGTCCACCAGTGCAGTATGGCCATCTTTGTCCTCTTCACTGAACCATTGGGCAATGCGCCCCACTTGCCGGTAACCGAACTTTTCGTACAAACGGCGGGCAGGGGTGTTATTGGCAAATACAGTCAGGTAAATCTGCTGCAGCTCCATTTTGCGTGCCTCTTCCTCCAAAACTCCCATCAGCGCCGTGCCCAAGCGCCGACCCTGGTACTCGCCGATGATTTTGATGCCCAAAACCCCCATGACCCGGCTGCGGGGGGCCATGCGGCCCTCGCCGATAATGCGTCCATCCACCTCCAGCAAAAGGTGAGAGGCCTGACCTGTCTCGACTTCGACCATGATCTGGGCTAGGCGTTGGCAGCCCAAGGCGAAATCCGTATCAGCGTGATAGGCCCGCACCCGCTCGCGGTGCAGAATCTGGCACATTTCGACGTACGAGGGTATGTCCTGCCAGCGCGGATAGCGGCACAACACCTGTCCCCCTTCCAAGGGAATGGCTTTGACGAGTTGACCTTCTTTGAGCATGGCGAAGTAGGGGAAGAGGGTGATTTGCTGTTTACCGCTCACTTCTCTTGTGATGGGTACACCAACTCCTTTGTCTAGCGGTGTATCCCGTCCAGCTCGGGTAAGAGTTTAACGCTCTCTTGTTCGTTGGGATCCGTCCGGGCGATCACAGCAGAGCAGGTTTCCGTCTCGCTGGGATTGTAGGGAAGGTGAGGGATACCAGCGGGGATGTAAATAAAGTCGCCGCTGCTGATGTCTTCATGCTCCTCCAGCCGCTCGCCATACCACATTCCAGCTTGGCCGCTGATGACATAAATAGCTGTTTCGTGGTCTTCGTGCAGGTGGGCCTTGGCTCGTTCTTTAGGAGGCAAGTTCAGCAGGTGCATGCAAATCCTCTGCGAGCCGGTGGTCTCGGCGGCGATCCCCGAGACATAGGTGAGTTCCTGTTTGCCTTCGTAGGTTCCTCTGCCGCGAATCACTTTGCAGGTTGGTTTGGGGTACTCTGACATTGTTTTCCTCTATGAGCTTGGGGTAAAAGGCATCGTCGTTTGCACATCGAGCGTCGAGTGAGAGAGCCAGTTGTTTACATCAAATGATAATTATTTGATGCGGTGATGCAAAAAACGGCGGCGATGTATCACTCCCTCAAGAGGCGGCAGGACGCGGGATGTGCCTCTGCACATTTCTAAAACGTATTTGACATACATCAATACTGTCGTATTTTTTTTATAAAACAATTCTGATTTACAACTGGAGTGATGTTAAAATGGAAAGCACCCCCGAATTCTACACCGGCGCTCCCGTCGACCCGGTGGACCTGCGATTCCGCGAAGCGTTTCTGGCGGAGTTGTGGCAAACGCTGCGCACCGGGCATGTGGTCCTCACGGCACCTCGACGCACCGGCAAGACCAGCGTCATGGACTACCTGCGCGACCATCAGAGATTCAACCAGCTAATGCTCGACCTAGAGAACGACTTCTACATCGAAGAGGTCGGAAAAGAGGTTTACGACTTCGCCAGCGGCGTCCTGAAATCTTGGTGGAGGAAATACCATGCCTGAGCCAACCCTCAATTCGAACATCGGCCTGTACCGATCAGGCGTGACCAGCCCGGAGCGCCTGCGCCATACCAGCGTCGCGCGTGAACACCTGCTCGACAACGCCATCGAATCCCTGCGTGGTTCGGTAGGCAGGAAGTCGAAAAGCCACCTGCTGTTCATCGGTCCGCGCGGGATCGGCAAGACTCACCTGCTCTCGTGCATCGAAGACGCCGTTCAGTCGGACCAAGCGCTCGGCTCGCGTGTCGTGGTCGTCCGGTTCCCGGAGGAATCGAACCGGACGCTGTCTTTCGCCGATTTTCTGATCGGCATGTGCGGGATATTGAAGGAGGTCCTCGAAGACGAACCGCTGTGGACGAAGCTGTTCGCCGAGGTAGAGACCGACGACGCCAAGGTTGCCGACACGCTGGTTCCCGCAATCCGCAAAGAGAATCGCAGGCTTGGCCGAACCCTGCTCGTTATGCTCGAAAACCTGGGCGAGATCCTTACCCGGCAAATCCGCGACCAGAGCGATGTTGCCGCCCTGCGCAAGTTCTTCATGGCCGACAACGGCTGCCTGTTGCTGGCCACCGCACCCCTACATTTCGACGGAATCACCGACATCGGACAGCCGTTCTATGACTTCTTCGACGTTCAGATCCTGGAGAACCTGAGCTTCGAGGACACGGTTGAAGTCATCCGCCTGAATCTCGAATGGGAAGAACGGGACATTCCCGAAACCCTAGAGGACATGCGTCCTCGCCTGCAAGCGCTCTACCGCATGACGGGGGGAAACCCGAGGCTGACGATGATGCTCTACGAGTTGATCGCCCACGAGTCGATCACCAGCGTGCAGGATCAATTCCATCTGCTGCTCGACCGGATCTCGCCATTCTATCAGGGCCGGTTGAACGACCTGCCACCCGGCCAGCGCGCGTTGCTAGAATGTCTGGCGAGCATGCGCGACCAGGAGAAGACGCCAGTCGCCATTGCCGCGCGAATGCGCATGAGCCAGCAGGAGACGTCGTCGCTTCTCAAGCGCCTCACCGATGCCCACTACCTCCGCGCCGACCGACACCCACAAGACCGGCGTTCGCGCCTCTACACGATTCGCGAGGGATTTTTCGACATCTGGCTCGCGATGAACCTTTCCCGCAGCGCACGCAAGCGCATGCCGTTCCTGCTCGACTTCTTCAGCCTCTTCTACCCGAGCATCGCGGCCCGCAACGAAAAGCGACGCCAACTGAGCGCGAAGCTGCTTGCAGAGGGCAGCGTCGATGCGGAAAGGGCTCTCGACTACCTGAGTGAAGTCGGCGACGAAGGGGAGCGATCGACTGCGAAGTTCGACATGGCCAGAGTCTTCGCCCGCCGTGGAGATGTTGAGCAGACGGTGAGCTACGTGCTGGAAGCCGCGCCCCTGGCCGGAGACGGCGTGAGCCAGTCGATTGCCCGCATTGTCAACAGCACTCCGTCCACCCCCAACTATCTCTCCGAAATCGAGGAAATGATTGAGTGCTGGGAGACGCACCGAAGCGGCGACCTCGAGGAGTTCGCCCACCGGCTCGCGGAGATGGGGCACGGGCTGACGCTGCGCACGTTCTCCGAGGCCAGACTGGCTTTTCTGCGAGATACCTTGGAAAGCGTGAGCGATTCCGAGGAACGAATCGCGCAGCGCCTAAGAATTGCGAAGGTGCTGATGGATCTCGCACGCTGGGAGGAGTCCGAGGAGCAGCAGCGTCATGCGCTTGCCGAGGCGATGGCGCTTGCCAATGCGAGGCTTGTCGCAGCGGCATCGAATGACTTGGCGCAAGTGTTACAGCGCACCACTCGTCTCGGTGAGGCGGAGCCGCTGATGCGGCAAGCGCTGGAAATCAACGAGACCGCCTTCGGTAGGCAACACCCGACCGTGGCGACTTGCTTGAACAATTTGGCGATGCTGCTACTGGAGACCAACCGTCTCGGTGAGGCGGAGCCGCTGATGCGGCGGGCGCTGGAAATCGACGAGGCCACCTTCGGCAAGCGTCACCCGACCGTGGCGATTCGCTTGAACAACCTGGCGACGCTGATGCGGGACACCCGGATCGAGAAAGCCGAGCGGTTGATGCGGCGGGCGCTGGAAATCAACGAGACCGCCCTCGGCAAACAACACCCGGCCGTGGCGATAAATTTGAACAACTTGGCGACGCTGCTACTGGAGACCAACCGGATCGGTGAGGCGGAACCGCTGATGCGGCGGGCGCTGGAAATCGACGAGGCCACCTTCGGCGAGCAGCACCCGACCGTGGCGATTCGCTTGAACAACTTGGCGATTCTGCTTATTAACACTGACCGCATCGAGGAAGCCGAGCCGCTGATGCGGCAATCTCGCCACATCTATGAATCTTCTGGTTGGCAGACCGGTCACTAGCATCCGCACTTCCAACAGGCGAACGAGAACTACAAGGCCCTCCAGCAGGCCATGGGATCCAATGAGCCGGATTGATCGGCAGCGCCGGGAGCGAACATCCCTGCTTGCCTGATCTAAGACGCCAGCCCGTCGAGCAGGTACTGCTGTATCCGGTCGAGCTCCTCGTGGCTGGCGATCTTCTGCCCCTCAGCATCGACGATGTAGAAGGAATCTTGCGCTCGCGCCGCCACCGTGTTGATAATGGCGCGGTGGATGCTGAGATCCAGCTCGTCCAGCAGGTACGCGATTCTGTACAGCAACCCCACCTTGTCTTGGGCTTCGATATCGACGACCGTGTAGCGGGCTGAAATGTGATTGTCGAACGCGATGCGCGGCGGCCGATCGTACTGCCGCTGCCGGCGGCGGCGATCCCAACTGCTGCTGTACTTTGCTATCAACTCGCGGGCCTTGAGCCGCAGCAAAATAACCTCGGCCACCCGCTCGCGCATGCGCTCCTTCTTCCAGTCGGGCAGCGCCGGGCTGCCGTCGATGTTGGTCACCTGAAAAATGTCGAGTACCACGTCGTCGGCGCGGGTATTGACATCCGCACGGAGGATATTGATGTCGTTGACGGCCAAGGCACCGCAGATCTTGGCCATGAGTTGGCGCTGGTCGCGGGTGCAGACGACGACCTCAGTATGCCCTTCGTGCTCGATAAATTCCAAGACAAAAGGCTGCTCCCGGCTCAGGCGGGCGATCATCTCCAGATGTACCTTGATCTGTGCGCGGTTGTAGGCCACCAAGTAGCTGGGAGGTAGCTGATCGATGTGCTCTTGGAACTGGACGACGCGCTGGGCCGGCCAGTGGCCCTCGATGTGATCGAGGTGCTCGTCGAGTTTCTGATGCGCGCGCTGTTTGGCCTCTAACGCCTCCCGGTCCGAGTGCAGTTGCTCGGCCGTCTTGTAGTACAATTCCCACAGCAAGGCCCCTTGCCAGTCGGTCCACGCGTCGGGCGCAACCGCCGACAGGTCGGCGTATGAAACCAAGTAGAGCGTGCGCAGCCATTCTGCGTTGGCGAACAGCCCGGCAAACTCGGCGATCATCTCGTAGTCGTCGAGATTGCGTCGCCGCGAGATCAGCACCATGTCTTGGTGGTGCTCCACGAGGAAGCTCAGCATGGACCGCTCCTCTGGAGACAGCCCCATCCGCTCGCTCAGTTCCTCGGTCATCTCAATGCCGCGCGCGATGTGGTCGTCGCGCTTCCACTTGCCCACGTCGTGCAAGAGCACCGCGAAGAACAACAAATCGCGGCGCGTGCATTGGGCGAGGATCGCCGACATGGCTCCCTCCTGCTGACCAAGCGCTTCCAAATTTTCCAGCGCGACCAGCGTGTGCTCATCGACCGTGTAGATGTGGTAAATGTCGTATTGGACCAAGCAGGTCAGCCGCTCAAACTCGGGCAAGTACGCGCCCAAAACGCCCAAGTCGTGCATGCTCCGGAGCGTGCGCGCCGTGCGGTATTTGCGCTTGAGTATCCTGAAGAACAAGTCGCGGGCCTCAGGCCGGCGTCTGAAGCCGTCGTTGATCAGCGGCAGACTGGCGCGCACCGCACTTTGCGCCTGATCGCTCAGTTGCAAGTTCTTGGTCTGGGCCGTGAGGAAAATTTTTAACAGGCGCAGGGGGTCGGCGGCAAAGTACGCCTCGTCATCGGTGAGGACGATCTCCCCCTCTATTGCAGCGACGCCGCGCTCTATGTACATGCTGCGGCTGCTGTTGCGCGGCTTGCGCGTCAATTGCTGGAAGGCGCGTTCTACTAGCTGGTGCACAGTGCGCGCATGGAGGTAGTACTCGCGCATAAAGCACTCGACCGCCAGCTCTTGGTCTTGGTCCTCATAGCCCAAGGCGGCCGCGATCTGCGGCTTGAGATCGTGCTCTAGCACATCGCGCTTGCGGCCCACGGCAAAGTGGAGCGCGTGCCGCACTCGCCAGAGAAAGGCGCGGCTGTGGGCGAGGCTCTTGCTGCCGCCATCGAGATACTGCGCGTACAAATCGCCGTACTCGGGCGCTTTGACCTTGGCCTTGAGCGCCCATTCAAACATCTGTATCTCGCGCAAGCCCCCCGGACTCTCCTTGACATTCGGCTCCAAAAGCTGGACCGATTGCCGCGCTTCGAGTTGCTGCTGGCGCAGCCGATTCAGCTCGGTGACCGTGCGCTTGGGCACGCGCTTGTAGAGCCGCTGTTGGAACTGGGCGAAAAGCGCAGCGTCGCCGGCCAGCAGGCGGCCGTCCATCATCGCAGTGCGCGATTCCAGATCTTCGCGCACCGCCCGAACCACATCGTCCAACGTGCGACTGCTGTGCCCCACCTCAAACCCCAAGTCCCACAGCGGATTGAACACACCAGCGACGACTGCGGGCACTTTGTCTTGGCTTTTGGCGAACAGGAATAGCAAGTCAACGTCAGAGTGCGGTGCCATTTCGCAGCGGCCGTACCCGCCCAGCGCCACCAGCGCGTGGGGGCCAGCCGTCTGGGGCATGGCGCTCTGGTAGATAGACAGCACCACCGCGTCCATGGCCTCGGCGATCCGCCGGGCCACGGTTTGCCCGTCGGTCCCGGCTTGGTGCTCGGCCTTGATCTGCGCGAGGGCCTCTTGCCACAGCGGCCGCAGGGTCTCCCCCACCGGCGCGGAGGGCATCTCTTTTAGCGAGTCGGCAAATGTTTCTGCAAATCCCATAGATTCTCCAAATTCATTAAATATACGGCGCGGTAGGGGGCGGTTTCAAACCGCCCCCTACATCGAATAATGTCCTTGACAGATAAAAATACTATCTATACCTTTGTTTGCCATATAGAACAAAAAATTGTTAAAATAAACATTAGTTTTTATAACAGAATACATGTAATAGTTATGATACGTGCGGTTAATAAGCCTTATCTCCCTATTTTTCAGCTACTTACCCTTCTCGCTTTCCTATCCGAGCAGGACGCGAATGCCTCCGCAAAGCCGTCCTTCCATCTAGAAGGTTACGGCGAGATGCTCTATTCCTACTTCGATTTCGGCCCTGACCAAAAAAGCGGTCCCAACGGTTCCCCCCCAGACAGCCGCGCCACCATCGACATCACCCGCCTCGCGCTCGAACTAGAAGTCGAGTTGCTCAAAAATACGGAACTGGAAGCCGAGGTAGAATTTGAGCACGGCGGGGCTGGTGCTGCGCTGGAATTGGAGTTTGAAGAATTCGGCGAGTTTGAGCAGGAAATCGAAAAAGGCGGCGAAGTCGTCGTCGAAGAGCTAGCCGTCGAGCGGACCTTCAGCGATGCCTTCCGCGTCCGCTTGGGGCATTTCTACGTCGCCGTCGGCCACTTGAGCCATCGCTACCATCCCGCTGATTTCTTCGGCTCCCGGCGCGCGGAAGCCGAGACCTCCATCATCCCGGCCCTCTGGCACGAAACCGGCGTGGAGGTCTCCGGGGCCTTTCGGGGCTGGCGCTATCAGGTACAGCTAGTCAACGGCTTGGACGCGACGGGTTTCAGCTCGCAAACCTGGATTGTCAACGGCCACCAAAAGCGCTTTGAGACGATTCAGGCGACCAATATGGCTTGGGTCGCCCGCCTCGATTATCAGCTCGCTCCGCACTGCGTGCTGGGTATTTCCGGCTATCGCGGCGACAGTGCCGACAATCGCCCCAAGCCCGATATGGAAGGGATTGACGCGCACGTCTCCATCGTCGATGTGCACGGCAGCTTGGACTGGGGGCGGGTTCGCGCGCGCGGGCTGTATCTCTATGGGTATCTGCAAAATGCCGCCCTCGTCAGCGCCCGCAACCGCACCCTATCGAACAATCTCGACGTCTTGCGCTCGCCGGTGGCCCGAGAGGCGTATGCGGCCTTCGCCGAGGTCGGCTACGATGTCCTGCCTTGGCTGGCCGTTGCCTCGCCCGACCGCTTGGACCTGTTCATCCGCTTGGACGCGTACGACAGCATGGCCGCGGTCCCGGACGAGACCTTTGACAATCCGCGCTTTGCGCGCCGGGTCTATACCGTGGGTGCGAACTACAACATGGAAGAAACCGTGATACTCAAGGCTGATTACGCCATGCGGCGACTGGGTGCCGCCCGCTTTAACCCTGAAAACACCCTGAGCTTGGGGCTGGGATTTCAGTTTTAAAAAACATTCACTGTGAAACCGGGCACGGGTGGAAGTCGCCTATGCGCTACGTTTCAATTTTGACGAAAGGGAGCTACCCTTATGAAAGCCATATTCTTGCGATTGGGGATCGGACTAGCCGCTTGCAGTCTGCTGCTCATTGCCGGCTGCGGCGACGACAGCGACGAGCCCACCGGGCCAGCCGAGGCCGAGTTCGACTTTGGGCCCATCTTGGACAACTTCACCGACAACATCGTCATTGCCACGTACGCGGACTTGGACGAGCGGGCCGGCGAACTGCTCGCCGCAGTCGAGGCGCTGCGCAGCGATCCTACGCCTGAAAACCTCAGTGCTGCCCGCAACGCTTGGGTGGCCACGCGCATCCCCTGGGAAGCCAGCGAGGGATTTCTCTTTGGGCCGGTGGACTTCAACGGCTACGATCCAGCACTCGACAGTTGGCCGGTCAATCGCACGGACTTGGACGGAGTGTTGGCCAGCGACAACGACTTGACGGCCGCGTACGTGGGCAGTCTAGACGGAACCCTCAAGGGCTTCCACACCATCGAGTACCTGCTCTTTGACGAAGGCGGCAGCAAGACCGCGGCCGATTTCACCGAGCGCGAGTTTGCCTATCTGATCGCCACGACCCAAGATCTAAAGGCCACTGCCGAGGCCCTGCACACGAGTTGGATCTCCTCCGGCGGCAACTTTGGCCAAAAGGTCCGCAACGCCGGCAGTGGCAGCGACGCGTACCCATCCGCCCAGTCGGCAGTCCAAGAAATGGTCAACGGCATGATCGGCATCTGCGACGAGGTGGCCAACGGCAAAATCGCCGACCCCTTCGTCGAGCAAGATACCCGCCTCGTCGAGTCCCAATTTAGCTTCAATTCTATCGCCGACTTCCAGAACAACCTCCGCAGCGTCCAGCACGTCTATACCGGCGACTACGCGGGCACCGGAGCGGGCTTGGACGACTTCATCCGCCAAGCCGACGCCGACCTCGATCAACGGCTCAAAGAGGAAATCCAGACGGCCATCAATGAGATCGGCCGCATCCAGTACCCCTTCCGCGACGCCATTGCCTCGGATCGGGACCAAATCGAGAAGGCGCAGGCCGCAGTAGCCAAAGTCCAGCAAACCTTGGAGGAAGACATCCTGCCGCTGGTTTTAGGGAACTGATGTTACGCATCTGGGCCGAACCGCCAGGTGTAGGGGCGTCCCTTGTGGGCGCCCAAGCGACGCCGCGTATTCAGCCAGCGGGACCCAACGAGGGCAACCACGAGGGTTGCCCCTACAATGCGTAACATCAGGTAGGTAATTAACCTCGTCTCTAGCGATGATCATTATCCGTAGATCTATACTCTGTATGGGCTTTATAGCTACACTCACCCACTGCGGCGACGACCGGGGGTTAGACCCGACTCCGGTGGAGGACGACAACCGCGCCCTGTCCGGCGGGGCGGCAACGGTTTTTGACGCTAGCAGTTTGGCGTTTGAAAACCCCATCCCCTCTTTGGATGGGATGGACCTGGATCGCTTCTTGGCTGGCGACGCGGCCTTTGAACAGGTCTTTGTCACCTCGCCGGCTGAAGTGGGGCACGGTCTAGGGCCGGTTTTCAATCAGACCTCGTGCGTGGGGTGTCACGCCCGCGATGGCCGGGGGCGCGAAGGGTTTGGCGAGGTCTCCCCTTTTATCGGCTCCATGCTCATGCGAGTCAGCCTGCCCGGCACCAATCCCGAAGTGCCCGGCGGACCGCAGCCGGTACCGGGCTTTGGCGAACAGATTGGCGATCGCGCCGTATTCGGAGTCGCACCCGAGGCGCGGATTGACGTCACCTACTTTGAGGAGACCCGCCATTTTGCCGACGGCACCGCGTACTCCCTGCGCTTTCCGGTGTACGACGTGGTGGAGACCTATCAGCCGCTGCCGGCGGACGTCCTGTTCTCGCCGCGCATGGCTCCGCCGGTATTTGGCCGCGGCCTGCTCGAAGCCATCCCCGAAGAGACTATTTTGGCGCTGGCCGACCCCGGCGACAGCGATGGCGACGGCATATCCGGCCGACCCAATCGGGTGTACAACTTTCGCACACAACAGACCGAATTGGGCCGCTTTGGCCTCAAGGCCAACAATCCCGACCTGTTGCAGCAGATCGCCGGAGCCTACCACCAGGACATGGGCATCACCAGCCCTTATTTCCCCGAGGAGTCCACCGTCGGCCAGCCGCAAATGGACGACCATCGAGACGACCCTGAAATCGGCCAAGAGACGCTGGATATCAACACCTTTTACGTACAAACCCTAGCGGTGCCCGCCCGCCGCAACATCGACGATCCGCAGGCTTTGCGCGGCGAAGAGGTCTTTGCCGCGGCCCAGTGCTCGGGGTGCCACATCTCCACCGTGCAGACGGGCCACCACGAGATTGCGGCCCTGTCTAACCAGACCATTCATCCCTACACGGATCTGCTGTTGCACGATATGGGAGAAGAGTTAGCCGACGACCGTCCCGACTTCGAGGCCGATGGCCGCGAATGGCGCACGCCGCCGCTGTGGGGCATTGGCCTGACGGCAACGGTCAATGGCATTCCAGCGTATCTGCACGATGGCCGGGCGCGCACGCTGATGGAAGCGATCATGTTCCACGGCGGCGAGGCCGAAACAGCACGGGAGTTTGTGCGTCAACTAGACCAGAGCGACCGGGACGCGCTCGTGGCCTTTTTGCAGTCGCTGTGATTCCGACACTTCGCCAATAGCCCGTCGGGAACTTAGCGCCGAGCTGCTCCGAATTTCTAATTGCTCACTCAACGCAGCAGGACGAGCTTGCGCGTTAAAACGCCCTTGGTCGTCACCAGCCTGTACAGATAGACGCCGCTGGCTAGTGGGCGTCCCGCATCGCCCCGGCCATCCCAAGAGAGCCGGTGATAGCCCGCCCTCTGCTGCCCTTGGCTCAAGATCGCCACCCGCTGCCCGGTCAACGTGAGAATCTCCATGCGCACCGATCCCGGTTCTGGCAGGAAGTAGGAAAGAACCGTCTGACTGTTGAACGGATTGGGTGCGTTCTGCTGTAATTGGGGACCATCGGGCAGGCCGATTTGCTCCTGAACCGCCGCCACCAGCGTGGCCTGGTCGCCCTCGTCGCCCTCATCGTCCTCATCGCCCTCGTCGTCCTCATCGCCCTCGTCGTCCTCGTCGTCCTCATCGCCCTCATCGTCCTCATCGCCCTCGTCGCCTTCGTCCCCCTCGTCGCCTTCGTCGCCTTCGTCCCCCTCGTCGCCTTCGTCCCCCTCATCGCCTTCGTCGCCCTCATCCCCCTCATCGCCCTCGTCATCGTCATCATCGTCATCGTCATCGTCATCGTCATCCTCGTCGTCATCGTCATCCTCGTCGTCACTGGAAGCACTGATGCTGAAGCTAGTACTTTCGCTTCTAAGGAGGGGCGAGATTTCGTCACCCAACGGCGCGTCTTTTATACTCTGCCCGTAAAGAGAGGAAGGCCGACCCAAATCCATCAAGATCATTATGCACATGAGGAAAATAAATCGCTTTAGGTACCTCATATCTGGCTCCTTCTGGGGAAGATTACCCCAGCTTCCGTGCGTGACTATCTGCGCCTTTCCTGAGACATGTTGAAGCTCACGATGATCCGATCGGCGTCCTTCCCCTTGGCCTTGGATCGATTCGGACCCACGCTATGGTACAGCCAACTCGGGAAGATCAGCATTCTTCCGGCCACGGGTTTGTATTGGACCTTCGTCCAGCAGATTCGTGGGCGCTTGGTGTCGGGGATGTATTCGACTTGACTCATCAGGTTCTGGGTGCGCGGATCGATGAACTCGATTTGACCCGAATTCCTAGGTGCTTGTACGTAGTAGACGCCGCTCCAGATGCAGCCGGGATGGATATGGGCCCGGTTCGAGCTACCCGGTGGATTGATGATCGACCACATGGTGCCGATTCTCAGTCGATAGGACCTGTGATATCCGAGTTCGCGGCACATCATGGCCGAGACCTCGTCGACGCATTGAACCAATCCCGCAAACGCGACGTCCTTGTGCAGCTTGACGTGGCTGTGCCAACTACCCAACTCCGGGAAGTTCGACTTGGGCACCCCTGTTCTGTCGCGTTCTCGTTCGGCGTAGATCGCCTCGATCAGGTGGGCGTTCAGAATCTCGCTGCCCGGAATTTCCAGAGAAAAAATAAGCGTCGGAAAATAGCGTCTCACCTTGAGCGCGTCTTCGGACAGACGAGCCACCAAGCCGCAGTCCGCGGCTCCACGGTTCGGAGTGTCGCACGTCACTTTATTTTTCCATCGTCATGTTACGGAACCTTGCCGGCTGAAATAAATCGCTGCAGGTGTCTCATATCTGGCTCCTCCTGGGGAAGAAGGATAACTCCGAGAGAATCCTCAGCTCGGTCGAGATATACTATAATAACGTAAATTGAACAGGTGCTCCAAGCCGCAATAATAGAAGCTGTTTACGAAATCCCAATAACGGTCATTCCCCACCCTCACAGTTCCTGTCCACTCGTCGTTCCCGCAGTTAATCTCACCTAACCCTTGCATGCGCTTCACTGCGGCAGGTACGAAGTGTAGAACCGGTGCCAGTTCCCGTACATGACGTTGGCGACGTCCTCACTGCTATAGCCGCGGCGTTCGAGAATTGGGACGAGCTTCCCATAGTCGGCTACGCTGTCGATCTCGAGCGGGGCCCCGTCGATCCCCCCTTGGCCGTCGGTGTCGCCGCCGATCCCCGCGTGCAGGGAGTTGCCGGCGAGTTGGCAGATGTGGTCGATGTGGTTGGCAATATGCTCCAAGGTCACTTCTTCCCGCGCGTAGTAATCCCGCCGCGAAAAATCTGCGGTGCGGGCCCAGTCAATGTCCTGCTTCTCGCGCAGCATCCAAGTGTCCATCGAGGCTCCGACGACGCCGTCCCGCTCGATCACCGCCCTGATCTGCTCGTCGCTGAACTGGCGCTCTCCCGGGGCCAAGGCGCGGCAGTTCTGATGGCTCGCCAAGATCGGACCAGAATAATGGTCAAGTGCTTCCCAGAAACTGCGGTCGGCGATGTGCGTCGTGTCGAGCAACATGCCGCAGGCCTCCATCTCCCGCAGCAACTCCGGTCCCGGGGGCAGCAGCCCTCCCTCGGTGCCGGTGCCGGTGCCGTGGGCGTAGCGGCTGCGGCCGTAGTGCGTCAAGCTGACCACTCGCACCCCGTCATCCCACCATTCCCCTACCTGCCCCGGCGTCAGGATCGGGTCGGCCCCCTCCATGCCGATCAGGAAGCCGACCGGCAGCCGGGAGTCCCCTTCTCGCTGCTCCCACTGCCCGGCGAGTTCGCGCAGTTGTCCAGCGGTGGTGACGACGACCGCTTCCCCGGTGCTTTCCAGGCCGCGGTACAGGGCGAGTTGCCCCTTCCCTGCGGCGTACACCACCTCCTTGCCGCGATACCCCGGCAGGATGCTGTCCTTGCGCATTCGCCGCGCCGCGATCTTCATCAGCGCGCAGTACACCCCTCCTCTGCGCATTTCCGGGAGACAGCCGAAGGGAATGTTGGAGGGGTTGGCGTCGGCGGTGCGCAGCTCGTCGAGCGTAAGGGTCAGGTCCCTGTTGAGACCGAGGGCACTGTGCGCCATCGGGTAATCGCCATCGAAAATCAGCATGGCTCTCTCCTTTCGTGGTCGGCAGTTATCCGTATTGAGCAGGTTGAAGACCTCGACAATGGCCTTCATTTACCATTCGTCTATGAAACTTTGGCCAGTAATTTCTCCGCACTGTCCAATATAGGGCTCCATATCTTTTCGGCCCACGAACTGATCTACAGATCTCATTCTTGAGTTTGATGTTGACCCTAGTGCCGGTCTCCCGAATCTTTTGCGCTATCGGCTTGAGCATCAACTCCAGTCCGCGACCTGGGCTTGTGCCGTTATGGTGAAACCACCATAATTAGATATGGCCACAGAGATGCTGAAGCCTGTCGAATGGGTCGGCTCGAGTAGAGAAGACCTGAAGAAGTTTCCAGCCGCTGTACAGGACCAAGTCGGCTTTGTTTTGTATCAGGCCCAAGTTGGACTTAAACATCGCACTGCCAAACCGCTTAAAGGATTGGGTGCCAATGTCCTAGAGATAATCTCACGTCAAGCAGGCGATACCTACCGGGCAGTGTACACTGTCCGTTTTAAGGCGGCCATCTATGTCCTACATATCTTCCAGAAAAAGGCCAAGCGGGGCATTGCTACACCGAAGCAGGAGATCGATCTGGTCAAGCGTAGGCTGAAGGCAGCAGAGCAGCACTACGCGGACACTTATGGCGAAGGGTAAATCAATGAAGACAAAAAAAGTAAAAATAGAACGTGGCAGCGGAAACGTGTTCGCGGACTTGGAGTATCCTGACGCCGAGGTTCATCTGTTAAAGGCAGAGCTCGTTACCCGTATTGACCAGATAATTCGCCAGCGTGGACTCAAACAGGTCGAGGCGGCGAAGTTACTCGGACTATCCCAACCTGATGTTTCGCGCCTCTTGCGGGGAAGTTTTCGGGAGTACTCCGTGGAGCGCCTCCTGCGCCTTTTGACAGCACTTGGGCGCAACGTAGAAATCGTCATCCGCGAGCCTCGTCCACAGCAACTGGGCCAACTCAGCGTCAGAGCATGACACCACCCGAGCTATCCGATGAAAGCAGCCCTCGCCCAGTTCCTCTTCGAAAGCAACACCTTCGCCCCCGGCCTAGCGGAGATCGACCTCTTCAAGAAAGGGGGCGTCTTCCTCGAAGACGAAGCCCAAGTGCGCACTTGGGCCGCCGGAACCGACTCGCAGATGCACGGTAGCTTGGAGGTGCTAGCCGCGGCCGGCTGGGAAACCGCCCCCTGCTTCACCGCCCTCTGCGGCTCTCCCGCCGGACGCCTGAGCGCCGCCTGCTTTCGCGAGATCAGCAACACCCTGCTCGACCGGGTCGCCGCCGCCATGCCGTGCGACGTCCTCATCCTCCACCTGCACGGGGCCGCGGTCGCCGACGGCGAGGACGATCCCGAGGGGTACCTCCTTGAGAAAGTGCGCAGCGATCTCGGCTACCGCGGCCGGGTCGTGCTGTCCCTCGACCTACACGCCAACTTCACCCGCCGCATGCTGCGGCACGCCGACGCGGTCACTGCGTACCGAACCTTTCCCCACATGGACTTCACCGCCACCGGCGAGCGCGCCGTGAGCTTGGCCCTGCACCCGGGGCCCTTCACCCGCGCCGCAGCCAAGGTGTCCGCCCTGATGCCCCCGACGGACAGCACCCATTTCGCGGGCCACCTGTGCGACCTGCTCACCCGCGCCCGCGAAATGGAACGGCAACACGAAGACGTCCTCGATGTCTGCATCCTGCCGGTGCAGCCCTGGATGGACATCGATGAAATGGGTTCCTCCGTGGTCATCACCGCCACCGGAGACGGAGTCCCCCTCGATGAGCTACAGAAGCTCGCCGACGAGTGGTACGCTCAGCGGCATCACTGGAGAAGCCAACTCATCCCCTGGTCGGAGATCCTGCAAAAGCTCCGGCGCAAAGAGCCGGAGCCCTGGGTGCTGGTCGACACCGCAGACGCGACCTCTGGAGGCTCTCCCGGCCACAGCGCCGAGGCCCTGCGGCGACTACTGCCGCTCCGCGAAGAGCTGCCCGGCAAGGTGCTGCTCTGGGTAGTTGACCCAGGCACCGTCGCCGCAGCCCGCCGTGGGGCAACCCGCTTCACCACCGGCGACCCGCCGGTCTCCTATGAAGGGCACGCGATCTGGACGGGAGAGGGCAACTACAAGGCCCGAGGCGGAGCCTACACGGGTCAAGCCTTCTCGATGGGGGACGCCGCGGTCGTCGAGTCGGGGCAGATCCAACTCGTCGCCTGCTCGTACCCAGCGCTGACTCCGGATCCGGCCTTCTACGAGTGCGTCGGGCTGCAGCCGGACGCCGCCCTCGCGGTCATGGCCAAGAACATGACCGGGTGGATGGCAGCCTTTGGTGCCCCCTGGGAGCGCGGCCTGCTGTTCGACGGCCCCGGAGCCTGCACCTTGGACTTCGCCTCCATCCCGTTCACGGGAAGCGGCCGCGGGCTCTGGCCCGTCGATCCAGACCCGGCGAACCCGGTAGCGATCTGGGATTCGGACGCCTCCGGCTGAGCCGGGTGCCGTCCCAATACGACCCGCAACGGATCGACAGGGAACCAACCGAATCGACGTAGCACTCAATCGGATAAACGGTCAGGACTGCCTGCTCATCGAACGAATCGAACTGGTAATCGCCTATTCGTGAGATCGCTAGCGGAGGAGGATCAGTTTGCGCGTCTGCTCCCGCCCATTGGCCCTGAGCCGATAGCAATAGACGCCTGAAGCCAATTCGGCCCCGGGGGTGTTGCGTCCGTCCCAAGTGAAAGTGTACGCGCCCGCCGGGTACAGCCCTTGGGCCAGCGTTGCGACCTGCTGCCCAGATATATTGTAAACGGCCAACTCCACCTCAGCCCTAGTCCCCAAGTCGATGCGGATCACCGTCGATTGATTGAAGGGATTGGGGAAATTTTGCGCGAGGTGGAAAGCCGCCGGCCGGGCGTTTACCTGTCCCTCGCGCACGGCGGTATCAATCGGTGGCGCGGCCGCGACCAAGACGAGATCGGCGATATACGCCACCCCCCGCAAATAACCGGAGATTCGCACCGAATCAATTTTGAATGAGGGATCGGCGACCGACAGGGTGGACAGGGGGATTTCTACGATTTGCCAGCGCTTATCTGCCAGATCAACGGCGAGTGAATCCCCGCCGCCAAGCCCGATCCTCACGGTGCGTCCACCCATGTTGACACCTAGTATGGGCTTGGTAGTAAAATTCTCCATCGCGTCGGGGCGGAAGGCGAAGCGCAACGCAGTGTAGCCGATCGAGCCGAAAGGGGTCCGCGCCTCAAAGGTAGCGTTGAGGTTCCCGGACAGGATCAGGGCTTGGCGTCCGGCGAAGCGGACGGCCTCGCCCCTCTCCAGCGACCAACCTGCGGCTAGGGTCTCCGCGTAAATTTCCAAATCTCGCTCGGGATACAGGATGTAGGGAAGGTTGTAGGGATACATGGAGCCGCGGTCGTCAACCAGTTCGACATGCAGGCGATGACGCCCAGTAGGCAGGTCAGGTGGCAGCGGCAGCGAGCCGGTAAAGGTGCGGCCCGCGGCGCGGAGCGGCTGTCCGGTGGCCTCGTCGTTGAGGCGGACGCCAACTCGTGCGATGTGCCCAGTGGGGCGGCGAGGCGAGGGCGCGACCGTGGCCTCGATGTCCACGCTCCGATGGCGGCCGCGGATGGCCACGGGCGGATCGACGGCGACAGCGCGAATGGTGAAGGCTGGCTCGTTCAGCCTGAAGGCTTCGATGCCGACCGCGCCGTCGGCCACATAGAGCAGCCCGTCGTCGTGTGGTTGGACACTCCAAGCGAACCCCGGATAGGTGTGATAGCCGATTTCCATCGGTCGCACCGGGTCAAGCAGGTCGAAGACGCGCAAGCCCGCCTCGTAATAGGCCCAGTACAACAGCCCGTTGTGGACCCAAGGATTGTGCGGGCCGAGAATGGGCCCTTGGGGCGGCGGACCACTGCCGAAAGAGTGGACGACTTGCGGCTGCCGGGGGTCGGCAATATCGACGACATAGAGACGCCGCTCCCAGCCGCCGAATTCTTGGTTGCAGTAAACGTAGTCGCCCGCGGCCCAAGCGCTGTGAATGCCTTCGGCGAAGGGGAGCGCGGCGAGCATCGCGGGGGCGTCGGGGTCGGTGATATCGAGGAGGACCAGGCCAGAGGAAAAATCGCTGACGACGGCGAGACGGTCGCGGATGAATACATCGTGGATCTTATTGCTGAAATCACCCTCGTGCTGCCAGAAGCCCGAGACCAAGGGCGCGGTCGGGTCGGAGATATCGACAATGCTCAGGCCCGGATTTGTCATGTGAGCGAGATAAAGACGATCGCCGTGCAGAAAGAGATTGTGGACGCCTTGCCAGCTTTCCTGATCAAACCGCGACAGCTCGACGGGATTGGCGGGGTCGGAGATGTCGAGAATCAACAACCCAAAGGTGGCTTCGAACTCCTGTACGCCAACAACGGCTAAATCGCCCGCGATCTTTATGTCTAGCGCGGGTCCGGGGGTGCGCACTTCGGCTACTTTGTGCATGTTGGCCGGGTCGGAGATATCGACGATATGGACGATGCCGCGATCGTCGCCCATCAGCGCGTGATCGCCTGAGAGATAGAGGTCAGTGCCATCGGGATAGAAGTGAGCGTCTTCGCCTTCGAGAGGGCTGATGAGGACGATTTCGCCGACGCGTTCCACATTGAGGCTATCGGGCGCATCAGCGGGCGCAAAAATGGGCGCGGGATGGCCGGAGGCCGCCGCGGCAACGAGGACGAGCAGCAGAAGCAACACAAAGATAAACCCTTGGTTGAGCATTGTTGGTCCTCCTACAGTCTAAGGTTGGCAACAAGGCCCGATTCCCAGCCAGAATGGACTCACTATTGAGACGCCGCTAGGCTGCGGACGTTTCACGGCAATTAGGTCAGTGTCATCCAAGTACTAGTTGGCGAATGAGGATTGGTCAATAGGCGACCGGTACTTGGCAAGTTATTTTTTAGCGCCGTAAATGTGCCGCCAAAAGTGGCGGTGCAGTTTCAGCGCAGGAATTTGCAGAGGAGACGACCGTGAAAGCACAACGATTAATTTGCACCGACATCCGACAGATCGAACTGGCGGAATTTGAACTGCCGCCCGTGCCCGACCACGGCATTTTGGTGCAAAACGACTACACCGCCGTCAGCGTCGGCACGGAAATCTACGGCTACGCCCACGGCGGCGAACCAGCGAGCGCAGCAACATTTCCGCGCTCCACCGGCTACTGCAACACAGGCGTGGTACTCGAGGTCGGCAAAGATGTCAAGGGGATACAACCCGGCGACCGAATTGCTGGCCAAGGCAACCACGCTAGCCACGCGGTCCTGACCGGCAATTTCCGCAAAGCACCTGCCGGTGTCTCGCCCAAATCCGCGGCATTCATGGTCATGGGTGCCATTGCTCTGCACGGCCATCGGGTTGGCCGCCCCGAATTGGGCGAGGCTGTTGCCATCACCGGCATGGGCATTGTGGGCCAATTGGCCGCGACCTTTGCGCGGTTGGCCGGTGCCCTCCCGGTCGTTGCAATCGATCTGGACGATTTTCGCTTGGGCAAAGCCAAGGATCGGGGCGCGGATGTTTGCATCAATCCCAACACCGCAGGCGATGTGGCCGAAATCGTGCGCCAGCATTGCGTAGGCGATGGCGTCGATCTAGTCGTCGAAGCAACCGGCATCCCCGCAGTCTATCCCATGGCGCTGACCTTGCCGCGGCTAGGAGGCCGCTTAGTCGCGCTGGGATCTCCGCGCGGCACCGTCGAAGTAAGTTTTCTACCCGAAGTTCACCAGCGCGAAATCGCCATCCTCGGCGCACATCAGCCCAAAACCCCGGACGATGACCACATCTATTATCCTTGGAACAAAAGCAGAGACCGCGACTTAGTCTTGCGCCTGATGGTCGCCGGCAAGCTGCCCATCGAAGATCTAATCACCCACATCGCCAACCCCGCCGATTGCCAAACCACCTACGACATGCTCGCCGACAATCCACAAGAAGCGTTGGGCGTGGTATTTGAATGGGCGTGATTCCGAGAACCGCGATCTTATCCCGCGAGATCTACTTATCTTTGCAGAGACGTACTCAAGGGCGCGAAACTGCTTTTAATTTTGCGCATTTCATTTATATGACGCCTCATGTAACATCTCACTTACATCTCTATTCACAACGGCGCAGGCCATTGCCCCAGCTTCAGCAGTTGGGTAAATTTGGAATTTTTAGGCGTAGGAAAATGAGCTACAAATTGGCGTATAGCGGCCTGTTCTGGCGGGCACCCGATCTAGCGCAGGAGTTAGAAGCTCTGCGGACGTTTGGTTGGGATGGCTGGGAGGCGCGGCAACCGCTCGACTGGCTGGGCACGCCACAACGCGTGCGCCGGCTCTGCGAGGCACATGGCGTGGAAGTGGCCGCTGTCTGCGGGCCAAATGTCGCGCTGGATCTCGACGGGCCGAGCCAACAGATCAACAAGCGGCGCATCGAGTTTGCCGCTGAGCTTGGGGTCGAGACTTTTATGACCAAAGGGCCGGGGCGCGAGGGCCGCAACAGCACGGACGCGGAGTTGGACCAGATGGCAGCCGCGTACGAGGATCTGGCCGCGTACGGCGCAGACTTGGGCGTTGTGGTTACATTTCATCCGCATATCAATCACCTCGTTGACAGCGCCGACGAGTGGACCCGCTTCATGGGTCGCCTAGACGCGTGTCGCCTCTGTATGGACATGTCTCACGCCGTGCATTGGGGCTACGACCCGGTGCAAGCCGTGAGCGACTTTGCCGCGCGGATCGCGTACGTGCATCTGCACGATTTTAAGGACGGACAAACCGTAGAGCTGGGCGAAGGCCCCATGTGCGACTACCCGGCATTTATGACGGCGCTGCAGGAAGCCGGATACGCTGGCTGGGTCACGGTCTGCCCCGGAGAAGCCAAGCGGCCTGAAACCGAAAAGATGCAAATCAACCGCCAGTACATGTGCAGCATTGGCTATTAGAATTGTATAGGAGAAGAAAGGCATGAGTCAGATACAGGTAGCGATTATGACCGGCCCAGGCGAGATCGATGTGCGCTCGTATCCCAAACCCCAAATCGGCGACGACGAAGTCCTATTGAAAATCGAGCGCACGGGTATCTGCGGCAGCGACAAGCACATGTTCGCCGGCCACATGGCCCTGCCGTTTCCCGTGATACCCGGCCACGAATTAGTGGGCACCATCGAGGAGATGGGTCCGGCCGCAGCCGATAGCTTGGCCATAGTGGGCGGCCCAGTCGCAGTGGGCGACCGCGTGACGACGACGCCCTCGTCGCGGGCCTGTGGGCGGTGCTACTACTGCCTGCACATGCCCCAGCGGCCCACCCTGTGCTCCAATCGCTTTGTGTACGGATTCGTAAGCGCCGATATAGCACCCATGCCGCGCGGCGGCTTTGCCGAATACCTGCATCTAACGGGCCATTCGTGGCTCTTCAAGATCCCCGACGATCTGCCCTCGGAACGGGCTGTGCTCACCGAGCCAGTAGCCGTGGCCACCCGCGCCGTAGAGCGCGCCTTGGGACCTGGTATCCCGCACATCGGCGAAGGGCTCGGCCTCGACAAATCCGTGCTGGTCCTCGGAGCCGGCCCCATCGGCCAGCTCGTGGTGGCAGTGCTGAGCCACATCGGCACCGACCTAATTATTGCCGGCGACCTCAGCCCAGCCCGGCTGGAACTCGCCCGCTCCATGGGCGCTCATCAAGTACTCGCGATGGGCGAAGGTAGCCCCGAGCAGCGGCAGCAAGCCCTCCACGACATGACCGAGGGCGTGGGGGCCGATATCGTCATTGAAACAGCCGGCGTGCCCGTAGCCTTCAAGGAATCGCTCGACTTGGTGCGCCGGGGTGGCATCGTCGTGGAGGTGGGGCACTTCACCGACCCAGGGGGCGTGGAGATCCACCCGCACATCGTCTGTTTTAAAGATTTGGACATCCGCGGCATGTGGGCCTATCCTTCCATGCAGTTCAAGACGGCGCTATCTTTCTTGCGCCGCACGACCGCGCCCTTGGATCGCTTTATCACGCATCGGCTGCCGCTGTCCGACATCCGCGAGGGCCTCGACATTACCGGCGGCGAAGCGGCCATGAAGGTAGTGATAGAACCAGGCAATTAACCTTTGACAGCCGCGTTAGGCTAACCCAAACTTGGGAAAAAAAAATGGCAATAATACGACCTAAGATCCTCGTCGTCGATGACGAGCCAGATTTAGAGCACCTAGTAAGGCAGCGCATGCGCCGCGAAATTCGCTCGGGCCAGTACAGCTTTATGTTTGCCCAAAACGGCGTTGAAGCCCTAGAGGTGCTAACCGAAGAGCAAGACGTCGACATGGTGCTCTCGGATATTAACATGCCGCGGATGGACGGACTCACCTTGCTAGAGCAGATCCCCAAGGTGGACCCCAACATCCGCTCGGTCATCGTCTCGGCCTACGGCGACATGAAGAACATCCGCACGGCCATGAACCGGGGCGCGTTTGACTTTATCACCAAGCCCATCGACTTCGAGGACATGAAGGTGACCATCCAGCGCACCTTGCGCCATCTGGAGTCGTGGCGCGAGGCGCTGGAATCGCGCGACAAATTGGTCGCCCTGCAAAACGAACTCAGCGTGGCCAACAAGATGCAGCAGTCCATCTTGCCCACCAGTTTCCCCACGGGTTCGGGCTTTGAAATTTTTGGCGGCATGAAGCCCGCACGCGATGTCGGTGGCGATTTCTTCGACGTCTTGACCCTTGAAGACGGCCGCATCGGCCTCGTCGTCGCCGATGTCTCGGACAAGGGCGTGCCGGCGGCCCTGTTTATGATGTCGAGCCGCACCCTGCTGAAAGGCTCGGCCATTGGCCTCGATTCGCCGGGCAAGGTGTTGAGCGAAGTAAATCAACTGCTGCAAGAAGAAAACGACGCCGCCATGTTCGTAACCGTCTTTTACGCGACTTTCGATCCAGCAACCGGTGAGTTGGCCTATGCCAATGGCGGGCACAATACGCCGCTGGTGGTCCACGCCGATGGCAGCTCGACCGTGATTCCGCCGACCGGCGGGGTGGCGCTCGGCGTGGTGCCAGATTTCACTTTTGACGAAAGCTCGATGTTCCTGCAACCCGGCGACCGCGTCGTCTTGTACACCGATGGCGTCACCGAGGCCGAAAACGACCAAGGCGACCAGTTCGAGCTAGAGCGTTTGTGCAAAATTTTCACCGACGGGACACCTATGGACGCCCGCGCTACCAACGAGGCGGTTTTTGCGGCGGTTGAAGCCTTTGCCGGCGATGCCCCTCAATTTGACGACGTCACCTGCCTGACGCTTCGCCGCAGCGAGACCGACCAATGAGCGCCCAAAGATCGCTGCTCATCGCGACTGAACTAGACGAACTGCACAAGGTCAACGCCGCTATTGAGGAGCTAGCAGAGGAAGAAAACTGGTCCCCAGACGTCACCTTTCAGATTGGGCTAGCCGTCGAGGAATTGGGGGTCAACATCGTCAACTACGGACACGATGACGATCAAACCCACGAGATCAAGATCGTCATCTCCTCAGAGGACGAGGCGATCACCATCGAGATCGAGGACGACGGCCACGCCTTCAATCCACTCGTCGATGCTCCAGAGCCAGACTTGAACGCCGAGGTTGAGGACCGCACCGTGGGCGGGCTGGGCATCCACCTCGTGCGCACCATGATGGACGAGGTCCGCTACCAGCGACAGCAAAACAAGAACTGCCTGACCTTGGTCAAGCGGAGGGATAGTTGAGTAGCGCGCTTGCCCGATGCGCGACCGCGCTGCTGATTGCGAGTGCTGCGCTTGGCGAGGAACTTTCGGCTGAGCTCAAGTCGAAGCAGTCCGGCGTCTCTGACCGGAGTATCCTCTTTGGCCAATCCGCCGCCTTTAGCGGCCCAGCCCAAGAGTTGGGCCGGAACATGCGGCTCGGGATGCAGGCGGCCTTCCGCGAGGTGAATGAGCAGGGCGGGGTCCACGGGCGCCGGCTCGAATTGGTATCGCTCGACGACGGGTACGAGCCGGAAGCCGCCATCGACAACACCCGCCAGCTAATCGAAGGCGAGCAGGTCTTCGCGCTGATCGGTGCCGTCGGCACCCCAACCTCGCGCGCAACTGTTCCCATTGCCGAAGACGCTGGCGTCCCCTACATCGCTCCCTTCACGGGCAGTAGCTTTCTCCGCGATCCCAAGTGGCGCGGCGTGGTCAACCTGCGCGCCTCCTACTATCAGGAAACCGAAGAAATCGTCGCCCGCCTGACTGAAGACTTGGACATCAAGCGCATTGCCATCATGTACCAAGACGACTCCTTCGGCCGGGAGGGATTTCGCGGTGTGCGCCGTGCGCTAGAACGTCGCGAGCTATCGCTCGTGGCGGTCGGCGTGTATCCGCGCAACACCAAGGCGGTAAAAACCGCGCTGCTCGACCTGCGCAGCGGCCAGCCCCAAGCCGTGATTTTAGTCGGGACCTATCAGCCGGTCGCCACCCTCATCGCCTGGGCGCAGGCGACGAATTTCACCCCCATCTTTGTGACCATCTCCTTCGTGGGCAGTAAAGCATTGGCGCGGGAACTCGGCCCCGCCGGCACGGGGGTTATCGTCTCACAGGTCGTGCCCTTCCCAACAGCCACCGAGCCGACCATCGTCGGCTCGTACCGCCGCGCCCTCACAGCTCACGCCCCGAGAGCAGAGCCTAGCTTTGTCTCGTTCGAGGGCTACCTAGCCGGCCGCCTAGCCATCGCCGCCCTCACCGGCTGCGGGCGGGCGGTCAGCCGCGCCTGTTTATTAGACAACTTGCGCAGTGCCGATGTCATCAACCTAGATGGGTTCGAGCTCCGCTATGGAGACGGCGATAATCAGGGTTCGGACGCGGTCTTCCTCACCGTGCTCGACAGCGACGGCCAATACCACCCCATCCGCTCTTTGAAAAGCGCGACGAAGCCATGATCTCCCTTCTGAAACGCGTACTCGCCGCCCGACACCGCATCGCCTTTCATCTCTACATGGGCATCGGCACGGCCGTAGTCCTCACCATGGTGGCGAGTTTGGTGGCGTGGTTTTCCTTCGACCAAGTCGGCGATGCCCAAAGGCAGGTAAACGAGCGGGCGGTCCCGGAAATAGCCACCGCTTTTGCAGTCGCCCAGCAAAGCGGCACCCTCGCTGCGGCGGCTCCGCGTTTGGTAGCAGCCGAGACGCCGATGGCCTTTGCTGAGGTCGCCACCAAAGTCGCCTCCGAGCGAGACGACTTTAAAAAGCAATTGGCGGCCCTAACTCAGCAGGGCGCAGCCGAGGAGCGCTTCGCACGGATTCGCGCCCGCGGCGACACCCTCATCGCCAACATCAACGCGATTGAGCTTTCGGTGTCCAAGCGCTTTGAGCTCAATGCGCGCAGCCGTGGATTGCAAAAAAACCTAGAGTCACTGCAAAACGAACTAACTGGCATCTTGATTCCGGCCATCGACGATCAGCTATTCTACACAATGACCGGCTACCGCACCCTCGGCAAACCGTCCGCACCCCGCGCTCAACACCTTTCAGAGGCCGAACTTTCTCTCTATCGCGATCTAGCCGAGTTGCAGGAAGGGACCACCACGGCCACGCGCCTGCTGGCCAGTACCTTCAACCTATCGGACGTGCTCCTGCTAGAGCCCTTACAGGAGCGCTTCGACTCCACAGTCGATGGCATCGAACGAAAACTCGCTGCGCTCGGCTCAGGCCCCTTGCACGGCACGCTCGACCAGACCTCTGACCGCCAGATACCCAAAGTTGGCTTCCGCATCGAGCGCGCCTACTTGCATAGCGAACTCGACCAAGCCTTTAACCGTCTGTTTGACCTAGGCCGAGGGGACGAGAAAATTTTCGCTCTGCGCGCCTTGGAACTCCAGGTCGTTGAACAGCAACGAGCACTGCTTGACCGCAACCGCGACTTGTCTATTGAATTAGTCTCCGAAGTCGAGGGCCTAGTCAATACGGCCCGAGGGAGCGCACAGGAAGCCACGAAAACCTCCACCCAAGCCATCTTCACTGGCCGCAAGCTCCTGCTCGCTATTAACGCCATCGGCATCATCGGAGCGATCCTGATCGCTTGGCTGTTAGTGGGTCGGGTGCTGTTGCGCCGCCTCGAATTTCTGTCGAACCGAATGCGCCGGATGGCAGAAGGCGACCTAGAGGCAAAGATCGAGATGCCCGGGCGCGACGAGGTCGCCGACATGGCCGCGGCCCTCGAAATTTTCCGCCATAACTCGTTGGAGGCCCAGCGGCTCAACTTGGTGGAAAAACTCGCCGCGGATTTGGAAGAGAAAAATGCCACGCTCGAAAAGGTGCTCGAAGATCTGCAGCTGGCGCAGGATCAGATCGTCACGCGCGAAAAACTGGCTGCCCTAGGCGAACTCACCGCGGGCGTGGCGCACGAAATCCAGAACCCCTTGAATTTCGTCAAGAACTTCGCCGAAGTCTCGGAGGAACTGTTAGAGGAATTGCAAGAGGTACTAGAGGAAGAAGACGTAAAGATAAACGAAGAGCAGCGCGAGCTACTCAACGAGGTCAAGGGCGACTTGACCGACAATCTCGGGCGCATCCGCCACCACGGCGACCGCGCCAACCGCATTGTCCGCGACATGCTGCAGATGGGTCGTGGGTCCGGCGAGGCACGGGCCGCGGCTATCAACGACCTGCTCGAAGAACACGCCCGTCTCGCTTTCCACAGCGCCCGAGCGACTAATGCGGATTTTCAGCTCGACATCAAGGAGGATTTAGACGAGGGGGTGGGAGAGTTAGAGGTGGTCCCGCAGGATTTGGCTCGCGTTTTTCTGAACATGGTGAGCAATGCCTGCTACGCCACCAACGAGAAGCGGCACGCTCCAGAGACGGCATCGGACTACGTTCCCACGCTCTGGATCAGCTCCCGGCGAACGCCCGATCAAGTCGAAGTCCGCATCCGCGACAATGGGAACGGGATTCCACCGGATGTCGTCGATAAAATTTTCAACCCATTCTTTACAACTAAGCCGACCGATCAAGGAACCGGGCTTGGCCTCGCGCTCTCCAACGACATCGTACGCGAACATGGGGGCATCATAAAGGTCCATTCCGAGCCTGGCGAATTTACCGAAATGACCATCGAACTGCCCACGGAGCGGTCGGCGTCCTTGCAATCAGACCCAGCCGATTCAGACGCGACCACAACGCCCTCTTCAGTTTAATTACGACAGCGCGGCAAGTGCCTCCTCTTCGGAGGCATGGATCGCAATGATCTTGTCAAAGCCGCTGATTTCGAAAATTTCCCGTATCGGCTCCGAAAGCGAGCATAGCGCGAACTGAGCGCTGCGCTGCTGGAGCGTTTTGGCAATCAGCAGAAACGTCCGCAGGCCCGCGCTGCTGATGTAGTTGATGGCCGTCAAATCGACGAGCACCGGGTTGTTGTCCTCGCCGATCGCCTCGCTTAAGGCATCGTGGAAGTCGCGGGCATTGACCCCGTCGATGCGGCCTTCGGGCTTGGCGATTAATACGCCGTCCTTCTGTTCGGTATTCACTTGATCTCCTACCTTTCTAAATGGTATGCACCGTTTTTATCTGATTTAAGCATTGTTCCGAATTTGGTCAACGTCATCCTGATCGGGCATGAGCACAAACTCAGGGTACGCTTCGATTCCGAGCTCTGCGGTATCCTGGCCGAGCTCTTCAGCAGTCTGCGACACCCGCACCCCCATTATCTTGTCTAGAACAAACCACGCAAGCCACGAAGCCGCAAACGCGAACGCGCCTATCGCCAGCACCCCAGTGAGCTGGACGCCGAAGTCGCCACCGGCGGCAATGCAGACCGCCAAGGTCCCCCAGATGCCGGCGAACAAGTGGACCGGAATCGCGCCTACTATGTCGTCTATTTTGACGACCTCCAAAAATCTCATCCCGCCGACGCACAACACGCTGCCCACGGCACCAATTATTAGCGCCCAGTAGTGATCGACGATATCTGGCCCGGCCGTAATGGAGACGAGTCCGGCCAACGCACCGTTGAGAACGGCCATCAGGTCGATGCGTCCTAGGATGGGCCGCGACAAGAAAAGCGCCGCTATGACGCCGGCTGCGGCCGCGAGGTTGGTATTCACCAGCACATGGCTCATGGCGACAGCATCGCTCGCGCTCGACAGCGCAAGCTGCGAGCCGCCGTTGAAGCCAAACCAACCCAGCCACAAAATGAAGACGCCCAAGGTCACGGCCGGGACGTTAGAAGGCGGCGTGACCTTGACGCTGCCATCGGCGCGGAATTTCCCGTAGCGCGCCCCGACCACGATCGCCCCGGCCAGCGCAGCCCAACCGCCGGTCGAATGCACGATGGTAGAGCCAGCGAAATCCTTAAATCCCATGGCACTGAGCCAGCCGCCGCCCCAAGTCCAAGCCCCGACGATGGGATAAATGATTACCGTCAGCACGGCCGTAAAAGCAAAAAACGCCCACAGCTTCACCCTTTCGGCCATCGTTCCCGATACAATAGAAGCGGTTGTCGCCACAAAGACCATCTGGAAAAACCAGTCCGACATGGTGGCATGGCCAGCCTTTGTTACGTCTGCGGCGGATGCCGCCTGCCCGGACAACAGCTTGAGCTCATTATCCGAAGGCCCGTATAAAAACTTGAGAGAGCCGATCCAGCCTTCCTGCACATCGACGTACATGAGGTTGTAGCCGAGCAAGTAATACGTGATCCCGGCAATCGAATAAAGCCCGATGTTCTTGAGGCAGATCATGGAGGCGTTCTTGGTGCGCACGGACCCGGCTTCGAGCATGGTAAAGCCCGCGCACATCCACATTATCAGCACGCCCCAAACGAGAAACGAGAAGGTGTTGAGAATGAATTGCAGCTCTTCGCCGCTCGCGGCATAGGCCCCGGTCGCCCCCATTAGAAGGCCACTGGCCACAATAAATCCGCCCACCCGCAATGCGTCGCCACTCGACTTTCCAATCATCTCGATCTCCCTCCTTTGATCGAGTAAGTGCTAATATAGGAGTTTTAATTATAGCCAATGACTAATCCTCTTGCAATTTCCGCAACAATATAAGACGACAGAATCCTCTCGGTACGTTGAATATCGTTGCGATTGGCAGCTTCTACACCCGCCCGTCGAATTCTCGTCCCCTGATCAACATAAAGCGAAATTCGCCGCGCGGCTTTTCGCACTCGGTCATCAGGCGCTGTTCCTCGCTTCCAACGCCGAGGTACATGGTCTCCGAGCGGAGGTAGTGCAAGGCTAGGCCGCGCCGCCGGTTGGGCGTGGGATTGGCACCTGTGCGGTGGAAGTTGAGTCCATGGTGGAACAAGCAGGAGCCGGCCGCCAATTCCACTGGCACAGGCTCGGGGATCAGGGGATTTGCCAGAAAGCGGGCTTTGTGCGCCGAATTGATAGGCCCCCATTTGTGACTGCCCGGCAGCACGGTCATGCAGCCGTTTTCCACGGTGGCGTCGTCGAGGGCGACCCAGCAGGAGACGTGATCTTGCGGAGCAAACTGCGGCCACGCCACGGAATCTTGGTGCCAGTCGGTGACCGTGCCGTGATAGCGGGCTTTCATCATCAACTGGTCGCAGTAGAGTTTGATGTTGGGACCGAGCAAATCCTCGATGACATCGACGATCTCCGCCTTGCGGGCCACAGCCTCAAAAAGGGGATCGAAATAGCACAGGTGGGTCATTTTGCGCACCTGATCGAGGCGATCCACCTCAGCACCGTCTCCCTCGCGGAAAGCAGCTTCCAACTGGACGTAGCGCGGCGGCACGTGGTCGGCTTGGCCCCGAGCGATCTCCTCGCTGCGCTGGCGCAGGGGCTGCAATTCGTCGTCCGAAAGGATCCGGTGATAAGGCAGGTAGCCCTGTTCCCCAAAGTGGCTTTTTTGCGCTTGCGTCAAGGTCATGGCTCAATCCTTTGAACCAACGAGCAGATGTCTCAGTTTTTCAAATCGCTAAGTACAGGATACTATTGGCCGGTACAGTGCCAATGGCTCCGGGCTAGCCCGCCATCTCAGCGCGGATTTCCCGAATCCAATCGACGCTCTGGCGCACCTTGGCCTCCAAACCATCCCAGTCCTTGGCAGCGACGAGTTCCTTGGTAATCAGCTTGGAGCCTGCGCCGACGGCCGCAACGCCAGCCTCAAACCACGCCTCCAAACTCTCGCGGGTGGCATCAACGCCGCCGGTGGGCATAATCCGAGTCCAAGGACAGGGGCCGAGCACGGATTTGACAAAAGCCGGACCGCCGACTTCGCTGCCGGGGAATACTTTGACGATCTCGACGCCCAATTCCTCGGCCTGGCCGATCTCACTGACCGATCCGCAGCCGGGCGAATAGGCAATTTTGCGGCGGTTGCACAGGCGGGCGACCGCCTCGTTGAGCAAGGGGCCGACGACGAAATTCGCGCCGTTGGCAATGTAAAGGGCCGCGGTCGGCGCGTCGCAGATCGAGCCAACGCCCATGATGATGTCGATTTTCTCGGCCATCACATGGCGCACAGTCTCGGTGAAGACGTGGTAGGCTAAATCGCCGCGATTGGTGAATTCAGCGCAGCGAGCACCCCCTCGGGCGCAGGCTTCGACGATGTGGATGGTAGTTTCTGGGTCGGCGTTGTAAAAGACCGGGACGATACCCGTGTCGTAGATGGCGTTGAGAACGGCCATCCGGTCGTACTGGGCCATTGTGTCTCCTTAAAGCGAATTATCGAGCAGCAGAGGCAAAGGGTATGTGCTGCTCGGGAAAGTTGCCGTAGCGGTCCTCGCCGCGCACCAAGGTGGTCGGATACTTGTTGCCCAGCGAATTGAGCTCGGGCTGTGCAACGTGCGGGGCCACGTAGCGCAGCGTCAGTCCGCAACGGCGGCGATTGGAGGTATTGGGATTGCTGGCGTGGAATACCTGGCCGTCGTGGATAGATATTTGGCCCGGCGCGAGCACCAAATCGACGGCGTGGCTGTCATCGACGAGTTCGTCGGGAATCTCCTGATTAATGCTGAGCAGATTGCCGACTCTAGCCGACTCGCCGTGCGTGGCAATGCCGTTTTTGTGCGAGCCAGGGATGACCCGCATACAGCCGTTTTCCACATCGCTGGCATCCACGGCCACCCAAGCGGTGTGGGCCTCGGGCGGCTCTAAACCCCAGTAAGTGACGTCCTGGTGCCAAGCCACAAAGTGCTTGGCCTCTGGGTCGGGATATTTGCAGAAAAAGTGCGTCGAGAGCAGCATAATGTCCTCGCCCATGACCCCCTGCATGGCGTCGAGGATGCGCGGGTCCGTGGCCATCTGCCAGATGAATTCTTCGTCGAGATGGCGCGCTTGCAGGCCGATCTGGCACTTTTCGCGGCCCTCGCGGGCTTCCAATTCGTCGAAGCAGGCGCGGAAGTGATCGATATCGCTGGCGCTGAACAGGTCGATGCCCGTTAGAAAGCCTTGCTCGGCATACGTCTGGGTGGCGTCTTGGGTCATGGTGGCTCCGTTTTTGTAGTGCTGCGATTCCGTGTATATATTGCACAAATCCCCCGCGCGAAACAAGACTCGGTTCGCCGCGTCAACACATATGAGGAAGGCCGCAATGGGCAGTGTGCAAATCAACGAGGACCTGCTAGCGGATAGCGCCTATTTTGCCGCAGCAAGTCGGCGGGCAGCGCTAGCAGAAATGTTCGAATTCCGCGACCGGCGGGTCGTATTCGGCTCGGGTGCCCTGTCGCAGCTAGCCGACGAGTGCGGCCGCCTCGGCGCGGGCCGAGTGCTACTCATCCACGATCCGGGCATCGCCTCACTCGTCGATTTAGTCCGCCAAGCCCTCGGCGACTTAGACGTGGTGAGCGCGTACAGCGAGATCGCGCCCAACCCCTCGGTGCAGAGCGTCGATGCCTGCGCGCAGGCGCTGGCGGCTGAGGATTTCGACGTGGCCGTCGCCTTGGGCGGGGGCAGCACCATGGACACGGCCAAATCCGCGCTCTGCACTGCTGCCAATGGCGGCTCTGTGGCCGATTACTTTGGCTTCGACCTGTACGCAAAGCCGCCGCTGGCCCCACTCGTCGGCATCCCAACCACCGCGGGCACGGGCAGCGAGGTCAGCCGAGTGGCCGTAATCGCCGACGCAACCGGCAAGAAGGCCGTGTACAGCAGCTATTTACAGCCCAAGGCCGCGCTGGTGGACCCGCGTTTGCACCAAGACCTGCCGCCGGTATTGACCGCGATCACCGGCTTGGATGCCCTCGGGCACGCCCTCGAATGCACGGCTTCCACCAAGAGCAATGCCATCGGCGACGCCGTGGCGCGGGCTGCCCTGACCGCAGGCTGCCCGGCGTACGTGCAAGCCGTAGTCCACGGCGGTCCCGACGCGCGCTACCAGATGGCGCGCTGTGCCCTGATGGCCGGGCTGCTGTTGAGTCCTATCAACACCGGGGCCGGCCACGCGCTCGGCTACGGGATCGAAAAGGTCTCCTTTGAGCGCGGCGCACCCGTGCCGCACGGCGCGGCCGTGGCCCTCGTCTTGCCCGGGGTGATGCGGCACAACGCCCCGGCCGTGGCCGACAAATACTACTTTGCCGCGGGAGCTGCTGGGCTGGCGCTGGGCGGCAAGAGCCGCGAGGAAGGGGTCGAGCTAGCCGCGGAGTGGATCGACGAGTTGCGGCGGCAGCACACCCCCTACGGCTCGCTGAGCGCGGCCGGAATAAGCGCCGCCGACATTCCGCAGATGGTCGAAAGCGCCCTGAGCGTCCAGCGCCTGCTCGAACCCAATCCGGTCACAGTGGAAGCGGACGACGCAGTCCGCATCTATCAGAACGCACTCAACTAAAGCGAAAGGAAACGCTCAATGGCATTTGATTCTCAGCTTCAGCGGCAAATTATGGGCCGCTTTGCCACCGGCGTCACCGTGGTGACCACCTCCTGCGACGGCCAGCTTTGGGGCATGACGGCCAACGCGGTCATGTCGCTGTCCCTGTCGCCGCCGCTGGTAGTGGTCTCGGTCGACAAAAGCGCGTCCATGCACGGCCTGTTGCAAAAAGCCGAGGGCTTTGCCATCAACATCCTCAAGCGAGAGCAGGAGGACCTCTCCGTGCGCTTTGCCCAGCGCGGCCCCAAGGACTTTGCGGATCTGGCGACCAAAGTGGCCCAGACTGGTGCGCCGATTTTAGCCGACGCCTTGGCCTATGTGGAGTGCAAGCTAGTGGACATCGCCGCCGCAGGCGACCACGACATGTTCATCGGCGAATGCCTCGCCGGCGAGGTGGGTGATGGCGCACCGCTGATCTTCTTCGGCGGACAATACGCCGAGTTGGCCGATTAGACTGACCCAAGAGAAAGGAATGCTACAATGAATAAAAAAATCGTCAAAAGCGAAGCCGAATGGCGGCGGGAACTCACCGAAGAGCAATACCACGTAACGCGGCAGAAGGGCACCGAGCGCGCCTTCACCGGCGAGTACAACAACAATAAGGAGCAGGGCGTCTATCGCTGCGTCTGCTGCGGCAGCGAACTGTTCAGCTCTGAAACCAAATACGATTCGCGGTCCGGTTGGCCCAGTTTCTGGCAGCCCATCGCCGCGGACAAGGTCGCCGAGGAGCGCGACACCAGCCACGGCATGGTGCGCACCGAAGTGCTGTGCAGCCAGTGCGATGCCCACCTCGGCCACGTCTTCCCCGATGGCCCCCAGCCGACCGGCCTGCGCTACTGTATGAACTCAGCGGCGCTCAAATTCGAGCGCGGACGGGAAGGCGAAAACTCTTGAACGACGAAAGATACTTGCAGATTATACTCCAACGCATTCGAGTATCCGCAGAATACAGGCCAAAATTTGGACGAGGACGTGACGATAAGGGCCTGTCGTTGGACGAATTTCAAGTGCTTTATGGAGGAGATCCCTTCTATTCTTGGTTCGGCCTTGACAATCCGTTGATGTACGCCGCACATAAGGCAGCGGGCGGTATGACAAGCGTTTACAGGCAGATCGGGATCGGATGTGAAGAGTTGGTTCGCACCATCTTGCAGGATTGCCTAGGGCTTTCTGCAGAAGACGCGAACTGGTCTTATGAACTCCCAACGTCTGATGGCAAGACGAGGAAACTCCATCTAGACGGAAGGGTGATTTTGGACAAGATCGGGGACAAAGACTCTCGTGGGCGTTTTCACCAATGGATGAAGGACTCGGCAAATCTTGTAAACGTGGATTCGGACGTATCTGCAACCTTAAAGGGCACTGTATTCGAGATTCGCCAAGGCTACAAAAGCAAGGACTCCAAGAGACAGAACGCCGATATAGCCAACGCGGCGAACGCCTACGCACGAGCCTATCTGCCTTGCGCCTTAATCCTGTCCACGCAGATCGACTCGGATGTCCAGTTGCGATACAGGGCGCAGAAGTGGTCCATCCTCACCGGTGAAACCGGGGCATCGGATCCTTTGTCATCTACCTACGATTTTCTGCGGGAGGTGGTCGGTTATGACGTGGCAGGATTTTTCAGCCGGAATCAAGATACCCTGAAAAGTGAAATCGACTCGATTCTCGGCAAACTACTGGAGCCGTCGCCATGACCGAGAGACTTCGAGATTCACTCGCGCAAAGGGCGGATTACACCCAGAAACACAACGCCGAGTCTGGGCGGCATGGTTGGCTGCGCCTGACCCCGGCCTACTCGCTCAAAATGGTCGACGAAATTCTGCTAGCTTACGAAGGCATCTCCAAAATCAATGTTTTCGATCCTTTTTGCGGGACCGGGACGACCGCTCTCTGCGCGGCGTATCGCGGTCACTCCGCCGTCACTGTAGAAATCAATCCCTTTCTCGCTTGGTTCAGTCGCGCCAAGACCGACACTTATTCTACACAGGTGATTTCCGAACTGACTCAGGTCGGTCATGCGATGTCTGACGACATTCGCCACGGCAGGACACCGAGCGCGTCGATACCGCGTATGCACAACATTGAACGGTGGTGGAACGCTACCACACTCGATTTCCTTTGCGCCCTAAAAGGTTCCATAGATGCCAGATTCACCCAACAGAGCCGGCAACGTTCTTTGCTTTTAGCCGCGTTCTGTCGGACATTGATCCATCTCTCCAATGCCGCCTTTAATCACCAGTCCATGTCCTTTAAGTCGGGCGTTCAGGCGACCTTTGATTTCGATATCGACTTGTGCGGAATTTTTATCAAAAACCTGAACTTTGTTCTGGGGGGAGCGAGGAAAAATCCAGCGGGGCGGGTACGCGTCCACCTCGCCGACTCTCGCCGGCTTAAAAAAAAAGATACCGACTTAGTCGATTGCGTCATTACTTCGCCTCCGTACGCTAACCGGATGTCGTATATCCGCGAGCTTCGTCCATACATGTACTGGCTCGGATATCTCATGGATGGCCGAGATGCCGGAGAAATGGATTGGGAAGCCATTGGAGGAACTTGGGGGATTGCTACCAGCAGACTAGGAAAATGGATGGCGCCATCGCACGGGTTCCAATCTGAACTTCTGAGCAATGCAGTAGAAGGAATCAGAACAGCAGAAAACAAGAATGGCGAACTTTTGGCAAACTACGTGTCGAAATACTTCAGCGATATGTGGAGCCACTTTCAATCGCTGATCGGCGTACTCAACAATGGAGCGAGAATTCACTACATTGTCGGCAATTCAACGTTCTATGGAGTTTTAGTCCCAGTCGAGCAAATCTACGCGGAGATGTTGTCCCAACTCGGATTCTCCAATGTGGAGTGCATTCCCGTCAGGAAGCGCAATTCCAAGAAGGAACTGATCGAGTTCGATGTAAGGGCGCGTTGGAAGTAATCCGATTTTTTAGCGAGCCGTCGCCAAATCCCTACGCCCGCTCCAGCACGATCCCTTCGCGCTCAATCCGGCTGAACATCGCCCGGTACTCCTCCGTCCCGTCGTCGTCCCAATACTCGGTCTCAATGGGCGCGGCATAGCTCATGGGCATCAGGCGGTTGCGGTCGGGCCGCACCATGAAAATCGAGTTGGCCGGGTCGGCGATGTTGTACATGCGGGTACCGTTTTTGAAGCGCGATTTGATGATCCACTTGTCTTGTGCGGGCAACTCTAGCGCTTTCAGCCGCTCCAGTTCTTTCCGGTCCAAAGTCAGCCCCAGCCCCGGCTTTTCCGGCACCCGCACCAAGCCGTTGATCGGATCCAGTCGCTCTGCTACCACGTCGCTCTGCCAGACCTCGTAATCGTTGTGGCAGTGGAAGGTGGCCGTGGGCGCGGCGGCCATCATGTGCACGACCATGGCGCGAGTGATGGCACCGCCGACGTTTTGCAGCATGAAGGGCTTGCCGGCCGCGGCAAACAAGCCAGCGCGGCGCATGGCATCGCCGATTTTTGCGTGCCCGAGCATGTAGATATCGGCCGGTTCCATCAGCACCTCATAGGTGGCTCCCAGCGGAAAGTGGTGCAAGACGACGGGCCGCTTGGCCCGCTTGCGCAGGTCGATGTAGCCCTCGATGTCCCCGGGCGGCAATGGGTCCTCAAAGCAACCGGCAATCGGATACTCAGCTAGTTTTTCCACCAGCTCGGGCATGTGGTCGTCCGTGCCGTGCATGGTGAAGTCGTAGTGGATTTTGAAGCCGGGCGGCGCGACCTTTTGCATGGCCTCGGTCTGGTCAAAGACGTTTTCAAAGGGCGAGAGGTGATACTTCAGCCACGTGTAGCCCTGCTCCGCGTAGCGGGTTACGGCCTCGGCCATGTGTTCGGGATAGGTCGATACCGTCCAAGCACCCACGGGCACAAACGACCGATACTTCTGGCCGAACAGCTTATAAACGGGAACGCCAGCGGCTTGTCCCATCAGGTCGTACATGGCCGTGCCCAACCCCAGCGAAGTCTCGTCGCCGATCCAGTCAAAGGGGTTGCTGCCGATGTATTGGTCGATGGTCTCCTGCGGCTCGGTGCTCCCGCTCTCGCCGAGGCCAATCCGGCCATCGTCGGTGTGGGCGATATAGATCGTGCGGCTCGCGGGGCCGTAGTAGTGGTTGAGCGGGTAGGCGATCCAGTCGTGATAGGCCAGCGCGATCTCGTGGACTTCGATTTGGGTAACTTGCATGATGGATGCCTTTCTGCTCAGCGTCAGGGAAACTTGAGCACGACCTTTAGGGCTTGGTGCGGCTCGGGATCGTCGAAGGCCATGGCAAAGGCTTGCTGGATCTCGGCAAAGGGCAGGACGTGGCTGACGATCGGAGCCACGTCGATGCGCCCTTGGACGATCCAGTCGAGCGCCGGCCGGTAGTCTCGCTCGGGATTGGGGCCGATCGAGAAAATCAGGCGCAGTTCCTGGCGCAACAGGTCCAACATCTTGACCGTCATCAAGCCTTCGACGTGGGCCTTATCGGGTACGCCGAAGCAGACCACTTCCGCGTTGCGGCAGCAGAGATCAGGCACGAGACCCAGAGTCTCGGCCACGCCCACGGCCTCGACTGCGAGATCGGCCATGGCACCACCCGTAATTTCGGCGACTGCGGCAACCGGGTCTTGGGATGCCGAGCAAATCGCATGCGTGGCCCCCATCTGGCGGCCCACCTCCAAGCGGTAGGGCAGCGGATCAATCGCCATGATGCGGCGCGCGCCGAGGTTGCGCAGCACTGCGTTAAACAGCAGCCCCACCGGCCCTTGACCGATCACCACCACATCGCGGTCAATGATGTTGCCCAGCTTGTAGAAGCTGTGGATCACCGTGCCCAAAAGCTGGCTCATCAGCACCTTTTCCTCGGGCAAATCGCCGGGCAGGCGGATGCAGCCGCCATCGTCCTTGGCCAAGACGTACTCTTGAAAAAGCCCGCGATCAAACCCCCACAACAGCACCCGTTCCCCCTCCCGATAGCGCCCCGACGGGCAGACTTCGACCACGCCCATGCCTTCGTGCCCAGTGGCCCCGGGCGGCTGCGGATACCGCTTGTGGGGGCCGCAAAACGGCGGCTTGTCGCTGCCGCAGACCGCGACCCGCTCCATTTTCACCAGCATCCGGTCGCCGACTGGCTCGGGTTTGTCCGTCTCGATGATTTCCCACTGACGCGGGGCGACTAGTTGGGCCGCACGCATACCTTTCCTTTCTACTCTATATCTATAACTGACATTACGCATTGTAGGGGCAACCCTTGTGGTTGCCCGCCGACTGAATGCGCCGGATAGTTGGGCACCCACAAGGGGCACCCCTACACTAATCGAAAAAGTCGGCGTCTTCTTCGCGCAAATAGCGCCGCGCTTCTTCGGCGATTAAATCAACGCCCATCCCGGGCGCATCCCAAACGTCGATGTGACTATCGACCACAATCGGGTCGGGCAAGCCCGTGACGATGTCGTACCACCACTCGGGGTGGCCGGTCGGATATTCAAACGCAATGTAGTTTTGCGGCAGCGTCGCCGCGACTTGGACTAAGGCCGCCAAACCCAACAGGCCGTCGAGCACGCCGTGGGGGGCCATGAGGATGCCGTGCATATCGGCGTATTCAGCCACCCATTTTAGCTCGGCGATGCCGCCGATGTCGCACGGATCCGGGCCAATGACATCCACGGCGCGCTTCTCAATCAGGTCTTGAAAATTGTGCCGCAAATAGATCTGCTCGCCCGTGTGGATCGGCGTCGAGGTGCTCTGCGTAACCTCGCGGTAGTGATCCGCTGACACGTAAGGCACGTAATCGCCGGTCAGCATGTCCTCTAGCCACGCCACGTTGAGGTCTTCGACCGCTTGGGCGAGACGGCGCGCATCCGGCACGAGAAAGCCCGGTCCCAAGTCCAGCGCCAAGCCAACCTCGTCGCCGCAGACTTCCTTCATCGCGCGGATGCAATCGACGATATAGTTGAGGCCGCGTTCGCTCAAAGGGCCGCGATTAGCGTGGCCCGGGCCGGCTTGATGGGTGCCGTAGAAATGTTTAGGCGACTCGGTGATCCCTCCGCCGTGGAAGGCGAGACCCTGCTTGATGATGCTGAACTTCTGCGGCGCGTCTATCATGCGCTGCATGTTGTCCGCGTAGTCCTCGGGCGGGCGGCCACCCTCCGCGGGCGAGCGGGCGGGCGCCATGGGGAAGCGCACCGCGCCATTGTACACCCGCACGCGATCGCGGATTTTGCCGCCGAGCAGCTTGTACACCGGCACGTCCGCGGCCTTACCGGCAATGTCCCACAGCGCCATCTCAATCGCGCTGACCGCACTGCCCCAGGGCTTGAAGCTGCCCAAGCGCCGGATATTGAGCATCACCCGCTCGACATCGGTCGGGTCCTGGCCGAGGATGCGGTCTTTGTAGAACAGCACGTGGGGCTTGAGATAGGACTTGCTCGCTTCGACTTCTCCGAGGCCGTAAATGCCCTCGTCGGTATTGATGCGCACGACCGGGTTGTTGCCGATGACCGCGCATTTGAGATCCGTGATTTTCATATTTTTCCTTTTTTGCGTTCGATGGACTTGTCCACCTTAATGATTCTGTCGAGACCGCACCGGCCGGTGCAGCGATCTGCCCTCGCCCATAGTCTCCATGGTCATGAGTTGGATGATGTCGCTGTTGGTGACCGCGCCCAAAAACTTTTCCGCATCCCTTTCCACAACGGGCATGACGGAAAGAGAATTCTCTGACATGCGGTGCAGCACGTCTTCGACTTGCTCATCGGGATAGGCCAATGGGGTTTGGCGGCGGACCACAGCGTCGAGTTGGGTCTTGCCCCAAGCGTCCTTAGGCAGGTAGCGGAGCATCTCCAAGGACACGATCCCGACCAGCGCTTCCCTATCTGCCACGACGTAGTGGGGCTGGTGCGGGACGATCCACTGCTCGGTGAAATCGCGCACGGTGACCGAAGGCGCAGGATGCCGACGCGAGCGGTCCAGAATGTCATCAATCTTGATGTCTTCCAGCGCGAAGCGGACTATGCCCAACGGAATGTCGTCAAGTTGCGCTGGCAGGTCGGTCCGGCGGCTGGCCCGGCTCACCGCGAAGCTGATCACCGACGGCATGAACAAGATGTAGCAGAACATGACCAGCACCAAGAACGAGAAAACCACCTCGTCAATGATTCCAGAATTCCACATAACCAGCAGCAGCGCGATTTCAGCCACGCCCTTCCCCATCAGCCCGGTGGCCACGGCGTAGGGAACGGCGAGACGAGACACGTACGCGCCGATGAAAGCGCCGGTGAAGTTGCCGAGCAATGGGATCAGCGCCAAACCCGCCATGGCCCCCAGCGGCAAGGTTGCGAAGGTAAAGCTGAAGCTCAATCCGGCGGAAGCAAAAAACAGCGGCACGAAAAACCCCTCAGCCACGCTGCGAATCCCCGGGATGATCTCCCGCTGCACTTGGTAGGGAAGACTCGACAGCGACGCCCCGAACAGTAAAGCTCCCAGTGAGCCGTGCAGTCCCACTGCTTCCGCGCCGTACACGATCAGGAAGAGCATGCCAAGCAGCAAACCCAAGGAAAGTTGCGGCACCTGGATCACCCGCTGCAACAGCGCCACCAACGGCGGCAACACCCGCGACGACAATACCCAAGTCACCACCGAAAAACCGGCCACTTTGCCCAGCAAAATCAGGATGCCGACCAGCGAAACTTGGTGGGCGTGTTCGCCGATGCTGAAGCCGATCAGCAGCAGGGCAATCAACTCGGCGATGATCACCACCGTGAAAATTTGCAGTCCAACCGGCTGTTTCAGGTAGCCGCCGTCGGTCAGCACTTTGGCCACGATGCCCAGACTGGTCATCGACAGCACACCGGCCAACGCCAGCGACTCGGTGAAATTCAGTTTCAGTCCGAAATCGAAAACCAAATCGGTGGTGACCAGCATCGAAATGCTTAGCGACACGGTCACGGAGAGTACGGCGGCGAGGAAGTAATGGCCTTTGAGAGACGCCATGAAACTGGAAATATCCACTTCGTCTAGGCCGATCAGGAAAAAAAATATGAACACCCCCAGTGCCAAAACCAACTCGAGGTGCAGCGAAGACTCAATCCACCAGACGCCGGTCAGTTCCATGACCGGCCCAAGCAACATACCGGTCGCCGCATAGGCGATGATGGCGTTCAAGCGCAGCCGGCGAAAAACGCCCTCGGCCAACTTGGCGACGATGATGAGCATCCCGAGCGTCAACAGCGATTGGTGTAGTTCGTGCGCGTGCTCACCGAATCTAAACAGATCCACTATCGCTTGGAGCGAGAAGCCTTCCATGGTCTTGAGATTCTCCGTAGGTGTCGTTTGGGGGGTCTTTAGTACGGGCCTTTTAGTTTTTCGACCCCGTGGTACTTGCCGTCCGGACCAATCACGGTCAAGAACACAGCGTCGGATCCCTGGTTATCGTCCGGCCCGTATTTGAGCTGCAGGCCGTCAATTTCTATGGTGCCGGTATCTCGCACCGCGTGGAGCAGGCACGCTCGACTCAGGTCGGGGCCACAGGCTTTGAGACCGGCGACGGCCAAGCGTCCGGCCAGATAACCTTCCAACGAAACGAACCCGGGTTCCGCTTGGGGGTCGTACTCGGAGAGGGCGCTGTGGTATCGAGCCACCACCGGGATGTTTTCGTCAGCAGGGAGAGGAACTACTTGCGTAACGTACACGCCGGCCCCGGCGGGCCCCAACTCGTTGGCCAAAGCGTTGCTCCCCACGAAGGAGACCGTCATGAATACCGGGTCCAACTCCCGCCGCACCAACTCTATGGTCTTGACCACCGGATTGTACGAGCCAATCATGATCACTGCTTGCGGCTTGGCCGCGGCGATTTTGAGCGCGGCTCCCTTCACAGCTCGGGTATTGCGTGGGTAGTGCGAGGCCGCTATCGGCTTTAGGCCCCGGCGCTCCAGTGCCAATCGCGTGCCCTCCAGCCCGTTCAAGCCGAAGGAATCATCCTGATAGAGGACGGCAACGCGGGTGATCCCCAAATCCTCGGTGAGCCGCGCCACCATCTCCTCGGTCTCCTGGTAGTACGATGCCCGGACGTTGAGCACATGGTCCAACTCCCGGTCGCGCAAGAACTCGGCCCCGGTGAACGGAGCGAGGAAGGGCACCCCGGCAGCTTGGGCCAGCGGTGATGCAGCGCGGGACGTGGGTGTGCCCACCGCGCCGATCAGCGCGAATACCCTTTCATTCTCAATCAACCGTTGCGTGTTGGAAGCGGCAAAGTCGGTTTCGTAGCCGTCATCCAACGCCTTGAGCTTGAGTTCGCGGCCATGGACGCCTCCTGCCTGATTGGCCTCGTGGAATGCCGCCTCAATTCCGAGGCGCATCGCCTTGCCCAATTCCCGGGCCGGCCCGGTGAACGCGGCGGATTGACCAAAAAGGACGTGGTCGGCGGAAAACCCGAGGTCCTCGTGGCCTGCTTCCTGCGCTGTTGCCGGGTGCGGCGTTCCGCCGTCATTTGCCTCGGGGGCGTCCTGCCCGCCCCCACAGGCCATGGTCGCCAGCAGCAACCCTGCAATCATCACAAGGGGGGGCACGACCGGGTTGTTGCCGATGACCGCGCATTTGAGATCCGTGATTTTCATATTCCCTTTTTGTACTCGATAGGACCTGTCCGTGCCCACACCTAGCTAATGGATTCTTTTAGCTGACAGGCATCTTCGTAAGCTAAATAACCCCAGCCTCTCCAATCAAGGACATTCGCCAGCGACGAGCCGACATCGCGTCGCATCTGCTGTCGCGTATTAAGCTCCTAGGTATTGCGCCGTAGAACTTGCTTGCTATAAATTGAACAATCCACATAAAGGAGGTTGATCGTGATCCGATTCATTGACAAATCCATCATCGGCTTAGCACTCGCGTTGGCGGCGAGTTGCTTGGGATGCTCCGAAGACGAGCCAACCGCGTCTGAGGCCACTCAAGCCAGCACCATCGTCAACCCCACGGAGGGCAACGAAGCCCAAGGGACGGTTGAGTTCACGCAGGAAGCCGACGGGGTGCGAGTTATAGCCAACCTGACCGGGCTTACCGAAGGCGACCACGGATTTCACATCCACGAAAAGGGCGATTGCAGCGCAGCCGATGGCACGTCGGCGGGCGGTCACTTCAATCCCGAAGGCAAAGCCCACGGCGCACCCGATGCCGCTGAACGGCACGTCGGCGACCTTGGCAATATCACCGCCGACGCCTCTGGGCAAGCCACTTACAACCGCCTCGACACCCACCTCGACTTGGATGGCGACAACAGCATCATCGGGCTGGCAGTCATCGTTCACGCGCTCCCGGATGATTTTTCACAACCCACCGGGGCGGCCGGTGCCCGCGTCGGTTGTGGGGTCATAGAGGGTCGATAAGAGAGAAATTTCTTGGACAACTGACGTTACGCATCTGCGCCGAAGCGATAGATGTAGGGGCGTCCCTTGTGGGTGCCCAGGCAACAGCCAGCCAGACCTACGAGGGCAACCACAAGGGTTGCCCCTACCATGCGTAACATCAGTTAGATAATTATCGGCGGGCGACCAATTCTTCTAGCTGCCAGTCGAGCGGGATGCGCATCCGCCCCTCGTTGCGGCGGTCGAAGAGCAGGTAGTTTTCGCGCAACCCGAAGTAGAACAAGTCGCGGGTCAGTTCCACGTCCTTTTGGCAGTACTCGGCAATCAAATCCAGCCGCCCCTCTTTGAACCACCGCAGCGCGTCCAACCCGTCGGCGCTCTTGGCGGCGTCGAGCGTGGCCCGGCCCAGCGAATCGAGGCTCACCCGGTAGCGCAGCCGCTGGTGGATTTCGCGCAGCATGTCGAGCGTGTTGAGCGTGCGGAAGTCATAAGGGCTGTACCCGCGCAAGACCGAATAATCAAAGCCGATGATGTTGAAGCCGACGACCAAGTCGGCCGCCTGGAGGTGCTCTAAGAGCCGGTCGATGTCTTCCTCAAAATACTTGGTGCAGGCCTGTTGGCGGCTGTCCCACACCACGCCGACCGACATGCCCATCATGTGCGCTTTATTCCAGCCGCCGACCTCGGCAGCCGAGCGCTGGGTTTCGAGGTCAAACACCACCACGTGTGGACCTTGTTCGGGCGGCATTTCTTTTACCTCCTCCTCCTCTTCCCACTCGGCAAAAATCGGCGCGTCCTCTGCGCTCTCGGACTTCGGCGAGCTCAGTCGAGCCGCTGTGGACGCGGTGCACTCGATGGCCCGGTGGCCCGTGAGCGCGCCGAGCAGGTGGATCGCGCCAGCCTTGTCAAGGGGGACGTTGCCCGCGCCGCACGTGGGGAAATGGATGCAAGACGGGCAGCCGAGCAAGCAATCGCAGGTTTCGACCATGGACAGCGTCATGTCCAAAAGGCGATCGAGTTGGGCAAAGCCCTTTTCCGCCAAGCCAATGCCGCCGGGGTGATAGTCGTACACGAAAATCGCGCCCTTGCCGAGCTGGGGATGCTGTGGATAGCAAATCCCGCCGACGTCCGTGCGGTCGCACAGGGCTAGCAGCGGGAAGAGCGACTTCATGGCGTGTTCAATGGCGTGGATCGAACCCATGTAGTGGTGCTGGTGGCGGCTGAGATCGGCCTTGAAATGGGCGTCCAGCTCAATCCAGAAGCCAATCGTCTCAAAGTGCTCCACCGGCGACTCCAGCTCGTGTTTGCTGAGCACGACTTGGTCGCCGACGCGGATCTTTTCGTAGCCCACCACCTGCGAGCTGACCTTGAGCCGGCCCAACCGCGCCATAAAGCCCTGCAAGGGCCGCGAGCGCAACTCCTCCAAGGTCTCGGTGTCCTTTGCCGTGCGGGCGCACGTGAAGTACGCCACATCCACTTCCTCGGCGTAGATCTGGCCCCGCTCGGGGTTGCGGTCGCCGATCTCGTACTGGCGGCCGCGGTGCAAGTAAATCGCGCCTTTGTAGCACTCGCCATACACCTGACCGCCACTGACCGTGCCAATCTGGTTGTCGCCGCGACCGACGATGCGATACGACTCGCCGATGGTGCGCATGTTGACCAAGCGGTGCGGCTGCTTGCGCGCGGCAAACCAAGCGTCGCCCTCGGCGTTCTGCAGCAGCATCCCCTCCTCGGTCAACGCATCAATCGCCGCCTGATAGTTGGGCAGTGCGTATTCTGGTTCGCTAGCTACGAGGGGCAGCTCGCGCGCCGCACACGTGAGGTGATTTTTGAGGATGTACTGATTCGTCGGATCCACCACCGCGTCCTCTAAATCGCGCACAAAAAAGTCCCCCGGATGCCGCATAAAGTACTGATCGAGCGCATCGGGAGAGGCGATGAGGAGGATGAGCGACTCGCGGCCGGCGCGGCCCACGCGGCCAGCGCGCTGCCAAGTGTTGATGATCGAACCCGGATAGCCGACCAACACGCAGATGTCCAAGCCGCCGATGTCAATGCCCAGTTCCAAGGCCGACGTGGCCACCACGCCCTTGAGCTCGCCGCCGTTGAGGGCCTGTTCGATCTGGCGGCGCTCGGTCGGCAAATAGCCGGCGCGATACGAGGAGATTCGCTCCCGCAAGTCCGGGCGGCTCTGGGTGGCCCAGCGGTACACCAGTTCGGTGGTGATGCGGGCGCGGGTGAAGACAATCGTGCGATAGTCTTGGAGCACGCTGGCGCGCAGCAGGTGGGCCGCGAGGGTGTTGGGGCTTTCGCTCGGGTTGACGAACACGAAGTGGCGCGCCGCAGCCGGAGCGCCGTGATCTTCAATCGCGTAAAAGGAGCGGTTGAGCAGTTCCCCCGCCAGCTCACGAGGATTGCCCATCGTCGCCGAGCTGGTGATGTACACCGGATCGGACCCGTAGTGCGCGCAGATGCGGTTCAAGCGGCGAAAAAGGTGCAGGACGTGGGAGCCAAACACGCCGCTGTACGCGTGCAACTCGTCGATGACCACGTAGCGCAGGCGAGCGAAAAAACCGGCCCAAGCCTCGTGGAAGGCGAGGATGCCCGAGTGCAGCATGTCCGGCGTGGTGAACAGCACCTGCGGTGGCTTATTGCGAATTTGCCGACGGCGATGGCTCGTGGTGTCGCCGTCGTAAATGGCCGCTTGCAGCGTGCCGCCTAAGCCCTGCATCAGGCCGCTTAGCTCGTCGAACTGATCCTGCTCCAGCGCCTTGAGCGGAAACACGTAGAGCGCGTGCGCCTCTGGGTCGTCGAGCAGCGTGGCCAGCACGGGCGCGTTGTACACCAAGGTCTTGCCCGAGGCCGTGGGCGTGGCAATGGCCAAGTGCTGACCCTCCAGCACTTTTTGGATGCCCTCGGCTTGGTGCGTATAGAGCGCGGGAATGCGGGCGATTTCGAGGATGCGGGCCATGGCCGGAGGCAAACCAGCCAAGTCGCGGACTAGACGCGCCGGGCGCGCGGGCAAGGTCTGGTGATGGACGACCTCGTTGCCCAAGATGCGGCGTTTGAGAAAGCGAATGTGCTCGGCGATGCTCTCGGCGTCGCTGATCAAGGCTCAATTTCCTGAAGCGGTGTGCGGCGGAGACGAACGGGGATCACGGGGAGGAAAAGAGAATAGCTAAGCCGTTGGGCTAGGGCAAGGCGAGAGGGGGAAAACTTCTGTACCGTTAGAACGTCCACCGCCTTGACAGAAAAAGAAAAAAAGGGTCTTTAATTGGAATAATCTCTGATTTATCATCCTGACGAGCTTTTTCCTTGGCGGCACCGAGTTACTATAAAAAACAAAAAGAGGAGGTAATCGCGGTGCATCAGTTCAGTTTCTCCGACCTAGCAGAGTGAAATCCTTACTGCAAAATTTTACGTCCGAGCTTCGCGCCGACATCCTGTCTGCGAAGGCCGTTCCAGCGCTGTCAGCCGGCTTCACCTCGGGCCTAGGCCTGCTCGTCTCCCAGATTGCCTTCGGGAGCTTCATATTCTCGGGGCCGTTGGCCTCCTATTCCTCCCAAGGCGTCGGCCTAGTGCTGTTCGGGAACTTCGCGGCGTGCCTGATCATCGCCCTCGCGGGCGGCTACCTCGGCGCGATTGCGGGGTTGTCTCCCGCGCTGGTGATCGTCATGGCCACGGTCGGCTTCACAATGAGCGCCGAGGGCGACGCGCTGTTCGTCACCACCGCGGTCGCGCTCATCATCAGTGCCGTCGCCACTGGCGCGTGCTGTCTCCTGATCGGGCGATTCCGGCTCGCCAATCTAGTCCGCTTCATCCCCTATCCAGTGACGGGTGGGTTTGTAGCTGGGATCGGGGGAGCCGTGTGCTTGGCGGCCATGTCGTTGATGGGAGCCAAACCAGATTGGCGGGCGATTCCCGCACTCTTTGAACCCTCTGTGCTGTGGAAGTGGAGCCCGGGTGCGGCGTATGGGATCGCCTTGTACCTCGCGATTAAGCGCTGGGGCAATCCGCTGATCTTGCCGGTGAGCGTCGCACTGGCCGGCGCTGCGTACCATCTCGTACTCGCCAGCCTCGGCATTTCGGTTGAAGCGGCGCGGGCGGAGGGCCTGCTGCTTACGAGCACCGCGGACGGGAGCCTGTGGCCAGCTTTGTTCCCTGCCGATCTGGTGCACGTGCAATGGGCCTCAATGGCCGAGCAGGCTCCCTACATGCTGACGCTGATCTTGGTCGCTTTCATCTGCGTAATCATGAATTTTGCCGGTCTCGAATTGGCGACGAACAGGAGTTGGACTGGGACCGGGAGTTCCGGGTGACGGGCGTCGCGAGTATGGTCGCTGGTCTAGGTGGCGGCACAGTGGCGACCTTTGTCGTACCGGCTTCCCTGCGCAGCAAGCTGCTTGGAGCCACAACAAGGTTGACTGGGGTGGTTTCCGCCCTCGTGATCGGAGTCGCATTGTTCCTCGGCGACGGAATACTGGGATTCGTCCCTGCTTCACTCGTAGGAGGAGGCATCCTGATCTTTGCCGGACTCGGCATGTTAGACGAAGGTCTCGTGAAAAGCCGCAAGCGGCTCCCTTGGTCGGAGTACGGCATCATTCTGTTGATTTTTATTGCGATCCTGTCCTTCGGACTGATCGAGGGTGTGGGCGTTGGGATGCTGGCCACCCTCGTGTTCTTTGCCGTGCGACTCAGCCGCGTGGACCCAATCGCATCACAGTTCACCGCGCACGAGCGCGAGAGCAACAAGACCCGTCCCGTTCCCGATCTCGCCATCCTACTGGAGGAGGGCGAGCGGGTGCAGGCATACCAACTGCGCGGCTACCTCTTTTTTGGCAGCGTGTGCCCCCTCGCCGATCATCTCAGGCAGTCCCTGAGCGGCGCTTCGCATCCTACTTGTCTGATACTGGACTTCAGTGCCGTTTCCGGCTTCGATTTTTCGGCAGTGAACGTCCTGAGCAGGTTTCTGCAAACGGCACACGCTGCTGGTGTACGAGTAGCTCTGAGCGCATTGTCCGAGGGATTGCGGACCGGATTTGAACACAACCTTCCGCCTGCCGCATATGCCGAGTTGCTGGTGGAGCCGGATGCGGACCGCGCCCTCGAGCGCTGTGAGGACATCGTCATTGCGGAATGGAGGACGAACGTGGACATGGCGGACGAGCGTCGCGCTTCGCTGATGGAACACACCGTCGATGATCTAGAGCGCTACCTAGAGCGACAAATTGATTTCGAAAATCTGCTGGAGGAACTCCGACCTTGGCTGAATTCGCGCCAGTACGCTGCCGGCGAGGCTCTCGTAGGACCGGATGCGCCGCAAGAAGGTCTGCAATTGCTGCTTGCGGGCCGGGCTTCCGGCTACGATTCCGCGGGTACGCGCCTGTTTCAATGCGGCCCGGGCGATGCGATATGGCCGATGGGCGCGTCGGACCAGAAAGCAGCCTCTGTGGTTGCAGACGACTCCTGCCAAACGATGGTGCTGACCCCGGCCGACCTAGGCTGGCTGGAGCAGCACGAAGAGCGGCTTACCTTCAAGCTGTATCGCTACCTCTTCGCCGGGCGGCTCCAATCCGGATCGGGAGCGGAGCAATAGCAAGCGGACTTCCGCAGCTAGATGGAATCGACTTTGTTTTTCACACGAAAGCTGATTCACGCCCTATCGACATGTTCTTGACATCATATGTTGTTAAAGACATATTTTTCACATGACTTGGACAGTCGAGATCGCCGACGAGTTTGAGCCGGAATTCGACAGTCTGCATGAGGATGTGCAAACCGAGATCCTAGCGCTGTCGCGTCTGTTGCAGCAGTTCGGGCCGCAACTAGGACGGCCCCGAGTAGACACGCTGAACGGCTCCCGCCACGCGAACATGAAGGAGATGCGGTTCAGCGCTGCAGATGGGGAATGGCGTGTAGCGTTTGCCTTCGATCCGACGCGCAAGGCCGTCCTGCTCGTCGCGGGCGACAAGTCTGGAGTCAACACCAGACGGTTCTACCGTGCGCTCATCCGCAAGGCTGACGAGCGATTCAATCGACATTTAGCCTCGCTCGCGAAGGAAGGAGATTGATGATGGCTTTGAACGTAGAAGACAAGATTGCGACGCTGGACCCCGCTCGGCGACGCAAGGTCGAGGATCGGGCGGCAGAACTCATTGCCGAGGAGATGACTCTGCGCGAACTGCGCAAGGCCCGGCAACTCACCCAGGCGCGCGTCGCGCACCAACTCGGTATCTCGCAGGACGGCGTCTCGCGGCTCGAGCAACGAAGCGATCTGTTGCTCTCGACGTTGCGCAAGACGGTGGAGGCCATGGGCGGCAGTCTTGCGCTCATCGCTAGATTCCCCGACCGTCCGCCGGTCGAACTGTCAGGCATTGCCGACAGCGATCTCCGCGATTGACGCCCGAGGTGACGTGAACTCTGCTCGCATGGGTATTAAGGCCCTGACTGTCGATGTCTTTGGCACGGTCACCGACTGGTACTCTACTATTGTGCGCGAGGGTGAGCGATTAGGCTGCAACAAGCGGCTTACCGTGGACTGGGCACGCTTTGCCACGGCTTGGCGCAGAGGCTATGAACCCGCTATGGGTCGCGTGCGGCGCGGCGAATTGCCTTGGACGACAATAGACGCACTCCACCGAATGATTCTCGACGACATTCTGCAAGACTTTGCGATTCCCGAGTTGTCCGAGGACGAGCGCAGTCATTTCAATCGAGTCTGGCACAGACTGGATCCGTGGCCCGATGTGGTCGGCGGCATGTTGCGGTTGAAATCCAAATACATTGTTGCCGCGCTTTCCAATGGCAACATGTCGTTGCTGACCAACATGGCCAAGCACGCCGGTATTCCGTGGGACTGTATCTTGTCAGCAGAGCTTGCGCGGCATTACAAGCCGGACCGGGAAGTGTACGAGACCGCGGCGCAGCTTCTCGATTTGGAGCCGCCTTCAATCCTGATGGTCGCGGCGCATCGCCACGACCTAGAGGGAGCTAGAGCCGCTGGATTCAGAACGGCCTTCATTCCACGGCCGCTTGAATGGGGACCGGAGGGCCAAGCGGACGCAGCGCAAGACGGAGATTTTGACATAATCGCGCAAGATTTCCACGACCTTGCGGCGCAGCTTGGAGTTTAATTGCCGTGGGAAGCGAATCGGAGACCTTGAGGAGTTTGGCCTGTAGATGACGAAAGCCATGACAAAGCGGGAAGATCGTCGGATCGCGGTCCAGGCTGAACTGGATGCGGCCAAGGACCAGCCCGAACGCAACAGGATGGGGCAGTTTGCAACTCCAACGGAACTTGCCGTACAGATCCTTGAGTATGCTAAAGGGCAACTGAATGAGACTGAGGCGGTGCAGTTTATCGACCCGGCCATCGGAACCGGCGCGTTCTACTCAGTATTGCTCAAGGTCTTCCCGACAGACCGCCTGACACGCGCCGTCGGCTATGAAGTCGACCCCCATTACGGCGAACCTGCGGCGAGGCTGTGGAAGGGTACGATGCTAGATGTCCGCCTGGAGGACTTTACACGGGCCGCACTCCCATCAGACAAAGAGAAGTTCAACCTATTGGTCTGCAATCCGCCCTATGTCCGCCATCACCATATCGCCAGCGAGGAGAAACGACGCCTGAAGGCCCTCACAAGGGAGGCTTGCGGCATTGAGGTAAACGGGCTTGCCGGTCTGTACTGTTACTTCCTCGGCTTGTCTCACCAATGGATGGCGGCAGGCGGGTTGGCGGGTTGGCTGATACCGAGCGAATTCATGGACGTCAACTACGGCGCGTCGGTAAAGTGCTGCTTGCTCGACAAGGTTACGTTGCTACACATCCACCGCTTCGACCCAAAAGAAGTGCAATTCGGGGATGCGCTAGTGTCCTCTGCGGTAGTTTGGTTCAGTAAGAAAGAGCCGCCCACCCATCACAAAGTGCGTATGACCTATGGCGGTTCACTACTGCGACCGAGTCTGGAACGACTAGTCTCGGTCGATACGCTCCGACGCGACCCGAAATGGACGCTGTACCCAATGAAAGAGAGCCACGAGGAGTCGCCCACGCCAGTGCTCGCGGACTTCTTCACAATCAAGCGCGGGCTGGCGACTGGCGGCAACAGGTACTTCATCCTGCCAACGGAGGAAATAGAAGAGCGGGAGCTTCCTGCCGAGGTATTCCGACCTATACTTCCAAGCCCTCGTTACGTGCCGGATAACGAAATTCTGGCGGACCGCGCTGGCAACCCTGTATTGGAACGGCAGTTGTTCCTCCTAGACTGCCGGTTGCCAGAAGAGAAGATCAAGGAGCGACATCCGACGCTGGGAGCCTACCTTGAAGAAGGTAAGGCGCAAGGCATAGCCGAACGCTATATATGTCGGCATCGGTCGCCCTGGTATGCACAAGAGCGCCGACCGGCTGCGCCATTCCTCTGCACCTACCTCGGTCGCAGCGACAATAAGAACGGGCGGCCATTTCGATTTATACTGAACCACTCCAATGCGACCGCCCCCAATGTCTATCTGATGCTGTATCCGAGGAGAGTCCTTGACAGGGCGATTGCAGGATCTCCCCAGTTGAAGCGGCAAGTGTGGGACTTCCTGAATGGCATAAGCCCAAAGGAGATGCTGAATGAGGGGAGAGTTTATGGGGGAGGGCTACACAAGCTGGAGCCGAAAGAGTTGGGCAGAGTTCCGGCGGCTGCGCTTGCAGACCTACTGCCGGAAACAGAGTGGCAGGACAAGCCGAAGCAACTGGAATTGTTTGATGTTGTGTCTGTTTAGAAGGGAGTCCGAAAGCGGCTGCATGTGGCTACGCGAATCGTGGGTACTGACCGGCGGGGACTCGAACGATTATGCCACTACGTAGCCCGACCAACCCTAGCCTCGGAGCGGTCAAGCTCGCTGGCGAGTTTGACGTGCTGGGCTTCGCCGCCGGTCAGTCTGTATGGGTTATCCCTCGACGTCGTTCCAGTCCAGTAATCGGTCGACAGCAGAATCCGTAACCCTCTCCCCATCCAGAAACACGTTGGGAATTCCCCCCCCATAGAAGCGGACATGTTCCTTGTCGAACAGCTCCTGTGCCGCCTTCAGAGTTACTCTTGCGCTACATTCTATGCTTCCTAGGTCACATAACTCTGAGGGACCGAGCCAGCGCTGGTCACCTTTCGTACCGACAACAACGCTGCACTTGACGGGCCGTTCATATCCTCGGCTGCGACGAGCGGCGAAAAAGGCACGATAGTCTACGTCGTCCGGAGGCAGCGAATAGCCCATGAACACAATATGATTGGCTTCCTGGACAACGGAGCGTAGGTCGCGCTGGATTTCTTCGATAAACGGCGGCGGCGCACCTTTGAAATTGCTCTGCAGCACGATCTGGGTATGGTGAGCATAAGTTAGTGTATCGCAATTCACGCACTCACGAGCATCGACGATGCCTCTCTCACATTCCTCGATTTCCTTTTTGTTTTCGTAATGTGGAAACTTCACATCCTCCGGGACGAAACTCTTGAGTGGCGGCGGTAAAATCAGGACGGACGAATCCTTTTCCCACTGATCTCCTAGATAAGACGACAGCTTTCCGCAATCGGGGCATTCGCGCCACGTCACGCAGCCGTGAGGATAAAGAAACTTGCTGATCCGGATACGGTCGCTGGCACCATGATCGGGGTCGTTCAATCGCTGCGCCGCCGCTTCGTTCATCGGATGCCAGCGGGTCCCTGGATTTCTTGCACTGATTCGCGTCGAGGGTATTAAATGCCCAAGGTCATGGAAAATCTGTAGCCTGTGAGCCGGGATTCCGACATGGGGTACGGCCGGGCTCTGGTTCAAATTGCGATTGGCAATGGACTGAAGCCACAGGGCGATGGGATCGTAGTTCAGGCTGGCAAAGCTGACGTCGCCCATATAGAATTTTCGACTATCGTGAGGGTGATTTGCCTTTTCCAAACCCTGCCGTTGCATGCGCCTGCCGAGCGCTTCGGCAAAGTCATAGTGGCGTTCCAGTTCCTGCTTTTTTCCCCCATCTTGCCGAAGCACCTGCCAATCGATGTAGAACATCGCCAGGATCAATAACTTCAGGGCATTGCGAGCTACCGTCACTCGTTGAGGGGTCAGGAATTCGTTTTCTTTAACGCGGAATCCATGGCCGCTTCGACCGTGTATATCCAGAATGTTGAAAAGGTCCGTGAGAAAATGGGCACCCGCACCATCCGCTCCTTGCTCAACCGGAGAGACCTTGATGACATCCTTCAGGGCAGGCCAGTCATACAACGTGCGCAAGGTCAGGATGCGGTCCCGAATCTCGTCATCATCAGCCCCGACGGACCAGTTGCGGCGCATGGCGTCCATTTGCTGATCGGTGACCATTGTGAGTTGGGTGTGATGTTCTTCGTTCTCATCACCGAGGATGGTCAGCAGATCGACAAGCGCCGAAATCCAAGGTTCCGCCCCATCGCCCACTGCATTGGCAACACGTTGTCTTAATGGCGGCGAACCTTTCTCACCGCTTGCAAGATCGTACAGAAAATCTCCCTGCTGCTCGGTTAGCCGCATGCCGAGCGTTGCGGTCGCACCAGCCCCCCAGAAGATGACCGTGCGGGTATCTTGGGTCATTTGACAGACAGAGCCGGTACCGTAATGCCGATCAACTTCAACTTCAACTTCTTGCCATCTTTTTTGCATTTCACTTTCACGTCAACTGCGCTCCCTTTCGTGGCAGTATCCAACAATGCGGTGTTCATCTTGGAATTATTTAATTTTAGCTTAACTGAATTCAGACATTTTTTGATGGCTAGAACCTTAACGGCATTGCGTGACTTGGTCTTACGACCCTTGGAAAGAAATACAGCATACTCCTTCCCTTGGTGATTCACGCAATGATCTTTATCAGGAACAAAAAATACAACCCCTTTTCTTTTTTCTTGAATTTTGAGATGAATAATTCCTGTTGATTCGTAACGTTTAGACATGGATTCTCTCCTTTCTGGAACGAGCCTGATGCGCATCTTAACCTTAATTAGTATCTCCGATTGGCGCAAAAAGGCATGCTAAGGTCGTCTCAGCGAACTCGGTGACGCCGAGGACTAGTGGAGAAGCTGACGGCTCTGGTCCCCACCTCGGCTCTATTTCCTTTCATATTGAGCGGGCATCAGCGTTTCGCAAAATGAGAAGGCACTAGGTGTTCGAAGGGGTGAATCCGTACGACTACCTGATGGAGCAGCATCCGGCTGACGCCGTGCGGATGTCCGCGCTCCTCATCAGTCTGTGCGAGATCAACTATGACAAATGTCGGGACTTGGGATTTGCCTTTACTATGGGAATTATACATGTTACCAAGTCCATACTTTTCAACTATATAGGAGCCTTTAAGGGCGGCGATTGACTATGTATCAAATAGATTACAACGATCCGAAATACCAAGCAGCAGCGGCGGCGATTCTGCAACGGCACGACAATAATGAACCCGAGGCTAATATCACTAGTGCGGTGCGGGACTTTTTGCTCTGCACGGGATTGGTTGATGCAAATAAAGTCGCCGAGGAAGTGTCGCCATCGGACCGCTCGGTGCGCGCTGTGGATTTGAGGGCGTCAAATACGTTTATCGAAATCAAGAAGCGCATCGGCACGACCGGAGGCTTTAATCCCAATGAAATCTATGTGAAGCAGTTGGATGAATACTTGGCGGAATCCATGACGTACGGGCGGAGAGCGCGGATGGGTGTCCTCACAGACGGGAGGTACTGGCTCCTACGCTGGCCGAATGCCGGCAAGGTCAAAACGACTAGGCCCTATGCTTTTACCCTAGAATCGGCGGCTGACTGGCTGCTTTTGTACGAGTGGCTACGCGACAAGGTCATCGGTACGCAGGACGAAATTCCAGCTCAGCGCACTGAGGTCGAGCAGAACTTTGGGCCCAACAGCCCGTTGTATCGATGGGATATTGACGGCCTTAACGTGCTCTACCAAGGGGCGAAGGACCGCGAAACCGTCCGAGTCAAGTGCCGTCTATGGGAAACCTTGTTGCGAGCGGCATTGGGCGAGATCGCTCAGACGCCCGACGAGCTAGACGATCTGTTTGTCCGACACACGTACCTAAGCATGGTCATCGGCATGGTGGTACAGGCGTACTTTGGCATAGATATTCGGGAACGGGCTGCTAATGATCCAACGGACTTGCTCTACGGACGGCAGTTCCGCGATGACACCGGCCTACAAGACATTATTGAGTCCGATTTCTTTACGTGGCCTGCCGAAGTGGGTGGGGAATCGCTCATTGAGCGGATGGCTGAGCATGTAGCCCGCTTTAACTGGAAGGAAGCACCCCCCGACATCGCCGCTACTTTATATGAAGCGATTATTCCTCCGGATGAGCGCCGCCAGTTGGGCGAGTATTATACCCCAGAATGGCTGGCGCAGGAGATGGTACAGGAGGTAGTAACGGACCCGCTCCGCCAACGGGTTCTCGACCCGTCTTGTGGCTCCGGCACGTTTGTCGCCGTTTCGGTGCGCCACTTTGTCGAAGCGGCCACAGAAGAGGCGTTGGAGCGACTGCGCGAGGCGGTGATGGGTATTGACGTGCATCCGGTAGCGGTACGGCTGGCCCGCACGGCTTGGGTGATGGCAGCGCGGCCCCTCCTTGAGGCGGCCGCCGAGGCCGGGTATGAGGGGAACGTGGCGATACCCGTGTATTTGGGAGACGCCTTGCAGTTGCACTACCAAACCGGTGACTTGTTTGTCGGCGGGGATATAGGCATTGAGGTGGAGGGCGATGAGTTCGACAAAAGGCTAATTTTCCCGATTCGTTTGGTGGAGCAAGCCGACACGTTTGATCGGCTGATGAGCGACGTTGCCGATGCGATTGAGCGCGGCCATGATCCGCTAGTTGCGCTGGACGACCACGGGATTACGGACCCGGACCAGCGACAGACGCTGGCGACGACGATCGCGATCATGCAGGATTTACACGCCGAAGGGCGCAATCACATCTGGGCGTATTACACGCGCAATTTGGTCCGTCCGGTGGCGTTAAGCCGCCACAAGGTCGATGTGATTGTCGGCAACCCGCCGTGGCTGAACTATCGCAATACCGCTAGCGTGCTGCGCGACAAGCTGGTGCAGCAGAGCAAGGAGCTGTATCACATCTGGCAGGGGGGGCGCTATGCAACGCATCAAGATGTCGCCGGACTTTTCTTTGCCCGTAGCGTCGCGCTCTACCTGAAAGCTGGCGGCACTATCTCCATGGTGTTGCCACACAGCGCATTGCAAACCGGGCAATATGCCAAGTGGCGCACGGGACGATGGGGCGATTTGGCGGTGAATTTCGGCTGCAAAACGGCGTGGGATCTGGAAAAACTCGAACCCAACACGTTTTTTCCGGTCGCATCGTGTGTCGTGTTTGCCGAGCGGATGGATGAATTGGCCCCAGCGACACCCTTGACCGGCGAGGTCGAGCAATGGCAAGGGACGACCGGGGCGAAGGATGTGTGGCGGGAGCGGATGGCCATTACCGACACGTCGGTTAGTGGAACATCGCCATACGCGGATCGCTTTCGGCAGGGCGCTTCCATCGTGCCGCGCTGTCTTTTCTTTGTCCATGAAGTCGAAGGCACTACCCTTGTTAGAGCCGCGCAAACCGTTAAGGTGGAGCCACGCCGAGGTCGCAATGACAAAGCACCGTGGAAGACGCTTGATCTGACCGCCATCACCGGGCAGACGATAGAGAAAGCGCACTTATTTGACGTTCACTTGGGAGAGACGGTGGTGCCCTACGCGACCTTACCCCCGCTGAAAGCCCTGTTGCCCTTAAAACGAAACGACAATGAACTGCCTGTGGATCCCAATGGGACGGGAGGCATTCATCTCGGTGGGTTGGAACAGCGGATGCGGGGACGGTGGCAGCAGGTCAGTGCATTATGGGAGTTGCATAAAGGGGCTAATAACTCCAAGAGCTTGCTACATTGGTTGGACTATCATGGCAAACTCTCGGCGCAACTCGAATGGCGAAAGAATGACAAGGGCACTCCTATTCGCGTGGTGTACACCTCAGCAGGGGAACCTACGGCTGCGATTATTGCTGACAGGGACACCATTATTGACTACAAGTTATTCTGGATAACTTGTAAGGACATGCAGGAGGCTCACTACTTACTCGCCATCATTAACAGCCGCACCCTATATGAAGCGGCTCAACCGTTGATGTCCAAGGGTCAGTTTGGAGCGCGTGATTTACAGAAGCATCTGTGGAAATTGCCGATACCAGAATACGATGAAACGAACCGCTTGCATCAGGAGATAGCGATGGCCGGTCAAGCAGCCGCCAGCGAGGCCGCCCAGCAATTGCAAAACCTATACAAGCAACGCGGCGATGCGGTCAGCACGACCGTCGTTCGCCGCGAATTGCGCGGGTGGCTCGCCCAATCGGACGAAGGCAAGCAAGTAGAGACGCTAGTAAAACGACTATTGGCGTAATCCGATTATATTTCTACTCATACAACAAGGCTTGTGAATGCCGATACCTTTCGAGTTGATTTTGGAACAGGCTCCGGTGTCTTCCCAAACCCGCCGCAGGCAGAGATTCCACGAGTGGCGACAAGATTTGGAAAGGGCCACCAGACTGGTCTGGGATACGGAGGCACCTGTTGCCGTTCCGGTATCGGTCACAATCACTTACTTCTTTGACGACACGCCAGTTGATGTTGATAATATCCCGAAACCTATCCTCGACGCTTTGAAAGGATTGGTATTTCGGGATGATTCTCAGGTGTACGACCTACTTTGTCGCAAGAGAAATAGAGCTGATAACTTGCGGATCGAAGGGCCATCGCAAGGCTTGCTCGCTGCTCTCGACAATTCTAGGCAAGTACTTCACATTAAAGGGACCGCCGCCCAGAATCAGGAGATAGCATTTTGATAAGCAATGCAACCAATGCTGAATACCTTCTTGCTCTTAAAACAGCACAGGAATATCGGAGCAAAGGCTACGATGTTTCGACAGAGGTGCTTCTCGACTTCTTTCCCAACTTCCAAGCTGACCTAGTTGTACGGAAGGGCGACGAGTCGAAGATAATTGAGGTGAGGTCTCGGTCCTCACTGGCCGCGGACCGTAGAATCAGCGAATTGGCAAATATCATAGACTCAAAGCCGGGTTGGACCTTCGAATTGATTCTGGTGAGTGAGCCTGAGAGTCGTGATGCACCTGCTGGTGCGAGGTCTTTCGAAAGCGAAAGCATCCTCCAACGAATTGAACAAGCCGAGAAAGCCCTGCAATCAGATATTCCCGAAGCGGCTTTCATGCTTGCGTGGTCAGCTTGTGAGGCTGCGATTCGAGCATTGGTGTCAAACGAAGGAGTTTCAAAGCCGGGTATCACCTCGGCGAGTTACGTCCTTGACCAAGCGCGTTACTTGGGGGTTATCTCAAAGGACGAGTATCTCAAGCTGACTGACTTGCATAAATATAGAAACGCGATTGCCCACGGGTTTAGCCACGACGACTTGGGTATCGAGATGGTTTTGGAATTGATCGAGACTGCTCGTAGATTGACGAACGAGCAGAGCACAGAGGAATATGCCCAAACTTGAATCCCCCACCGGCATCGACCGCAACCTAACCCACTACGCCGACCCCGGCTTTAGCCGCTACCTACGCCGCGCTTTCCTCGCGTCGGCTGGCTACGACGAGGCCGATTTAGAGCGGCCCGTCGTCGGCATCGCCGATACCTCATCCGACTACACCACCTGCCATCGCGCCATGCCCCAGCTCGTAGAAGCCGTCAAACGCGGCGTGCTAGAAGCGGGCGGCCTACCCCTCGTCTTTCCAACCCTTTCCCTCGGCGAAATCCTCCTCTCCCCCACCGCCATGCTCTACCGCAACCTCATGGCCATGGCGACCGAGGAAATGATCACCGCCCAGCCCATGGACGCGGTCGTGCTACTCGGCGGCTGCGACAAAACACTGCCAGCCCAACTCATGGCCTCGGCTTCCGCGTCCGTGCCCGCCATCCACCTCGTCGCCGGGCCAATGCTGGCCGGAGACTGGCGCGGCGAGCGCTTGGGTGCCTGCACGGATTGCCGCCGCTACTGGGCACAGCACCGGGCCGGTGCGCTCGACGCCGAAGAAATCGCCGCTGTCGAGCAGAATCTGTGTCCAACCGCCGGAACCTGCATGGTCATGGGCACGGCCTCAACCATGGCCTGCGTGACCGAAGCCCTCGGGCTAATGCTGCCGGGCGCAGCTACCCCACCCGCAGTCTCCGGCCAGCGCCTGCGGCTCGGAGTCGCCACAGGCCGCCGGGCCGTAGCCTTAGCCGCCGACGGCCGCTCGGCGCGAGACATACTAACGCCAGCAGCCTTTGCCAACGCGCTCAAGGTGCTGGCTGCACTAAGCGGCTCGACGAATGCGGTCGTGCATTTGCTCGCCATTGCGCGCCGGGCCGGTGTGGATCTGTCGCTAGACGACTTCCACACCACAGCCCAACAAGTGCCGCTGCTGGTCGATTGCAAGCCAGCGGGCACTGGGTACATGGAGGATTTCGACAAGGCCGGCGGCGTGCCCGTCCTGCTCAAGGCACTGGAGCCGATGCTTGACCTCGATACAATAGGCGTCAGCGGCCAAACCCTCGGCGCACTCTTGCAGGACGTGGCCGCGCCCGGCGATTGGCAAACCGCGATCCGCACCTTGGACGCGCCGCTGGGGCCAGCGTCGTCTCTCGTAGTGCTAAAAGGCTCGCTCGCGCCAGACGGAGCCGTCTTGAAAAAGGCCACCTCTTCCCCACACTTGCACAAGCACCGAGGGCCAGCCATCGTATTCGAGGGGCCAGACGATGCCGCGCGCGTTGACGACCCCGCCTTGGGCATTACGCCGGAACACGTGCTGGTGCTGCGCGGAGCCGGGCCGGTCGCCCTCGGAATGCCCGAAGCTGGGTCCATGCCCTTGCCCAAGCACCTCGCCGCCCAAGGAGTCACGGACATGGTGCGCATCTCCGATGGACGGATGAGCGGCACGGCGTATGGAACGGTCGCTTTGCACGTAGCGCCGGAAGCGACCGTCGGCGGGCCGCTGGCACTCGTCCGCGACGGCGACCTGATCGAGTTGGACGTAGAAGCCGGGCGCTTAGATTTGTTAGTCCCCGAAGAAACCCTCGCCCACCGGCGGGCCGAATGGGTCGCACCCGCTGCGCCCGCCCGTGGATGGCGGCAGCTGTACGCCGAGCGCGTATTGCAGGCGAACTTGGGGGCGGATTTGGATTTTATGCCGTAGGGGCAACCCTCGTGGTTGCCCTTTCTTTGCACCCAACGGGTATCGGGCATCCACAAGAGATGCCCCTACATATACCGGCACATGGCCTGTCCTTACGAGGTCGTAGCATCTAAACAACGCAAGGAGGAATACATGCTTAGCGCATTGCTCGCCGAGCGCGAGCGGCAAGGTAAACCCATCCGCGTCGGCATCATCGGCGCGGGAAAATTCGGCGGCGGGTTGGTCGCGCAGATCGCTCAGATGCAGGGCATGGTCGTCTCGGCCATTGCCGACATCGACCTAGCGCGCGCCCGTTACGCATACACAGCGGGGTACGGAGACGTTGCCGTTGGAACGGCAGATAGCCCGCAGGCATTGTCAGAGGCCATTCACGCGGGAAAATTCACCGCCGTTGAAGACGGGCTGTTAGTCGCGCAGGCCGAGGGTTTGGACGTGGTAGTGGAAGCGACCGGCTCGACCTCGGTCGGAGCCAGCATGGCCAGCGCGGCAATCGCCAGCGGCAACCACCTCGTGATGGTCAACGTCGAAACGGACGTAACTATCGGCTCCCTACTCAAGCGCAAGGCCGACAGCGCAGGCGTGGTGTACTCCCTCGTCGATGGCGATCAGCCCGGAGTGACCATGAACATCATCGAATGGGCGTGGTCTCTCGGCTTGGAGGTCGTGGCCGCAGGTCGCGGCACCATACTCTTCGCCGACGATCCCCAAGGCACACCCGACAACACAGCGGCACGCTTCGGGTTTGACGAAGAGACCTTGCAGCGGCGCAACATCAGCTTGAAGATGTACAACTCCTTCCGCGACGGCACCAAAGCCCAAGTCGAGGCCACGGCCATCGCCAACATGGCCGGACTAGTCCCCGACATAAGAGGGATGCACGAACCGTCGTGCAATTTGGCGGACATTCCGCAAAAATTTAGCTTAGTAGAAGAAGGAGGGCTGCTGAGCCAGCGCGGAGTCATCGAGCTAGCCAACAGCGTCGCCGAGGACGGCAAGACCCAGCTCGCCAACCCGCTGGGCATGGGCGTCTTCGTCGTCGCCCGCAGCGAGCACCCCTTTACCGTCGAAGACCTCGCCACCTACGACCTGCATCCGGGCGGCGACGGCAAAAACTTCCTCCTCTACCGCCCCTATCACTTGGTGGCAGTTGAAGCCCCAATCACCATCGCCAAAGTCGCGCTCTACGGCCTGCCAACCGGTGCTCCGCGCTCCGTACCCACCGCCGATGTAATCGCCGTAGCCAAGCGAGACCTCAAAGCCGGCGAGACCCTCGACGGAGGAGGAGGCTACACCGTATTGGGACAGAGCGAAAAGGCCACCGTGGCGCGCGAGGAAGGACTGTTGCCGTTAGGACTGTCAGGTGGGGCGGTGCTCAAACAAGACGTGCAGCAAGGCTACGCCATCGGCTACGCCATGGTCGATTTGCCAGATTCGCTCACGTTGCAACTGCGGCGCGAGCAGGACGCTATATGCGAATGAACTTGAAGCAAAGATTGGAAAATGTCCGAATATCAAGAAGCTAAGAGAATAATCGTCTCTATCCTAGAACTCTCAAAAGACTCAATCCATATGCACGTAGGATTGATCGTGTTTTTTCTGGCTGTAGTCCTTTGGAAGAAAGGCTCAATTGAAGCGCGATGCTTGATCCCCGTCGTAATTGTAGCATCCTTGATGGAGATTCTCGATCTAAGATATGATTATGTCTCTCTCGGTTACTTTCGCCTGAATGCAATAACTGCCAGCATACACGATTTAATCAATACGACGTTTTGGCCGGTGGTCATCGTAGTACTTGCTCGGATGGGCAAACTAAATAATGCTCGGAAGGCGTAACATCGCCCGTACTCCTTGAGACCGTCGCTGCAAAGACATATGATTTATGAATATATTTCTGGCAAAAAGGAGAGATAACCATGCTCCAGATTAAAATTCACGCACCCGACCTTGAAAAAGAGATAAACGCCCTGATTGATGTGGGGCTTTATGCCGACTCGCAGGCGTTGCTGACCGATGCTCTTGAAAAATTGGTCACTACGAAGAAGGAATCTCGCCTTGATGCCGCAATTTTACTCTATCAACACGATGAGGTAACGCTCTCTAGAGCGGCGGAATTGGCTGGAATCCACCGTTTTGAATTTGAAGCGGGACTGGAAGCGAAAGGCATCTCGAAAACAGTCGAAGTCGATGAAGCCTTGCAAGCGGGCGTTTCGCGCATCAAGCGACAACAGCAATCAAACGACAACACCAACGGGGCCTAGGTGTGGTTTTCATCACTGCCGGGAAAACGGGGTAGATTGCGTCAACCTAGCCGAAATTTTGCGTGCGCTATGGGAACTTGGGATTTTGCCGCAAGCCGACGTGAGGAACATCATCACTGAGATCCGAACAAAAGACAACCTCGAATTTCGAACAACGGACTCGATTTTCAAATTTTAAAAAAAGGGGAAGGGCACGAGGCCCTTCCCCTTTTGCGCGTCTAAGGCTGGCTAGCCGGTCTTGACTTCGACCTGACGGACGACCTTTTTCGCCTCCTCCTTCTTGGGCAGGTGGAGGGTGAGGACGCCGTTTTTGAACTGGGCTTCGATAGCGTCGTCCTGCACGCCATCGGGCAGGTGGAAGGCGCGCTCGAAGCGGCCGTAGATGCGCTCCTGGCGGAAGTACTTGCCTTCCTTTTCCTCGCTAGCCGTGCTCTTTTCGCCCCGCAGCACGAGCGTTCCGTCATCAACGGTGATCTCGATGTCCTTCTCCTCCAACCCCGGCAGTTCGGCCGAGATTTCGAAGGAGGCGTCGTCTTCCTTGACGTCGATGCGCGGGCTGAAAGCCGCGTTGCCAGTCAAAACGGGCAGGCGCGAGTCCTCGCCAAAAAAGGCATCCACGAGGTTGTCGAACGGGCTGCGCCACGGGCGATGGCTGACGCGAGCGGTGGGTAGTAAAGTCTTGATGGCCATGATCTTTCTCCTTGTTAAGGGGTTGTTGGTTTGTCTGGCCTTCGCCCACTGTATTGCAAAAGCCGTGCCAACATGTTAAAATTTTACATATCTCGTTGTTATATATAGAGTTGAGATTTTTTCTTCCAAAAGGGGCATTGTCCGTATTGTCAGCACGGTCTGGAAAAATTGGCAGGCGTCATGCGAAATTGGCTGAAGTTCGTGCCGTTATTGCACTATATTGTAGGGACAGGTCCCTGTTAATTTGGCAAGAGGAGTTAAGCACATGGGAACCTTTCAGGTCGAACTGGAAATAGGTGATCCGCAAGGGCAGCACTTTGAGTCTGTTGATGCGCTGGTAGATTCCGGTGCGACCTACACCACGCTGCCTGAAGCCCTTCTGCGAAGATTAGGAGTGGTCCCTCTCAGCAGAGCCAATTTTGTACTTGCCGACGGCAGCAGAATGGAGCGCGGAATCGGTCAAACTTGGATGAGATTAGAGGGTGAAGAATTCATAGTACCCGTCGTCTTTGGACCGGAAGCCACTCAGCCCCTGTTAGGAGCAGTAACTTTAGAGATTTTCCGGCTGGGGATAGACCCCGTAAGGCAACGGCTGATTCCCGTTGACGGGCTACTGTTGGTCAATAAGGAACCATTGTGATCGACTGGGAAGCTGTGCGCGCCGAAGTAACCGGGTATTTGCAGGCCCTCATCCGCATCGACACCACCAACCCCCCGGGCAACGAAAGCAAAGCCGCGTGCTATCTAGAAGGAATACTGCGGCAGGAGGGCTTTGATCCCCTCTTCGTCGAGTCCGCACCCGAGCGAGGCAACGTCCTCGCACGGCTGCCCGGCGGCGACGAACCACCGCTCATGCTCTTGGGACATACCGACGTGGTAGCCGCCGAGCCGGAGCACTGGACCCACCCGCCCTTTTCCGGCGCACTAGCCGACGGCTGCGTGTGGGGACGAGGCGCGTTGGATATGAAGAACATGGTCGCAACGAATCTAATGGTGTTACTCCTGTTGCAACGGGGAGGCGTCCAACTCAACCGCGACATCGTCTTCGCCGCCACTGCCGACGAGGAGGCTGGCAAGGGCAACCACGGGCCGGGGTGGATCATCGACAATCGACCCGAACTGTGGGACGCGCCCTTGATCATCACCGAAGGCGGCGGCAGCGACTTCGCAGTCGGCGAGCAGCGGTTTTACACCTGCCAGACCGGGCAAAAGGGACTGTGCCGGTTGCGCCTGATCGCCCGCGGAACCCCCGGGCACGGCTCCATGCCGCACGGCGACAACGCAATCGTCAAACTGTCCAAAGCCCTCGCTGGCTTGGAAGGAGCCGTATTTCCCGCACACGTATCCGCGAGCGTGCGCCGCTTTGTCGAGGGAATTGCCAGCCGCCGTCCAGCCGCCGAAGCCGCCCTGTGGCAACAAGTGCTCGATCCAACGACCTCGGATGCCGCACTGCGCGACCTGCCCATCGGCAACACCTTGCGCCGCGAGTTGGGCGCAGTGCTGCACAACACGGCCTCGGCGACCATGGTGCAGGCTGGTTCCAAGATCAACGTAATTCCGGGAGAGGCAACAGCTTGGATTGATGGGCGCTTAGTGCCCGGTCAGACGGCCGAGAGCTTCGCGGCCGAGTTGCGTGCATTTGTCGGCGAAGAGGTCGCCATTGAGATCGATCAGTACACGCCGCCGTTGGAGGCATCGTCCGATACCCCGCTTTTTCAGACGATCGTCGAGGTGATGCAAGAGCGCGAGCCAGACGCGCCAGTACTCCCCTATCTGATGCCAGCCGGCACCGACGCCAAGCACATTGTGCCGCGCCGTCCCGAGACCCAGATCTACGGCTTTATGCCCTATCGCCAGCAGCCGGGCGAGGAGGAAATGGCCCTGATCCACGGCCACGATGAGCGCACCCCCGTGAAAGAACTACTCTTTGCAACGCAGGTGCTCTACGAAATCGTCTGTCGCTTTGGAGGGATGGAGGACTGCTAGCTTGAATTGACGACTACGACAGTAGGGGCGGTTCGCGAACCGCCCCTACTAGAACGTCGTTAGCTCGAATCGACGACCGCGACGCCATCGTCGATTTCGAGAACCAAAACCTTATCGCCGGGGTTGAGGGGGTCTTGGGCGTTGGCCCGGCGCGCCAACAGTTCGATGGTGCGGCCTTGGACGGTAGCGGAAATTTTGCCAGTGCTGCCACTGGCGATGGGGACGGTGACTTCAGCTTCGAGGCCGATCAAGTCGTCACCCGCCAGCGAACTGTCGGCGCTTGATCCGCTCAATCGGCCCAGCATCCAGTCGCCCACAAAGGCGCAGACCACACCGCTACCCAGCGCCGTAAACAACGCAGCACTCGGGTCCATCAGCAGGCTGCCGAGCATCCCGGCCAAACCAAAGAAGAAGGCAAAAAAGAAGAACAGCCGCAGCCGCAAAACAGCCAGCGCTTGCAGGCCGTCGCCCACACCATCGCCGTCCCCGCCAAACAGCGAGGCCCCAACGGCGATCCCCCCAACGATCAGCCCGCTCAAGTACAGATAAAAGAGATCCACGCTACCCTGCCTGCGGCGGAACCTGCCCGTCGGTCTTGTCGGCGATGACCGAGGCCAGATCGACGCCAGTGGTAGCCTTGATGCTCTCGAAGAGCGCAGGAGCCAGCGTCCCGATTTGATTGACGACCGCCGGCAGACCGCTCTGACCGCCATTGCCAGAATCGACGACGGCGAGGTGATCAATTTTGATGTCCTTGGCCATGGCGGTGATTTGCTCGACTAAGCTCGGCAGCATCTGGATCAACAACAGCTCCTTGCCATTGGGGCCGGCGATAGTCCAGACCTCGTTCTTCTGCTTGAGGACCTCAATCTCGGCGAGACCGTTTTCGAGGATGTTGGCCGCCTCGCCCTTGGCGCGCAGTTCGGCCGCGTCGCGGTCGGCGCGGGCCGGCTCAATGACCTCAATCTCCAACTGGCGTCTCTGCAGCGCCAAGCGCTCCTGTTCGACCTCCTGCTCAGCCTGGACTTCGGCTTTGCGGGCGACCTGCGCGGCGCGTTTCTCCGCGGCCAAGCCCTCGCCTTCCAAATCGGCAGTGCGAACTCGGAGCGTGTTTTGCGCATCGACGATTTCCACCTGCGCCTCGGCGTCGGCGACCTCGCCGCGGCGACGGGCCTCGGCGGATTTCTCCTGTGATTCGGCGCGGTTTTCAGCCTCGGCGATTTCGGCTTCCTTGAGGACTGCGGCCGTGCTCTTGCGGCCGATAGCGTCGAGATAGCCAACATCGTCGGAGACGTTCTGGATTTTGAGCGTGTCGAGCACGAGGCCCAGCTTCTGCAGATCGACATCCGCCTCGCCGATGAGCGATTGGGCGAATTTGAGGCGATCCTCGTTGACCTCTTCGGGGGTCAGCGTGGCGAGGACGCCGCGCAGGTTGCCTTCGAGCGTATCTTTGGCAATGTCTTGGACTTCGGCGAGCGCGATGCCCAAGAATCGCTCTAGCGCGTTGCCGAGCAGCGGCTCGTCGCCGGCGATCTTGATATTGGCGATGCCTTGCACCGACAGCGGGATGCCGCCTTTGGAGTACGCATTATTGATCGATACTTCGAGGGGAATCGTGCGCAAGTCGAGGCGATCGACCTTTTCGAGGAGCGGGATGCGAAAGGCGCGGCCCCCCTTAATCACGCGGTACCCCACCGCGCGACCGTCGGCCGTCTGGCGTTTGCGGCCCGAGAAGATGATGACCTCGTTGGGCTGGCAGATAAAGAGGTTCAGCCGGACGATGCTGATCACCACGACCAGCAACACCGCGAAAACTAGGGCGAAGGTAAAAAACATTTCCATATAGCACCTCCTGAGGCGTTTGCGGCGTAATATACGGAAAGAAACCGCTAAACCCTACGAAGTTTCCTCGCCCATTCAATACGCCCCCTTAATCCGCCCAAACCACCCGCGCAACGGGTCGCCCAATTCCTCCATGTAGCGATTCATCCGCCCCATCAGGTCTTGGCGCACGGCCTCGTACGCCGGATCGCCATACACGTTGTCGAGCTGATAGGGATCGCGTTGCAAATCGTACAACTCGCCCGGGTCGCCCGAATTAAAGGTAAACTGATGGGTACGGGTGCGGACCATGCGCTGGTTGACGACTGTAAAATGGCGGTCGAACACGCAGTACACTTCCTCGCGGCCGTTCGCAAACGGGCGTCCTTCGATGGCCGGGAGAAAGGACTGCCCGTCGAGATCGGCGGGAACTTCAAGACCAGCGGCGTCGAGCGACGAGAGCATGATTTCGTGCAAATAGACGAACTCGTCGCAGGCCGTGCCGGGAGCTTGGCAGTCGGGATGGGCAATGACGAGCGGAATGCGGTAGATCTCGTCGTACATAAACTCGCCCTTCTCGATCAACTTGTGCGCGCCGAGACAATCGCCGTGGTCTGAGGTATAGACAATAATGGTGTCGTCGAGAACTCCCAGTCGTTCCAAGTGAGCCACCACCCGACCCACCATGTCGTCAATCAGCGTGCAATGCCCAAAGTAGCGCGCGGCGATTTCCTGAAACCCCTCCCAGCCGTAGTCGCCCAATCCCCATAGCTTTTCGATTAACTGCTGACGATAGGGCTTTTTCTCAAACGTCTCGGCGTACCCCGGATGTTCGGGAATGGCCTTTGGATCGTACATAGAAAAGTACGGCTCCGGCACCAGCGACGGACTGTGCGGCCCCCAAAAGTTGGCCCACAAGAAGAAGGGCTGCTCATCGGTAGCCACTTCGTCGAGCACGCGAATGGCTTCCTTGGCGACGAAATACTCAATGCACGACTCGACCGGCCCCTCGTGCAATGCGAACATCTCCTGAGCCTGATTCGAGGGATTGGTGCCGACAAAGCGGTGCGACACCGTCGGCGGCGGGTCAAAGCCGCACTCCTTGAGATAGTCGGCATACGGGTTGTGTCCGCGTGGTTTAGCCCCGAACTGCAAACCGGGCAACAGGCCAGACCCCGGAAAGGCATAGCCCATAAAATCCTGTCCCGCGAACCCGTAGCCCGTCGGGCCAGTCTGCTCATCCACGTGCCACTTGCCGGCGTACCCGCAGCGATAGCCGACCTCGTCCAGATAGTGATTTAACCCGCGCACGCCCTCGCGCAAACACAGGCCATTGGCCGTAACCCCGTGCTTGTGCGGATAGAGGCCCGTGTGAAAGGAAGCGCGGGCCGGTGAGCAGATCGCAGTCGGCGTAAACGCCGAGTCAAAGCGAACGCCACGCGCAGCCAAGGCGTCGATGTGCGGCGTCAGGCACACCTCGTTCAACCCGTAGCAACTCACCGTGTCGAGCCGCTGCTGATCGGACATCAGGACGACGACATTAGGTTGCTTAGCCATGTTAGCGCTCCCTCGGCTGAGCTCGGGACTTCGGCGAGCTCAGTCGAGTCGTCGAAGCCTCGCTCCGCAAATCCAGCCACGCCATCTCCGCCTCAGTGAGCGGATTGTCGAGAGCCTGCTCATTGGCCGCGATCTCATCGCCGCTCATGCTGCCGACCAAGGCGTAGATGTCGAGCGGATAGCTGAGCACGTACGACAAGGCTACCTGCGGCACTGACAGCCCTTTTTCTTCCGCCAGTGCCCACGCGCGGTCGAGCCGTGTGAAGTTGTCCTCGCAGTAGTACGATTTGGGCATAGTGCCGTCGAATTGGTCGCGCACTTGCTCGGCGTTGGCGCGGGTGACTTTGCCTGAGAAGAAACCGCGGGCCACGCTAGACCAAGTAAAAAGCGGCATATCGTTTTCGGCGTACCATTCGCGGGCGGCAGCTTGGCCGGGCCCCGCAATCGACAGGCAATCCTTCCACGGCTCGGCGATCTGATCCGCCAAGCTAAAGTTCGGGCTGGAGGCGGCGAACGGCACGAGCCCGCGTTTGTCTGCGTATTCATTGGCCTCGGCCAAGCGCTCCGGCGTCCAATTCGAGCCGCCAAAAGCGTGGATGCGGCCAGCCGCGTGATGCTCATTGAGCGCCTCGACGATGGGGCCGACCGGGACCGCCGGATCGTCGCGGTGCAGCAGGTAGAGGTCGATGTAGTCGGAGCGCAGGCGCACGAGCGAGTCGGCCATGTCCGAGGCGATGTCGTAGGGGGTGACGCGGTTGCGGTCTTGGTTGAGATGGGCGCCCTTGCCGATGATGACGATTTCATCGCGATTGCCCCTTGCCTCCATCCACAGCCCCAGCATGCGATCCACTTCCCCGCCGCCGTAGCCGTGAGCCGAATCGTAGGTCGTGATGCCGGCCTGCCAAGCAGCGTCGAGCAGAGCAAAGCCTTCTTCCTTGTTACTGCGATTGAGCATGATGGAGCCTTGAACTATGCGCGAGATTTTCTTTTCGATGCCTTGTACGTTGCCGTATTGCACGAGTGCGTTCCTTTCTATTCCATTGGGTATTTTAAGCCGATCTGGGCGCGGATTTCGTCGAGGATCCGCATCAGCGCCACAGTTTCGTCGAGCGACATGACCGCGCTCTCCGCCAGACCTTCGCCGAGACAGCGAGCGACTTCTTGCGCCTCGTAATTGTAGCCATTGCCCGCCAAGGGCAATTCAATGCGCTCCTCGCGGTCCCCAGCTTTGAGCGAGACACTTTCACCCTTCCACCACGACGGGTCAATGACAATCGTCCCCTCGCTGCCGACGATGCGGGCCTCGTGCGAGGTCGAAGCGCGAATAGCACAAGAGAGGTTGGCGATGGCACCGCCGCTATAGCGGAGCACGATGCCGGTTTGCTCGTCAACGCCAGTCTCGCCGAGGTGCGCGGCCGCAGCAATCTGCGCTGGTTGCGAGCCAAGCACCATCGCCGCAAAGGAGACGACGTAGATACCGATGTCGAGCAAGGCACCGCCGCCCAAATCGAGGTTAAAAAGTCGGCCATCGGGATTGACGCCCGCACGGAAACCGAAGTCGGCGCTGACCATCAGCGGCTCGCCAATGGCCCCATCGTCGAGCCATTGGCGCACCTGCACCATAATGGGCAAGTAGCGAGACCACATGGCCTCCATCAGAAAGACGCCATTGGCGCGGGCACAGGCGACTACGGCTTCGGCCTCGGCCGCGTTGATGGTAAAGGGCTTCTCGCAGAGCACGGCCTTGCCGGCTTCGAGACAGAGAATCGAATTGTCTTTGTGGAAAGGATGAGGGGTGGCCACGTACACCGCGTCGATATCGGGATCGGCGCAGAGGGCCTCGTACGAGGCGTGGCGGTTGGGGGCACCGTACTGGTCGGCAAAGGCGTCGGCGCGCTGTTGGTCGCGCGAACCAACGGCGACTAACTCCCCTTCGGAAATGGCTTGGAGGCCGACGGCAAATTTGTGGGCAATGCTGCCCGGGCCGAGGATGCCCCAGCGGATGGGTGCGGTCATGGATGCTCCTAAATTGGATTGATGTGAAAGGGTTATAGTTTGGCTGAGTGTAGAGTAGGCGTCAAGGATTGGCGGGTTGAGGCCCCCCTTATGGTTGCCCCAATGCTACCCCTCGTTATCTTCTTACTTGTTATGTACGATGTCCTGCTAACGTCCGAATTTACCGAATGGATGGACGCACTGGATCCTATGACGGCTGACCGGATTTCCAGTGTCCTCGACCGCATGGCAGAAGGCAATTGGGGAGACTACAAAGCTTTATCGGGTGTACGCGGCATTTTCGAGCGCCGCCTGATGGGGAAAGGACCTGGCATTCGGTTGTATTTCTGTCGGCGAGGCAGTGATGCAGTGATGATATTAACCGCTGGCGACAAAGCCTCCCAACAGCGCGGAGACATCGCTAGAGCCCAGCGTCTCAGGGAACGCTACTTACAAAATTAGGAGGGCATTATGGCGCTCACCAAACACGATGACTACGCTCGCCTGCGAGCGAAGCGAGATCCAGAATTCGCCCGACTGCTACGTCAAAGAGCGATTGAACTTTTGGACGGCGATGAAGAGGATCGCCGGATTGCCCGACGGATACTCCACAATCAACTTGAGATCGCCACTGACGAAATCGATGTACTGGAACGGGAGAAGGCGACCGCCTGATGAGGTAAGAGGGCCGTCGCCTCATGCTAGTAGGCTAAAAGTTACATGCCTCACGCAATGGACGCATCGCCTCCGCAGCACCCTTTAGCTGGAAAGTAGCAGACACCACATGTCCGACCTGTGGAATGACTCTCACATATAGCTTTTGAGCATCTGCTATAGTGCGCGCCCAAGAGACGCCGTAATAAGCAAAAATCGCCGTACCAGAGGTGGACACAATCCAACGATCCTCTACTGCAGGGCGCTGGTCAAAACGAGCTAAGACAGGGACATCGTATCCCGGGCGTCCCAAAACCGAATCGTAATTAATGAACACATGCGTTTCGCCTTCCATACAACGAACCACAAGCGTCGGGTGAGTCAGGCCAACTTTGTTTTTCGCCAATAAGAACATAAATACATTTCGTGAGTCATCGAGCGGCGAGACTTTTTCCTCCACTTCCCAATCGCCTGTTTTGGAATCCAGCAAACGACTGCACCCACTGGAGGCGAAAAGCAGACTACTCATACAAATAGAGAGAATTAATTGTTTCATGCTGCGGATCGCCTTTTATAGTCAGCTTGCATCGGCAAAATCGCGAGCGTTCTGAAATAGCTTGAGCCAAGGGCCTTCTTCGCCCGTCCACTCCGCCGGACGCCAAGAAAGCTGAACATTGCGGAAGACGCGCTCGGGGTGCGGCATCATAATGGTGGCGCGGCCATCGGCGCTGGTCAGAGCCGTCAACCCGCCGGGCGAACCGTTCGGGTTGAACGGATACCGTTCGGAAGGCTGACCGCAATTATCCACGTAGCGCAGACAAAGCTGATTTTGCGTCTGCACCCGTTCCATTGCCCGTTCGTCGCCAAAATGAACGCGGCCCTCGCCGTGCGCCACCGCAATGGGCAGACGCGGCCCCTCCATGCCGCGCAAGAGTACCGAGCGGCTCTCCAGCACCTCTACGGTGGCGAGCCGCGCCTCAAACTGCTCGGAGCGGTTGCGCACAAATTGCGGCCAGTTGGCAGCGCCTGGGATCAGCTCCTTGAGGTGCGACAGCATCTGGCAGCCATTGCACACCCCGAGGGAAAAGGTATCCGGCCGCTCGAAGAAGGCGGCGAATTGGTCGCGCAGGCGGTCGTGGAAGAGAATGGAACGCGCCCAGCCAGCCCCAGCCCCGAGCACGTCGCCGTAGCTAAAGCCGCCGCAGGCAGCCAGCCCGTGAAACGAACTCAACTCGACGCGGCCTTCTAACAGATCGGTCATGGTCACGTCAACCGCCTCGCAGGCGGCTGCGTCAAAGGCTGCGGCCATTTCCACTTGGCCGTTGATGCCTTGTTCACGCAGTATTGCCACGCGGGGCCGCGCCTTCCCTCCTATAGTCGGAGCGGCTTCGTGCGCCAAGTGAAAGTTCAGGCCCGGATCTTGGCCGTCGGCAAGGGCCTCGTACTCCTCGCGGGCGCAGTCCGGATCGTCTCGGTGAGCCTGCATCCGATACGTCAACTCAGCCCACGCCGCGTGGAGATCGAGCAGTGGAGCGTCATAGATGATATTGGCACCGATACGAACGCGCAGATGCAAGTCGTCAACAGGCTGGCCCACGCTATGCACCAAGTTGGCGATGCCCTGATCCGCAAAGACCTTGTACACGGCTTCTTCATCCTCGGCGCGATATTGGATCACAGCGCCCACTTCCTCGCAAAAGAGCGCGGCGAGCGGGTCGCGGCCCAGCGCGGCAATTTCTAACTCCACGCCGCAGCGGCCAGCAAATGCCATCTCCGCCACCGCAGTGAAAAGCCCTCCGTCGGACCGGTCGTGGTACGCGAGCACGAGTTCTTGGTCGAGCAAAGTCTGTACGGCCTCGTACAAGCCGCGCACATCGCCTGCATCCACGTCCGGAGTCCCACTGCCGATTTGGTTGTACGCTTGGGCAAGACAGGAGCCGCCGAGGCGGTTTTGCCCGCGACCCAAATCCACGAGCAGCAATCGGGTGTCGCCGCTCTTTAGGTCGGGTGTGGCGTGGCGGCGTACATCGTCCACCGGCGCGAAGGCCGAGACGACCAAACTCAACGGTGCGACCACCTTGTGCGCCGCGCCCTCGGCATCTTCCCACACCGCCCGCATGGACAGCGAGTCTTTCCCCACCGGAATCGACACCCCCAGCGCCGGGCAAAACTCCAACCCCACTGAGCGCACGGTGTCGTACAGAGCCGCATCTTCGCCCTCCTCGCCGCAGGCACACATCCAGTTACCCGACAGCTTGATGCGGTGAATCGGTCCAATGTGCGCCGCGGCAATGTTGGTGACGGCCTCGGCAATGGCCATTCGCCCGGACGCTGGCGCATCCATCAAGGCGAGGGGCGTGCGCTCGCCCATTGCCATTGCCGACCCGGTGTATCCCTGAAAGGAGTGACAAGTCAGAGCCAAATCCGCGACTGGCACCTGATAGGGACCAACCATCTGATCGCGGGCCACCAAGCCAGTAACCGTGCGGTCGGCAATAGTGATGAGGAAGGTCTTGGCCGCTACAGCCGGGAAGCGGAGTACGCGCTCAGCGGCCTCAGCTATCGAAGGCTCCCCTAAGTCGAGAGATTGCTGAACAGGCTGGCTGCGCGTCGCCCGGCGCAGCATCTTGGGCGGCTTGCCCAAAATTACCGCTAGGTCGAGGTCGTCGATGGGCTTGCCGCCGAGCAGAGAGTCGTCGAGCGACAGCGTGCCATCGCCAGTAATCTCGCCGATGACCGCAAACAGGCAGCGCTCGCGCGCGGCTAACTCGGCAAAGCGATCCAAATCGGCGCGGCCCACTACCAGCACGTAGCGCTCTTGTGCCTCATTGCTCCAAATCTGCATCGGACTCATGCCCGGATCGTCGTTGTGGATGGCCCGCAAGTCAAAGCGCGCGCCCACGTCTGCCACCAATTCCGGGCAAGCGTTGGACAAACCACCGGCCCCCACGTCGTGAATGCTGATGATGGGATTTTCCGCACCAAGCGAGATGCAGCGGCTGATTAGCTCTTGGCAACGGCGCTGCATCTCCGGGTTGTCGCGCTGCACCGAAGCAAAATCGAGATCCTCGCTGTTGGCACCCGTGTCCATGCTAGAAGCCGCGCCCCCGCCGAGGCCGATGAGCATGGCCGGCCCTCCAAGCTGAATAACGCAATCGCCCGCAGCCGGAGTTTTCTTCTCCACATGCTCAGCGTCGATGAGGCCGACGCCACCAGCGACCATGATCGGTTTGTGATAGCCGCGCCACACCCCAGTGCTGTCATCTTCCAAGGTGCGAAACATCCCCAAGATGTTAGGTCGGCCGAATTCATTGCCAAAAGCCGCGCCGCCGATCGGCCCTTCGGTCATAATGGCGAGCGGGGTAGCCAAGCGGTCTGGGAAAGCAGCGCGCTCTTTTTCCCACGGCTGGGCAAATCCTGGCACGCGCAGATGCGAGGTGAAAAACGCGCACAGGCCCGCCTGTGACCACCCGCCGGTGCCAGCCGCTCCTTCGTCGCGGATCTCTCCCCCGACTCCCGTAGAAGCTCCGGGATAGGGCGCGATGGCGGTGGGATGGTTGTGGGTCTCGACCTTGATCAAGACGTGGGTCTGCCGCTGGCGGTATTCATAGCGAAAATCTTCGTCTGGACCAAAGACCGGCACATCAAATCCCTCAATCACGCCGGCGTTGTCGGAATATGCCTTAACCGTGCCTTCGGGATGGGCCGCGTGTGTGTGGCGAATCATATCGAAGAGCGACCGCGCCTCGTGCTGGCCGTCTATGATCCAGTCAGCATTGAAAATTTTGTGGCGGCAGTGCTCGGAATTGACCACCGCAAACATCATCAACTCCACGTCGGTCGGGTCGCGCCCCGCAAAGGCGTGCAGTGCGTAGTCAATCTCCTCGTCCGAAAGGGCCAAGCCCATCTCGCGATTGGCATCCACGAGCGCACACCGCCCCTCGGCCCGCACCGGGATGTGGACTAGTGGTTTGGGATCCACGCGGCGAAAGAGGGTCTCTAAGGAGTCGAGCGGGGCCTCGATCATGCGGTCGTAGAGCAGCGGCAAGACGACTCGACTGAGCTCGCCGAAGTCCGCACTGGGCACGGTGTCGGCGGCAAAGGCATACAGCGTGCCGCGCTCGACGCGACGCACGAATTCGAGGCCACAGTTTTTGAGGATGTCGGTGGCTTTGCTCGACCACGGAGACGTCGTGCCCGGCCGCGGGCCAATAGTCACCTCATTGTGCGCCCGCGTCGGCAGGGTAGCGTCCACGTCGAGAATGCGCATGAGCCGCGCCATCTCATCGTCAGCTAAGGCGCGTGTGCATTGCACGGCATAGAAGTACGTGGCACTCAGATCTTCAACTTTGGGCGCGCAACGCTGGCAGCGCGCTAGCAGCGACCGGCGGCGAAGAGACGACAGAGCCGGGGGGCCGACAAAGGCGAGTAGCATGGGATACTTTCTAACGGGAAGAGGTTACATGAAAATGTAGGTACTGCCGTGAAAACTCTCAAGGATTGCGGCAGCTCGACGAGCTTATTTTTGCACCTGTGTATATAATGTCTATTTTCAGAATCAGCCCATGGAACTGGAGGCTCCTATGTCATTTGCTACGCACAGTGAAAACGCCGAGTACATTGAAGCTCTCTACGAGCAGTACCAGCGCGATCCCAACTCGGTCCCAGAAGAGTGGCAGCACTTCTTCCGCGGCTTTGAATTCGGCTTCGCGCGCTCGGCACCCGCCAGCGAACCAGACCCAGACCAAACAGCCTTGCAGTCCATAGAAGAAGCCACTGAGGGCCTTTTGGTCCTCGAAGGCGTCCAAGCTCTCGTGCAGGCCTATCGGCAAATGGGCCACTTCGTCGCCCGGCTCGACCCGCTGGGGTACAACCGTCGGACCCTGCCGCTGTTGGATCTAGTGGAATTCGGCCTCGCCGAAGAAGACCTCGAAAAGACCGTGGGCAACGGCAGCTTCCTCGGGCGCACGGACGGGACGTTAACGGGTCTGTTGAGCAAGCTGAAAACCACGTATTCCCGCTCCATTGGCGTCGAATACATGGACATCCCAGACAAGGAGCAGCGCGACTGGCTGCAAGAGCGGATCGAGCCTTGCCTCAACAACCCCAATTTGTCCGAAGACGAGACGCGGCGGGTGCTCGCGCGCCTGATCGCCGCCGAGGAGTTTGAGCAGTTTTTGCACACGCGCTACATCGGGCAAAAGCGCTTCTCGCTCGAAGGGGCCGAGTCCATGGTGCCGCTCCTAGACGAGTTGGTTAGTACCGGCTCCCAGCTCGGCGTCGAAGAGGTGGTCATCGGCATGGCCCACCGCGGTCGGCTCAACGTACTGGCTCACCTTTTGCACAAGCCCTACGAGGAAATCCTCGCCGAGTTCGAGGGCGCTGATCGCACCGACCGCGACGACGACGAGGGCGACGTCAAATATCACAAAGGCTATTCCCATGACCACGTCACCGAGGAGGGACGCAAGGTCCATCTCTCGCTCAGTTTTAATCCCAGCCACCTAGAGCTAGTTGATCCGGTCATCGAGGGCATCGTCTATGCCAAGCAGGCCTACTTGCACGATGCGGAAGGAGAGCGGGTGGTCCCGGTGCTCATCCACGGAGAGGCCGCTTTTACCGGCCAAGGGATCGTCTCGGAAACCCTCAATCTCTCCGAACTGCCCGGCTACCGCACTGGCGGCTCCGTCCACATCATCATCAACAACCAGCTCGGCTACACCGCCCAAGCTGACGAGACGCGCTTTACCCCCTATCCGACCGACATAGCTAAGGAGATTCAGGCACCGGTCTTTCACGTCAACGCCGACGATCCCGAAGCCGTAATGCAAGCGGCGCGGGTGGCGATGGAGTTTAGGCACCGTTTCAAAGTGGATGTGTTTATCGATTTGTGGTGTTATCGCCGCCACGGCCACAACGAGGCCGACGACCCGACCCTGACCCAGCCGCTGATGTACAAGAAAATCGCCGAACATCCGACGATCCTCCATCTCTATTCCTTCCAACTCATTGCCCAAAATAAAATTTCCCAAGAGGAAGCCGACGATATTCGCGCGCGGATTCGCACCCGGCTCGAAGAAGCCCAGCAAATCGCCCGCCGCCTGCAAGTCCAGCCCCAAATTTCGTCCTTCGGGGGCGTCTGGCAGGGCCTGACTTGGGCACCCGATGACTGGAGCGCCCACACGGCCGTCGATGCCAAAATCCTGCAGCGGATCGTCGAGCGGGCGACCCAAATCCCCGAGGGCTTCTCGCTGCACCGCACAATCCAACGAATGGTCGAAGCGCGCCGCGCCATGGCCGCTGGCCAAGCACCCATCGACTGGGGCTGCAGCGAGGTGATGGCCTTCGGCTCGTTGCTGCGGGAGGGCGTGGCAGTGCGCCTGACTGGCCAAGATACCCAGCGCGGCACCTTTGCCCACCGCCACGCCGTCTGGCACGACACCGAAACGGGCGCAGAGCACGTCCCCTTGCAGTGCTTGGAGCGCGATCAGGCCGACTTCGTCGTGATCAACACCATGCTATCGGAGCTAGCAGTACTCGGCTTTGAGTACGGAATCAGCTCGGCGGACCCGAGGCGCTTGGTCTTGTGGGAGGCCCAATTCGGCGATTTCGTCAATGGCGCGCAAATGATCATCGACCAATTCCTCTCCAGTGGCGAAGCCAAGTGGCAGCGAATGAGTGGCTTGGTGCTGCTGTTGCCACACGGGTACGAGGGCATGGGGCCAGAGCACTCGAGTGCGCGGCTGGAGCGCTTCTTGCAACTGTGCGCCAAAAACAACATGCAAGTGGCTTATCCAACCACGCCGGCGCAACTTTTTCACATCTTGCGCCGGCAGATCCACCGCAACTTCCGCAAGCCACTGGTGCTGATGACCCCCAAGAGCCTCCTGCGGCACAAGCAATGCGTCTCAGAGCTAGCAGAGTTTTCCACTGGAACGTTCCAGCGGGTCATCGACGACGCACACGTCGCCGATCCAGCCACCGTCAGCCGGGTGGTGCTCTGCACCGGCAAGATCTACTACGACTTGGTTGCTGCCCGCGGCGAGCAAAATGGCGGCGACGAGGTGGCGCTGCTGCGCGTCGAGGAACTCTATCCGTTCCCGGCTGCTGAACTCCAAGCCGCGTTCGAGCGCTATCCCGCGGCCGAGCAGTTCTACTGGGTGCAGGAAGAATCGCAGAACATGGGCGCTTGGTCCTTTGTCCAGCCCCTCTTAGACGAACTACTGCCCGCGCACTGCAAGCTGAACTACGTGGGCCGCGACGAAGCGGCCAGCCCGGCCACTGGCTCCGGGCACCTTCACGAAACCGAGCAACGGGAAATCGTCGAGCAGGCACTAGGCCAAGGCCGTGAAATGGTGCTGCATCAGCGGCGGCAATCTGGTTAGGAGCATTTGTATGTCAGTACAAGTCGAAATACCGAGCATGGGCGAATCCGTCAGCGAGGTCATTCTCCTCGAATGGCTCAAGAGCAACGGCGAGCGCGTCGAGCAGGACGAGCCGCTCTGCGTGTTAGAAACCGACAAGGCCAATGTCGAACTGCCGTCCCCAGCCAGCGGCGCTCTCAAACACCTACAATCCACCGACACCACGCTAGCCATAGGAGCGATAATCGCGGAGATAGATGAATCAGCACAAGCTGCCGCTCCGGCCCCGGCGTCCAAACCCGAACCCGCTGCGCCCAAACCCGAATCCACCCTAAGCCCAGCCGTGCGCCGTTTAGTTGAAGAACACGAGTTGGATCCAACTGCCATTGAGGGTACGGGCAAGGACGGGCGGCTGACAAAAAAGGACGTGCTCGCCCACCTAGAGACGCTATCCGCGCCCGAACCCGCTCAACCGCCGCCTGCACCTGCACCTGCTCAACCACCGCCTGTACCCAAACCCGCTCCGCCGCCTGAGCCTGAATCCACTCCTGCGCCCGAACCGGCTCAATCGTCTCCTGCGCCCGCTAGTCCCGGCCTCACCCGTCGCGAGCCAATGAGTCGGCTCCGCCAGCGCATTGCCGAACACTTGGTCGCCGCCCAGCACAACGCGGCCATGCTGACGACTTTCAACGAAATCGACATGAGCGGAGTTATGCAGCTTCGGGCCAAGTACAAGGAGCGCTTTGCCCAAGTCCACGGCTCATCGCTGGGGCTGATGTCGTTCTTTTCGCGAGCTGCCGTCCTCGCGCTCAGCGAGTTTCCGGCGATCAACGCGCAGATCGACGACACGCACATTGTGTATCACGACTTCGTCAATCTGGGGATCGCCGTGAGCACGGAGCGCGGTCTAGTCGTGCCTGTCTTGCACCGCGCCGATCAAATGTCCATCGCCCAGCTCGAAAGCAACATCAAGCGCCTCGCACTAAGCGCTCGCGACAACAAGCTGGCCATGGACGAACTAAGCGGCGGCACCTTTACCATCACCAACGGCGGAGTCTTCGGCTCGCTGCTTTCCACGCCGATTCTAAACGCACCACAAAGTGGAATTCTGGGAATGCACGCGATCCAAGAGCGGCCCGTAGCTGTCGAAGGTCAAATGGTGATTAGGCCGATGATGTACGTAGCGCTGTCCTACGATCATCGGCTCGTCGATGGCCAGCAATCGGTCTCGTTTTTGGTGCGGTTGAAAGAGCTTGTCGAGGACCCAGCGCGGCTGCTGTTAGAGGTCTAGTGGAAGGCTATCGCTGGTCATAGTGGAGAAACACCAATGCCCAAAAAAGTTAAAAAACGCAATCAAGAGAATCCGCTTAAGTTCGAGTTTTCTATGGTTGGCAAACAGCTAGCGACAAAAAATGAGTCGAAATTTTGTGAGATATATAGGCATCCTCACGGTTCTCTTTTTCAGGGGGATTCCATCGAGTGGCTCAAGAGCTTGGACACGGAAAGCGTAGATCTTATCTTTGCCGATCCCCCTTATAATATCAACAAAGCCGAATGGGATAGATTTGAGAACCAAGAACAGTACATTGAATGGTCAATGCAATGGATTAGAGAAGCACATCGCGTTCTAAAGAAAACAGGGACGATGTATCTCTGTGGATTCTCTGAGATACTTGCCGATATAAAGCAGCCGTCTATGAAGTGTTTTAGATCGTGCAAGTGGCTGGTGTGGTACTATAAAAACAAAGCCAATATGGGAAGTGACTGGGGAAGGTCGCATGAGAGCATTCTTCACTTGCGTAAATCCAAGAAACAGACATTTAATATCGATGACATTAGAATCCCCTATGGCAATCATACGCTAAAGTACCCATCTCATCCACAAGCAGAGTCAAGTCAGTACGGAAACGGAGCGAATCAAAAAAATGTTTGGACGCCGCATCCGGGAGGGGCAAAGCCACGAGATGTTATAGAAGTGCCGACCACGTGTAATGGAATGAATGAAAAAACACCTCATCCTACACAAAAACCAGAAGAACTCGTTCGGAAGTTTGTCCTAGCCTCGTCAAAAGAAGGCGATCTTGTTATTGATCCGTTCTCAGGATCGGGGACAACGTTAGTCGTTTCTGAACAACTCGCACGAAGATGGGCTGGTTGTGAAATCAATCCCGAATACAATAAATGGGCGATAGACAGGATAGAAAATGTGATTCGCAGATCAAAAGATGGATGGATCGCACTTGATAAAGAAAATGAAAAAAGAAGGAGTTCAATCCGTTGAACTTGGAAAGACTGGTAAGTATCGCCTGCGATAAAGACTATTTTCGCGACATTGATAGGTACTGCGACTTTGCAAAGGCGTATCTTGAATTCATCAAAGACAATCTACAAGCTGTAATTGTATCGAGAAATGAGAACAATTATCAATTTTTTCAATACAAAGATGATGGGACATACAATGTAACAAGACCAATTAACTCCAAATTGATGTATTCATTAGAAGATATGGAGGCTGCTATTGACCCTTTTAAAGAAATTCTTTTGGATATTCAAGGCGAGGATGATAGTACTGATAATTCGTCTAACCGAGAGATCATTAATAGAAGCATTTATACAGCGCAACAATGTATTGGAGCTACTCTTGATGCCTTGCCTGCTAATAAGTCAAATACGGCAAGAAAGATAAATGGCGATCTGTTTGAAAGATTCATACGTCTCATTATAGGCAAAGTAGGAGTTTATGTCACGCAAGGGACAGTGCAAGTTCCGGTGAAAATAGATGGAAAAGTCGAATTTACTATGAATTATCAGCACGATCTTATTGTGAAAGAACTTGAAGAAGTACGTGCGATAGGGTCTGTAAAAACATCGAGCAAGGACCGTCTAGCTAAAATATTTGTCGATAAATTCCTATATAATCGCTTGACAGATAGAGACACACCCCATTTCGCTATTTTTCTAAACGATGTGCAAAGAAAAGGCAGGGACGGCAACTACGGTATCAATACAACTTTTCTTTCAGGGCACTTTAAGGGCTATACAGTTAAACTAAATCCATTAGATGGAGTATATTATTTTGACATACGTCCTGACATGCAGATAAAGGATATTTTGAAGGATCACATAAAAACCTTCGACCATTTTCTATTTGGCGATATTTGGAAGCTCGTCAGGTAACTGTCTGATAAGGAGCCAGCAGACGTTCTAACGTGTGCTGCTAATTACGCAAAAAGGAACAACTGTGAGCGACACTACATTCGACTTAGTGGTTATCGGCGCAGGACCAGGCGGCTACGTGGCCGCGAGCAAGGCGGCACAGCTCGGCATGAAGGTGGCCTGCATCGACAAAAGCTACCTCGGCGGCACCTGTCTCAATGTCGGCTGCATCCCCAGCAAGGCGTTGCTAGAGTCGAGTGATTTATTCTACAGAGCCAAGAAAGGGTTAGGACACCACGGAATCGGACAGGGCGAAGTGGGCTTGGACCTGCAGGCCATGATGGCGCGAAAAGAAAAAATCGTGCAGACCATGACCAAAGGTATTGAGGGGCTGTTTAAGGGCCGGGGGGTGACGCATTTCGTCGGCACAGGCCAAGTTCGCGCCCCGGGAAGCGTGGCGGTGCAAGGTTCAGACGGCGAGCAAGTGCTATCTGCCAAGCACATCCTGTTGGCCACGGGGAGCGTACCCGTGGAGTTGTCGAATCTGCCCTTTGATGGAAAACACATAATCAGTTCGACCGAGGCCCTAACCTTAGAAAAGGTGCCCGAGCAACTCGTCGTCATCGGCGGCGGTGCCATTGGATTGGAACTGGGGTCCGTGTGGGCACGGTTGGGTGCCCAAGTGCTCGTAATAGAGGCCATGAATCAGATTTTGCCAGAGATGGACCAAGAGATGGCCCGGCAGCTAGAACGGCTGCTCAAACGACAGGGACTAAAGTTCCTGCTCGGAGCCAAGGCGCAATCCGCTGCGATCAAAAAAGGCCAAGTGACGCTGACTATTGCGGCTGGCGATCAAGAACGCGTCGAGACGTGCGATCTGGTGTTGGTGGCCGTGGGACGCAAACCATGCAGCGCCGGGTTGGGGCTGGAAGACGTGGGTGTAGCGACCAACGAACGTGGACAAGTCTTAGTTGACACACAGGGCCGCACCAACGTCGAGGGCATCTGGGCTATCGGCGACCTCGTGCCCGGACCGATGCTAGCCCACAAGGCCGAGGCCGAAGGAATCGCCGTCGCCGAGCGAATGGCCGGACATGCCGGGCAGGTCAACTACGAGGCCATACCCTCGGTCGTGTACACCCACCCAGAGCTAGCCTCCGTAGGCGCGAGTGAAGAAGACGCCACAGCGGCCGGTCACGAGGTCGCCATCGGCAAGCACCAATTTCGCAGCAATGCCCGCGCCCACTGCATGGACGACATCGACGGCCTAGTCAAGGTCGTCGCCGATGCGCGCACCGACCAGCTCTTGGGGATGCACATCCTAGGGCCGCAGGCTTCGCACCTGATCGCCGAAGGCGTCTTGGCCCTAGAGTTCGGCGCGAGTGCCGAGGATGTGGCCCGCACCGTCCACGCGCATCCAGCACTGTCAGAAGTCGTGGGCGAGGCAGCGCGGGACACAGTATCGTGAGGCTCGCCGACAAAGTCGTCCTCATCACCGGCGCTGGCTCGGGCATCGGCCGCCAAACCGCGCTGCTCTGCGCCCGTGAAGGCGCGCACATTGCAGCCGTTGACATCAACGCGACCACGGCCGAAGAAACGGCCGCCACCATCGCCGCCGACAACGGCCAAGCCATCGCCATCGCGGCCGACGTGTCCCGCGCCGCCGACTGCGAGCACATGGTGCAGCAAGCCGAAGCCGCTTATGGCCGCCTCGACGTGCTGTTCAACAATGCCGGCATCTCCCACCACGCCGACGCCGACGCCATCGACACCGAAGAAGAGGTCTGGGACCTGACCATGGCCGTCAATCTCAAGGGCGTCTTTTTGGGTTGCAAATACGGCATTCCGGCCCTGCGCCGCGCCGGCGGTGGTTCCATCGTCAACACCGCCTCTTTTGTCGCCTTGCTCGGCGCGGCCACGCCCCAATTGGCCTATACCGCCAGCAAGGGCGGCGTCCTCGCCCTAACGCGCGAACTAGCCGTCATCCACGCCCGCGAAAACATCCGCGTCAACGCACTCTGCCCCGGCCCATTGCGCACCGAGCTGTTGATGAAATACCTCGACAGCGAAGAGAAGCGCCAGCGCCGCTTAGTCCACATTCCCATGGGCCGTTTCGGCGAGGCTGAGGAAATCGCCCGCACGGTCGTCTTCTTGGCCTCGGACGATGCCTCCTTTATCACGGGCTCGACCTTCGTCGTCGATGGCGGCATCACCGCTGCCTACGTGACGCCAGAGTGAGGCCGCCCATGCGCTTTGCGGCCGCAGTTTTCGACCTCGACGGCGCTTTGCTCGCCGAGCCGCTGGACCTGTTGAATTTCCTGTAATCCACCGCACAACTCAGAAAGGGTAAACCATGAGCGAATTTTTTAAGGGCATCGAAAAAATTGCCTACGAAGGACCGGATTCTAAAAACCCCCTCGCCTTCAAGCACTATGACGCCGAGGCGATAGTCGGCGGCAAGACCATGGCTGAGCACCTGCGCTTCTCCGTGGCCTTTTGGCACAGCTTCAAGGGCGGGGGTATCGATCCCTTCGGCCCGACTCCGGTGTACGATCGGCCCTGGGACCGCGCCACCGATCCCATGCAGCGCGCCGAGGACACCTTGCGCGCGGCCTTTGAGTTCATCACCAAACTCGGTGCGCCGTTCTACTGCTGGCACGACCGCGACATCGCTCCCGAAGGCGAGACCCTCAAAGAGAGCAACGACCGCCTCGATCACATCGTGGGGCTGGCCGAGCAATTGCAAGCCGACACGGGCGTCCGCTTGCTGTGGGGCACGTCCAACTGTTTCTCACACGCGCGCTTTACGCACGGGGCCGCCACCAACCCAGACGCCCACGTCTTCGCCTGGGCTGCGGCGCAGATCAAAAAAGCCATGGAATGCACCCATCGGCTCGGAGGGGCTAACTACGTGTTTTGGGGTGGACGCGAAGGGTACTCCAGCTTGCTCAACACCAACATGGCCCACGAGCAAGACCAACTCGCGCGCTTCTTGCACATGGCCGTCGAACACAAAAAAGCAATCGGCTTTACCGGCACCCTGCTCGTCGAGCCCAAGCCCAAAGAGCCGACCAAGCACCAGTACGACTACGACGCCGCTACGGTCTTGAGCTTCCTCCGCAAATACGACCTGTTGGACGAGTTCAAGCTCAACATCGAAGCCAACCACGCCACCCTAGCCGGCCACACCTTTGAACACGACCTCCAGCTCGCCTCAGCCGACGGCAAACTGGGCAGCATTGACGCCAATCGCGGCGATTACCTGCTCGGCTGGGACACCGACCAATTCCCCACCGACCTCTACTCCACCACCTACGCCATGCTGGTGATCCTCAAGCAAGGCGGCATCGCTTCCGGCGGCATCAACTTCGACGCCAAGCTGCGGCGCGGCTCCTGCGACTTGGAGGATCTCTTCCACGCCCACATCGGCGGCATGGACTCATTCGCCCGCGGGCTAACGCTGGCCCAGCGCATCATCGACGACGGCGCACTCGACGCCTTTGTCGAGGCGCGCTACGCCTCGTACCGCAGCGGCATCGGCGAGAAGATCATGCGCGGCGACACCAACTTCGCCGAGCTAGAGGCATACGTCCACCAGCACGGCGAGCCAGAAAAGCGCAGCGGCCGCGAAGAAATGCTGGAGAATATCGTCAATAGCTATCTGTAGCGACTGATAGCAGGAAAGGGACGTAAATCCATAAGACACGCAAGACGAGAAACGGACACACAACGGAGTTACGATGATTACCGAAGAACAAGTCGAGAACCGAAAGCACTGGATCGACGAGATAAGTCGCTCAAGCGGCGATTTTGGCGCTGATGCCGAAAGGATCGAGCAAAAGCTGGAGCAGGAAATCCAAGCACAAGGGATTGACGCCCTGCTTGGACACCTGCGTTTATGTGGTGTAATCCCGGAATGCTATGGGCACGACACTAGCGAAGAGAAACTGTACTCCAAATATACCGATGTTGTGATTCATGCAGCATATACTGCAATGGGGTTTACGAGCTTGGTTCTTAAGGAGCGAGCGAATGTAGCTGATGTTGAGTGCGTCACCAACGACTACAGTTTTGTCGCTGATGCAAAAGCATTTAGACTGAGCCGCACAGCGAAGAATCAGAAGGATTTCAAGGTACAAGCAATGGACAACTGGAAGCATGGAAAGCCCTATGCGATGGTTGTTTGTCCAGTATATCAACTTCCATCTCTAAAAAGTCAGATATACAAACAGGCTGCTGAGAGCTCCGTTTGCATTGCGACGTATACGCACCTAGCTGTACTTGTTCGTTATGCCCAGAAATCGACTCAGAACAAGGCAATAGAGTTGGTTCACGAGGTGTTTAGAACGGTCGAAGCGATGAATCCGTCAAAGAATGCAGTTAGCTACTGGCAGGCAGTAAACCGCAAATTTTTGGCTTTTGACGAAGTAATCGGTGCAATATGGCGGGATGAGAAACTCGCATCAAACGAGGCCATCACTATCTTAAAAGAAGAAGCACTCACTTTCCTCGCCAAGGAGCGAGAGCGAATTATGAGACTGACGTTACGCGGCGACCCTACTCGGCGGCATCTAACAGAGGCCGAAAGGCTTCGAGGCTGGGCACCTGTATGGCCGCGCGGAACAACTGCTTGAGGCGCTGCACATCGTCAATGGTCGCAATGTGGTCGGCCAACGGATCCGACGCGGCCAGCCCAAAGCGAATCGCCAGCACGTCGAGCAGGTCTTCAACGGCGCGTTCGCGGCCTCCTTGCTCAATGCCTTGCTCAATGCCTTGCTCAATGCCTTGCTCCCACGCATCGGCGCAACCACGCATCCACATCCATCCCGGCCGGACGACCCATCAGCGGCGTGAACGGTAGGACGCCCACATTGCCCGACGCCAAGTGCGCCAGCCCATCCAACGCGGCCAGCCGGATCACCTTGTAGCGAGCCATCCGCAGCGGCATGGACAAGGCCGTGCTGTCGGTGGTCTGAAACTCGCAGTGAACTAACGCCTCCTCGCCAAGGAATAATAAAGAAAGCCCCTGAAAAATCAGGGGCTTAGAAGATGGTGGGCGATACTAGACTTGAACTAGTGACCTCCTGCATGTCAAGCAGGCGCTCTAGCCAGCTGAGCTAATCGCCCTTAAATATTTTGGATTTTTGTACGCTATCCAGTATAATCTTAAATAATAACAACAGAGCATCAACGCCGTCAAGGTTAATAGGGTAGAGCGGATAGGGGCAGTGGGTCATTAAATCGACTACACAATTTGTCCTTTACACCTTAACCCCCGAGGTGTGCTCATGTTGCAGATTTTTTTGCTTCTCGTTTTAGCGGGCGTGGGATTGTCGTGTTCAGATGACCCGAAGCCGACGGCCCACGATTCTGTACCCCCCCCCCCCAGCTAGCTGCGGCTAAGGCCACAGCGACCGCGTCCTACGAGGTGCCGCAGTCGCTGATCGACCTCGTGGAGTCCTACTACGAGGCCAACAAGGCCAAGGCCAACCGCAACTACGGTGCCAACTGGTATCGCGTGTTGATCGCCTTCGGCGCGAGTTTGCCGACATGGGAAGGCGCGGGAGCGGCTCCCACCACCGCCTACACGGCTGCCGAGGCCGAGGATTCCTACGCCGTCTGGTCTGGGTGGAAGCCGATATGGGATGCTCTTAAAGAGCTGGAGAAGGTCGATGACAACGACGGCGGCACGGACGGCAGCGGCGGCACGGACGACACCACGCCACCCCCGTCCCAAGACCCGGTCATCAGCATCGCCCCGGGCTCGGCCATCACCGAGGGCGACTTGGCTATTTTCACGCTGACGGCCACGCCCGCTCCCTCGGCGGGCCTCACCATCAAGCTGACCATCAGCGAGTCTGGTTCCTTTGTCTCGTCCGGAGCAAAAGACCAGACCTATATGAACACGAGCGGCACGGTCAGCATCACGGTCGGCACCGACGACGATAATACGTCCGAGGCGGCGGGCACCATCACGCTGACGGTCAACGACGGGTCCGGCTACACGCCTTCTAGCACCAACGGCTCGGCCACCGTCACCGTCAGCGACAACGACGGCGGTGCCCCCCCGCCCGATCCACAGCCGGACCCGCAGCCCGATCCACAGTCCGATCCGCAGACGCTCCAAGATCTGCAGACGCAGTACAGCAGTCTGATCAGTACGGTCGGCGATTACTACGATGCCAACAAGAACAACGCCAACCGCAACTATGGTGTGAACTGGTATCGCGTGTTGATCGCCTTTGGCGTGTCCCTGCCGACGTGGGAAGGTGCGGGAGACGCTCCCACCACTGCATACACGGCTGATGAGGCCGAGGATTCCTACGCTGTCTGGTCTGGGTGGAAGCCGATATGGGACGCCCTAATAGAATTTGAGGCCCTGCAGCCGACGTCCACCGACGAGGGCACCGTCACCGTCGATCCTGATCCGCCGGTGTTTGAGGCCCAGCGATTGCCGTCCAGAACCTACTCTTTTACGATGCAGGACGGTACATCGGTGCCTAATGGTGACAATTCTTTCACCGGTTTTCAAATTGGCACGTCTGGATCCATTACGCTGCGCTTCACGCATAGCGACGTGGGGTCTGGTGGTGGGAAGTGCTTCAGGGGCAGGTTTGTTAATATCACAGCCCCGAAAGGGCACGACATCACCTTAGTAGCGAAGAAGAAGTCGGATGGGAGCAGCAGCACCTATAAAGGTACCCCCGGTTGGGACGACTACTCCGGCTGCAGCAGTAACGAATACCGCGAGGTTACGATCACGTGGACACGCAACAGCGATCCGCTGCCTACCACCGACGCGGACAAGAAGCTCACCTTCTTTTATCGAGACTATGCCCATTCAGATGGTAGATACTACCATGGTGACGACTTCGCGTTCTATCTCACGGAGAAGCCTGTGACCCCGCCCCCGTCCCTAGCCCCAGCTAAGGTGTGGTCCCTCACTAAGCCGGATGGCACGGCTTGGGCGGGCTTCACCGAGGGCACGTCCGGAACGCAGGAGCTGCACCTGTCGCACAACCATGACACAGACGAGGATTACTGTTCGTTCAATGGCGACATTGAGATCGTGGGGGCTGCTAGCCGCCACAACGTCACGTTCAAGACCAAGGGCGGCAAGGTGCTCGGATGGTTCGACCCCTCCTGCGACAACATCGACTTGCAGACCGACGGCTATCGGGCGATAGAGGTCAAGTGGAACAGCAGCTCCAACAACGCCTTCAACGCCGACGAGACGGTCAAGATATGGTTCAAAAACCGGGATAAGGGAGGAGCCGTCGCCGCGTACAAAGACACAACCGAGTGGACGTTCTCCATCCCGGACGACGGCATGTCCCCGTCGCAGGTATGGAGCCTCACCAACACGGACGGCTCGGCGTTATCTAACCCATCACTTCTGTTTGAGGAGGGTACGTCCGGGTCGAAGAAGTTACGGTTCACGCACGACCGGTTAAGCGCAAGCGACTGCTCGTTCAACGGCAACTTTGAGATTACACAGGCCGCGGCCCGTCATAAGGTTAAGTTCACGACGGACGGCACGCGGTTGGACGGTACGCCGGGCTGGCGCGACTTCGGCTGCCACCATCTCAAAGGGTCGGGTACAAACAAGTACCGCGAGGTGACGCTCTCGTGGGACAGCACCACCGACTACCAGGGTAGCACCGACTCCTTCGTGCTGCGTTGGCATGACCGAGGGAAGACCGAGGACGGAACGCCCGTGCAATCCGTCAACTTCATTTTTGCAATCGGCCCCGACGGCAAGGACGGCCGGGTCAATCTCATCGGTAATACCCTGACCATCCGCGAGGGCACCAAGGACAACCATACCTTTGTCTTCGACCGACCGAATGGGACTGATCTGCGGTTCTTTCATGGCAAGGCGGAGCTTGTGTTCACCCCGTCGTCCTTGAAGGATGACATCGGCGCGACCGTCTTCGGCAACGGCAAGAACGACGGATGCGAATGGTACTTCGATGACGACAATCCCCTGACCGATGACTTTGCCCAGCCGTCCTGCACCTTGTCGTGGGACTGGCATACTAACGGGGAAGCCGGTCCCACCGGCACGATCGCCTTGCAATGGACAGATAGGGTGCCTACCATCCTCAATTCGGGCTATACGCCCTTGCCCCAGACGGTGAACACCAACATCAACATCGTCGATGACGGCCTAACCGAGTGTCCGCCCCGCGCACCGGTCCCGGAGAATGGGAAGTGTCGGGCCTACACAGAAGAAGAGTTAAAAGCCCAGTCCGCAGAGGCGTTTCAAGCAGCGATGGAAGACCGTCGGGAGGAGGTCTTGGCGCAGGCGCAGCCGTATCCATATCCGTCGGGGCCGTGTACGCCTGACCAAGACCTCCTCGATAGGGCGGTGTACTACACCAATGCCATGTGGGTGTCCGACCGGGTGTGCGACCCCATCGCCGACATGAACTCGAACCGCTGCACCCGCTACGGCGAGCACCTCGACTACTGGTCGGACGTGCTGGGTGGCCTGCTCGACACGCGGTCGCCCCGCATACCCTTCTTCCGGTGCTACAACAGGTGCGGGGGGGAGAACCAGTCCGCCTGTGAGAATGTGACCGGCGAGTCGCGGCCGTTAGACTACAAGCCGGAAAATTACGAGGCCATGGTTGACCGGTGCGACTGGAACCCCCGCTGGACGGCGGTCCAGAAGTTCATCGGGGCTGACTATCATCCACCGGCCACGGTGGCGTCCCTACAGGAGATGAAGGCCAACGACACGCTCAGGCTAGGGCTGTCGAACATCGCTGACCGCAGCTCCTACAGCGACGACATGGGCTTCTACGACGAGCTCATCACCGAGATCGGGTGGCTGTCCGCCTGCCGGGACGGGCTGCGGTATGATCCCGCGTTCAGCAGTCGTAGTGGCTACCAGTCCCCTAGGGCATGGGTCGAGATCGTGGACGACGGCTTCATCCCATGGGTCGAGGGCACGGTCTATCCGGCTGGCACCTACGTCACATGGAACGGTAATTACTTCCAGGCGAAGGCCACGCAGAAGGACCATGTTGACAAGAACCCGCTCAAAGGGTCCTTTCGCGGGGCGTGGACGTACTTCTTCTTGACCGAGCACACCGCCGACGCGAAGTCAATTCGGATACGCTCTAACGTCCGCGGCTCTCACCAGGTTGAGGCCATGATTGGCAACAGCAACAGCTTCGCGGGGCACTCGCCCGTCGATCGGGTGCAGTTCGATATAGTCAACGGCATGTCCGACGTGATCGAGCTCAACTGCTCGTCGGATGCTCATTCGGGTCGGGTGTGGCTCTATCCCGTTGCGGGTGACGTGCAGATTCCCCAGGTCACGGGAGGGTCGGTCAACCCGAAAGTCTGTCGCTAGCAGTGATGTGGCATCGCCTCGGCCCGCCCTAGCCTTCTTCTTTCTTAGAGGAGCTAGGGCGGGCCTTGCTGTTTACTACTTACAGATGAGGCGGACTCCTGAAACTTTCCTTATCCTTATCATCATGCTCAGATGCCTATTCTGCCTTTGTCTGCGTCCATCTGCGGATTATATCGTGGATGATTTTGCTATAGGTGCCGCAGGACCCGCTTGACAAGGTGCATCAGAAAGGAAAGCAAAATGCCCACTACCTACCGAGTTGGCCTCATCGGCTGCGGGCGCATGGGTGCCACCATCGACGACGAAGTCAAAAGCGGCCCCAATGCCCAGCTTTTTCTGCCGTATTCGCACGCCGCGGCCATCGTCGCCTGCGAGCGCATGGAATTAGTCGCTGTCTGCGACCCGATCGCCGAGAAGGCCGAACGCATCCGCGACCGCTACGGTGCCCAACGAGCCTATGCCGACTACCGGGAAATGATCGAGCGCGAAAATCTCGCCGTGGTCAGCATTGCCACCCGGCCGGGGCCGCACGCCGAGCAGGTGATTTTCGCGGCCGAAGCGGGCGTCAAAGGCATCTACTGCGAGAAATCGCTGTGCAACGCCGTACACGAAATGGACGCCATGCTGCAAGCCTGCATGCCGCGGGGCGTCAAATTCAACTACGGCACGCAGCGGCGCTATGCCGCGCTCTACCGCGATGCGCGCGCTATGATCGAGCGCGGCGACCTCGGCGAGGTACAGGCGGTCGTGGCAAACTGCGGGATCAGCGTGGCGCAATGGGGGCACACGCACGCGGCCGACATGATGCTCTTTTTCGCGCTGGACTCGGAGGCGGAATTTGCGCAGGGGACGGTACAGGCAGAGGCCGCAGATTGGGAGGGCGATCGGCTGACTATAGATCCGAGGATCAGCAATGGATACGTGCAGTTCAAAAACGGGATTCACTCGTACTTAGTGGGTGCGCCCGGCTGGGAATTCGAAATCAGCGGCACCGAGGGCACGCTAAGGACCTTGAGCAATGGGATGGGCTATAGCCTGCGCAAGAAAGACGAGCACGGCGAGTTGCGCCCGGTAGCTGCGCCCGAAGCGATCATTGAAAGCGGCACGCTGCGCGGGATGGAGGACATCGTCCGGGCCATCGACGAGGACGGCGATACCCAAGGCAATCTAACGCTCGCCTGTCGCAGCCAAGAGCTAATTTTCGCAATCGTCGAATCGCATCGGCAGGGTGGGGCGCGAGTGGCCTTGCCGCTGGAGAACCGGGCCTTGTCGATTGCGCCAGATCACTACTAGCGCCGATGCAGATCAGCATTGTTTCCTACGAGAAACATCGCAACTCGGCACTAGAAGCCGCCGAGCAGGAGTATATCAAGCGGCTCTCGCGGCAGGCGCGAGTCGCGCTGTGCCCGCAAAAAGGTAAGGCACGGGGCGGCCTGCCGGACCGGCTGTTGAAAGGGACGTATGTCGTCGGTCTGTACGTGGAGGGAAAGCCGTTTACCTCTGAGCAGTTGGCGCAGCAGCTTCAGCGGCTGATGAACCAAGGTCATTCACATTTAGTGCTGGTAATAGGAGGAGCCGAGGGAATGCCGGCGGGGGTAGAATCTCAAATACGAGAGCAGTGGTCGCTGTCGCCGCTGACTTTTTCTCACCAGCTAGCGCGCCTGCTGTTGTTGGAAGCTTTGTATCGGTCCTTTGACATTCTAAGCGGCGGGCGGTACCACAAATAGCCGCTTAGAAGTACGTCATCAGTTTGTCCCACAGCCCCATGCGGCCGATGCTCTTTTCAGCGTGGATGGGCACCACGGCCAGTAGGCTATCGCCCAGCGAGACTCGCAACTTGCCCAGTTCAGTTCCGGCGACGATCGGGGCTGGAAATTCCTCGGGCAGCTCTAGGTGGTGGACGAGTTGTTTCTCCTGTTCGGGGGTAAGCACGGCGACTATGGTGTCTTGGGCCAAGGCGCCTACCTCTGGCTCTATGCCCCAATTGAGTACGACCTTGCCCATCCGTTGGCCGGTTTCGACGAGGGGCACGCGCGAGAAGTTGTTAAAGCCCCAGCTTAGTAGGCGGCGGGTCTCCCGGTCGCGGACGCGCGTGGAGGGGGCTCCCAAGATCACAGAGATTAGGCGCATGTTGCGGCGCGAGGCTGTGGAGACGAGGCAGGAGCCGGCGCGGCGCGTATAGCCGGTTTTTAGCCCATCAAGCCCTTGGAACCGCCCCAGCAGCCTGTTGGTGGCGCGAAGCGTGAAGTTGCCGTTGCGGAAAGGCTTGCGGCGGGTAGATGACCATTCTAGGGTCTCCGGGTGGCCCAAGATGAGCTCGCGGGCGACTTTGGAGAGGTCGTAGGCCGTGCTTAGGTTGCCCTTGCCGCGTGGCGTGTTGTCGAGGCCGTGGACATTGACAACACGCGTGTCGTGCATCCCGAGGCTTCGGGCGCGCTTGTTCATCAGACGGACAAAACCGGCGGTTGAGCCGCTGATGTGCTCGGCGATGGCAACACAGGCATCGTTGGCCGAGGAAATGGCCACCGCCTCCATCAGTTGCCCCAGCGTAAAGACTTCACCCCGCTTTAAGAAAACCTGAGAGCCGCCGGTGCGTGCGGCGCGACGGGAGACCCAGACCGAGTCCTCGAATGAGATTTCGCCAGCTTTGACCATCTCCAAGACCACCAGTTCGAGCACCAGCTTCTGGGTGCTGGCTGGCGAGCGCTGCACGTCTGGGCGGTGGGCAAAGAGCACGGTACCGCTCTCGGCTTCGAGCAAGAGGGCAGCGGCATACGGCGGCCTCGGGCCGGGGTTGAAGTCGGCGGCTTGAAGCGGTACACACGACAAACATACAGCGACGCACAGCGAACGAATGTACATTGTTTCTCTCGCTCAGAAAGCCAAGGGGCGTTACGGGGGATGGGCCTAAATGTAATAATTAAGGCACGTTAGGTCAATCAGGTATTGCACCGCCCATTCGCGCGACCTCTGCCCGTTTGGTCGGCGGGTGTTTCCTTACGAGGACCAGCAGTGTAATTTTAGAGATGGAAAGGACGGCCTATGACTGCGGCAACCATACCTCAACTCACGTATAGTGGCAAGCCGATCGCGATGGAGCAGGTGGGCGAACTCCGCCGCTCGGATGATGTAATCGGCGATCGGGACGCGCTGTGGGAGCGGATGGAAGAAGACGGGTATTTATTTTTGCCGGAGTATTTGGACCGGCGCGAAGTGTTGGCGGCGCGGGCCGAATTGTGCGATCGCCTCTTCAAGGCTGGGGTACTAGACCCGACGCGGCCGCCCATGGAAGGCATAGTGGCCACGGGCAAGACGGTCAATCCAGCGGCCACTGGCCCATTTATGCCCGTTTTAGCGCGCAACAACCCGCCGCTGGACAAGGTCCTTCACGACGGCCCGATGATGGACTTTTACGAATTTTTCTTGGGCGGTCCGGTCCGGCATTACGACTACACGTGGTTCCGCGCCAAGCAGCCGGGCACCAACACGGCGACGACCCCGCATTGCGACATCGTCTATATGGGCCGAGGCACCAAGGCGCTCTACACCTCGTGGACGCCCTTCAGCGACGTGCCCTACGAGATGGGGGGGCTGATGGTGTTGGAGGGGTCGCACAAGAACGAAGCCCTAAAGCAAGGCTACGGCCAGACCGATGTGGATGCGTTTTGCGAAAACGACGGCCCCACCGCGCGCCAAATCGTCGCGTCCGCGCAGCAGCAGGGCCGCGAACTGACACGCGAAGAACGCGAGCAAATTCGCTGGAACTCGTCCGGGGCCTACTCGCACGACGCGATTGCCGTGCGCGAGGAGCTACAGGGCCGCTGGCTGACGGCCGAGTACCAGATGGGGGATTTGCTGGTCTTCTGCATGTACCTGTTGCACGCCAGCTCAGACAACCAAACGGACCGCATTCGCCTGTCTTCCGATACGCGCTACCAGCGCTCACACGAGCTAATAGACGATCGCTGGATCGGCGACGACCCGCCCACGCACGGCATCCGCGCCAAGCGGGGCATGGTGTGCTGATTAGTTGACGGATGGATCTGCGGGAAATACGGAGAGGGGGCGATATTTACCCCCCATGGAGTGGAGCACTGCTTGCCACATGGTTTCGGGGGTGGGCGCTAGGACCATCTCGGGGTCGCCTGGGGCCAAAAACCAAGTGCCAGCACTAATCTCGGATTCGAGCTGGCCCGGCTCCCAGCCAGCATAGCCCAAGTAGAACCGCAACCGCGGCGCGTCGGCCCGGAGTACTTCGTCCTCGGCGTACTTGGTATCGAGGTTGCCGCCCAGATAGAGGCCGTCGAGAATTTTCGTCCCCCCTTCGACTAATCCGTCGAGCCGGTGCAAAAAGAAAAGATAGCGCTGGTGTACTGGCCCGCCTTGGTAGAATATCCGTCCCAACTCTGCACACGCATCTTCACCACCTGCGAGCTGTTGTAGGGAATCAGCCGCATAGCGCCGGACTCGCTCGCCGAGGGGCTGGTTGATCACCAAGCCCATGGTGAGGTCTGTTTCGCTGTAGTGGGTAATGAGCACGACCGCGCGGTCGAAGTCGAGCGAGTCGAGTGCGGGAGTAGCGACCAACAGGGTGCCGGTTTGGAGCGGTGCGGGCATGACAGGTATCTGGTGTAGCGAGTGTCGCTGTGAACGATAATAAAGATCGCGCGGCGAGACAACCTCGCTCAAGAGTACGCCAAGTAGCGGCGGCGAATAGCGTCAAAGGCTTGGCACGCCTCGTCCCAAGCGGCCTGCAACTCGGCGACGGCCGTGCCCGCGTCGAGGGCGCAGCGGATCTGGTCGGTGCCGGCGAGGCGATCGAAGTTGTGGATGCCACCGGCGGGTACGCGCCAGGCAAATTCGCTCGGGTAGAGCCGACGCACGGCCGCGACCGCCTCAAAACCAACGACGACAGGCTCGAAGGCTGCGCGGTTGAGGACGTGGACTTGAACCCCCTCGCAGGTCTCGCCCGCGTACTTACCGGCCGTTGGTTGAAAAAACACCGGGCGGAAGCCCACCCCAGGCAGCGCTCGGCTGTTGAGCGCGTCGGCTAGGCGCGCCCCGTCGATAAACGGCGCGCCAAACTGCTCAAAAGGCTTGGTCGTCCCCCGTCCTTCAGACACGTTGGTCCCTTCGAAGAAACAGGTTCCCGGATAGATCACCGCGGTCTCTGGACTAGGCATGTTGGGCGATGGCGGCACCCACGGCAGGCCGGTGTCCTCCCAGTAAAAGGAGCGTTGCCAACCCTTCATGGCGACGATGTGTAGTTCTGCGCCGATTCCGTACTCCTCGTTGAAAAGCCGGGCGAGTTCGCCGATGGTCAGGCCGTAGCGCACCGGAATTGGGTACTGCCCAACGAAAGAGGCAAACGCCGGGTCGAGACAATTTCCGGCGATAGCTTGGCCGCCAATGGGATTGGGGCGGTCGAGGACGAGAAAGGGAATGCCCGCTTGGGCGCAGGCGGCCATGCTCAGGCTCATGGTGTAGAGATAGGTGTAAAAGCGCGCGCCGACGTCTTGGATGTCAAAGAGCATCAGCTCGACGCCGGTGAGCATGGCGGCATCCGGTGCGCGCACTTGGCCATAGAGACTGTAGGTTGGTACGCCGGTGCGGTGGTCGGTAGAATGGGCGATGTGCTCGCCGTCTTGGGCTGCACCGCGGATTCCGTGCTCTGGCCCGTACAAGGCGACGAGTGTACAGAGATCGGATTGATGCAGCCGGTCGGCGGTGGATTGTAGGTGCGCATCAACGCCTGAGTGATTAGTAATCAGGCCGACGCGCCGGCCGCGGATCAGGTCGGCATCTGCAAGCAGGCATTCGCAGCCGAGGACGACGCGGCTCATGGCTCGGGCACGAGCGCGGAGGCGCGCTGAACGCGCCGCGCAAAATACTGGTAGAGAATGCTGCCCGCATAGACGCCATCGCGTGCGACTGCTGCGCCGGGGATGGCTTGGCTTTGGCGGCGGCGGCGATAGATGTTGCGCGGATGCGCGAGGCACCAGAGCAAGGCCGCACAAGGGGCCGAGGCACTGGACCACTGGCCTCGGCGGAGGTAGTAGAGCACGGCCAACACCTCCAACCACAGGCGCAAGGGCAGCAGCCACAGTAGGCGGCCCAGTCCCGCATTTTTGCACAGCGTGATGAGGCTGTTGCGGTGGTTGAAGTACGTTTTGCGGAAGGTGGCCGGAGGCTGGGAAAAGCCCGAGTGATGAAAAACCACCGACTGCGGCACAGCGCGGATTTGGTAGCCAGCGAGTTGGAGACGCCAGCACAAGTCGATTTCCTCAAAGTGCATGAAGTACTCGGGGTCGAAAAAACCGACTTGGCGGGCCGCAGCGACGCGGAGAAAGAGGGCTGCGCCGCAAGCCCAAAAGAGCGGCACGGACGCATCGTATTGGCCCTCGTCGCGCTCGCAGCAGTCGAAGAGCCGCCCCCGACAAAAAGCGTAGCCCAAAGCGTCAATATAGCCGCCAGCTCCGCCTCCATAATCAAAGCGGTCGGGCGCACTGGCCGAGCGCAGCTTGGGCTGGCAGGCGGCGATCCGGGGCTCGCTGTCGGCCATGGCGACGAGGGGAGCAAGCCAGTTCGGCTCGACGCGGGTGTCGTCGTTGAGCAGCACGGCGTAGCGGGTGCGGACGGCCGCCAAGCCGCGGTTGCAGGCTGCGGCAAACCCTAAATTGCGCTCGTTGGGCAAGACCTCTAACGCGGGAAAGGCGGCTTTGGCCCGCTGCAAGCTAGGCGCGTTGCCCCCGTCGTCAACGACGAGCACACAGACGGGGTAATTGCTGTGGGCATAGACCGAGGCCACGCAGTCGTAGAGCACGTCTGCGCGGTAGTGCGGGATGACGACGGTAACGGCCTCGGTCATGGAGAGGCGGACTGGCGGAGGATGCGATCGGCCTCGACCAATTCCGACCGCTCGCCGTACTGCTCTTTGTATTGCTGGAGAACGGCCAGTGCCCCGGCAACATCGCCCTTGGCTTGGAGGGTGGCAGCCAATTCGTAGTAGCCCTCCCAGCGTTTCGGTGCGAGGGCGATGGCTTGGTGATAGAGGCCCACGGCGCGGTCGTAGGCCGAGTAGGGTTCTTGGATCAGCACGCCGGTCAGGGCGATGATATTGTCGTAGGTGGCGGCTGGCTCAACATCGACGCGCTCGATGAGGAACAGCACGGCGTCGTGGATGTGATCGATTGCGATGTCGTGTTGGCCGAGGGTGCTGAAGTAATCGGCCGCGGCATAGTGGTTCTCCCAACTCATGTAGATGTTGTCGCGTGCCCACTGCATGAGTTGCGGCACTTCATCTTTGCGCCCCTGCTCCTCGTAGCTGCGGGCCAATTGCATGACACAAGCCCAGTAGTTGCCCAAGAGGCGCTCGGAGTTTTCGTCCTTGTACAAGGATGGGTCGTTGAGGCCGCGGAAGCGATATTTTTCGAGGAGATTGCGCTCTAGGGCCTCGTCATCGACGCCATCTGTAGGTTCGGGTGAGACTTTTACGCTCATGCCGACCATCGTTAGATAAGGGTCGAGGTTGAGCAGGTTGCTGGTGGGAACGGTGATGGCAAAGTGGATGGGTTTTTTCCACTCGTTCCAAGCCAGAATTTTGATGACCATGACGTCTTGGACGCGGAGAATCGGGTACTCAGGAGGCGCACTCACTTCCACGTCAATTCCCAGTTTCTTTAGCTCCGGCGGCACCTTGGGCTCGGGCCAGTAGCGCTTGTAGAAATCGACCATCTGCGTGTCGGTGAGCACGGAGTCGATGAAGTCGTCGGTGTAGCGGATGTCGATGCGCGGCTCGCGGTCGCGCAGTTGCTTGATGTACCAGTTGGTGTTCAACAGGCTCAAGTTGACCACCCGCACATCGCGCCGCATCCCTTCTACTTCCTGCAAAAACCACAGCGGAAAGGTGTCGTTGTCCCCGTTGGTGAACAGGATGGAGCCTTCCTCGCAACTAGTCAGCATGTTGTACGCGTAATCATAGGCGATATAGTCGCCCGTGCGGTCTTCCACGTGATAGAGCCGCGCCGCCACTCCGGCTGGCAGCAGCAATCCAGCCGCCGCTACTGCTATCACGGCTTCCCGATGTCGCCCCCACTGTTCCCGCACCGCTTCCACCACGCCCAGCCAGCCCAACCCGATCCACAGCGCGAACGCCAAGTACATCCCGCCGAACACGTAGTGCCGCTCGCGCGGCTGCGGGTCTGGCATGTTTAGGTAGAGCGACAGCCCAAACCCCATGACCAAGAACAGCAGCAACACGCCCCCGAATCGCCGCCAGTCCCGCCGCCAGTGCCACACCAGCCCCCACAGCCCCAGTAAGTACGGGACCAGCGAAATGGACACTCGATCGGGCAGATTTATGGTAGCCTTGCGGAATACCACGTCCCGCTCAAAAAGCGGAAAGGGAAACTGCTGAAAGAAGTACTTCATCTGCTGGTCCCAAAACTGATAGGTGCGGCTCGCCCGCGCCGTCAGCATGGTCGTAAGCATGCTCTCGGTGCCGTATTGCTCGCGGTTGAGGAACTTGAGGAACGCCAACCAGGTCTCTGGATCGTTTTCGTCGATGGCCGGATTCAGGCCAGAGCGAATGTACAGTGCGCCATACGTAGAATAGCCCAGCGCGAATAGCAAGAGGACGCCTAGCAGGAGAAAGAACAGCCGTCGGTCGCGGCCGTACAGATACGCCAGCAACCCCACCAGCCCCAGCACCATCACCCCATTCCACTGCGCTCCCGGCCCCAATGCCATCAGCGCCAGCCCGCCGAATACGCCCCAGCCGACCAGCAGCACGATTAGCCGTTGCAACTGACGATCGGCAAACCACGCCAACAGCATGAGCGATGGGATCGTCAACAGGCACAACAGGTGGACGCCGCCGCCGAGGCCGAACAAATACGCCAGCGCCAACAGCCAGCGATCGTTGGCCGCCCCAGCGCCGCTGCCCTCCCAGTAGAAAATCAGCCACAGCCCCAGACACGTAAACAAGATGGAGTAGCCGTACACCTCGGCTTCGGAGGCGTTGTACCACTGGGTGTAGGAAAAGGCCAACGTCAGCGCGGCCACGGCCCCACCGGCGAGGATGCCGATGTCGCGGGCGTCGCCCAGCGGTTGCAGGGGCTGGCCGCCCAACGCGCGCCGCCCGAGCGCGACGGTCGATAGATAGACGCACCAAATCGCCAGCGCCGAGGTCAGCGCGGACATGAAGTTGACGCGGATGGCGACTTCGCCGAAGGGAAACAAGGTGAAGACTCGCCCTAGCAGCACGTACAGAGGAGCGCCCGGAGGATGGGGTACGCCGAGGATATAGGACGTGGCGATGAATTCGCCGCAGTCCCAAAACGACACGGTCGGCGCGAGGGTCTTCACATACACCCCCAGCGTCAGCACGAAAATCCCCACCCCGAAAACTCGGTGGATTACAGCGGAATTAGGCATTGGCAAAGGTCTTAGGTGAATGCGCGGATAGACGATCTAAACTTTAAATATAAGAAATATAAGATAACGTGAGCTTGGGTTACGCGGCCTGTACTTGGAGTTTAGTCTTCCGCCGCGTTGTCTATGGCTTGATAAGCGACCAGCTCCCAGCCGTGAAACACCACCGCCAAGCCGATGTATCGCACCGACGGGTAGCGGCGGCGCAATAACGGGTCGGCCAGATAGCCGCGCAACTGCCCTACGGCCTCCTGCACCTTGTCCGCGACGACGGATTCGTCGAGCGACGTACGCCGCTTCAGATACTTGAGTTCGAGCACGTAGCCGAACTGCATGTCGGGATACTGTGCCACAAACGGCTCTAGGTATAAATCTGCATACCCCTTATTGAGTTCATACTCCGAGTGCAGCAGAAAATACGGGGACAGGCTCAAGTGGGCGGCGACAAAGCCATGCACCACCTTCTCGCCGTCCATGTAGTCGCGGATGCCGGTTTGTTCGGCTAAGGCGTCGCGCAAAAAGTCCAAGGCTGGCTGCCAAGCGCCGTCGTAGGCCATCGCTTGAACCAAGCCAAAAAAGGTGTACACATCGACCGAGAACACCCCCACATCATCGTACGCATCGCGCAGGTAGCCGTACATCAGCCGCTTGACCGTTTGATTGGGAATACCCAACCGAGGCACCCCGTGTGCCACTTCCCGAATGCTGAGCAGGCCGAAGTAATGCAGCAGCGATAGGAAGTTTTCGCGTTGGTCTAGCTGGTTGAGGGGAAAGCTGAGTTGGATGGGGGTATTTACCTGTTCTTGGCCGATGATGTGGCGCAGCAGGTCGAAGTTGCCGTTGAGTTGGCGGTTGACTGTCAGCAGGTGGCGCAGCTTGCCGTAGTCGATGCGGACATTGGTGTCAATCAGTTCCCGGGGTGCTTTTTTGTTCGGCATGGACTCATCAAGAAAATAGAGCACCATGTCGGTGTTGTAGAGATCGCCCTCGGCCTCCTCGGAGAACCGATAGCCATTATACCACTCCCGCATCACTGCCAGCGCGGCTTCGACATCCTGATTGAACACGCCGTGGTCTCGGTACAGCTCTAGCAGGTTTCGCACCTCGGCCTCAGTGAAGCCGAGCATGTCGTTGAATTCCGAGTGCAAACTGATATTCTTGCCGATGTTGAAGCCGCTGGTGACGTCGTCCATGGTAATCGGCGAGACGCCGGTAATGAACATGCGCTCCAAGCCGCCGCGGTTTTGTTCAGCCCCGACCTTGAGCGTGGCGAAGAAATTGCGATAGAAGCCGCCGCCGTGGGTGAAAGACTGGTACGCCTCTTCGCCGTGATAGGCCAGTATCGTGTTGGCAAAGTTGTCGTACTCGTCGATGAGCACATACAGCGGAATGCCGTGATCGCCGGCGTACAGGAATAACTCGTTGAGCTGGCCATTGACCGAGTCAGACGAGCAGATGTGCTGCCGCGCTGCCTCGGGAAACAAATCCGCGTTCCGCTCCAGCGCGTTCCGGACTATTAGTTGACAATACTCTTCAAAGTAATGTTCAAGGGTTTCCAGTGCGTTTTTGAACGCCGAAAAGTTGAAGCGCAGGATGACGTAGCGATGGCGATTTTCGGTGGGATGCCGCCCCAAGTCCGTGCCACCGAAGACGTCCTCGAATTCATCGGCTCCCCGGCGGTCGTAGTAATTCTCCAGCAAGGACACCCAGCAGGTCTTGCCAAAGCGACGCGGGCGAATCAGAAAGACGTAGCGTTCCTCTTCCAGCGCGTGGACAAAGCGCGTCTTATCGACATACAGGCGCTTTTCCAAGCGAATGGCGCGGAAATTTGCCCAACCGTAGGGAATGCGAGGGTACGATGCAGCCATGGCGACTCCTACAACGAAGGAACCAGACTGAGCGTAACGATTAAGCAGCACAAGCGCAACGCGATCACGGTAGGCCGCCCTAGCCCACCAACTCGGCCGTACCCCAAGTGCTCGGATCGCGCTCTACGCCCATGTCCGAGATTGACGACCAAGACTGGGTGCCGTGCTGTGAGTCGTGCAACAGGTACGCAAACCCCACTCGGCTGAACTCTCGCGGCGCAAACCCGTTGAGACCGGCGGCCGGCAGTTTAATCTCTAGCTGATAGCTTCGCTTGAGCCGGCGCAGGCCGGTCTCAATCGAGTCTTCTGGACAGGGCGGTGCCTGTTCACGGGCGTCCTCAATGGAGGTTTGGCGGGCGATGGGTTGCTTGCCGTCCCTGCCGCTGCCGCCGGGCAAGACGTAAAACCGATGGCAGAAGCGGTTGGCGCGGTGCTCCTTGACGTCGCGGGTGTCGATGAAGAGTTCGAGGCTGTCGCCGGCAGCGGGTTGGAGCGGATTGAGCTTGTAGGTCGTCTTGCGCTTGACCTCGCAGGCAAAGTACAGGCCGCTGTCGTCGTAGGCCATATAGACCGAGGCAAAGGGCTGGTGGCCATCGACAGCCATCAGGTCGGGCACGCGCTCGGCGTCGTCCCAATCTCGTAGGTTGCCGTCGATTTTGGGCGGCTTTTCCCGCCGCGGGCAGCGAAAGGAAAACTCGAAAAAGGCGCGTTGGAGCAGGTACAACTCGCTCATGTTTGCCGCGCCTTTTTGTCGCGCCGCAGCACATCGGCGAGAATGTGCCCGGTGTGCGATTGCCGGCTCTGGGCGACTTTTTCCGGCGCACCTGCGGCGACGAGCATCCCCCCTTGATCGCCGCCCTCTGGCCCCAAGTCGATGAGGTGATCCGCGGTCTTGATGACATCCATGTTGTGCTCAATGACGACCATGGTGTTGCCGGCATCGACGAGGCGGTGGAGCACGGCGAGCAGGCACTCAATGTCGGCCAAGTGCAGGCCGGTGGTTGGCTCGTCGAGGATGTAGAGAGTCTGCCCGGTGTCGGGGCGGCACAATTCCGCAGCCAGCTTGAGCCGCTGGGCCTCGCCGCCTGACAGGGTGGTGGAGGATTGCCCCAAGGACATGTAGCCCAGGCCGACGTCTTCCATGATTTGCAGGCGCTTGCGAATGCGGGGGATGTTCTCGCAGAGGACGAGCGCGTCGCGCACTCGCATCTGTAGCACGTCGGCAATCGAATGCCCTTTGAATTGCACCCGCAGCACCTCGGGCATGTAGCGCTGGCCGCGGCAGTGGTCGCATTCGACCCACACATCGGGCAAGAAGTGCATCTCAATGCAGCGCTGCCCCAGCCCCTCGCAGGTCTCGCAGCGGCCTCCGGGCTTGTTGAAACTGAAGCGCCCGGCCGTAAAGCCAGCGACCTTGGCGTCCGGCAGGTCCGCGTAGAGTTGGCGCATCAGGTCGAAGACGCCCATGACCGTGGCCGGGGTGGAGCGCGGGGAGTGGCCGATGGGGGTTTGGTCGATGTGGATGACTTTGTCGATGTGCTCAACCCCGTCGATTTGGTCGTGCTCGCCGACCGGGCGGTTGGCCTTGTGCAGCTCGTTGGCGAGCGCGTTGAAGAGCACGCTTTCGACGAGCGAGGACTTGCCCGACCCAGAGACGCCGGTGACGCACACGAGGCGGCCGAGCGGGATCGGCACGTCGATGTTTTTGAGATTGTGCTGGCGCGCGCCGCGCACTACGAGTTGCCCGCGGCGGCGCTTGCGGCGGCTGGTCGGAACCGGGATGTGCAATTCGCCGCGCAGGTACGCGCTGGTGAGCGACTGCCGACCGTTGCCGAGTTGGCTGGGCATCCCGGCCGCGACGAGGTTGCCCCCTTCGCTGCCCGCGCCTGGGCCGAGATCGACGATGTGGTCGGCTCCTTCGAGGGTGTCGCGGTCGTGTTCGACTAATACAATGGTGTTGCCCAAGTCCTTTAAGGAGTTGAGGGCGTCCAACAGCCGGGCGTTGTCGCGCGGATGCAGGCCGATGGTCGGCTCGTCGAGCAGGTAGAGCACGCCGGTGAGGCCGGAGCCGATCTGGGAGGCGAGGCGGATGCGCTGGGCCTCGCCGCCGGACAGGGTCGCGGCGCGGCGCTCCAAGTCGATATAACCGAGGCCGACGCGCTCTAAAAAGCCGAGGCGCGTGCGGATTTCCTGCAACAGCTCGCCGGCGATGTCGCGCTCGCGCTCGTGGAGCTGCATGTCGCGGAAGAAAGACAGGCTCTCGGCGATGGGCAGGCGGGCGACTTGGACGATGCTCTTGTCGCGCAGGTACACGGCGCGGCTGTCGGTATTTAGACGGCTGCCTTCGCAGGCCGAGCACGGAACTTGGCCCAAGAGGTGCCGGTGCCGCTTGCTGGTGCTCGCGTACTCGTCGAGGGGCGGCAGAACACCAGCGTAGCGGAAGCTGAGGTCTTCTACGGTCAATTGCTGTTCGGGTGCGCCGTAGAGCAGGGCGCGCCGGGCCTCGGGCGCGAGCGCGGCATAGGGCGTGTCCAAGCTGAAACCCAAGGCATCCCCCGCGACCGAGAGCAGTCGATCAAACGCCGGGTCCTGCACCGGCCCCCAAGCGCGGATGGCCCCGTCGCGCACGCTGAGATGCGGCACTACGACCCGCTCGCGATCGACGCCTTCCCCCAACCCCAACCCCTCGCAAACTTGGCACATGCCCTGTTGGTGGTTGAAGGAGAAGCACTGCGGCGACAGGGGCGAGAAGGCCCGGCCGCATTCCGGGCAGGAGTAGCGGCGGCTGAAGCGTTCCTCGGCGTCATCGTCGGGCGAGGCCACGATCAACTCGCCGCCTCCCAACTCTAGGGCGCGCTCGACGGATTCGGTGAGGCGGCCGCGGTCGCTGGCGCGGACGGCGAGGCGATCGACGACGAGTTCGATGCGGTGGCGATGGCGGCGCTCTAGTTGGATTTCTTCGCGCAAGTCGTGGACCGTGCCGTCGATGCGGGCGCGGAGGAAGCCATCGCTGCGGGCGCGCGCCAACAGGGTTTCGTAGCCTTCGTTTTGGCGCGGCTCTATGGGCGCGAGGATGAGGATGCGGCGGCCGGCGGGCATCTGCGCGATGCGCTCGACCATTTCCTGCGCGGTCTGCGTACCGGCCGGCACATGGCAGCGCGGGCAGTACTGGGTCCCCAAGGCCGCGTACAGGGCGCGGATGTAATCGTACACTTCGGTGACCGTGCCGACCGTGGAGCGGGGATTGCGGCTGGGTGCTTTCTGCTCGATGGCAATGGCTGGCGACAGCCCGGAGACGCGCTCGACCTTGGGCTTTTGCATCTGTTCGAGAAACTGCCGCGCATACGCCGACAGCGACTCCACGTAACGCCGCTGGCCCTCGGCGTACAGAGTGTCGAAGGCCAGCGAAGACTTGCCCGAGCCGGAGACGCCAGAGATGACCGTTAGCTGGTCGCGGGGGATTTTGACGTCGATGTTGCGCAAGTTGTGCTGGCGCGCGCCGAGGATCTCGATTTCCCGGATCCAGCCGTTGCCCTCGCCGTGGCCGTTGGTCGCCGCCGCTGGCAGCGCGGTTCGCTGCGGCTTCGACGACTCGACTGAGCTCGCCGAAGCCTTGAGCTCAGCCGAAAGTTTGAGCGCCTTTTTGAGCGCGTGGCCGGTGTGCGATTGCTCGTTTTGGGCCACGGCTTCTGGCGGCCCGGTCGCGATGATCCAGCCGCCGTCCTCGCCCCCTTCCGGGCCTAAATCGAGGATGTAATCCGCGGTTTTGATGACCTCCATGTTGTGCTCGACGACGACGACGCTGTTGCCTTGGTCGGCAAAGGTGTGGAGGATGCGCAGCAGTTTATCCACGTCGGCAAAGTGCAGGCCAGTGGTCGGCTCGTCGAGGATGTAGAGGGTGCGGCCCGTGCTGCGGCGGCAGAGTTCCTTGGCCAGTTTGATGCGCTGGGCCTCGCCGCCGGACAGGGTGGGAGCGGGCTGGCCGAGCTTGATGTAGCCGAGGCCCACGTCGTACAGGGTTTGGAGCACGCGACGCACGGGGGCGACGTTCTCGAAAAGATTGAGTGCTTCCTCGACCTCCATTTCCAGCACGTCGGCGATTGAATGCCCCTTGTATTTGATGGTCTGGGTCTGGCGATTGAAGCGGCGGCCCGCGCAGACTTCGCAAGTGACCCAGATATCGGCGAGGAACTCCATCTCTACCAAGTTGGCACCATTGCCGGCGCAGGCTTCGCAGCGCCCGCCTTTGACATTAAAGGAAAAGCGGCCCGGCTTATAGCCTCGGAGGCGGGACTCGGGCAGCTTGGCAAAGAGCTGGCGGATGGGCGTGAACGCGTCGGTGTACGTGGCCGGGTTGGAGCGGGGCGTGCGGCCGATGGGCTTCTGGTCGATGCGGATGACTTTGTCGAGGTGCTCCACGCCTTGGATCGCCGCGTGCGCGCCCGGCTCGTGCAGGGCGCGATGGAGGACGCAGTCGAGCTGTTTGAAGACGATGTCGTTGATCAGCGAGGATTTGCCCGAGCCGGAGACGCCGGTGACGCAGGTGAACAGGCCGAGGGGAATGCGCGCCTCAATGTCTTTGAGGTTGTGCTGGCGCGCCCCTTCGACGACCAGCCACTTGCCGTTGCCCTGGCGGCGCTGGCTGGGGACGGGGATAGCTTCCTCGCCTGCGAGATAGCGCCCGGTGAGGGATTGGGGGTTGTGCTCGACGTGGCTCGGCGGGCCGCAGGCGACCAACTTGCCGCCGCGCTCGCCCGCGCCGGGGCCAAAGTCCACGACCACATCGGCCTCGCGCATAGTCTCTTCGTCGTGCTCTACTACGATGACAGTGTTGCCGATGTCGCGCAGGCGCTTGAGGGTGTCCAACAGCCGCTGGTTGTCGCGGTGGTGCAGGCCAATGGAAGGCTCGTCGAGGATGTACAGCACGCCGACTAAACCGGAGCCGATCTGCGAGGCGAGGCGGATGCGCTGGGCCTCGCCGCCGGACAGGGTGTGCGCGCCGCGATCGAGGGTTAGATAGCCCAAGCCCATGTCGCACATGAGCTGTAAGCGGCCGCGGATTTCTTTGAGCGCCTCTTCGGCGATGAGGGCTTGGGCGTCTTCAAAGGCCACGGCGCGAAAGAAGTCGCGCGCTTCTTCGATGGGGATGGCGGTTAGCTGCGGGAGGTTGCGCCCGTCGATTTTGACGGCGAGGGACTCGGGCCGCAGGCGGCCGCCGTCGCACCGCTCACAGTGCTGCACGCCCATGTATTGCTCTAATTCGCGGCGTTGTTTCTCCTTGGCTCCGCGAAACTTTTCTTCGAGGAACGGGATGACGCCTTCGTACTTGTCGTTGTGCGACCAACTTGAGCCACGGAGGTTGGTGTACGTAAAGGTGACTTTTTCGTCGCCGAGGCCGTGGAGGAACCCGTGCTTCTGCTCGGCTACGAGTTCACCCCACGGCGTGTCGAGATCAAAGCCGAGGTGCTCGGCTGCACCTTCGTATAAATGGAGACGCCAGCGGTTGCTGCCCAACTCGCCGAGCGGCGCGAGTGCTCCGGCGCGCAGGGTCTTGGCCGGGTCGGGCACCATCAGGCGCTCGCTCATCAGCACTTGCGTGCCGAGGCCGTGGCAGTCCGGGCACATGCCTTGGGGGTTGTTGAAGGAAAACATCTGCGGCGTTGGCTCTTGGTAGGAGATGCCGCAGGCCGTGCAGTCGAAGCGATCGCTGAGCAGGAAGTCGGAGGCTCCTTCGCGGGCGACGATAAAGGTCCCTTGCCCGAGGCGCAGGGCGTTGTCGATGGCCTCTTCCAAGCGGCGATCTTCGCGCTCGCGGAGGATCAGGCGATCGACTACTACTTCGATGTTGTGGCGGCTGTAGCGGTCGAGTTGGGGGGCTTGGTCGAGGGTGAAAATTTGGCCATCGACGCGCACGCGGATGTAGCCGGCCTTTTGCAGATCGGCAAACAGCTCGTGGTATTCGCCTTTGCGCTCTTGGACGACTGGGGCGAGGATGTGCAGGCGCGAGTTGACCGGCAGGGCGCGGATGCGGGCGGCGATCTGCGCACGGGTCTGCGCGCCGATCGGTGCGCCGCACTCGGTGCAGTGCGGGGTGCCGACGCGGGCAAAGAGCACGCGCAAGTAGTCGTAGATTTCCGTGATGGTGCCGACGGTGGAGCGGGGGTTTTGGCCGGCGGTTTTCTGGGCGATGGAGATGGTGGGGGACAGGCCGGTGATTTGATCGACGTCGGGCTTTTCCATCTGGCCCAAAAACTGGCGCGCGTACGCCGACAGCGAGGTGACGTAGCGACGCTGCCCTTCGGCGTACAGGGTGTCGAAGGCCAGCGAGGATTTGCCCGAGCCGGAGACGCCGGTGAAGCAAATTAGTTTGTTTTTGGGGAGGGTGAGATGGAGGTTTTTGAGATTGTGGACGCGGGCACCGCGGACGACGATATCTTGTGTTTCCATGAGTTCGTGTAGACGCGAGGAGCGGGAAAAGGAATCCAAAAATATACTATACGAATGTGCAGCGGGCAAGCGGTGGTGTGCGGAATGGAGCGTAGGGGTTTTTATAGAGACATTGAGGGAGCAGGATGTCGCTTGCAAATTTCCGTCCTTTCGCCGAATCCCGTTAGTAGGCCCTGTTCCCACAGATAGCCGGCTTTATCTCCGGCCTCCATTTGGCCTCTGCTTAGTGGGTCTGCGGCGAAGGGGGCAATGACCGATGTGCCGTCGATTTTCTCTATGTAGTACAGGTTTTCTAGCGGTATGGCGTTTAGAAACTGCGGCGAGTGCGTGGAGACGAATACCTGTCCACCTCTATGGGCATACTCTGCAAATTCTTCTGCAAGCAAATTCATCAGTAGTGGATATAGTTGATTTTCAGGTTCTTCGACACAGAGAATTTTGTGTGGTTTAGGCTCGTGCAACAGCAACATGTAAGCGAACATTTTGATGGTGCCGTCGGAGACATTGAAATCCAAGAAAGGTTCTTTGAACGAGCCATCAGCATAGCGGATTAGTAAGCTCCCGTCGTCGCCGATTTTGGCTTCAATATTTGAGACGCCCGGCACTCTGTCACGCATCTTTTGTAGGACCGTCGCAAAAATATCCGGATGTTCCTCTTTCAACTGGAAAGCGACGGAAGGTAGGTTATCACCTGAACTGGAGAGGTGAAGGCCCTCTTGATGGCTCTTCTTACCACGTGCTTGGCTAATGTGAAAGTCCGAAATATGCCAGTTTTCAATTAGGTCGCGGAATGCTTTCGCCGCCTTGAAACGCTCCAGTTGCCCGAGGCTGCTAATCGCCAACACGTCAGGGGCAACCGCTTGTTCTTCCCGCGTGAGTTCAGCATCTGGTTTGCTAAAATCTTCTTCGTTGCTGACGGCTTCGCCTCGGCCGGCGGAGAAGTCGAGAAAGTGAAAAGGCTTGCCATAAGAGGATCTTTTATAGCGCAGTATTTCACGGCGCACGAGCGGTTTTCCATCCTGTAGGCCTATTTCCAAGTGGTAGGTTACAAGGCGTTCTTTTTCTGCTATCGTCAAGCGAAACTTAAGTTCGATGACGATGCTTTCCGTAGCGTCCACATCGCGCGTAATAACTTCCCTGAACCCTCTGAAGCCACCTTCGTTTTGCAATGCGATACGGATGTTGTCGGACAAGCAGTTTTTCAGGAACGCAAAAACGCGAAACAAGGTGGTTTTGCCGGTTCCGTTTTTGCCGATAAACACTGCCAGTGGAGGCAGGTTTTTCAGATGAATGTCTTTTAACGTCTTAAAGTTTTGGATGCGAATTTCTTCGATGACCACGGCAATGCTCCCGTTAGATTTAGTGCGTTCTAATCATCATCCGAGTCGTCGATTGCAAAGTGGGTCTTGAGGCCGAGGAGGTCTGCCGTCGAGTCGAGGAACTTCAGATGAGTGAGGAACCATTACTTTCCGGCACCGCGTTCTGAGTTCCTGAGGTGATCGGCGGCAGCCAAGTGACGATGAATTTTCTTTTCAACTTCCTCTATGCCCATGCCGTTTGAGCTGGCGTATATCCGCAGCAAGATGGGTGGTTCGGGCAGTGATGTGCTCCTCTTATGATCTTTGAAACGTTTGATGGCGTCGTTTTCGGACCTGCCCACTTTCAAGTACGTCCGGTCGTCTGTTTCGTCGTTTTCAGAGGTCTCGACTGGATAGCGGAGATAGTGCGGCAGCGCGTACACGTATATTCCCGGCACCGCCTCTTTTTCAGCGGCACTCGTTTGACGCTCGAGTTTTTGTTCTTTTTCTGCCCGTTTTACTGGATCATTCGCACGATGGGTGCATTCGTCTGCTCTTTTCTGAAGCAGCGAGATGGTTTCAGCGGAGAGGAGTTCTTGATGGCGTTTTGCAAAATTTCGGAGAGTCGATGCGCACTGTTCCGCTGGCCTTGGAGAATCTGGCAGGATACCTTCCTCAATTGCTTTTATGTTGCGTCGCTGGTTGTAGACAAACTCCCAAGAGTCAACGTTCAACTTCTCTGCGATCTCCTTCGGCTTCACGTCCTCTCGGCTAAGCCGCCATACCTCGCCTAGCCGCGTCTCGTCCTCACTAAGCGCACTTTCGACTTCCTCTCGATACGTATCGCCTCCGGCCTCCTACGTGTTCAATTCATCGGCCATGATTTCCTCCATATCCTTTTAGGTTACGTTATCTTCGCCTCGTAATATAGGCGCACGAGCGCAGTCCGGCTAATTGTGCGGTCGCTTGAGGCTCCCTTTTCGTCTGCGTTAATGACCGCTCGGTAATTCAGTAAAATCAATTATTTATCACTCAAGAGGTGTTGCGAAAATGATTCATTTAGGGGCCAATTCGGTGCTCTTTGCAGGATTCGATATAGAGTTGGCTCCTGATAGGAGAGGCCGCAGGCCGTGCAGTCGAAGCGGTTGCTGAGCAGGAAGTGGTTGAGCTGAGGGGCGCTGTCGAGGGTGAAAATACTATACGAATGTGCAGCGGGCAAGCGGGGGTGTGCGGAATGGGAAGATTCCTTCCAGTTCTAGCAGGAGCTGTTGATTGATTATAATATACAGCTTATATTTCAGGGATGGAAATTCTCTATTATACCACTGCTTCAGGCAATTCGCCGGTCAAGAAATTTGTCGAGGGATTACCTCAAAGCCTACAGGAGGATTTCTTTCTGGCACTTGATCGGTTGAGGCAGGGGGAAAGCTTGGGGATGCCGTTGAGCAAGCCGCTGTTCAATATTGCTCTTGGTTTACACGAACTGCGCTTCAAAGAACGGCGCAGTATCTATCGAGTTTTCTATTTCATCAAGCGCGGGGATGCAATTTATCTGGTTCATGCGCTCCAAAAAAAGACCGAAACCATTCCCGATAAGGATAAACGGCTAATTCTCAGAAGACTGAAGGAGATTTGAAAATGCCTTGGAAAAAGGTCAACATTGAGCAATGGGCGGAGGAACTCGGCGTCAATATTAACGAACTACGCCAGAAAGAACAGCTCATCGAAAAGATCGTGAAGAGTAGAAAGCGATTTGGCTTGACGCAGGGCCAATTGGCCGAGATGGTCGGCGTCTCCCAACCGCGCATTGCCCAGATTGAAAATAGAACCAAGATCGGAAAAATCAGCTTCGATGTACTTTTCAATATCCTCGGGGTCTTGGGTCATGATTTCAAAATCACTACACGCAAGGTGCGCGATCTTGAGAATGTAAATGCGTAGCGGCATACCCAGACCAACAGCGTCTGGCCGAGGTATGGACGGAACTACGCCAGCCCAGAAAAACTCTCCGATGGTTTTTATTGACCAGAGGAGTGGGAACGACGATCAGTCATTTTCCGTGAATATGTTTTGACGATGATAATCGAGAAAGTCCTCATCTGGCCGGAATTTGTCAGGTAACTCTATCGGTTTTCCATCATAGCTTTTCAAAGTAGTCACAACAAACTCATCACTCACTCTAAATTCCTTCTTTGACACTCGAACAGTCATATCCTCATTTATCGTGATCATTCCAAGATCAAACGCCTTATCGTGGAGGACGGACAAGGCCAACACATTCCTTGGGTTGAGTCTATTCATCGAATCAATACGCCAGGGAACAATATGACTGGCTACTAAAAGTTTCGGAATGGAAAGACCGGTGATACAGCACCTATAGTTATAGGCACTTAGCACCGCTTTCCTGAAAAAACGCTGACCATTCCGCGTTTTGGTTTGAATGATCCTATCCGTACCACTGTAATCTTGATATTCAGGCGGACTTTCGTCTTCCGAATCGTCTCCCTCCCTTGCAAAATAGAATGCATAGCATCTGTTGATGCTAGTGCAAAATTTTCCCATCCATTTTTCATTTCTTCCCACATGGCCCTATCTGCAGCAGATGCCCCCGTCAACCCTCTACGACCAGTCGAGGTTATCTCTGGATCAAGGCTCGCAATGTTCGTTAATTTCATTGCCAATGCGGACGGCGTTCTGTCGATAAGTTCGGCAATTTTAATGATTTCAGGGTTTTGTTTATGTAACTTGCCGAATGAGATTTGACAGTACAGTCTAAACGCGACAAGCAGCTCTTGTCGTGTCCATCTTCTCCTGTTAGACATTGCTATCTTCCTATACTTTAGCTTTTGCTGCTTTAGCACCCGTCTGCACTGTGGCGGAGCCGACGGCAGGGTCCTACATGAAATGTACGAATCGCCGAACCCCGTCAAGAACTCTCTACGCCGTTGCTTGACGCCCCCTTTTCATCTGCGTATAATGACCGCTCGGTAATTCAGTAAAATCAATTGTTTATCACTCAAGAGGAGTTGCTAAAATGATTCATTTAGGGGCCAATTCGGTGCTCTTTGCAGGATTCGATCTGGAAACGGCGATGCGCCACATCCACCTTGCTGGCTACGATGGCGTCGAGCTTTCGGCGATCAAGGGCATGTGCGAGCACTTGGAGTTGGACAACTGGCAGGCACAGGCCAACCAGATCAAAGAGCTAGCGGAAAAATACGAGCTGAAATTGCTGGCTATGGAAGAGGCCGCGCTCGACGAAGAGCGGCTGATGCTGGCGTTTGCGGCTGGCGCTGAGATCGGCATTCCCGTCGTCAACGTCGGCCCGGGGGGCAAAAGCGATGTGGAGGAAGATTTTGACCGGCAGGTTGCGCTACTGGGCAAGATGGCCGATAGGGCGCACGAACACGGCGTGACGCTGTGCGCTAAGGCGCATGTGGGGCAGTGCATTTACGATACGCCGACCACGTTGCGGGCGATGGAGCGGATCGACTCGCCGGGGTTTGGGGTGGATATGGATCCGAGCCACATCCATCGGGCGGGGGAGAACACGGTAGAGGCGCTGGCGGCGGTTATCTCGCGGGTCAAGCACGTTCACATTCGGGATTGTGCCGTGGCAGAAGGCGGGCCGGGCGCGCCGGAGTTGCAGGCTTGTGGGCGGGGTAACATTGATTTGTTTGGGTACGTCAAGGTGCTACACGAATCGGGCCTAGACGTGGCGGCCAACTTGGAAGTGATTGGTGCCAAGGAGTACGACTTGGGGCAGGTGGCGACGATTGCCGCGGAGAGCCGAGGGTATTTGAACGCCTGTTTGCGGGCTTGCGGTGCCCGTTAGTCGCGCCTTTGTCGCCGTCCGGGTGCCGGCGGCATTGGGCAAGCTGAGCGATGCAATGCGACCGCTGTGGCCGACGCAGGGTGTGAGTTGGGTGCGACCGGAAAATCTCCATTTGACGCTACGTTTTCTCGGCGCGGCTGAGGACACACAAATCGCCGCGTTGCGGGAAGGGCTGACGGCAGTTGCCGCTCGGCACGAAGCGTTTACTGCGACTGTAGAGCGAAGCGGCTGCTTTCCCAATCGTCGCCGACCGAAGGTTATTTGGGCTGGCGTGGCGGATGCGGCCGGACGGTTGGGTGCGTTGCAACGGAATGTTGAAGAAGTGGTGTGCGCTGCTGGTTGGGAGCCGGAGGAACGGGACTTTCGTCCGCACGTGACGCTGGGTCGGGTGCGGGCGAGGGTGCGGGCGCCGAGAAGCGAGCAGAGCGGCGAGTTACCTCGGTTGCAGGTTCCGGTGAAAGCGGTGGAGCTGATCGAAAGCATCCTCAAACCGACCGGAGCCGAGTATCGGACCTTGCACCGCGCGGTGCTTACATCGTAAAGGAGTCTCCATGCCCGGCCGACCTTACATTCTCGCCGAGACCAATTGGCAGACCGTAGAGCACACCCCGTACGAGGTGGCGATCCTTCCGTGGGGGGCAACGGAAGCGCACAATTACCACCTGCCTTATTCGACCGATGTGGTTCAGTGCGACGAGATCGTCGCGGCTGCGGCCGGCATCGCTTGGGAACAAGACGCCAAGGTCATCGTCTTGCCGACTGTGCCCTTTGGCGTCAACACCGGCCAGCTCGACATCAAGTTAGACCTCAATCTCAATCCCTCGACTCAGTTCGCCGTCTTGCAAGACTTGGTCGAAGCGCTCGCCCATCAGGGCATTCCCAAACTGCTCATTGTGAACGGCCACGGCGGCAACGACTTCAAGCAAATGGTGCGGGAGCTGTTGCCGCGCTATGCGATGTTTATTTGCTGCATGGATTGGTACCGCATCGTCGATCAGGGGATTTTTGCGGCGGGTGGCGACCACGCCAACGAGATGGAAACCAGTCTCATGCAATACTTGCGGTCGGATTGGGTGTTGCCCCTGTCGGAGGCGGGCAGTGGTCGCGAGCACAAGTTTAAGATGGCCGCGCTGCGGGATGGCTGGGTCTGGACTCAGCGCGACTGGACGCAGGCGACCGACGACACGGGCATCGGCGACCCGCGCCAAGCCACCCCGGAAAAGGGCCGCCGCTGCTTGGAGCAAGTGGCCGCGCAACTCGCCGAGTTTTTGGTCGAACTGGCCGCCGCCGACCTAGACGACCTCTACGAATAACCGTGCAGTTCTACGCGTTCGTCGCCCCCGGGCTAGAGGAGATCGCCCAACGAGAAATCGCAGCGCGATTGGGAGCCGAGCAGCAGGGCAGCCAGCGCGGCGTGGTATTCTTTGCAACGGATGCTCCGCCGCAAGACTTGCTCGGATTGGGGACGACCGAGGATGTGTTTGCGCTGGTGGCGCGCGGCCCGGTGGCTGCGGCACGCGAGGGTTTGGCACAGGCCGGCGCACTCGTCGCGGAGTCGCCGCTTTTCGAAGACGCGGTGGGCGCGCATCGCCGCGCTCGTCCTAAGCGGATCAAGCGCATTACCTACCGGATCGTGGCCCAGCGTCGCGGCGGGCAGCAGCGCTATGTGCGCCAAGAGATGCGCCGCGCCTTGCAGCGGGCCGTGGCGTGGCGCTTCCCGCGCTGGAAGCACATGGCTGAGCAAGCGCTGTTGGAGGTGTGGGGTTTGGAGGTCGCAGGCGAGTTGATCTGCGGGGTGCGCCTTTCCGACGAGACCATGCGCCACCGCATGTACAAGATCGCGCAAGTGGAGGCTTCGCTGCGGCCGACGGTGGCGCGGGCCTTGGTGATGCTAGCCGAGCCAGCGGATGGCGACGTCTTTCTCGACCCCATGTGCGGGGCTGGAACCATCCTCATCGAGCGGGGGATACACGGTCGCTACGCCCAGCTTTTGGGCGGCGACATTCGCTCGGAAGCCGTGGCTGCCACCCGCACGAACGTCGGGCCGCGCTACAAGCCGATTGAGATTCACCAATGGGATGCGCGGGATTTGCCCTTGGACGACGGCAGCGTCGATCGGGTGGTGTGCAACCTGCCCTTTGGCAAAAAGATCGGCGCGCCGCAAGCGCTGCGTCCGCTCTACGAGGGTTTTGCTAGCGAGGTGGCGAGGGTGCTAAAGGCCGGTGGAGTGGCCGTGTGTTTGACTAGCGAACGCACCCTGCTGGCCGAAGCATTCGGCGCGTGGCCAAATTTGTACATGGAGCGCGTGTTTCCGGTCGAGGTGCTGGGTCAAAAGGCGTTTTGTTGTAAATTGAAGAAGCTCACTGGGTATTAGATTGACGGATGATAAGAGATCTTAAACTCTTGTCGGGCCGCTTGGCAGATTTGAAAGATCAATTCCTAATTCCTAATTCTTAATTCAAGGAGATTGTCATGGCTGATTTTACGGGTCAAGTAGTTATCGTCACCGGCGGTGCCCAGGGCATTGGCGGGGGGATTTCGCGGGCGTTCGCTGGCGCAGGGGCGCAGGTCGCCGTGTTGGACATAGACGCGGAGGCTGGCACGGCCTTGGCCGAGGAAGAGGGCCAGATTCGCTTTTTTGAGGCCGATGTGGCCAGCGACGAGGTCTGCGCCCAGACTGTGGGGCAGATTATCGAGGATTGGGGCCGCGTTGACGTGTTGTGCAACAATGTCGGCATCCAGCCCGTACCCAGCTATAAGTTGGCTCACGAGCTGCCGGTAGAGATGTGGGACCGGATTATTGACGTCAATCTGAAGAGCTTCTTCCTGATGGCTAGGCATTGCCTGCCACAGATGATGGAGCAGCGCAAGGGGGTCATCATCAACACGGCCAGCGTTCAGGGCTTGCAATCGGCGTCGATGGTTTCGGCTTATGCCGCCAGCAAGGGTGGGATTATCTCTATGACGCGGCAGCTTGCGCTCGACTACGCCAAGTATGGGATTCGGGTTTTAGCAGTCAACCCAGGGGGCATTCAGACGCCGTTGGTCGATGAGGTGATCGAGGCATTCGGCCACGAGCGCGAGCAATTCTTTAAGGATTACGCCAAGCTCCATCCGATTGGGCGCTATGGGCAGCCGGAGGACATTGCCAATGCCATGCTGTTCTTGGCTAGCGACAAGGCGTCGTTTATGACTGGCGAGAATGTCTGCGTCGATGGGGGGTTGATGGCTAAGGGAGCGTGGGCTGAGGTTGAGGAGTGAGGGGGTAGGGTTTGTAGCTGATTGGCAAGCGTTCCCGGCCTAACCGGAGACGCTTGCTGTGTTTAGGGACGGTATTGCTGGCATTGCGACGCTGCCCGACTTCTTCCCAATCGTCCGCCGCGAAAATGAAGCCACGCGATATGACGCTGGCGTACATGAATACTCTGGCAGCGGAGGATACGGATACGAGGATGGCGGTGTAGATTGGCGACGCTTGACAGAGTTCGGGCGATCCAAGACGTTAAACATGACCGATTTATTGTGTTCCCCTTAGACTGGGCTCGCACCAGCCGGAATGTCTTGCCCGCAGGGGAATACGGGAACGAAGATGACGGTTTGAGTGCAAAGGCATAACGATGACATACGAAACACAAAACTTCAAAATTCCCAATCAGTCCGATGACTACTCGGAATGCTCGCACTTCGTCACGACTACTATTGAAGCGATTATTAAAGAAGCCATTGAACAAGAAAAAAATAAAATTTTTATCAATACAAATCTAAAGTTCGGTCTCCCGATGGAGAATATCAATAAAATTGCTGGGCCATTTATTGAAGCATGGGCCGCCCAAACGTTTTATGATGCCCTCGAAAATAAGAACAATAAATATCAATTAATCAATGTAGAATCAGTTGAACGCCTACACATGGCGGATATCATATTACAGTTCCAGAAGCAAAGAAAACTTGAAAGTGGAGTGACAGCAGAAGTTGATGTCAAGGCAACATCAGAAGACATAGAATCTAGTGGAAAATAACCGAATATCACTTCATACGCTCGTATTCGTACCGCCTATATTGAAGACTCCGATTACATATTCGTCATTCTTTCTCTAAAACACCGTGTATATTCGAAGCGTAGCAAAACTACAGGGTTGATGGACGGAATCATGGAGATTATTGCGTATAATGCTTATGACCTCAAATATCTGTCTTCAAGGGATATAAACTATAATCCTGCTCTTGGAACAGGACAGATCCAAATACGGGATATTCACTATGTTGAACTTGAAGAAAGAACAACGTGGGAGTTTTGTCAGTTACTTGATCAGAAATACCTTCAGTCTGATCGACGATCATTTGAGCAATGGCTTGAATTAGCCAATAAAAATGGATGGATAAAATCCGATGATTGAACAAAAAATAATCTTGGGAGACGCGGTCTCTGAGATGCAAAAGCTCGGCTCCGGGACCTTTGATCTTATCATTGCCGATCCTCCTTATAATTTGGGAAAAGACTATGGTAATAATCGTGATACTAAAGACTTTGAAGAATATTTAGCATTCTCAAAAGATTGGATCAAAGAAGCTCACAGGCTCCTAAAGGCCGATGGAACGATTTATGTTTTTATGGGATTCCGATTTATTTCTTCTCTGTATGATCTCCTAGATAGAGATTTTGGAATGTTTTTCAATAGCTGGATAGTGTGGCACTATACGCAAGGAATAGGAAAAAAGAGAGGCTTTTCCCCTCGTCACGACGATATTCTAATGTTCACAAAAACAAAAGATTTTACTTTTAACTTAGATGATATTCGCGTTCCTCAAAAATATTACCGTGAACGTAACAACATGCGAGGAGCAAATCCAGGGGATGTTTGGGAATTTTCACACGTTCACTACTGCAACTATAATAGACAGAATCATCCGACTCAAAAGCCGGAAGGGCTAATAGAGCGAATGATATTAGCTTCAAGCAGTGATGGATCGCTAGTTCTCGACCCATTCTTAGGTAGTGGAACGACACTCAGGGTATGTCAACAACTCAATCGAGTCGGTGTCGGAGTTGAATTAAACCCCGACTACGTGAAAATGTCGAAAGAACGCCTGCAAAAAGAGTTTATAGGGTTCGATAGTATTGATCCAAGAATGGAACGTGTCCCTCTTGATTTGCGTAATGAGTCTATTAGAAAGGCGTATCTCGAAAACCATAAACATTGGTTCCTGCGTGGCCATGAGAACGCTCTTAGTGATTTTGAAAAGTCCGTTGAATCTCTTTATCCAAGTAAACCGAAAGAACCTATACAAATGACATTACTCGAAAAAAAAGAGCAATATAAAACCCAACAAGATGCTTCAACGGCGCAGTAGTTGATCAATGAGAAATCGCCAATTCGACACCAGTCAGAATCACTTGCTCTCGGCGATCCTCTTGCCCGGCCACTAGCCGCACGGCAATCTCGTTAGTACCCTGCCGCAAAAAAGAACCATCCACTGCAAATTCCACGCTGACCCCTTCCATTTTTCCCTCGACCGGACAAGTGGGATAACTCGCCCAAAACAGCGGTGCGGCCTGCTGGCGCGACCAGCCATCGCCAGAGACTTGGGCTTGGTCCCAAGGGAGGGCGCGGCCGTTGAGTTCGACTTCGAGGTGATCCTCTGAGGGTAAGTGATCCAAACGCAAGGCCAAGCCGCCGGTGACGTCCGCGACATCATCGGCGACGCGGATGCGGAGCGTCGGCCCCAAGCTCGGGCTATCGGAGGGCAAGGGCACGGGAAGCGGCGTGGAAGGATGGGCCAAGCGGAAGGCGGCGCTGTGGCCCTCCGTGGGGCTGAAGGACATGGTGCCGCTGATCTCGTAGCACTTGTTGAGTTTTTTCAGGGTTTTGAGGTCGGAGAATTCAGTGGCGGTTTGGCGGTTCCACTCGGGCGACATGGTGTAGAAGTTGTACAGGTAAATGCCGTCGGCTCCGTCGGTGAGCCAGCGTAGGGCCAAGGCGCGGAGGAAGCGCCGGTCGCTGTGGCGGGTGGCCTCGATGCAGCCATAGACGAGGCAGGGGGTGGAGGCCGCGGCGCGGACGAATTCATCGACCGGCGTCTCGAAGGAGATAAAGCCGCCGCCAACGACGACGATATCGACGAGGCCAGTCTCGATCCACTCGTCAATGTCGAGGCCAATGCGCCGCGAGTCGGCCAAGGTCGGGGGGACGCGGACGGCCAGTTGCAATGGTTTGCCCCGTTGGGCACTGACCTCGTCGAGCCGCGCCTTGATCTTTTGCACCAGATCGGTCATCAGGTAGCTGTTGGCTGTGGCTTCGGCCATGCGGAAGAAGGCCGAATGGCGCATGAAATCGAGCTCGATGCCATCGACGTCGAAGCGCTCAAAGACCTCGCAGGCGATGCGCCGCATGTGTTCGCGCACCTCGGCGTGGGCGTAGTCGAGGCCGGTGCGGATGCCCCACTCGACCGACTTTTCGGGGAACTCCTCGCCGGGACGGCCAATGAGTAGGTGGGGCTGCTCGCGGCGGAAGCGGCCGTAGCCGGGATGGGACGGGTCGATCACGTAGTGGCTGTTCATGCGCACGCGCGGGAAAAAGGGAATCTTCGCCTCCCGGCACAGTTGCGCCAGCGCGGTCAATGGCCCGCCGCACTCGGCGATCAGGTTCTGTAGGTTGGCGGCGATCCGCTCCTCCACGCCGGGCGTGGCCGAGTGGACGAAGGAAGAGGCTGTTGCGTCGAGGCCGCCGCTTCCGTCGCCGAATTTTTCGCCAATCTCCGTCTCGAACTGATACACCTCGTGATCGCCCGTGCTCCACCAGAGTGCGCCGCCAGTGCCAGCATAGCCATCGACGATTTTTTCTTTGAGGTCGGCGACCGAGACGTTTTCCTCGGCCGTGAAAATCCAGCCGTCATCGGTGAAGATGATGGGTGGTGCTTTGGGCTTGGGGGCCATGTTGCCTCGCTTTTTTAGGTAGGCGGATGGGCAACCACAAGGGTTGCCCCTACACGGGAATTATAGCAAGAAGCGGTCTCTAAATCCGTCCTAATGGGCCAGATAGGCTTTGATGATGTCGATGATCAGGGCGATGTCGCAGCGGGCCTCTTCCAAGGGAGTACGCGGCTCCGCACCCTCGGTGATGCAGGAGTGGAAGTGCTTCAGCTCGCGGACGAAGGGGCCTTCCCACGCGATGGCCGGGCGGTGAGTGATGGCCTCGCCGGCCTCGTCGAGGGTCTGAATCTCTAGGGTGGAGAGGATGCCCCGCGAAAAGCCAGTCGGATAAGAGAGCAGAACGCGGCGGTCGTCGCCGCAGACTTCGAGGGTTTCTTTGAAGTCGCGCACGTCCTTTAACTCGACCCAGGTTGCCGCGCAGCGAGCGCCATTGGCATAAGCGAGCATGGTGCTGACGCCCCAGCCTTCGTACCAGATTTCAGTGCTGGAGACTCTTTCGGGCACGCCCATGATGGTGCGCAGGCCATAGATGTCGTGGATCATGCTGCCGGCGAGATGGCCAAAGGCAGACTGCACGTCGGCGGGGACATCGCCGATGGCTTCGCGCACGGCCGCAGCACGCGCCGCGCTTGTCTGCTCGACGGCATCAGCGGGTAGATCGTCGGTGCGGTGCAGGCGGAAGTGCGCGAGGTGGTGCGAGTTGTTGGTGTGCAGGTGGTGGATCTGGACGAAGCGGATCGCGGCCATGTCAGCGGCAGCGTGGGCCGCAGCCTCAAAGGCCGGGTCGTACACCTTCATGTAACCAGCCAAGCCAACGGTGCCAGCCGCCTGCCGGGCGGCGATGATCCGGTCGGCCTCCTGCAGCGAGAAGCAGATCGGCTTTTCGATGAAGACGTGTTTGCCGGCCTCAAAGGCGGCGACAGCGATCTCGGTCTTGGGATCGGTGTGGCACAAAAGGACTGCGTCGAGATCGGCAGCGAGCAGCGTGTGCCAGTCGTCGGTGTAGTGCGGCACGTAGAACTCTTCTGCCACGGTTTGCGCCAAGCTCGGCGAGAGGTCGCAGACCATCTCGACGGAAAACAGGTCCTTGAGCGCAGAGAGGTTGGGCAGGTGCTGGACTTGGGCGACGGCTCCGCAGCCGATGACGCCGATGCGGACAGGAGCCATGTCAACCCACCTTTCCGACGCGGGGCGTCAAATCGTTCCAGAGATCGGCCAGTGCGTAAGTTCGCTTGAAGCTCTGGTACACGTCTTGCCACATGGCCTCGCGCAGTTCGGTGGCCTGGGCTTCGTCGCCAGCCGCGAGGGCCGCCTTGAGTTGGTCGCTTCTTGCTGCTTGGGCGGTCGCTTGGTCGCTGGCGGCCTGGGCCAAGTCGGCTGACGCGGCCGTGAATTTGTCGATGAGTTCGTTGATGGGCGTGTCAGTATCTGTCTCCACGTCGTACGAACTGGAGGGCTGGAAGCGGGTTGGGTGGCGGGTGCCGTCGGGACCGCGGCCGGTGTGGGTCGGCTGGATGTGGGGCGTGACCGACAGGTACATGATCATAGGCTCGTCGCCGACGACCCGCACCTGATGGACCTCGTCGGCGAGGGCAACGCAGAGCTGGCCCGCGCACAACTCCTGTTCGCTGCCGGCGATGTGGAAGACGCAGCGGCCTTGCAGGATGAGGAAAATCTCGTGGCCGAGGTCGTGGCTGTGCAGGCCGGCCACCTCGCCCGGCTGCATGCGCAGAAAGCGGGAGCGGATGTGCGGAGTGACGAGGAGGTTTTTGATGTGTTCCTCTTTGCGAAAGTCGAAAATTTCAAAGGCCATGAATAGGCTCCTTTACGGAAATTGACAGATGGTAAGAATAAATTATCGAGTCCACTGCAATGTTTTGTTAGACAGCGTTATGTCGCGTAGTGTTTGGTGGATAGCGGTTCGGGCATCTGCACTGAAATGTACCGCGTCGATCATCCGGTCCGTGAAGTTTGCAAAGAACGACTTCGGAATATGTGGGTTATTCAGGGTTGAGCCGCGTTGATTGAGATAAATGGCTCGCAGCTTGAGAATTTCGAGCATTTTCGCAGGAGTATAACCATCGGCATCATCCATCTCTGAACGATACTTTTCTTGGTTCCACTGTCTTTTATGGAGAGATTTGGCATCCTCTAAGCTGTACTTGCTCTTTTCTTCGCAAATAACGTATAAGTCGTCAAAGTCCAGCTTCTCTGCAACGCGGTCTCCTATCGCAAAATCAGGTTTAATATATTGCTCAGTTTTCCCTATCCAGCTTTCCATCTCATTAGGCCCAAGTACGAGCAGTTGCCGTAGAGAGGTTCCCGAAGAGTTGTAAAAACCGAAAATCCATATTCGAGATCGCCACTTTGCTATGTGGGTAGGCCCTACATCCCTTGCAGTTGAAACAGAGCCTGTCGTCGTCGATTCAAGCTCAATCGGTGCAGAGTAAAACGTCCCATTCGCTGCAAAGTCAAAGAATGCGTCCACCTCGGAACGGCCTTCTCCCTCTCGTAAGCCCAATAGCTGGCACATTTCCTTTTCTCGGCTATCGTCTTGAACAGCCATTAGGCCCTCAATGCACTCGCTACAGATTCTGCGATAGCGTAGCTCACCGGAGGACAAACGGAATTGCCGATTTGTCCAAGGATTTGGTACACAGCACCTTCAAAGAGCCAATCTTCTGGAAACCCTTGCAGAAGAGCACAGTCTTGGACGGAAAGCCTGAAATGTCCGTTTTCTGAGGGAAACATAACAGCTTCCTCTCTCGATTTTTGTACACCATTTGGCCAAATCTGTAGTCTCTCCCAAACTTTTTGACTAGCCTTGCTGTTTAGAATGCTAGTCGTCTTTCTCGGACCAGTAAAGCCAGAACGGAGAGTCGGGGCAAAGCAGTCGAATCCAATGTCATCTAGACCCAAAGCCGCCCTAGCCCCCAATGTACATCTGCCCGATGAAAACAGGCTATCGTTGGGGAAATGCGTTGCCTGCGGGATCTCGAATTCATTAGCGGCTTTGGGCGATCTAAATCCGACGAAAATGACTCGCTTTCGCACTTGGGGAACGCCAAAGTCGGAGGCAACCGCTTTGAACTTTGCGATGTGATAGCTTGGTTCTAACGGCTCTAGAATCGCCGTATGCACATATTTATTGAACTTAGGATCGAGTAATCCCGGAACGTTTTCGGCTACGAACGCATCGGGTTTGACAGCCATCACGGCGTTAATAAACGCCGGCCACATATCCCTAGTATCCTCACTCCCACTTCGTCTTCCGGCAACTGAGAAGGGCTGGCATGGAGGTCCGCCGTGGATGAGATCGACGGCACCTTTATAGGCTGTCCAATTGACCTTTGTTACATCGCCATATTGACCAGAAAAAACTTTCCATTGGGGACGGTTACGCTGGAGCGTAGCACCGCAAATCTCCAATGCATCAAAACTGGCAATATGCTCAAAACCAGCACGCTCAAAACCGAGGTCTAGACCGCCACCCCCTGAAAACAGGGACATAGCCTTCAAGCCCTGTTGTCGCTGTTGGGGCATTAGTTTATTTGGGTCCAAAACCGGCTTGCTAATTCTACTTGAATCGCGTTGAAACTCACCACGGATCGCCGCTTTTTTTCTTTGCCTAGATCGCGCCGAGATTTCCCGGTACCAGTCTCTTTTTTCTTGTGATATAGCAGTCCTAAATCATTTAAGAGCTAAGTTGTATTGCATTAACTTGGGGAATTGGTAGTATTTTTTCTGTCGAATGCCTTTAACAAATAGGGCTTTGATTTGTTCAAAACAGGTGGTCCACAAGGCCTGGGTACGCACAAAGGTTTTACCTTTTAACCAGAGGTCTTCGACCGGGTTTTCTTGCGGTGTATAGGGGGCTAATCGCGTACAGCATATTTTCCACTCCTGCGGCGGTAGGTCGGCATGAATCGTTTGTAGAAAATCGCGCATGGCCTGTTGGTGATGATAGGACGCCCCATCCCAAAAGATCAATAACTTCTGTCCAGGACGCTGTTGTTGTAGGTAGCGTATAAAATCGACCGTATGGTGTGCATTGGCCTTGGGGTATGGTTGCATGAGAAAAGTGCCTTTGACTATATCTAGGGCCCCATAATAGGTTTGTCGTTGGCGCCCATTTTCAATGGCCACCTCCAGCCTTCGGTCTCGCCGTCCCCAGCCATAGCCGCAGGCATCGCCCCAGTGTAGATGCGATTCATCGATGAAAAAGGCACTGACTTGACCCGATTGGAGTTCCGCCGTATGCTCGGTTAGTTTTTTTTATCTCTTCTCGTTTGTCCAACCCCTGTTGGGGATCGGTCTTAGGCTGCCGTGCTTGGGTCTTTTTCCAGCTATAGCCGGCCTGAGAAAGGATATCGTAATAGCTTTGCGATGAGCGAAACACGACGCCAAACTGCGTTTGGATATAGGAAGCTAACACGGCGACCGAAGGCTGCGCTTGGGTCGCTAACCAAGCGTTGATCTGGTCGCGCTGATCCGCCGACAAATACGGCTGCGAGCCTTTATAGCCTAAGCGAAAACAAGCGACCCCTTCGGTCAGATAGCGCTTTTTCCACGTACTGATGAAGCTCGACTGTACCCCGAGAATCGCTTGAATCGCCCCTTGTTTGAGGCCCAAAAGCGTCATCTGAACCGCTAACGCCCGTTTCAGTTCCCGAGCGTCGGGATTGCTCGCGATAAACGCCGATAACGACGAATCCGAAACCATAGAAAAACTCCTGAAAAAAGAACAACCATACGAAAACGTAGAAGCAAAATAGAAAAAATAAGAAAACCTCTCAAGTCATTCAGGACTGCTATAGATCCCTGTGCGGATAAAAGTTCTCTTAGCAAAATCAGTCTTTCTCGCAAAAACTCGATAAACTCAGCTCCAACCAATCGATCAGAGTAAGCGATAGAACCACTACGCGAATGGCTCACGGTCGCAGCACGCTCTTTGGTGATAGTAAAATCGCTGCCAGTAGCAAAGGGAGGATCAATGTACACTAAGTCTATTTTTTCTTGGAGATCTCTTGTGTGCAAAAGATAATTCAAACCTTTGATATTGTCGCCTTCAATCAGTAAATTCATCAGTATATACCTCCTCTTATATTTGGTATAAAAATTCTCGTAACACTAATGCACTCATAATATTATAATCTTTGTACTTTTCGATTAATGACTTATACATTTTGTTATTACCTTCTATACAAAGAACACCATCTAGTACAGCAACTATGATAGCTTCGACTCCTTCTGTTCTCAATGTACTAATCGCATCATTAAATTGGGCATTTTGATGTCCGCCAAAATCTGTAAGAAACTTCGCCTCTCCAATCACGTATTTATTATTGAATCTCGCCACAAAGTCTAATCCTTTTTCATGCCTATACCCTAAAAATTGCCTTGCAAAATCCATATTCTCTTTATCACTTCCATCTAAAATTGCATCTTTGTCATCAGAAACAAATAATTCCCAATTGACAGGAATAATGCCTAAAGATTTTTCTTTTAACCAATAGCGAAACATAGGACCAATTTGCCTGTTGGTTTCCTTCGGTTCTGTACATCTCTCAAAAATTTTATCAATGCCCATTTCATACAATCTGCCACAAATTCTATTTATCGTTCTAGGGTTTCTTTCTATAGCTTTTCTATCTCTTCTCAGATAGGAAATATAGCTATCTTTTATCGGAAATAAATCCAGTTTTAATAATTCGCAGACTAGAGAATAATTATCTTCATCATAGAATGCCTGCTCAATTTTAGCCCAAGATTCTTTATCTATATCTCTTATTCCTTCCGGAATCGTTGGATATAATTGGAATAAATCATCCAAGTAAGATCTCTGGTTTGCATAGTCGATGCTTAATTTAGTCCATCTATTCATTTATATAATTCCTCATCATGGATAGTTGGCGTACTTGCCCGGGTGGTTCCATTTATCGAAAAACTAGAAGATCGACACCGACTCTTGATCGGTCAAGCCGCTTGGCACCCTCGTCTTGTTCCTAGCGGCGTACGTACTTATTGTACTTACTAAGCTGTCAGCACATACCTGATCATCCTCTACGAGAAGCCATGCCCGACCAGACCGATCCCATCCAATTCGAGGTCATTCGCAACGCCTTGCTCGAAGCCACCGAGGAGATGGCCATTGCCCTCCGGCGCAGCGCCTATTCGACCAACATCAAAACCCGCGCCGATTTCTCCTGCGCCTTTTTCGACCGCCAGTTGCGACCCGTCGCCCAGGCCTTTACCCAGCCAGTACACCTCGGCTCGCTGACGATCCTCACGCCCCGCGCAGTCGCCGAATACGGCCCTGAGAACTTACAGGCCGGAGACGCAATCCTCGTCAACGACCCCTATCGCGGCGGAGTCCATCTCAACGACATCACGCTGATTTCGCCCGTCTATTGCGGCGCAGAACTCTTTGGCTATGTAGCCAACCTCGCCCATCACGTCGATGTCGGCGGCGGTGCGCCGGCCAGCATTGGAGCCTTCCAGCAGGTGTATCAGGAAGGCATCATCATCCCTCCGGTAAAACTGGTGCGCGGCGGAGAAATCGCAGCCGATGTCTTTGAACTAGTCATTGCTCAGATCCGCTCCAAGCGGGAGACGCGCGGCGACTTTCGCGCCCAAGTGGCGGCTAATCACTCGGGGATTCGCCGGCTCAACGGGCTCGCTGAGCAGGTGGGATTGGCGCAGGCGTCTTTCTACATGGATTGGCTCATCGACTACACCCGAGAGCGGACGCTATCCGAGCTGGCCAAGTTGCCCAAGGGGGAGTTCACGGCCACAGGCGTCGTCGATAACGACGGCTTCACCGACGAGCCGGTGCGGCTCCAAGTCCGCGTCGTCATCGACGACGAAGGAGTGCTCTTCGACCTGACGGGGTGCGATCCGCAGCGCCGAGCACCGGTCAATTCCACGTACTCCCAGACCTTTGCGGCCTGCGCCTATGTGCTCAAGTGCCTGATTGACCAAGACGTGCCGGTCAACGCCGGGTTTTACGAGCAAGTGCGGCTCGTAGCTCCCGAGGGAACAGTCGTCAACTGCACGGCACCCTCGCCGGTGGTCGGAGGCTGGGAGACCCAGGTGCGGCTCTCCGATATCATTCTCAAGGCCCTGCATCCGGCGCTGCCCGATAAAATTCCGGCCGCGACCAAGGGGACGATGTGCCAAGTCGGCTTCGGCGGCACCGACCCGCGCACGGGGCAGCTTTATTCCTACTACGAGACCATGGCCGGCGGCTACGGAGGGCGCAGTACCAAGGATGGGCCTGACGCCGTGCAGTGCCACGGTCAAAACACCGAGAACGCGCCGATTGAGGAAATCGAAATCAACTACCCGCTGCGGATTGACCGCTATGAACTGATAGAGAACTCAGAGGGAGCCGGGCAGTACCGCGGCGGCTTGGGGCTGCGGCGCGACTACCGATTTATCGATCACGAAGTGTCCTTCACCGTTCTGTCAGACCGAGACCGCTGGGGGCCAGAAGGACTGGCTGGGGGCCAAGCGGGAGGCAAAGCGCGTTATATCCTCGACCCCAAAGGCCAGCACGTCGAACTGGGATCCAAAACGACGATTGCACTCGCGGCCGATACAGTATTCAGCTATCGCACTTGCGGCGGCGGCGGCTATGGCCCACCCCACCAGCGCGCGCCCCAGTCAGTGGCCGAGGATGTGCGCGAAGGCAAGGTGAGCCCAGAGCGGGCGCGAGACGAGTACGGCGTGATCATCGACAGCGCCACTGGTCAAGTTGATCAAGCGGCGACCGAGGCGCGGCGGCGGGAGATGGCAGGCAATGGCCTATAGACTCGGCGTCGATATCGGCGGCACCTTTACCGACATCGCGCTCATTGACGAAGCGACCGGGCAAATCTATACCGGCAAGGTCTCCTCGACCCCCCAAGACCCATCCGGCGGGTTTATGGAAGCCGTGCAGCGGCTGCTCGCCAAGCACCAGATCGCCGCCCAAGACGTGGCCTACATCGTCCACGGCACCACAGTCGCCACCAACGCCATCATCGAAGGCAAGGTCGCGCCGACCGGCTTTATCACTACTGAGGGCTTCCGCGACATGCTGGAAATCGCCCGCCAGATTCGCCCCACCCTCTACGACTTGCAGTTTGAAAAACCCCGCCCGCTCGTGCCGCGCCACCACTGTTTTGGCGTACCCGAGCGCCTCGACGCCAGCGGCGCAGAACTGACACCGCTCGACGAAGACGCCCTGCGCCAAGTAGCCGACAAGCTGCGCGAGGAAGGCGTCGAATCCATCGCCGTCTGCTTTTTACACGCCTACGCCAATCCCGTCCACGAGCAACGGGCCGGAGAGATTATCGCCGAGGTCTTTCCCGAGGCCGTCGTCTCGCTGTCGGCAGAAGTCGCACCTGAGTTCCGCGAGTATTTGCGGGCCAGCACGACCGTGATCAATAGCTGCATCCGCCCGGTCGTCGCGCGCTATTTGCAGCGGATCGAAGATCGGTTGGCCCAGGTCGGTATCGCCGCTGAGCTGCTCGTAATGCAGAGCAGCGGCGGGGTGTACACCTTTGCGGCAGCGCGGCAAAAGCCGGTGTACATGGTCGAATCCGGTCCGGCCGCCGGGGTGATTGCAGCGGCGCATTTGGGACAGGCGCGGGGCTACGACCAAGTGATTTCCTTCGACATGGGCGGCACGACCGCCAAAGCCGGGCTGATTCAAGGCGGCACGCCCAGCGTGACCAAGGACTACGAGGTCGGGACGACGGCGCAATCGGGCGTCGGGGCAACTCGCGGCGCTGGCTATCCAATCCGCACACCAGTAATCGACCTCGTAGAAATCGGCGCAGGCGGCGGCTCCATCGCCTGGGTGGACCCCGGCGGCATCCTCCGAGTCGGCCCCCAAAGCGCCGGGGCCGATCCCGGGCCAGTCTGCTATGGCCAAGGCGGGACGCAACCCACAGTCACCGACGCCAACCTCGTATTGGGACGGCTCAACCCTAACTATTTCCTCGGCGGCGAAATCGCCCTCGACCCAACGGCCGCGCAACGCGCCATCGAACAGCACTGCGCCCAGCCGCTGGGCATGGACTTGGTCGAGGCTGCCCACGGCATCGTCGAGATCGCCAACACCGCCATGGTCAACGCGCTGCGGCTGGTCTCCGTGCAACGCGGCTACGACCCGCGCGACTTTGCGCTGGTAGCCTTTGGCGGCGCAGGCCCAGCCCACGCCAACCGCCTCGCCGCCCTGACCGAGATTCCCGTGGCAATCATTCCCCAAAGTCCAGGTACAGCCTCGGCCCTAGGCCTGTTGGTGACGGACTTAAAACACGATTACGCGACCACCCACATCCAGCGATTGGACCAAGTAGTTCCCCAAGCCTTGGAGCAGACCTTCCGCGAGTTAGAGGCGCAGGGGCGGGAAACGCTTGGACGCGAGGGCATGGCAGAGGCAATGATGGACTTCAGACGCCAAGTAGATCTGCGCTACGTTGGACAGAGCCACGAGCTGACGCTGCCGTTGACAACCGAAGCCTTGGGCCCAGCGCAGCTAGACCAGCTATTGGAACAGTTCCACCGCACGCACGATCGCGCCTATGGCTTTAGCGCACCGGGTGAGCCTGTCGAACTAGTCAGCGTCCGACTCTCAGCCATCGGCCAGATCGCCAAACCCGCGCTGGCACCACTGGCAAAGGCCACCGGAGAGACGACGGCCAAGGGACATCGCCCGGTGTATTTCGCCGAGAGCGCGGGCTTCGTCGATTGTCCGGTGTACGACCGCTATGCGCTGGGGGCTGGTGCAGTAGTGCAAGGCCCAGCCATCGTCGAGGAGATCGATTCAACCACCGTCGTCCATCCTCAGTACCAAGTGCGCGTTGACGATGTTGGTCAAATGGTGCTGACGGCGGTAGAAGCGCATTAAAGCACTGCGCTACTCTCCGCTAAAACTACTTGCCTGTGTCATCTGCGTCAGCATGGAAATCAACCACATCGTCGAAGGACTACCAGAGCCTAAATGGATTGAAGAGGAGAAGCAAAACGCGACGATCAACAAAAACAGGAAAATAGAGGAAAAAGGTGAAAAAAATTAAAGGACTTTACAGGCAGACATTTTCGCAGCGCGAAGGGAAGGACCCTCTGCCGGAACCGATGCGTTTAGAGCATGTTTCCGAAGATTTCAGAAATTTGGTTTGGCTTGCTGTCGATAAAATAATTAAAGAGGAAATTAGAAATTTCCGTATGTATGGTAATACAGAAGGTCCCATACCTGACATTGTCTCTGACTATACTGTCAGGGTTCTTCATGATTCCCACGATCGTATCGATGACGAGCCTTCTGAACACCAAAAATTCTTGAAGAAGATCATACTCGAAGGAAGTTATGACAAAGTTCTTACACTTGTCGAACTCATTCTATGTCACAATCTCTGTCCGCAACGGCTACGGAAAGATTTAGAAAATGCTTTCAAAGAAGTGCCCATCGCCTATGCTGTTCAAACCGTCAACGGCCTACCAACAATCTTTCCACGTTCTAGTGAGGAATCTGGTACCGCCACCCAACAGGCAATTGAGACTATTGAACAGAAAGGACCAGCAGGGGCAAAGACACATCTTCGTGATGCAGCCGAAGCTATCAATGAGCAACGTTATGCAGATGCCGTCAGGGAAAGCATCCACGCGGTTGAATCCGTAGCGCGGACGATAGACCCAAAAGCAAGCAAAACGCTTAGACCAGCCCTTAGATCGCTTGAAGCTGGAGGAGTGCTAAAGCACCCAGCATTCCAGGAAGCTTGCATCAAACTGTACAAATATACAAGCGATGAAAACGGCATCCGCCATGCCCTGCTGGACGAAGGGGCCCCAGATGTTGACCTTGATGATGCAGTGTTCATGTTCGGTGCCTGCGCGTCCTTCGCCGCCTATCTAGTCAACAGGCACAAGCAGCTAACCACCTAACACGAAGAATCATCATACCATGAAAAAATTCCTCAACCCCCTAGAACAGAGAATAAACATCTCTCGAATCCACCGGACCAATTAAAGCGATACCCACGCACACATCCTCTATACCGATTTGATCTCGAACGCGAGCGACGCTGTAGCGATGGAACGCACTAAACGGTAGCCCAATGACCTGGGGACGAACATACCTGTGGATCGCCATACTGATCTTCGCCGCCGCCGCTTCGGTGGTAGCCCGCCTCGTCGAAATCGGTGAGGCAAACCTGATAAACGGCCGCAATCCCATCTCCTTTTGCAACCTGCTTTTCGCTGGCAACCTCGTAGCGGCGCTAACCCTGTTCGCCCTCTATCACCGGGAATGGAGCCCCACCAACCTGCGCGCCCTCTCGCGTCGGCAATGGCTAATCCAGACAGTTTTGGCCCTTACCTCCGGCGCAATAGCCCCAGCCATGATGTTCACGGCCATCGCCCACACCTCCGTCACCAATATCGTCCTGATCGAGACAATAGAAATTCCCCTCGGCCTGTTGTTGGCTTGGCTGCTCTATCGAGAAAAGTCGAACTGGACTGCCGTGCTGGGAGCCTTGTGCGCCCTCGGCGGCGTAGCCACGACCCTCATTCTGCAAATGGACGCGTCGCCAGAGAGCATGGCCGCAGCGCGGATGCAGGGCGGCGTAGGCTACGGCGAATTCTTTGCCGCTGCCGCTACCGTGCTTCTCGTCTGCGGTGCCGAGATTGGCCGCAAACAACTCCAGACCATCCCCTTGGGCATCTTCAGCGTCTTCCGCAACCTCGTCGGCGCGCTTTTCTTCCTCGGAATCGGCCTATACATTTTCGGCCTTGCACACTTCGCCGACATCTTCTCCCCGCTGCTATGGGGCTGGATGCTGCTGTACGGAGGGATCGTGGTGGCTTGCGGTCAGTTGGCGTGGTTTGCCGGCATCAAGCGCGTGCGCCCCGCCGACATTGCCACAGCGTCATCCTTCTCGCCAGTGGCCGGAGTGCTCTTCGCCGGTCTCATCTTAGGCGAAGTGCCCATGCCTGCCCAGCTCATCGGCGGTGGCATTATCCTCGCGGGTATCGCCATCGCCCTGTGGGGCGAACTGCGCACCGACCGCCCGACGCGGCCACCCAAGACCGACGACAAGGCCAAAGCCTTCACCGGCGTCTGATTAGCGGTTAGTGCCTGTAGATGTGGACCTAATCGACTATCACTGAAACGATGGCGTTATACTCGGTCGAGCTATTACACCCGCTCGGCCTGAGGTTCGGCCAGTCCGTGGGTGTGATCCCACAAATGCCCTCGCCGCTTCTGGCCTTCTAGCGTCGTTTCAAAGTACACCCCTCGCACTGGCTCGTGCACCAGCGGCATATCGTGATGATGTCCCATGCCCGTAGCAAGGCAGTCTCCCTGCTTCATTTCGTACGCCTTACCCTCAGAAACAGCGCGAGCCTGACCTTCCAAGATGATCCAATACTCGTCGCAGTCGTGAAAGTGGCTATCGAAATTGGTCCATTTCTCGTACGGGACCGGATCGCCCTTATCCTCGGGCTGGGGACTATTATCCATGTTGAAGATTCCCGAACCGCCCGTCTCCGCCCCCCAGCGTCCGCAAAAGCGCACCAGCGTAGCCGCCTCTTCCACTTCCAACACCTCAAAAGAACCCGGACCAGTCAAATCCAGATTGGCACCCGTGGCGGCTTCCATCTCCTCGGCACCTACCCGCAACCGACAGCGTCCCCCTCCCACAATCAGCTTCTCCACCTCTCCACGGCGCACAAAGCTGTGTCCATCGCCTGCGTCGAGCCGCACAACCTCAAAGTGTTCCAACTCGCACCAATCGGGGTACTGGTCTTCACTTCTGAACATCGGCATAACTTTTCTCCCTTCTCTCGGTTTTTAAAAGGTTTTAGAATATTAGGTATCCGAGATTCGCACAAATCAACTGACACTTAGGATGCACAAACCATGACCGTCAAAGAAACCCTTTTTCATCTGCTTCGGGATATGTGATGAGCCAACGGGATTACGATGCTGTTGTCAGGCGCGTGGAAGCGGTGTCTGGTATTGATGTGCAGATATTGGGCGAGGTTGAAGGGTTGCCGATTTTGTCTGCGTCTGCTGGCAGGGGAGACGCGCCTGTTGTTTATATCAATGGAGGGACGCACGGCGATGAACCGGCTGGGGTGGAGGCCGCGCTCGCTTTTTTGCAGGGCAGATGGGAGCGCTGGGCTGATAGGGTGCGTTTTGAGGTTATTCCGTGTTTGTGTCCGTGGAGCTATGTCCACAATGCCCGGCTCAATGCACAGGATGTCGATGTGAATTGGGCGTTTTTGCGCGATGATGTGCCCGAGATTGAGATCTTGCAGGGTTTTTTGGCGGGAAGAGTTTTTGCGGGTGTGATCGATTTGCACGAGGATTGGGAGAGTCCGGGATTTTATCTGTACGAGATGTTTGGCGACCGGAGACCTCTGGGACGGGAGATGGTCGAGCAGGTAGCACGGGTTTGTCCGATTAACGAGAATGCCGAGATTGAGGGCGAGGTTGCGGTCAATGGGGTGATTCATCCCAATATGGAGGTGGCAAGGCGGAAGTACGGGGAGGGCATACCTATCGCTTTGGTCCAGCGAGGCCATACGGGGCATCTAGTGACGTCAGAAACCCCGACGGCGCAGCCGATGGATGTGCGCGTTGCAGCGCATCTGGCAACTGTTGAGGTGATGGTGGAGGCTAATGTTTAAATCAACTCGCTACATGTTCGTCAGCCAGCGCCCCTTTTCCGCAGTCAGCGCATAGATCGCGCCCCATATCCCCGACACGGACACCTCGCCCAAAATCAACCCCAAGAAGAACGGCTTGGCGTTTTGGAACAAGCGCACGCCGCCAAAGCGCAAGATGATCAGCTTCAACAACCAAGCGATCAGCGCCGAGAACCAGATCTGACTCGTCAGCCAACCCACGGCAATGGCAAAGCCGATCGGGTGAAAGGGCCACCAAAACCACCGGTGCTGCGCCCACATTAAAAAGCCCTCCACGGCTGCGCCGATCCCCTTGAAGAGCCAGCCGCGCATGTCGGCCTCGGGCATATTGAGAATGGTCGGGCCGATGTACGGCCAGCCGTGGGCACCGGCCCAATTGATCAGCGACAGGTTAACCGCTCCATGGGTGTAGGCCAGTTTCAAGGTCATGTAGGCCGCGGCCAAAAGGCTGCACACCAGCGCCAGCATCAGGCCCCAAAACAGCCGCGTCTTGGGGCCGGGGATCAGCTCGGCGAGTTTGAGGCCATTGGCGCAGGCAACCATCGGCGAAGTGCGCGATTCGCCCTGCCAAATAAAGGTGAAGTTGAGGGCAACCAAGCCCTTGGCCCCGAGGACCGAGGTGCCCAAACCCGAGATGATGAAGTACGCCGGCACAATGGGGCTGCGAGCAGTGGCCACGCCGCCGGTGGCTACCACGCGCGCGACCAAGATGAAGAACAGCAAGCTGACGACGAGCAGGACCGGAAGCACCGCAATCGGCACCCCCGAGCGCCAGAGCCAAACGGCGACGAACAGCAAGCTGCCCAAAAAGCCGAGCAAGGCCGTGCGATAGCTAAGCAACTCCTCGCTGTCATCGACGCCACCGTGCGGGTCCCAGAGCTTGCGCCAGACCTCTTTGAGATGGGGCCGGGCCGTCCACAGTCCAAAGAGCACCAACACAATGACCGCGCCAGTGGCTTGATGAGTCAGGTCGGCTGGCTGCGAGTACTCGTACGCGCTCAGGCGCTCGGTGCTGGCAATGCCGAGCGTCTTAAAGACCCCTTCCTCCACCTTGGAGAACACGTAGAAAAACCAGATGCTGAACGTGATCTCGAGATTGACCAAGTAGAAGAAGCCGACCCAAGCCAAGTTGAGCGCAACCGGCAGGTGCAAGGTATGGTTCAAGAAGGAAAAACGGCCGCGAGGGTTGTATTCGGGTACGATGGGGAAGTAGTGGTTGAGGGCGTTGAGACTGAGCAGGACGCAGGGCACGGCAAACCCCAGCCACATCCGCTGATCCTTAAAAAAAGGAGCCACGCGCATCTGGGCGTCCTTCTCAATCATATTCTGCGGTAGCTGAACCATCGGGTAGGTCAGCCGCTCGTGCTCCGACCACTGGCGGTGGAGGATGGCGCTCATGCAGATCAGCATGAAGCTCATGGCCACGATCAACGCCAGCCAATAGGCCATCGGCTCCACCCAGACGCCCCACGGGATGGACTCACCTTTTGGCAGGCCCTCGTAGTAATTCTTGATCGCCTCGAAGTCCTGTGGCGCGATCCACGAGGGGATAAAGTCGTAGAACAGCTCGGCGTAGTTGTTTTCCGGAGTGGCGTAGTAGAAGGGATAGACGATGGTGCCAATGAGGAAGAACATCAGGCCCCAAGTCGGCACCGTGACCGCCATCATCAACATGCAATAAATCAGCACCAGATCGGCTTTGGCCAGGGCGAAATGGCGGCCGAGCAGAGCCACAAATCCATTGACGGCAAAGGTCAGGACAAAAAAGAGAAAGAGCGCACCCGGTGAAGAGGGATTGAAGCCGACCCAGTAGTAATTGAACACGACCCCGTACGGCGCGAGCAGACCCACCGCTAGGGAGAGGGCGATGCCGGTTAGCAGTCCCTTGATACTGAAAAGCGATTTGGGCATGAGTGGGGCAGTCGCTTGACGCTAAAAGGCGAGTTGGGCATGTGTGGGCCGACGAGTTCCGTCGATGATCCTACTCAGCGGCCGAGGCGGCCAAAAGCCCCCCATCCACCGGCAAAGACGCCCCGGTGATGCAGCCAGCGGCCGGCGAGCAGAGAAAGACCACCGCCCGGCCAATGTCTTCGGGGGTTCCCGGACGCCGCAGGGGAACTATGTTGTGGAGCCGTTCATTGAGAACGCCCAATGCCGGAGGCGGTTCGTTGAAGACGTGATCGGTGTCCATGTATCCGGGCATGATGGCGTTGCAGCGGATGCCGTGTTCGCCCAAGTCAACGGCCATGCTTTCGGTCAGGCGCAAGACGCCAGCTTTGGCGGCCCCGTAGGCCGTGTCGTTCTTCCACGCCCGCCGCCCGTGTACCGAGGAGGTACTGACGATGGCTCCGCCGTCGCCCTGCGCCACCATGGCACGCGCCGCTTGTTGCGAGCACAGAAAAAAACCCTTGAGCCCCACGTCGAGATTTTGGTCCCAATTCTCCTCGCTGAGTTCGAGGAAAGGCTCGCCCGTGCCGCCGTAGGGGTTGTTGACCAAGATGTCAATGCGGCCGAACCGTTCGAGAAAGGCCGCGAACATCGCCTCGACTTGGGCGCTAGCGGAAATATCGCCAGCGAAGAATTCGGCATCCCGGCCCATGGCGCGGATCAGGTCCAAAGTTTTACCAGCATCGTCGTCCTCGTGCAGGTCGTTGATTCCCACGTCGCAGCCAGCTTCGGCTAAAGCCAAGGCAATGCCGCGACCAATGCGGCGCTTGCCGCCGGTGACGAAGGCTTTCTTTCCGCGTAGCAAGTATGAGTCGGACATGGTGTGCTCCTTATAGTCTAAAGAGATCTTATCCGCAGATGGACGCAGAATAACATCATCCCCCATCTGCGCTCATCTGCGCTCATCTGCGGATTCTAAACGATCTCGGGATGTTCATGTATCGAAGGGGTAGCCATGATGCGCTTTTGGCGTTCGGTCAGCTCGCCGTACTCTTTGAGGTTGTAAAACTCCTTGGCCCACGTCGAGTACCCAGGGCTGTACTTGTAGAGCAACGTGCGGCGCTGGTGCTCGGCGCGCCACGGCATGGTCCCGTGGATCAGGGCCTCGGTAAAAAACAGCGCATCCCCGGCCTTGGCCGTCGGTTGGACCACGTAATGCGCGTCGCGCTCAAAGTGCCTGACATCTTGCGGCAGGTTGCGGGGGTAATTGGTCTTGTGGCTGCCCGGCACGCAGGCAAAACCGCCGTCGCCCTCATTGGCATCGGCGAGAAAAAAGGTCACCACGCTCAGGCCATTGCGCATCTGGCCGTCGCGGTAGCTGAACCAGTGGTCGGTATCTTGGCTGGGACCGCCGTGGAGACCGCCACGGGTGTCGCCGCGGTCCATGATAATGGCGTAGTCGTGGTCAATGCGCACCTTGGGGCCGATGAGTTCGACCAAGTAGGGCAAGATTTTGGGGTGGTCAATCAGATTCTTGGTCGCTTGCCCCCAGCTACTGACCTTGTTCAGGTCGTTGCGGGGGTGGTTGTCCCAGCCGTTGATATACCGATCTACCAGCGCGTTGAGATCGTCCAGTTCCTGCGGGCTAAGGACGTCTTTGATGACCAGATAGCCCTCTAAGTCGAAGACGAATTTTTCTTCTTCGTTCATAGCGTGCTCCTTTATGCGTAGATGTCCTGCATCTGATAGGCGTCGAGCGAGAGCAATTCGGCGCTCTGGCCCTGTGCGCGCAGCGAAACCCCGACGCTGTCGGCGCGGTCAGGATAGACCCGCGCAGCCACGCATTGCTGACCGTTGGCAAAGACTTCGACGACGCTCTTATCGACAAAGACCCGCAGCTTGAGCGTCTCGCCCGGGGCGAGGATGACCGGAGCGGTCTCTGGAGCGCGGGAGAGCACGTCGGGCGCGACAGAAGAATACGAGGTGTCGAGCGAGATCAGACTCTGGTGGTGGTCGCTGCCAAAGACGCGGTTGCTAAAGCCCCGGTTTTTGAAAAAGGCAATGCGCGTGTGCTCCTCCTTGCCGGGAGCGCGCAGGACATTGAGTTCGACCATGGGCGCGTCTTGCGGATCGATTTCAGCGACGAGTTCTATGGCGTTGCCCCGGACCGCATCGAGGACGAGTTCTTCGTTGGCGGGGAGGGTGGTTTTGCCGATGTGCTGATGGTCCCGCCGCAGCGACTCAAGGTCGCCAGCCGGCTCCATGGCCAAGTCGTCGCCGACCACGGTCAGCCGGCGGGGCAAGGTCATAATCTGGTTCCAGTTCTTGGTCGGTTTGCCGGGATTCATGTTGAAGATGACCAAGACGCCGCCTTGGCCATCGGGGGTCGCCGAAGGGGCGTGGACGCCCGAGGGCGCGGCCGCGCCAAAGTTAAACTTGGCCCCGTAGGTTACGACGAACTTGTCGCGCTCAGTATCGTAGTCGCCGAGCAGGTACTGGCCGCCGCTTCTATGGCTAAAGAAAAGGAGAATGTGGCGGTCGCCGATCGGCCAGAAATAGGGGCAGGCTCCGTCGTCGCCGACTAGCGTGTACCCGTCGTCCTCCGCGAAGGGGTGGAGATACTCCCAGTGTTCGAGATCGCTCGACCTGAAGAGGAAGTTGGCGCGCACGGGCTTGCCGGCCGGGCCTTCGGGCTTGGTACCCGCCGACAGCGAGTAATAAGCGTCGCCCTGCTTCCAGATGCAGGGGTCGAAGACTCGGTAGGGCGCGTCGGCGCGGATGGGAATCACGGCCTTGTTGGCGACCTTTTCCCAGTTGAGCAACAGTGGGTCCGAAGAAGTGGCGACCATGTTGCCGACCTCAGTGCCGTGGTACATGGCAATGACGCGGTCTTCCTCGACCAGCGCGGCACCTGAAAAGCAGCAGCGTTCTGGATTCGGGTAAATACAGTACGGCAGGTCGCGCCAGTGGACGAGATCGTCGCTTATGGCATGGCCCCAGTGCTGGCGAGTATCCTCCGGTGGATAGGCTTGGTAAAAGAGATGGTAGCGGCCCCGCCAGAAGCACAGTCCATTGGGGTCGTTGAGATTGGCTTCGGGGTTGATGTAGTGGTAGATGGGGCGATGCGGATCGCCGGCGTACGAGCGGCGCGCTGCGAGCAGGCGCAGCATCAGCGGGTTGGTGGCTAGCGCTTCCTCCTGTTCAGCTAGGGTATCCGGGAAAGTGTAATAGGGAACCTTTGACGTATAATCCGTCTCGGCAGTCATGGAATCCTCCGATTTGGTGAGCAGTCGTTAGGGCAGCGCAAAGTATAGGTCTTGTGCAGGCGTCAATCCAGTCTTAGGCAAGAGCCAACGCGCCGCTGCCGATCCAAGCGGATTGACAATCACCTTGCGAATGCGCTCTATTCCCTTAGATCAACGTGTTGAGTCCGTTAATTGTTCGACATCAGCGGCTAAACGCGCAATTGCAAAAAGGAGCAAATCTTCTATGGTCAACCCCGAAGTACTAGACGCTTTTAAGGAATTCGACTCGCCGACGATTTTCAACGCCATCGTGTTAAAGTGCGGCCTGCCCAACGAAGAGTACACCGACCACCGCATTCACTATCTGCTACCGGAATTGGGTCCGGTCATCGGCTATGCAGTGACCGCGGAAGTAACGACCAACGACCCGGACTCCGCAGCAGTCCCTTGGGACGGGTACTACGAAGCAATCGACGCCATGGAAGGGCCCGTATTCGCAGTGATGAAGGACGTGGATTCGCGTCCCGGACGCGGAGCCAGTTTTGGCGACGGCATGGCGCGGCTGCACCAGCGGCTAGGCGCGGTGGGAGCCGTTGTCGATGGAACAGTGCGCGACTTGGAGGGAATCCGCCGGGTCGGGCTGCCGATCTTCGCCTGGGGGACGGTGCCAGGTCACGGCGTATTCAACGCGACGCGAGTCAACGCACCAATTACCGTCGGGTCGGTGCGGATTCGGCCGGGAGACCTGATCTTTGGCGACGGCGACGGCTGCGTGCGCATTCCCCTAGAGCACGCCGAGGAAGTGCTGGAATTGGCCGCAGAAGTGCGGGACAAGGAGGCCAAAATTTTTGCCCTGTACGATTCAGACGACTTTTCCCTTGACAAGTGGCGAGAGTCGCGCCGGTAGGGGCAACCCTTGTGGTTGCCCTCATCGCCGACCAAAGGAGGACAGCATGGAGACCACCACAGTAAAAATTGATCCCAAAGAAGAAATCGGCTTTATGACGGTCGATGAGACTGATTTTGCCGCTTTCTCCCTGAGCCAGCAGATCCGCCATCTCGAAATGGAGGGCTACGTGCTCATGCCGGATGTGCTCGACGCCGAGCACATTGCGGCGCTAAAGGCCGAGCTAAAAGACCTGCCGATGGGACAAAAGGACTACAGCGAGGCCCAAACCTTCCACCACGAGCCCCAGTGCGCGAGCCGGTTGGTAGCCGAGTTGATCGGCTATCCGCCAATTGCGGAGTTCCTCAAAGCGCTGATGGGGCCAGACATCGTCTTCACGCACGGGCTTTTTACCCGCACCCTCTCCGGCTCGCCGGGCATTTCAATGCACACCGACGGCCAGCCATTCGGCTCGTCGATCTTTGGCTTCGAAGGCTCTTCGCCGCGCCTGTTGCGGGTGCTCTACTACCTCGACGACCTGCCGCCCGAGCGCGCGCCCTTCCGGCTCATCCCGCGCTCCCATCTCTCGTTCCACGCCCAAGCCAACCCGTACGTGCGCTATGTCTCGCACCCGCAGGAAATCACCCTCTGCGCCAAAGCTGGTTCGGTAGTAATGATACCCGCCCTCCTCTTCCACGGCACCCACCCCAACAAGGACTTGGCCCCTCGGGAACTGATCCAGTTCGGCTACCGTCCGGCTTGGGCAGGGCCTGTTCAGCCGATGGACGATTGGGACCCGGAATGGGTAGAAAACGCGCCGGCCGTGGCCAAACCTTTTCTCCAAAGCCGCAACACGACCGGCAAGGAGTGGAAACAGGTCCACAAACCCCAAGGCATGCAGCACGACGCACCGGGCATCAATCCAGACCGCTGGGGGAACTAAGGTATGAAACTAGCTGAACTCACCTGGCCCGATCTAGAGCAGGTATCCAGAGATACAGTAGTCGTATATCCCATCGCGGCGTTTGAGCAGCACGGGCCGCACCTGCCGTTTATAACGGACACCGCCGAGGTCGCCGCCATCGTCGATCGCCTCGACTCAGAGATCCCCGATCAGGTCCTCTGTCTCCCGGCGCAGTGGCTGGGCTATTCCCCGCACCACCTGCGGTTTAAGGGCACGATAACCGCCCAGTCAGAGACCCACATCAACATGATCGTCGATACCGTCAGCAGCATGGTCCACGCCGACTTCGACAAAATCCTCATCGTCAACGGCCACGGCGGCAATGTCCCGAATATGACCGTCTCCCTCCAGCGCCTAATGGAGAAGTGTCCCGACGCGCGAATCTATGGCACCTCTTGGTTTGCCTACGACGAGCTAGGCGAGATCAGGGAGGCGGGGCCCCACGGTTGGGGGCACGCGGGCGAGATGGAGACTTCGCTGATGATGGCCCTGCATCCCGAGTGGGTCAAAGCAGGTCGCCTGCAAAAGGACGGCCACCCGCCGCAGTCCGAGCGCGCTGGCCAAGTAGCCCGCTACCGCTGGATCCACCAATCGACCGACCAAGGCACCTTCGGCGACCCCACTTTTGGGTCCGCCGAAAAGGGGGAGCGCTTCATCCGCGCCGCGGTCGAGGTGCTGGTCCGCATCGTCGAGGACATAAGGAAAGAGCACTTGTAGTCAGTGAATACAACTTGCCCGGCCAGCGCAAAATTGCGACAGTAAAGCTAGCTTTTTTAGAGGAGAACACGCCATGGAAATGACAAAAAACCAGCGCAAGATAAACTGGTATCGATGCCCCTTGCCGCGCGAGACGCTCGCTGCGCTCAACCAGCGCAGCGACTTTTGGGGGCTGCTGCAAACGCTGGGGCATCTAGGTCTGCTAGCGGCGACGGGCGCGGGAGCTTGGTACGCGGCCGAGCACTTGGCCCTGCCGTGGTTGCTGCTGATCCTCTTTTTCCACGGCACGTTCTACGCCTTTTTGCTCAACGGCTTCCACGAATTGTGTCACTCCACGGTCTTCAAGAGCAAGTTCCTCAACTACTTCTTCCTCCGCGTGTTCAGCTTTTTAGGCGCGTACAACCACATCCATTTCTGGACCAGTCACGCCGAACACCACAAGTACACCCTGCACCCGCCCGACGATCTCGAAGTGGTCCTACCGGCCCAATTGCGATTCGTGGATTTTCTCAAGAGTGCCGTTGTAAATCCGTGGGGCTTGTACGCCCGCTACAAGACGACTTGGCGGCGAGCACGCGGGAAATTAGAAGGCGAATGGGAATTGGCGCTCTTCCCCGAGTCGGAACCAGACAAACGGCGACGGCTCATCCGCTGGGATCGTTTCTTGCTAGTGGGGCACGCCCTAATTGTGGTGGTATCCTTGTACTTCGGCCTGTGGATGGTGCCTGTGCTCGTTACGCTCGCGCCTTTTTACGGCGGCTGGTTGCTGTTCTTGTGCAACAACACCCAGCACATCGGCTTGCAGGACGACGTGCCGGACTTCCGGCTCTGCACCCGCACGGTCATCTTGAATCCGTTCTTCCGCTTCCTCTACTGGCACATGAACTACCACATCGAACACCACATGTACGCTGGTGTACCGTGCTACCGGCTCGGCAAGCTACACGCGGCAATCAAAAGCGATCTGCCGCACTGTCCGCAGGGGCTGTACGAGGCATGGACGGAGATCGCCGCCATCCTCGAGCGGCAAAAGGCCGAGCCAGACTACGAATACGTGCCAGAATTGCCCACGCCCGTCGCGGCTTGAGACGGTGTCTTTTGTAATGAAACACCAATATTGACAAAAGGAGGTTCTTCTTGTACGCTTCTGTGCAAGGAGAAATCATGGAAATTCACAAGGGCCATAAGGACCGTAATGACCATAAGGAAATAGCTCTATTAGTAGAGCAGGTCCAGAGTCTAGAAGCTCGTGTAATAGAGCTTGAAAGCTTGCGGGAAGAGCTTGAATCTTACTCGGAAACAGCATACCTGCTGAGTTCACCAGCTAATGCTCGCCACTTGCAAGAAGCTCTTAACGAGGACCCGAGTAAAAGCAAATGTTTCGACAGTATAAAATCTTTGCGAAATGAACTTGGTATTTAAAGAGAGTGCGCTTAAAGACCTGCGTTATTGGGCTTCAACAAACCCCTCAACATCACGAAGAATCCTAAGTCTCCTCGAAGATATAGAACGAAATCCATTCAGCGGTATAGGAAATCCCAAGCCGCTAAAATTCGATTATGCGGGCTGTTGGTCCAGACGCATAGATGGAGCCCATCGCTTAGTCTATAGGATAAAGGACGGGAACATAGAAATCATTTCTTGCCGATACCATTATCGGTAATATTCTATTCTCCCTCCATCTCCAAAAAGCTGCCCATCGCATACCCGATTGTAAGTTTCCAAGCATATCACCACTGCTGTCCCAGCGGCGTCAGCACCAGCTCATCGACATTGACCCCACGCGGCTGCGCCAGCACAAAGCACGCGGCGTCGGCAACTTCGTCGCGACTTAGGCGACAACGCCGACCGCCCTCGTGCAACGCCACCGGCTCGGGGCTAGCCACCGCGCCTAGGGTGATCAACCCGACGTGAACTCCCTGCTCTGCTACCTCCCAGCGCAGACTCTCGCACAACCCGCGCACTGCGGACTCGACCGCCGCATATAGCACCGGCGGTCGCGCACGGATCAATCCCTGCAAGCCGTTGATATGCAGTATCCGCCCGCCGCTTTGCATTAGCACCGGCAGAGCAGCGCGCGTGATCTGCAACGCGCCGCTTACATCCGTATCGACAAAGGCGCGCAGATCCTCGTAGCTGACCTCGGCAAGCGGCTCCTCCACCCAAGTGCCCGCCGCATTGACCAGCGCGTCAAGGCTCCCAAACGCTTCCACCGACTCCCGCACCGCAGTTTCGCAATCCGCAACAATCCCCACATCGCCCGGCACTGCTACCGCGCCATCCAACTCAGCGGCGAGAGCCTGCACCCGCTCCGCGCACCGCGCCATCAGCGCAACCCGGTGCCCAGCCTCTGCCAGCCGCCGCGCAATGGTCTCGCCAATGCCAGAACTGGCACCCGTGATCAGCGCATTCACCGCGAGGTACCTCCTGACGTTCAGATAAATCTAGTCGTGATTTGCCCCACGAGCGCCTCGCCCCGCGCATAGCGGTCGAGGTTATCCGCGGCCAGACGCGCCCGCTTGCGCGAGGTGCCGTCAGTCGAACCGGCGGTGTGGGGCATGGCAAACACATTGGGCAATTGGAAAACAGGGGCCGCAGCGTCGGGCGGCTCCTGAGCGAACACATCGAGCCCCGCCCCACTCAAGCGACCGTCTAGCAAGGCTTCATACAGAGCGTCCTCATCGACGAGCGCCCCCCGCGCCACGTTGATCAAGCAGGCGGTTTCCTTCATCAGACCGATGCGCCGCGCGTCGATAGTATGCCGGGTCTCCGGCGTCAGATGCAGGTGCAGCGACAGGTAATCGCTCTCGGCCACCACGCGGTCGATGTCCTCCGGGCTACCGAGAAACTCGGGTTGGATCTCGGCGAGGATTTCCTCTTCAATGGGGCGGATGTCGATGGCCAAGATCCGCAGGCCAAAGGGCTTGGCCCGGCGCGCCAAATCTTGAGCGCTCGCGCCAAAACCGATCAGGCCGAGCGTCAGACCCTCCAACTCGACGCCCGTAGGCACGTACATCTTGCGGGCGTCGAAGTTCCGCCGCGCCTCTCCGTAGCGGTGGGCGTGCATGAGGATGAACATCATCGCACTCTGGGCCAACGCCACGCTGCTGAGTTGCCCAGGGCAATGGGCGAGCAGCAGTCCAGTACTGAGAATCCCCTCGACATCGACGTGGTCGAGGCCGGTGGTCTGAACTTGGAGGAATTTGACGCCAGCATCGGCCGCAGCGGCCAGCAGGTCTGGGCTGATATTGCCCCCTAAATCGACGATGGCTTCAATGCCCGCCATTTGAGGCGCGGCCGGCTGGGTGCGGTCGAAGATGAGGAGGTTGTGGCGGGCACGTACGGCCTCGATCACGTCGGTCGTCCAAGGCGAGGCAATCGCGGCGACCGGGTGGGGCAGAAAGAGGACTTCAAGCCGTCGCATATCTAGTATCCCAATTCGGCGCGAACGCGCGCCATCTGTTGGCAGCCAGCCGCGAGAAACGGCTCGTCGCCGCCAGCGAGAATCAGCGAAAAGCCGTCGTCCATGGCGCGTTGGATTGACTGCGGGTCGCTAGCCGGGCGATAGACCCCAATACCAGCGGGCTTACCAGCGCGGCGAGCGGCTGCGGCCAACTCGGCCTGAGCGTCTTGGAAGACAGACCCCTCGTAGTCAAAGGGCACCCCCAGCGAGATCGACAGATCGACCGGACCGATGACGAACGTATCGACGCCTTCGACGGCGAGGATCTCGTCGATATTGGCGACCGCCTCGGCCGTCTCAATCAACGCGATGAATACCACCAAATCGTTTATCTCCGCGAAGTACTCGTCAGTGCGCAACCCGTACTGGGCCGCCCGATGCGGTCCAAAACCGCGAATGCCAACCGGAGGATAGCGGCAGGCGCGCGCGCCTTCTGCGGCTTGCGCGGCAGTGTTGACGAACGGGGCGAGGATGCCCAGCGCACCCATGTCGAGGTAGAGGCGAATCTGCTCCTCGTCGATGCGCGGCAGGCGGACGATGGGCGTGGCCGGGGTATTGCCGATGGCCTGCAATTGCGCCTGGATGCCAGTGGGGGTTTGCGGCGCGTGCTCCGAGTCGATGACGAGAAAGTCAAAGCCCGAGTGACCGCAAAGTTCGGCAATGGCCGGAGAGCCAAAGCGGAGCTGGGTTCCAAAAGCGGGTTTACCCGCAGCGAATTGGTCTTTGATGCGGTTGTGCATGTAGTCTCCTAATTCCACGGCAGGGCGTACGAGGGCTTATTGACGAAGCGCTCCATTCCCAAGTCGAGCCGAATCGCCGATCCAGGCTGAAGACAGACGGTGAAGTGTCGGCCTTCCACTTCTACCGCATGGTCCTCTAGCTGCTCCTGAACGGTCTGCTTATATTGGGTGGCGTGCGAGTGTCCAGCGCCGGCTTCTTCAGCCGAAATGGACCGGCGCTGCTGATAGGCAACGCGGGTGAAACTGTGCTCGCCAAAAGCGCCGGCTTGGAGCAAGACCTCGCGCTCTTCTGTCGGGTGCAGGTTGACCAAGTGCAGGACGGCCCGCTCGTCTGCCAGCGATTCCACCAAGGCAGCCACGTCTAGCGGCAAGCCCGGCCGGCGGCGTTGCGGGTCGAAGTAGCGCAGGCGGGCCATGAGCAGGCCGCCATTGTACATGAAGAGCGGGGCACCCATCGTCAATTGCACCAAGCCCTCGACAGTGATGGGATTGCGCACCTGCAGATACCAGTCGCCGTACGTAGCAGGATCTTGCTGGTCGTCGCGCATGAAGGCCAAGCGCTGATATACCTGCGCGTGGTTGTATCGCAAGATGTCCACCGGGTAGTCCGGGTATTCGCCTGCGAGATACGCAGTCCAAGCCGCTTCGTGGCCGCCGCCGTGCTTGGAAGAGTGCGAGCTTACCTGCCGCCAATTGTCGCTGTCGTGGTTGCGCTGCTGTTGGAGCCGCGCCATGTCCTCTTGCTGCATGCTCATGCACCAGAGGTGCGTCGTGGGATGGGCCTGCATGGGGCTGTACCCGTCCCAGCCTTTGTCGTGGTAGAAGTGCGGCGCGTACAGCGTCTGTCCCCGCATTTCCCCCTGCTGCATCAGCACGTCAATTTGCGAGCGCGGGAAGTCCATGTAGCGCAAGTCGCCGGAGAGCAAAGTCGCGTTTTCCGCGGCCGCAATGCAGGCGTCGCTCAAATGGTGCCAGCCGTGCGGCCACGTCCAGCCGTAGTAGCCGCCGTACCACTTGCCGTCGATGTATTCGCCGATCTGCCCCGACAGGCCGACGTTGTCGGGTAGGATGCCGTTGTTTTGCCGGGTGCGTTCGATCCACGCGTTGGTGTATTCCTCGACCCAAGCTCGGTACTTGTCATCGCCGCTGCACAGATAGGCGTTGGTCACCATGCTGGTAGCGGCGAGGTTGCAGGCCACATCGCCGCGGCTCATGCGCTCGACGAGCGTTTGGCCCATCTTCTCTTCCATGCCCGGCTTTTGCAAATCCTCGACCGTCTCAATGCCGGGAATGTCGTGAAAGGGCAAGGGCCAAGGTTTCCACTGGGCGTAGCGATAGACCGTGTAGTGCTTTTCAAAATTGCGATGCGCCGGTCCCATACTGCCGTTGTGGGCGCAGCGGATGAGCTTTTGCTCCGCGTCGTAATTGGGAGCCTCTGGGTCTTCGTTGAGATAGAAACCCGCATAGCGCTTGGCGCGCTCAATGTTCTTTTCGGTTGGATCGGCGAGGCACAGCAAATAAAAAAACAAGTACCCCTCGCCTTGGTGCATCCAGTCGTACCCTTGCTCGTATTCTTTGACGACCATGGGATGGCCGTGGCCGGTGTCGTAGCGGGTGAACTGTTGGGTGATGCCCTCCCAAGTGCGGTGAGAATATTCGAGCACGTGATCGCCGCCGCCCATCAAGTAAAAGAGCGGCCAGTTGTGGAAGCTCTCGTACGCGTCGTCGAGGCCGTCGATGCTGCTAAAGTCCTCTGTGGGCGGCCACAGCACCGAGCCGTCCGGGCGCACGTAGCGCTCCATGAGCGGATGGACGGACATGTCCATCAGGTCGATTAGGCTGCGCTCGAGAACGGCCCATTGGGGCGGCTCGACAAACGGTATGTTCCCTTCAATTCTTACCACTTTAGCCTCCTCATGTGTTGCGGACGAGGGCCTCCACCTGCGCGCGGAAGACCTCAATTTGCGCCGCGTATTCGTGGCGCAATTGGATGATGAATTGCCCAAAGAGCCGCTCCTGCTTTTGGCGGCGCACCAGTGCCCGAGCGCGGCGCTCGGCCTGCGCAAAGGGCCTTGGTGCGGCGTTGATCGTCGAATCGAGCAAGCGGAAAATGGCGTAGTACGGGCCGCTGATCGGTTCGGAACTTAGCACTTCAGCGGCCGCGACCTCCAAGGCGATCGGACCGATGAGTGCGCCAATTTTTTGCCCTTGTGCCGCCTCAAAGAGCGGCACGAACTGTTGCTTCTCCCAAGGATGCAGGTGGAACTCGCCCTCGTTGGCTTTGCCGCGCCGGCGCAGGGTGTGCTCGGCGGCCAGCGCACCCAAGTCGCCGCCGCGCTCCACTTCCTCGCGCAGCGCCAGTGCCTCCTCCTCGGTGCGAACCAAAATTTCCTGCACGCCGATCGATTCGAGGGGGCGGAAAAGGTTGGGGTGACGGTCGTACAACTCTCGGGCTTCTTCGCGGCTGGCGAAGACGCCATCGACCACGTCCCGGCGCATGGCCACCAGCAAGTTTGACAGCCACCGCTTTTGGAACCAAGCGATCACTGCTTCTTCGCGGTCAACGCCCGCTGCATACGCGCCGGCCAAGAGCAGCGCGCGCGGCTCGACGATGTCTTGGACGAACCAGTCGAACTGCTCGGGCGCGTCCTCTCGGAAGCCAACGCCTAGCTCGCGAGCGAAATCGAGCAGATCGCCGATGGTAAAGACGCCGCTCGCGTGTTCGTAGATCGGCTGCTCGCGCTCCTCCGCAGAAAACGCCTTAGCACCCTGCCCGATGCGGTCGCGCACGCTCTCCAAGGCTTGGTCGTAAACCACAAAGTCGAGTTCTTGCCGCAAGCGGGCCGACAGCGCCTGCACGGCCGGCGGCAGCTTCTCCTTGAGCAACTCGGCCTCGATGACCGACTGCACGACCGAGAGCTTGACCGGCACTTCGGCTGTCACCTCGTACACGCCGAACTGGTCGTTGAAGAGCACTGGCTCCGAGAACTGGCCCAGTGCCAGCGGAAAGACCTTCTCCTGCAAGATGCGTGGGTATAGCTCGTCCTTGATCAGGTAGCGGCCCCCCTCTAGCTGGGTCGCATCGAGCAGGTTGCGGCTGGCATATATGTCGAAGTCATCGCCACCCTCCAAGGCCGCCCTGATCGCTTGCGCCTCTTCTATTGTGGCAACTACGATGCGCCGCACTTGCACGGCGCGGTCGCGGCCCGTCTCTCGCTGGTGGGCCAGCATCTCCTCTTGCGTGTGGACGATCTTGTCATGCACCTCTAGCTGCAAAAAGCGGCGCAAGACGCGGTCGCTATGCAGTTTGTCCATCTTGCGGCGGAAGTCGGCGCACTGGTCGAGGCCCCGCTTTTTGGCCTCCAGGACCATGAGCTCCTTGTCGATCATGGTCTGCAAGTAGTCGAAATAGGCGTCCGCACCCGTCTTTTTGCTCCGCAGATCGGGGTGTAGCCTTTCTTCAAATTCCAGCAACTGGGGGGCGTCGATTTCCACCTCGCCGACTCGGGCCACCACCAAGTCCTCGGTGGGGGTGCTGCAGCTCCAGCAAACGAGGAGCCACAGCCAATATACCGCGTGCTTCGCTCTACTCACTAAGTCCTGCTTGTACTGTGACAAAAGTCAATCCACTGGTTTCGGTGCGGGCCTTCTCCTCCGCGAGCTCTATCCGCCGCTTGTCGATGCGCAGCCCCACTTGAGACATGAGCTTATAGCCCAAGTACGAAGTTGTATTGGACAATTGCACGGCAAAGGACGTCTCGTTGTAGTCCCCGGTGGGATCACCTGCGTTGACGGTGGCCTCTTCTACAACCATGTCGCGGAAGTGCAGGTACTCCGTGCCGAACTGTACGACCGAGCGTTTCATAAAGGGCACCTTTACCAATATTGAGGCCAGCGCGCTCCAGTCGCGCCGTTCGGCCGTGGGAGTGCCTAGCTGCCGCTCGATATTGAACGGGGTATCGTCCATGAACAACTCGTGCTTGAGGCGCGGCAGCGCGGTTATGCGGCCCAGATGCACCGGATACTCGGCCTTGTTGATCAGCCCCAAGCGGCGCGCATTGCGTTGCAAGGGGCGACCCTCGCGGTCAACGGCATCCTCGCGCCGTTGCCGTATTAATTCATACAGCAGCTTGCTCTCGCTCTGGAGGCCAGTGCGACCGCGGCGCTCAGCGCCTATCCACAGCTTGTTGACCAAGGCGTCGCCCATGCCCAGTGGATCGCGGATCGCGGTCATGCCGCCGGGGGAATTGCTCGGGCGACCGAGCACGGGGCGCAGTTGAATCCACTGCACCAAGTCTTCGGCGATCTCGTCAGTGGCCCACTTGAGCGAATTATACGCCGTCAGTGTGCCCAATCCGGCAAAGCTCTGTTCGTACGCCAGCAGGGCATAGTACGTGCGGTTGCGCGCACCCGTCGTCGGCTTGCGCTCCCACACCTGCCCAGTCGTCAGCTTGAGTTCGGGCCGGAGTTCCGCGCTGAGATAGGCGTTGTACCCACGCCGATCGCGCTTGTAGGGATAGTCGGGCTCGTCGTCGTTTTCAAAGCGGTCGCCCCAGCCATTGTTGTTCAGGTCGAGGGCAAAGAGATACTCGGGCCGATCGACATTGTAGCGGAGAAAAGGCTCTTCGTAGTCGGGTAAGAAATTGGGACGCTCGCGCAGATCGTTTTGATTGAAGTCGGAAATGAAGTCGTTGTTCTCGTCGAGGCCGGGAAAGACTGCGTCGTCGGCAAAGCCCTCAAAGGTGCGCGCGAGGCCCCTGCGCTGCTCACTAGTGCGACCGTCGTCAAAGCGGCGCTTTTGGTCGTTGATGCGGTCGTTGTCGTCGTTGTCATCGACAAAGTCGTACACGTGCCGCGCCCGCGCTTCGTCGTCGTTGGACCAATCCACCCGACCGCTACTATCGACAAAGCGCGGGCTCGTGTCGTACTCGGCGTCTAGGCCGAATGCCTCACCAAAAAAGTAAAACGGCGCAAAGCGGCGCGAGACATTGACCATCCAGCCAAGAGCCGCGCGATCCCCAGCGATGCCCGAGGATGCCTTGTGCGTATCCCGCGTCCGCGTCGGGTACTGGGTGAACTGGTGGTTGACGTTGAATTCGCCGTACACGCGGAAGCCAGCCCAATCGTCGGCCTGGAGCGTCAGCCCGGCTACCTGCGTCGCTGTCGGCAGTCCGTAGTCGAAGACCACCGTCCGCTGGTTGGAGTTGTCCCAGACGTTGCCATCGGCCCGGGCGACCGTGCGAAACTGCGGCTGCTCGCCGCTGGGACTGTTGTCGGTCTGGCGGTTGGACGTGACCTCTACCTTGTAGTCGTTGCCCAACACCAAGCGGAAGCGCACCCGGCTGATTTGGTTGACCAAGTCCGCGCTCGGCACCACGGATTCTAGATCCACGACCGCCGGATCTTCGTCGGAAAACACGTACTCGAGCAATATCTGGCTCGCCTCGCCCCGGCCCTCGGCCGTCAGAAAACCACCCCGCTCGATTCCACCGATGATGCGCGGTGCAAAGCCAATCTCGCTGCCAATCAGCAGGGTGTCGCGGTCGCCGATCCGCGTCTCAATCTCAATGTCGCTGCCAAAGAGCACGGCCCCGCCGCCCTCGTCTTCGGGCGAATCGTCGGTCAGCCGCACCACGATGCGGTCGATGCGGCTGTCTAGCTGGCCGCTCGTCAGCTTGCCCTTGAGCGGGTGGCCCTCAAAGCGGTCGGAGGCCGTCCGGCCGTTGTGCGCGTTGAGAAAGGTGCCGCCGATCCGCGTCGTAGCGCCCAAGTCCAAGACCACGCGCCCACCGATGAGGTTGGTGAAATTGTCCTCTGTCACGGGAAAGGGGTCCGTGCGAAAAAGCGGCAGGTTGATCCGCGACATGAGCACGGTGGCCGTCAGGCGGTCGGCCGCGTAGTTGAACATAACCCCGTTGTACGCGGTCTTGCGAAAGGTCATGGGCGTCAGCATGGCGAAGATCTCGTCGCCGATGAGCACCGAGAAGTAGTGCTGGCCCTTGGTGTCGCCGGCAATGACCAAGTTGCGGAACCACGAGCCGTATTGGCCAGCCTGCAAAATGCCCGAGCCGCCCGAGCCGGTCGGCTGCACCTGACGCCAGTCGTAGATCAACCAGCCCTTGTTCAAGAAGCGCCCGTAGAGGTCGTAGAAGTACCCGCCCTCCAACCCCGGGTCGAGATAGCGCCGATATGGGTCCCGGGCGTAGTTGGTGTAGGCCCACTGCCGGCGGTACTCACCGGCGATTTCCTGCGGCAAATACCACTTCTGCAACGAGGGATAGACGGCCTCCATGCGCAGCCCCGTGCCGGCCGAATAGTAGATCGGCTGGCCCGTTTCGATGCGGCCCAAGCGGCTGCCGTAATCCTCGCGCTGGGCGTTGAGCGGCGCGGCCCCAAGCAGCGCGACCCAGCAGAGAGCGCCGACGCGGCGCAAACTGGTGTTCATATAACAATCCAAAATGATTTGAACGATTCTAGATCGTCTCGTGCATCCTATTCTGCGTCTATCTGCGTCCATCTGCGGATTCATCTTGTACGTGATATAGGATTACTCCAGCCCCGCGTACACAGTTATAAAGCTAGTGCTAAAGGCGCTGACTTCATTGGTCCGCTCCAAGTCTTCGCTGCCAATAATCACCCGCTCCTCCCACAAGCGCGTATAACTAAAGCCAAACTGCGTCGTCAGCCGGTAGCCCAAGTAGGAACCAGCGCTGGACCATTGCAGAGCCAACACCAAGTTGCGAAAGTCTCCCGTCGGCCCGGTCGGGCCGTTGGCGAGTTGCTCGTCCTCGTCGAGGATCAAGTCCCGGAACAGGGAAAACTCTACTCCCGTTTCCACCAGTGACTGGCTCAACAGCGGATGGCTCAGCAGTACGATGCCCGTGCCGACCCACTCCTCGCGGTCCGCAGCGCGCGCTTCAAACGCAGTCTGGTTGAGGTACTCGCTCTTGACCTTGGGCTGCAACTTGAAGCCGGCCAAGCCAAAGGTGTAATCCGCTTTGTTGATCAACCCAATCAAGTGGCTGCCTTGGTTGAGCGCCGGGCCTTTGACGCGACTTTTGAACGCGCTGCCCTGCTGCCAAAAGCGCTCGTACTTGAACTTGTTGATCGCATTTAGATTGTCGAGCGGCTGGTAGTCGAGCTGTAAATAGGTCGTGTTGATCCACGTGTCCCGCGCCGGCAGAATGTCGCGCACCAGCGCGAGCGAGTTGACTTCGAGGTGCGGCGTCATCTCGCGCCGGTCGTCGGCGATATCGTCTTCCACGCGCCGCAGCATCTCAAAGGCCCGCAACCGGCCCCAAGTGAAGTCGCGGTCGTACGTCAGCAGGCCATACGCGGCGCGGTTGCGTCCGTCGGAAGCCATACTCTCTTCGCTCAGCCTGCCCAACGTCAGCCGCGTGTGCGGGTCGAGGAAAATGCCGCCGTATAGGTTGTAGCCCCGGCGATCGACCTTGTAGGGGTAGTCGGGCAAGTCGTCGTTTTCAAAGCGGTCGATCCAACCATTGTTGTTCAGGTCAATGCCGAACAAAAACTCCGGGCGATCGGCCGCATAGCGGAAGAAGGGTTCTTCGTAATCCGGGATGCGGTTGTTGAGAATGCGGTTGTCGTTCTGGTTGAAGTCGGAGACGAAATCGTTGTTCTCGTCCCACCCTGGGAAGACGGCCACATCGCCGCCGCCCTGCGAAAAGCGGAACCAATCGGCCGAGCGGTCTTGGTCGTCGTTGTCGTCAACCAGCTCGTACAGGGACGTGCGCGGATTGTCGTAGGTGATGTCCCCGCCGTCATCTACGATAAACGAGCTCGTCGAGTAATCTGGGTCCATGCTGTACGCCTCGCCGAAAAAGTAAAACGGCGCGGCCATCTTTGAGGCGTTGATCATCCAAGCCTCGGCGTCGCGGGCGTGCGTGGCCAGCGAGCGATCGGCTGCTTGGCGCGCCGGGTTGGGGTACTGGCTGTACGCGCGGCTGACGTCGAATTCCGCGTATAGGTCCACGCCCTTGATATCCGTGGCTTCCACGGTGAAGCCGTAGATCAAGCGGGACGACGGCAATCCATAGTCGAAGACGACCCGCTGCTGATTGGAATTGTCCTGCACATTGCCCTCGGCGCTGAGAATATCGAACAACGCCGGGGACTGATCTTCAATGTCTTGGCCCGTCAGCGGCAAGACCGGCAGCGCGCGGCTACCCGTCTGCCGGTCGGACCAAACCTGCACCTTGTAGTCATTGGCCAAGACTAAGTCGAACTGCACGGCGACGAGCTCTGAGGGACGCGGGCCAGTATAGGCGATATCCGTGAAGTCGTAGTTGATGACGATCTTCTCGTCGCCGTCGGCCGCCAAGGCCCCTTCTTTGGGTGCCCCGCCTGAGACCACGGGCCACCGCGCCGGATCGGAGACCACGTCGCGGAGCCTAAACTGTTCGCGCTCCCCCGTCTCTGGATCCTCGCTCGTCAAGAGAATGTCGTGCGAAAACAGGGTCGCTCCGCCCCGACCGTCCTCGGGCGAGTCGTCGCTGAGGACCAGGGCAAGGCCCGAGACCGGCAGGCTGCCCTGATTGGCCGCGAGGGTGCCGACGAAGGGGTTGCGCTCAAACGCGTCGGCCACGGTGGTGGAGTTGCGCGCATTGACTAAGTTGGCCCCCACGGCCACGAAATCGCCGATCTGCACCACGGCGCGGCCCGCCATCAGGTTGGTCGCATTGGTGATGCCAGTGGGGGCGGTGGGCGTGCTGCCGATGACCGGACGGCTCACCCGCGAAAAGAGCAGGGTGCCCTCGTACTTGTCCGCGGCAAAGTCCATCTGCACGCCGCTGAAGGCGGGTTTGGAGAAGGTGAGCGGGGTCAGGGTCGTGCGGATTCGATCACCCACTGTGATCGCATAGTAGAACTGCCCCTGCGAGTCCGAGCTAATGGTGACCGCGTTGAACCAGTTGTTAAAGCGCGGATCCTTGAAGATGGACGAACCAAATTGCACGGGCTGGTTCTGGGTCCAGTCGTAGATGAGCCAGCCGCGCGTCAAGTAGTTGCCGTATAGGTCGTAAAACGGGGAGCCTTCAATCGTGGTGCTGACGTAGCGCTCGTACGCGTCGCGCGCGTAGTTGGTGTACTGCCACTGCTGCCAACCGTAGTCGGCAAACAGCTCTTGCGGCACGTACCAACGCTTGATCGTTGGATCCAAGGCGTCGAAGAGCACGCCCGGCCCCCGAGGCTCATAGGTAATGTCCGCGCCCCAGCGCCGGCCTTGGGCGTGGGCACTTAGCGCCGCGACCAGCAAGGCGGCGAGTATCCACCGTAGGTCTCGCATTAGACCCTCCCTAATCAGTACACTAGTTCGACAACTCTAACCGCGCTTTCGCCGCCTGTATCGCTGGCCAGCGTTACGCGCACTAAGTAAATACCCGGCGGCAGCGCGTCCCCGTTCGCATCCGCGCCGTCCCAAGGCATGGCGTACGAGCCGCCGCCCTGGAGGCCGGAAAATAGCTGGCGCACCCGGCGGCCAGCCAAATCGACGATTTCTACATCAACCGGGGACGGGCTGACCAAACGGCTCAGATCGTAGTACACATGCGTCGCGTCGTTGATTCCATCGCCGTTGGGACTGAAGGGCCGGGGGTCGGCCCGCATGTTGATCAACAGGGCGCTGCCGCCAGCTAGCGGCACATCCACCGAAAGACCCCGGTTCGTCTCCGTGCCAACCGCCACGATATCGTCGTCGCCGGGAGCCAGCGCGGCCACGTTGCCAGCGACGACCTCCTGCCCCACATCACCCTCATCGCTGTTGAAGGCAAAACCGGCGAACTTGGTGCCGTAGCGCAACACGCGGCTGCGAAAGCGAATTTTGAGCTGGGCCGTCCGCCCGGTCGCCAGCTCGCTTTCGGCAATGAGGGGGAAGCGCACGCGAAAGCGGCGCGCATCGACCGACTCAATGGCAAAGCGTCCGGTCTCGTCCGTAGCCGGCAGCGCGGCAAGATCGGCCATTGAAAAGTCCACGGCCTCAACCTGCCCATCGGCATCGACGATTTCGATGGACTCAATGACCTCTACTCGCACCGGCGTGGCGATCTCAAAACCATCAAAGCCCGTATCTACGCCGGGCCGAATGGACGTGGGCATCACCGCATAGACGAAATCCACTGGCTCGCCCAAATCGACCTGCCGCGGAAAGATCTCGCCGAGAATCTGCGCGGCCGGCGGCGGCGTGGCCACGGTGAAGGCCAGTGGGCCGATGCCTGTGGCCGCCTCCAAATCCTCGCTGAGAAAGTCGATGCGAAACTGTATGTACCGCCTCGGCCCGGGCGAGACAATCGGCACGCCCAATTGACTGTCCTCGATCTCTGCCTCGGTCAACTGGGTCCCCAATTCGTAGGGCGAGGACCACGGGCTCCAAGCGTCTAGGTCGGCGACCACATTGCCCCGCTCGGCACCCAAGCCCTTGTAGTCATCCGACGACAGGGAGATGGCGTTGCGCTCCTCCAGCGGCAGCGCGCCAAAGAGCGCACGCGCACGCGCTAAGTCGGCTTGGTCGAGATTGACCTCGCCGTCCTCGGTCGCAACCGTAGCGTTCTTTTGCCACGGGACCTCGACTTGGACTCCCTCAAAGAAGAAGCGCCGGGTATAGACTAAGGGGGTGTCGTCCAAGCCGGTGCGGGTGCGCACGCGCGCGTTGGCGAAACCAGCCGGGCCGACGCTTTCTTCCACCCAGCGAATGGTCCCCCACAAGCCCAAATCTGGGCCGAGGTCGAATATGTTGGATATGTATTCGGCCGTGGGCACGAAGCCGGTGCCAAAGACGCGGAACTCGGCGATCTCAAAACCATTGCTGGTGCGCGACTGCAAGCGGATGAAGCGCACAAATTGCGGGGGAATGCTCAGTTCGACCAGCGCGTCTTGGTTGGCAGCATTCAACCGAAACGAGCGCCATTCTGGACCGCCCGCGCCTTGCGTCTCCTCGCTGCCGTCGTTGAAAAACAGCTCGTAGCCGCGGATGAAGTCCTCTTGGAATGGGTCGGCGGGAAAATCCGGGTGGCCATTGCGCGGGAAGAATTGGACGCGATTGACGCCAAAGCGAGCGCCTAGGTCGAAGTCCATGGCCATGCCGCGAATGACGGCCACGTTCTTGCGCTCCAAGGCCGTCTCGCCGTCGCCGTCGATCATCGTCTCTAGCTGCGACTCAATGCCCGCTTCGAGAACCGTCGGCGAGGTGACCGAGCCGCCGCGTCCGAGTAGGCCGAGCGCTAGATTGGTGCCCTCGACGACGTTCTGCGGAAAAATCCAACCCTCTCGGTCCCCGGGATCGAAATCGATCACGCCACCCGGGGTGTTGCCGCTCTCGACCGCTCTGGCCCCGGTCGGGAAAATCGCCTGTATCTGGCCGCCGCCGTCTTGCCAAGACGATCCGCTCGCGCCGCCGATGGCAATGCTCCGCGTCTCGGCCGTGCCTTGCAGTGCCGCTAGCAACAGCAGCGCGATCGGCAACCAGTACATCGCAACCTCCCTCAATACACCACGTGAACGAGGCGGTGCCGCGCGGTGCGCTCCACGCGCGAGTCGTCGTTGGGCACCACTTCCACCTCTAGCAAATACAGTCCGGGGGCGACCAGCGCGCCGGATTGATCCTCGCACGACCAGCGCAGGGCGTACTCGCCGCTGATCAAGGGCCGCGTCTCCTGCCAGTGCCGCACCAGCCGGCCGGCTAGGTCGTAAATCCGCACGTGGAGCGGCTGGGTGCCGGTCAGTTTGGTGACCGCGAATGAAAAAACCAACTCGTCGTTGATCCCATCTCCATTCGGCGTCGCGACCCCACTGCCAAAGCTCAGATCGCCCAGCACGTGGCGGCCGCCTTCTGGGCCGACCAACAGCATCCCCTGCCCGGTCGCCAACTCCGTTGCATCCGCTGGATCAACCCGCTGCCAAGAGTTCTCAAGGGCCGAATGTCCCAACGACGCCTTGAACACGGCACCGGGCAAGTAAAGGGCGGTGGCGAATTGCACCTCAATCAGATCGGCTGCGGACGGGGGGACGACTTCGCTTAACCGCACCCACAAAGAGTCCGGGGCGGTCGCCACTACTTCTGCTGAGGTCACCAGTTCCGCGCTGTCCCATTGGGCCTCGCGCCCTAGCCGCAGTCTGCGGAACTCCAGTACCATGTTGTCCGGTGCCCTTATCTGCACCTCGTCAAACCCCGCACTCTGGGGGGCGAAATTCGGTTTGATGAAAAGCGAAAGCGCCTGCTCCTTGCCCAACGCGCCTACGACGCCGGGTTCGATCTCGCCTAAAAGCTGGTTGGCCAGCGGCTCGACGAAGTTGAGCTGAATGGAGCGCAGCTCGGCCGCGCGGTGTGGGTCGTCCGAGACCAAGCGGGCCTTGAGCTCCAGAAATTGGCGCGGGCTCGGAGAAGTGATCGCCGCGCCCGACATCTCGTAGGGCAAGCTCCACGCGCTCCAGTCGCCTCCGGGGACTTCCGTCGTGTCGACCGGCCCCTTGCTGAAAAAGCCCAAGCCGGCGTATGCCTCGGCCGACACTTCGGCACCGCCGCTGTTGAAGTAGCGATACTCTTCGACCAACTCGCTGCCCGTGCGCGTCTGAATTTCGATAAAGGTCCCCAAGTCGGTGTCGCCATCCCACTCAATCGAGACCAAGTTTTTCGAGCTGCCCAAGCGGATGAGCGGCGAAACCAACTCGACTTCCGGCTGGAAACCCTCTCCGTAGAACTGCACCTCGCGCGGCTTGAACTGACCGCCGCCCCAGAACAAAATTCGCGCATAGCGCGTCCGCGTCGGCGCGAACGTATCCACGTCGTACACATCTCCGGTATAGTGGCCAGACGTGGCGCGATTGCGCCGTGCGGCCTGCGTCGTCCACACCAGCGAGCCGTCCGCAGCCAGCGAGCCATCCGAAGTCTGCAAGTCGTAATTGGGAAAGCGGCTGCGCTGGCGGTCGTAGTAAATCTGGTGCCGGTCAATCCAGAAGGAAGAACCTAAATCGAAGAATAACTCCCGTATCTCGTCGGTGCTGGTAAAGGCCAAGGACGTCTCAAAGATGCCGTCGAAGAAGGCCGTCGCCGGCGCATTGTCCAAGAAGGTGAGCAGTGCGACGCCTCGGCGCTCCACCAAGCCCAGCGAGATGTTTTCCCCGAGCGTCTGGACCTCCAGCTCGGCCAGCCGCGGCCGCTCGCGGCGGTAGCGGCGGATCTCACCGCGCAACGCAGAGTCAACCACCTCGTACGTGGCCTTGCTCACCTGCACTTGGCCCGCGCCAGCCTTTTTGTAAAAATCCACCGCCCCTTGATCTGCGGCCGCTAGCTGGTCGTATTGTTCAGCCGACACCTCGGCGGCTCGCGTGCTATCCGTGTCAGTGATCGTCACGCGCACGAAGCGGATGTAGTCGCTCACCATGCGCCCCTCTCGGTCAAAGCGCGTGGGGTCCAACTCGATTTCAAATTCTCGCTGGTCCTTGTTCGATTTCAAGGTGCGGAAAACTTGGTTGAATCTGCGCTGACCTTTTGTGACCTCGGCTCCGTCCGAGGTCAAAACCACGAATTGCAGGAAGGGATCGCCTAGCTCCTCGCCGACGAATGTAAGCCGGATGTGGGTGGCCGCCACCAGCCGCCCCAAATCGACCTCAAACCACCATTGGCGCAATGGACTTGCCGGGTCGGGTTCCCAATAGGTGCTCAAGTCCCCGTCTAAGAGGTGGACCAGATCCGCGGCCCGAGTGCCCGCGCTGAGGGCGTCGCGCAGGGTCGCGTCCTCCGATCCCTTGCCGCGCTTGATAAACGCCGCGATGTCTGACGTTGCCAGTGTGTTCTTGGGCACGAAGTGAGGACGCACGACCCCGGTTTCGTCTATGTCGAGCGTACCGCCGGGAAAAGTCCACTGCTGCCAGTGCGCCTGCCGATCGACGACTACCCTGTTCCCAGAGATTGTATGGCCCTGTCCATAGGCGGCGACAACGCCCAACACACTCAGTAACAACGCAGCATTCAACATGGCCCCTGCTCCTCAATAGGCGACGGCAATGGGCCGCATTTGCACTTGGCGCTGCCCGCCACTCTCGACCTCGACTTGGCAGATGTACAGACCGGGAGCTACCTGCTGGCCGGCCTCGTCTCGCCCGTCCCATTGATGCGGATGTCGGCCCGCGCCATCGATGTCTGCGTACACGCGCCGCACCAAGCGGCCGCTCAAATCCCGCACCAGCACCTCCACCGGCACCGGCTCGGTCACCTTGAGCAGCTCGTAGGCAATCTCCACTTGGTCGTTGATCTGGTCGCCATTGGGCGTAAACGCCTCGGTGCTCAGCGACACGGCTCCTAAGACCTTATCGTCTAGGGTCCTCGCCTGCACCAAAAGTTGGTTGCCATCTACCAACTCGTTGGCCTCGCCAGCGGCCACGAGTTGCCCGATCTCCCCCGGCGCTGTGCTGTCGATTACCCGGCCTTCAAAAATCGCGCCAAAGCGGAAAATTTCCGCGCGCACATCCACTTCGAGCAGCTCGCCACTGCGCTCGACATCCAGCCGTGGGAAACCCAGGACTACGCCGGCATCCTCGGCCACTGCGCTAAAATCCGCCACGGGTTCACCGCTGAGGCGCACGGCCTCTACGCCGACGATCCGGCCGCCGACCAAGCGCAGGTCCAAACCGTCAAATCCTTGGTCGCCGGGTTCAATCGTCGGGCGCAGTGCATAGGTAAACGTGCGTTCCTCAGCCACGGCCGCTTGCCAAGGATCGATCTCGCCGACTAAGCTAGTCACCAAGCGCGGGGAAACGGCGAATTCAAGATAGCCGAGCTGTCCGCCGGCTTGGCCGAAGGAGCTGAATGCTATCCTGAACTGCACGTAGCGGTGGGAGCGCGTCGCCCGCAGGGCCACGCCCGCGCTGTCGGCGAATTCGTACGGCGACGACCACAGCTCCCATTGGGCGGTGTCGTCGGTGATGGCCCCGCGCATGATCGGCCCCAAGCGGCCATAGGTTTTGCGGGTCAGCAGCTTGCCGTCCTCGCCAAAGGGCACCTGCTCGTCGCCACGGAAGGTATTGCGCCAGTACACCAACGGCGTCTCGTCGCCGCCGGCGCGGGAGCGAATCTCCACTTGCGCCCCCTCGTCCTGCCGCCCTCCCCAGCGCACCCAGCCCAAGTTGGCGAATTCGCCTAGATCGAGAACATTGGACTGGTACGAGGCCGAGCCTTGGAAACCGCCGCCGTACACCTCCAACTCAGCTAAGTCCCATATCTTATCTTGCGGCATCACGTGGATCATCAAATAGCGGATCGGCGTCCCGTCTAGCTCGATGTCGAGCTGCGGATTTTTGTTTTCCAAGATTTCCGCGACCACCTTTAGCTCAATGCCCTTTTTTTGCTTGGCTTCCCCCAACGACCGATTGAGCGCACTCGCTCCAACGAATTCAATCTGATCAACGCCGCCCCCAGCATCGGTCTGCGCGGCGACGATGACGTGAGCGACCGAGCGCTCGCTGCCCACCTTTGGGACGAAGCGGACCAATCGCGTGGCAAAGTCGCCGCCGAGATCAAAGAAAAGAGCCGTGCCGCGGAAGGTATGGGCGTGCTCCCTCGGACGGGTTTCCAAGAAAAACGTCGTTGGGTCCCCGTCGATCACCAAGCTCAACTCGTCGCCGACATCTTCAAAACCATTGTACGCGCCGTGCTGAAAATTGCCGCTGACCCCGCTCAAGGTCGTCGCCATATTATCGCTTGCGTTGTAGAAAAACGGCGTGATCTGCTCAGTGAGCGCCAGCCCAAAGCTCTCGCCGCCTAAATCTCTATCTAAGTCGGCCCAGCTCAACTGGCGAAACTCGGCACCAGCGTCCACCTCGGCCGGAGGCGGCAGACTCTCGCCGCCGATGCGATAGACGACCAAAGCCGCGCTTGGCTGGACGCCGAGCAAAGCCAACAGGGCCGCGATGAGCCACGTCGTGCGCTGCAATTTTTTCACAATGGCACCTCCAAGAAGAAGAGGGGATGGGACTAGCCCATCCCCTCTCGTTCTTGCATCCTAAATACTACCTGTTTACTGGACGAAAGCGGACTTGATGCGACCCCAGCTATTCGCCTCGACCGCGCTCTCGATCGCACTGAAATCGACGCGCGGATCAACGGGTGCCAGCAGGAAATCCGTGGCCGAAGCCGTGGTTTTCCACACATCGCTGGCGCCCGAAAGAGACCACTGGCCTGAGTGCTCGGCATCCTGGCCGACGCCGCCGTCAGCACCGGCTACATCGCTGTCGAAGACCGCCCAGCCCAAGCCGGTGATCTCGCCCTCGTTGTAGTCGTGGATGACGCTGCCTTCCGGGTCGTTGAAAAGAAAGTCGTCCCAAGCTTGGCGCCGCACCTCGATAAAGGCCGTGGCCTCGCCACCGCCGATTTCGCCGTCCAAGCGGAAGCCGTGGTCGGCGTAGGGCAACTCGTCGTGCCACTGCGCTTGGGTCATCCAAAACCACGACCAACTCTCCTGGCCATCGGGACCGAGGTTCGGGAAGCGGGTGTGATAGGACTGCGACCAGCGGCCTTGGGCCAAGGCGCGCTCTTCCTCGTTCTCTATGTCGGCGGTGCCGAAGCGCATCTGATCGCCGCTGTGGTCGCCATCGACGTGCATTTCCCAGCTATCGTCACCGCCGGCCACGCCGCCTTGGGCGTCGCGATCGTAGAAGTCGTCAAAGCGCTCCATCATAAAATAGAGGCTGTTGGTCGATTCGCTCCAGCCGACGATAGTGCGGAAGTTCAAATCGCCGAACTCGGCCGGCTTTTCGCCATTGAACGCGGTGTGGTCGGCAAAGGTAATCAAGTAGTCCTCGGGCACGATCGACCATTCGGACAGATCGCCGTCCAGCGTGGGCTCAAGGCCCGCCGGCCACTGGAAAGCCGTGCGCACCGCGCCCTCGGGCACGTGCGCCGTAGCCGGAGCAACGACGCCCACGCACAGGGCCAGTGCGAGCAAAACAGTGATTTTTTTCAAAATCATCCTCCTTGGTTTTAGGTATAACGCCCGCTACAGTGGGGCATATTAGGAGCTTATTATAAAACAAACGCTTCCGTTTTACTACTCTTACTTCGGCAATGACCTCCTTTCTCGGTTGTAACCTATTGGGGTGTTTGCAAATGCTCAATGCGGCTCTGAGCCGCCGCCAGCACCTTCTCGTCGCCGCGCCAATGCCGGACAAAGGCCCCGTACGCGAGGCGTGCTGCCGCGGCCTCGCCCTGTTGCTCGTAGGCTTGGCCCAGCGCGTAGTGGGAGCGCGCATGCGTGGAATCGCGCCGCACGACCTCCTCGAATTGGGCGATGGCCTCCGTCAAGGACTCGCGCCGCGCCAAAGCCATGCCTAATCCGTAGTACGCATCGCGCAGCTCGGCATCGCAGGTGAGAGCAGCCCGATAGGCACTGATGGCTTTTTCCAAGTCGCCCTGCAGGGCATACACATTGCCCAAGGCATTGTGCGCCTTGGCGTAGCAGGCGTCGATGTCCAAGGCGCGGGAAAACGCGGCCTCGGCCTCGGCCCAACGCTGCTTTTGCGCGTGGGCAAAGCCCATGGTAAAGTGCGCTTCGGGCGCACGCCGGCCATGCGGCTCGTGCGCCGCGATTTTGCCGGCCAAGTGCGCGGCGCGCTCGACATCGCCCTGCCGCAGGTGGATTTGCACCACCGCGGCCAGCGCATCAACGTGCTCGGGCTCTCGGCTGAGCACTTCCTTGTATGTATTCAGCGCGTCGGCGTATTGCCCCAAGCGCATCTGCGCTCGGCCCAGCGCCAACCGCGCCTCCACATCGCCCGGCTCTCTCTCCAGCACCTTTTCCAACGTCTCTTCCCGCTCTGACAAGTCGAGCAGGCCCTCTAGGCGCGCAAGCATGGCTTCGGCTTCGTCATAGCGGCCTTGGGCCGAGTACAAATTCGCCAAATCGTGGTACGCCTCGCCGTAGTTGGCGTCGAGCGCCACGGCCCGGTTGAGCGCCTGCGCTGCTTCGTCGTACCGCTTCTCGTTCAGGTAGAGCCGTCCCAGGTCCCGCCAGATTTCTTTGCGCTTTGGTGCCAACTCGGCCGCTTCCAGCAAAACCTCTTCCGCGCGCACATTGCGTCCCTGCTGGCTGTAGAGCAACGCTAGGGCCTGCCGCGCTTCCACGTCTTTTGGCGCGATGTAAAGCGCCCGCAGCAGGGCCTCTTCGGCGCGCTCGTATTGCCCCTGCTCCTTGTGCAAGAAGGCCAACAAGCGATAGGAACTAGGCGATTGGGCATCGAAGCGCAGCGCGGTTTCCGCCGCCTCTACGGCCTGCGGATAGCGGCCTGCTTCGAGGTGGGCGATGGCCAAGTTGTGATAGGAGGGAATGTACGTCGAATCCAGCGCAATGGCCCGCGCAAAGTGCTCGGCCGCAGCCGTGCTCTTGCGCTGCAAATGCGCCAAGCCTAGGTAAAAGTGCGCGTCGCGGGACAGCGAATCGCGGCTAACGGCCTCTTGGTACACAGCCGCGGCCTGGTCGTACTCGCCCTGATCCAAATAGGCCCTTCCTACTGCGAGCAGCGAATCGTCCGCTGGCGGCTCCTGCCGCACTTCGCCGCATCCCCCGATTGAGATAAGGGCGAGTACGGCGATGCAATTCACGGGCGAACGGAGCATGTAGTAGATTCTCTCCGGAACCAGAACAGCGACTAAAAACGTTGCAAGTGCTTGTCGTTAAAGTAATATAGATTAAAATTTGGATTGTTTGAACATCATATATATATGTCCCTAAAATCTAAGTCAAGAAAGAAAGTGTTCCGCAGGTTGGCGTTTTTCGACCGGGCGGCGGCCCATCTTTTCGCGCTCTGCCTACTCTCTATAGGCTGCGATCCTCCGCCCCCACAACCCCAAGCGGACGCCGCGTACCACGTCTATCCGGGCGACAGCATCCAAGCGGCCCTCGAAGCAGCAGCCCGCGACTCAATCCACAAGACCGTCAAGGTCCACGCGGGAACCTACCGGCCGCAGCAAGCCGGCCAAGCAATGCTCTTCTTCGCAGCCCGTCACGACGGCATCGCGCTCGAAGCGGTGGGGCGCGTGGTGCTGACAGCCGCCCACGCCGAGCGCGCCGACCCCGACGCGGAAAGTTACCCAGCCATCGTCAACCACGTAGTCTTTTTTGGCGATGGCATCTCCCCAAACACCATCCTGCGCGGTTTCACCATCACCGGTGCCAACAACTTTGCCAGCCGCAGCGAAGGCCCCGAGCCAATTCAGCCGGACTCCTCCAACGGCGTGCGCTGGGAAAAGGGGCTGTTCTTTTACGCCGACGGCGGCGGCATCAAGGTATTTGGCCGTTCTTATCCAACCCTCGAAGGGTTAGAACTCCACGACAACTACGCCAGCCCCTGCGGCGGCGGCATCTCCATCGAGCATCGGGGGTTCGACGCCGAGGCCGTGCTGATCAAAAACTCCGTCTTCCGCAACAATAGCTGCCAAATCACCGGCGCGGCCGTCGATGTGCTGCCCGGCAGCGCGGCCGTGCTCGACAACTGCCTCTTCGTCGGCAATGTCGCCAATCTCGGTCCCGACTACGTAGGCCGCCGTGGCGGCGTCGAATACAACAAGGCGCACGGCTCGGGTGCATTGACCGTCTTTCCCGGCGCACGCGTCGAGGTGCGCAACTGCACCTTCACGGACAACTGGAACGGCGTTGACGACAAGGGTCGCGGCAGCGCGTACAGCAATACCATCTTCTGGATGAACGTGCGCGGCGGAGGCATCGCCCCCGGCAGCCGCTACGAAGTCGATCTACTCGACAGCCGCCGCTTCAGCGGCTGCTTCGTCCGCGGCCAAATCGACGACCTGCGCGGCACTTTGGACCCGAAGCGCAATGTCCTCCAAGCACCCGACCCGCAATTCGACGAACACTACCGCCCCCAAGCCCCTACTTACGCCGGAGTGGGCTACCGACCGCCGGAGGAATAGAGCCATCGCTACTTTTGATAAAAAAACCAGCGTTGCCTATACTGTCTGCTCGTCCAGCATCGGCCCTTGCTCAACTCAGCTCCCATGGTCATTCCACCTATGCTGAAACTGCTCTCTACCCTCACCGTCCTCTCGCTGGCAGCACCGCACCAAATCGGGGCACAGGGTGCCGCTACCATCCGCCAACAGCGGCTCGAACTGGACCGCACGGTCTGGTCCGACGAGCGGCGCGCCCAGCAGTACGAGGCCGTCTTTGTCTCCTTATGGGACCAACTGCGCGCTGCCCAAGAGGCGCGGTCGGTTCTAGCCGCTTTCCCCTTTGATCAACTGCTACTCGGCTCTCCCCAGGATAGCATCAAACACGACTGGGACATCATCGAAACCCACTATGGCAGCCCGCCGCGCACGCTCGATCACGGGCAGTGGTCGGCCCTGCTCGAACAATGGGAAAATGAGGGCTTCGTTCTCGAACAATCCGAATGGCACCACAAGCAATTCATCCCGGCAGAGGACGGCCCAGCCCGCTCTTTAATAGACCTGAAACTGCACGTCAAAAACCACGATAGACGTCTAATCGTCAGCGGCGACCTGTCCGTCACCTGGAGCGAACAGCAAGACGAGGCCGGGCACTATATCCCCGCCACCATCGACGCCTCGAATCTGACTCTGACCGAACGCCGTGGCACACCCACTTTTACCTCTTCAGCCGTCTTGGCAGACAACACCGCACTCTCGCCCCTCATCGCCGCCGACCTCGATGGCGACGGTCTCGACGACTTGCTCGCACTCGGTGCCAACCTGCTCTACCGCAACCAAGGTGGACACTTTGCACCCGAGCCGCTTTTGGCGTATCCACCTCCGATCGGTCGCATCGAAGTAGCGCTCTTGGCCGACTTCACCAGCGATGGTGCGCCCGATCTAATCGTCGGCGGCCCCGGACAACTGCTGGGCCTCTACGAAGGTGGCAAGGGCTTCGACCAACCCGGCTTAGCCATTGCGACTCGTCCCCTGCAATACCCCGAAGCCATGAGCGCGGGCGATATAGACGGCGACGGCGACCTCGACCTGTGGGTTGGCCAGTACCGGCTACCCTACCGCGAGGGCCAGATGCCCACGCCGTACTACGACGCCAACGACGGTTATCCCGCGTACCTACTGAGCAACGACGGGCGCGGGCGCTTCACCGACATCACGACCCGCGCGGGCCTCGAAGCCAAGCGCAAGCGGCGCACCTACAGCGGCTCCTTGGCCGATCTCGACGGCGACGACGACCTCGACCTACTGGTCGTCAGCGACTTCGCCGGTATCGACCTGTACTACAACGACGGCACCGGCACCTTTGCCGACGTCACCGCCCGCACCGTCAGCGAGGCATCGACCTTTGGCATGTCCCACGTCTTTGGCGACTACAACGCCGACAGCCGCCTCGACATGTACGTGGTGGGCATGAGTTCGACCACGGCGCGCCGCCTCGACTACCTCAATCTCGGGCGCGAAGAGTACCCCGAGCACCACCAGCAGCGCCAAGCCATGGGCTTTGGCAATCGGCTCTACCTCGGGCGCGAAGACGCCCAGTTCAGCATCGCCCCAAGCACGGAGCAGGTAGCGCGCACCGGGTGGTCTTGGGGCGTGGCCTCCGCGGACTTCGACAACGACGGCGACGACGAAATCTACGTGGCCAACGGCCATCTCAGCGGCGAAACCGCCCAAGACTACTGCACCACCTTCTGGACGCACGACATCTATACCGGCGGCTCGGAACCCGATCCGCAAATAGCCGCATTTTTCGACGAGATGATCGCGGACTGGCACAACGCGGGCATTTCGTGGAACGGCTTTGAGCACAATAAGCTCTACCTGAGCGGAGGGGGCCGCTCCTTCGTCGAAATCGGCTATCTGATGGGCGTGGCTTTTGAATTCGATGCGCGCACCGTCCTCGACATGGACATCGACGCCGACGGCCGCGTGGATCTATTGGTCAGCGAGTGGTCCGGCACTCCGCGCCGCGAGCAAGTCCACGTCTTGCGCAACGTCTGGCCCGGCGACAACAACTGGCTCGGCGTGCGCCTCCAAGGCGCGGCCGGCGTCTCTCCCATCGGCGCACGCATCACCCTGCGCTCATCCCAAGGCACCAAGACACAGTGGGTCTATACCGGCGAATCCTTCGACGCCCAACGCTCACCCACCCGCCTGTTCGGCTTGGGCCGCGACGAGCAGGTCGAAGCGGTCGAAGTCCAGTGGCCCGGTGGCAAGGTCTCTACCCTATCCGATCCACAAATCAACCGCTACCACGAACTGACGCCCTGAAAACATGCGCTACGCTACCCGCTTCAACGGCACCCCCGTGTCCGTCACTCTCACGGCGGACCCAGCGTTGGACGACCGGCAACTCGACGCCCCTAGCACCTATGCGGATGACCGCTACGAGTACTCCTGCACCGAAACGCCGCTCGGCCCCAAAAGTCTGCTACTGAAATTGCAATTGCGCCGGGCGGATGGCAGCCCATTCAAGGTCACCGCGTTCAAAGCAGAAGCCGCAGTCCCCGGCCTAGACCTACACCGCGTCTTCGTCCCCGTGCTACACGAAGCCATTGGCAAGCGCGACCTAATCAGCCTGCCTTGGGGCGTCGAGGAGCGCACCTTCACTTCTTGGTCCTTCCCCTTCGTCGCCGCGCTAAACCGCTTTGACCAGAACCGCTTCTGCATGGGCTTTATGGACCACGTCCATGCGGCGGATACCCGTCATAGCTGCTACGACGAAGACGCCAACATGTCCTTGCAGCGCCTCTTCGATCCTGCTCCCCGCGAAACGAGCGTCTGGGAAGAGACGCTCTACCTGTCCTGCGAGGACCGCCCCGTCTTCGACGAGGTGCGCGCCTTCTCGCGCGCCTACGACGAGCTGCACAAAGTCGCCCTGCCGCCAGCGCCGCCCTCGGTGTGGGAGCCGGTCTGGTGCTCCTGGTACGGCATCAAAAACGATGTCGATGCCGACTATATCCGCTCTATGGTGCCCCTGCTCAAAGAATGGGGCATCGGCAATATCATCGTCGATGCAGGCTGGTTCAAAGGCGACGGCTTCGACCCCGACACCGGTCACTACATTCCCGACGCAAGCAAATTCCCCGACCTCAAGGGCCTCGTCGAAGAGGTCCAATCCGAGGGCTTGACCATCCTGCTGTGGTGCGCGCCGCTGTTCAATATCAGCGATCTGGCCGACGTGCCCTTCATAAAAGCGCACCGTTTCCAAGCCGCAGACTCCGACGAAGCGAACAACTTCCTCTGTCCCCGCTGCCCTGCGGTGCGCCAATACGCCTATCGCACGGTCAAACACCTGATGCAGACCTACGGCTGCAACGGCCTCAAAATCGACTTCATCGACCCGCTGCAAGACCGCGCCAGCCTGCCCTGCACCGCCGATCACGAGCACGATATCGCCGACTACGGCGAGGCCGTGTACGACTTACTCCAAGGCATCTACCAAGCCGCCACGCAAGTGCGCGCCGACGCCCTGCTCGAATACCGCATGAACTACTCGACGCTCGCCACCCGGCCCTTTGCCACCAGCCACCGCGCCCAAGACGCACCCTTCGATCCCGACCACATCCGCCGCATGTGTACTCGGCTCAAAAGCTATATCCTCAACCCAGAAGCTGGCCGCGAGGGCAACGTGGCCGTGCATACGGACCCAGCCTATTGGTTACCCGAGGAAAGCCCCGCAAACGTCGCCCGCTTTATGGCCAGCCTCGTCACAAGTGCCGCGCCCATGCTCTCGATGGATTTGCGCACTTTGCCCGCAGAGCACCAGCGCATCACCCGCGCTTGGCTCGCCTTTTATCGCCAGCACCGCGACTTGTTGCTCTTCGGTCGCCATCAGCTTCTCAGCGCCGATTCGCACCACTCACTCTTTTCCGTACATCTCGGCGACGAGGCACTCTGGGGCGCTTTCACCCCCACCTTCCCCGGCGTACTCGCAGTGCCATCGGAGAATATCCGCCGCATGTGGATTCTCAACGGCGGTGCCCAAGAGCGTCTCTATACCCGTCTAGAAGGCGTCGAAGGTGCATGCCTCCAAGCCGAGGTTTACGACCGTGGGCTAGAAAAGTCCGCTATCCTCAAATTACCAGTGGAAGACCGTGCCGTTATCCTAGATCTTCCAGTGGAAATCGGCGGTGCCCTTGAACTACAGTCAGGTAGTGAATGTCTCTAATTCTAATTCTCTTGTTTTTGTCGGCGGCGCTCCAAGTCGGAGCAACCGATCCGCCCACTGCTGTCGGCGTCCCCCCAAAAGTGCTGGATCCCCCTTGGCTGGAGACACGTCGCCAAGCCCAAGTAGCCGCAGCCGCAGACTATGCGGTCTTCTGCGATTTCAGCTTCACCGACCGCCAGCCCACCAGCGGCATCGCCTTCCACCACCGCATCGGCGATGACTCGGGGCGGCACTACCGGCCCAATCACTACGACCACGGCAATGGAATTGCCTTAGCAGATGTCGATAGTGACGGACGCACGGACCTCTACTTCGTCAACCAAACCGGGCCGAACGGGTTGTGGCGCAACGCGGGCGGCGGCCAATTCGCCGACATCACCGAGCGGGGCGGCGTGGCGCTCGCAGACCGCATCGGCGTGACCGCTTCCTTCGCCGACCTAGACAACGACGGAGCACCTGACCTGTACGTCACCAACGTGCGCGTGGGCAATGTTCTCTTTCGCAACCAAGGCGACGGGCGCTTTGCGGACATTTCACAAGCGTCTGACCTCAATCACCAAGGGCACTCTTCGGCGGCCCTCTTCTTCGACTACGACCGCGACGGACAGCTCGACCTCTTCTTGACCAATGTTGGGCAGTACACCGAGCGCGGCGATCCAATCGCGGTTATTGGCTTTGCGCCCGAGGAACAACCGACACAGCATCACTACTACGTCGGCTTCAAAGACGCCTTTGCCGGCCACCTCAAGCCCGAGCGCACCGAGCCGAGCCTGCTCTTCCGCAATGCGGGCGAAAATCGCTTTGTCGATGTGACCGAAGAGGTTGGGATCAAGGCCGATGGTTGGTCCGGCGACGCCATGCCGCTAGACGCCAACGAAGACGGCTGGCCAGACCTGTACGTGCTCAACATGCAGGGGCACGACCAATACTACGAAAACGACCGTGGCCAGCGCTTTATCGACAAGAGCCTAGCGGTCTTCCCGCGCACGCCGTGGGGGGCCATGTCGGCTCAGATCCTCGACTTTGACAACGACGGCCACCAAGACCTCTACATCACCGACATGCACTCGGACATGAGCGAGGATATCGGACCGGAGCGCGAAAAGCTCAAATCGCGCATGCAGTGGACCGAGAGCTTCCTCCGCTCGGGCGGGCGCAGCATCTACGGCAACGCCTTCTACCACCGCCAAGCCGACGGCACCTACGCCGAGATCTCCGACTCCATCGGCGCGGAAAACTACTGGCCTTGGGGACTGAGCGCGGGCGACCTCAACGCCGACGGATACGAAGATGTCTTTATCACCGCCAGCATGAACTACGCCTTCCGCTACGCAGTCAACTCCCTGTTGCTCAACGACCGCGGCAAGGGCTTCCTCGACGCCGAATTTGCCCTTGGCGTCGAGCCGCGACGCGAGGGGCGCACGGCCATGCCGTGGTTTGCCTTAGACTGCGCTGGGGAATATGCAACCCATCCCGACTGCGAGGGGCGCAGCGGCCCCCACGTCTTCTGGGGTGCGCTGGGATCGCGCGCGTCGGCACTGGCGGACTTGGACGACGACGGCGACTTAGACATCGTCACCAATGAATTCAATGCGCCGCCGCTGCTGTTAATCAGCGATCTGAGCGACCAAAAAGCGGATCTCAACTTTCTCAAGCTCCGCCTGATCGGCACCCGCTCCAACCGCGATGGCCTCGGCGCGGTTATCAACGTCCACACCCGTTCCCAAACCTACACCCGAGTACACGACGGCAAGTCCGGTTATCTCTCGCAGAGTCTCTTGCCGCTCTACTTCGGACTCGGGTCGGCCAGCACCGTCGAGCACATCGAAGTGCAGTGGCCCTCTGGTACCGCGCAGACCGTCGCCGGTCCCATCGAGAGCAACCAACTCGTCGAAATCAGGGAGCCGTAGCGCGTCCGCGCAGTTGTTTGAGTCCGCGCAGCGCGCCGCGCTCTCCGGGGTCTATTTCCCGCGCCTGCACAAAGGCCGCTGCCGCTCGTTCCCCATCCTTTTCGAGCAAGGCAATCGTTCCAAGCACAGTGTGCCGCCGGGCGGCCAAGCGCCGTTCGAGTGTTTCGACAATCTCCGTGGGAACGTCTGCCGAGAGGTACGGTCGCGGATGGACGACTAGATGCTCGACCAAGCTCTTGAGCACGGGTAGGCCTCCGCTGGTGCCACGGCGACGGCGGTCGGTAAAGCTGATGTACGGGCGGTCGTCCGTATTGATCGGCCCGCTACCCGCGTAGGCCGCTAGCTCCTTTTCGCCCAACACTAAGGCGCTCAAAAAAGAAGGCGAATCGCCCAAATCCACCGAGCGCAAATTCGCCCGCACCGCCGGCTGCCCTAGCTTGCGTTCAAGCGCCGCGTAGTCTATGTGCAGTACACTTGGCATGCCCAGCAAGATCGAGTACTGATGAGTCAACCACAGCGAAGCGTGCGGATACACTGCCCGGAAGGTCCGCAAAATCATCTTGTAGTCCTCCACCGACAGCCCGTGCAGCGGCAGCCACTGCGCTACCAGCCCGTCCGGGCCGACGCGGCCGCGGCAAAGCCGATAGAACTCCTCCGTATAGAGCACCCAGCTATCAGCCGTGCCCGGATGCGTGGCGTCGCAGATGATGGCGTCGTATTGTCGCTGCGTGCGCAGCACGTGGTTGCGGCCGTCTTCAGCGACCAGTTCGATGGGCGCTTGATCGAGGCGGGTGGCGATCTGGCGGTTGTAGCGAGCAAAATAGGGCGCAGCTCGCGGGACACCCGGTACCAACTCGGCGCAATCGAGCCGCTCCGGTTCGTGCAACTCGGCTGCGGACAGGGTGATGCCGCCGCCAAAAGCAATGACCAACACCTCGGCTGGATCGGGGTGCAAAACCAGCGGCAAGTGCCCTAGCAGGCGGAAGGTCTGCAACGAGGCGTAGTCAGTGGGGACCTCGCCGCCGCCGTTGACCTTGAGGATTCGCACGCCGTCCTGTTTCTGGTGAACCGAGACCGTGGCACCAGCGCCCTCGTCCCAGTAGAGCAAGCGGCTGTTTGGCTCGGACCAGTGGAACAACTCGACGAAGAGGCCGGCCGGCAAGAGCAGCATCAAGACCAGCCCCAGCGCCAAACCGCCGACCGTGCGCACGGCCTTTCTGCGCAACTGCGCCGCCGGGTCCAGCGCCAAAATCACCGCGCCGACGGCGATATTAACCCACGCCAACACCTCGATGCTCCGATAGGTGCCCAGCAGAGGCAACAACACAAATCCGGCGACCAGAGCACCGGCAATAGCTCCCAGCGTATTGGCGGCGTACACCGTGCCGACGCCGCGCCCTAGCTGCTCAATGCGCGGGATGCACACCTTAGCCGCAATCGGAAAGAGCAACCCCATCAGCAGCGTCGCCGGGAGCATCACGACGAACGCGGCGACGAACAGTTTGGACAGATGGCCCTCCCACGACAGCGCACCGCCCCACGCCTCGACGATATAGGGTATGCTGCCAAAGGCGGCAATCGAGCTTAGGCCGCACAGCCCGATGAGCAGTTCCACCGCGCCAAAGGCAGCCAGCGGCGTGCGCCAGCGATCGATCAAGCGCGCCCCGAGCGCGGCCCCACCAGCCAACCCCAACAGGAAGGCGACGAGGATCGTGCTCAGGGTTTGGGCAGTGGCACTCTGCAGGAGCATCGCCAAAAGCCGCGTCCACAGCACCTCGTAGCCGAGGGCCACAAACCCCGAAAGCGCAAATCCCCCCAAGACCAATCGGCCCTCCAAGGTGGTAGGCACCGCATCCCGCTCTACGCCCGGCTGCTCCTGCTGGCCATCGCGGCTCCAGCGATAGGCGACCAAGGCGATAATCAGGTTGCCAGCCGCCGCCGCGTACGTGGTGCCGCTGACTCCCAGATGTTCGAGCGCGAAAAAGGCCGCCACCGCGCATCCTGCGGCCGCGCCTAGGGTATTGGCCGCATACAAGCGTCCCATATCCCCGCCGACTCGCTCCAAGCGATGCGCCACGGCCTTGCTCAGCGTCGGCAGAGTGGCACCCATGAGGGTCGTCGGCACCAGCAGCAGCGCGAACGCGAGCACCAAGCGGACGAGCACAAAGGCCCCGTCTATCCCCTGCAAAGAGCCGTATAGCGCCGTGTACACCTCGTCTAAACCCGCAAGCAAAAGCGGGAATATCAGAGCGAAGACGCCGATGCCCAGTTCCAACAGCGCGTAGAGCCGCAAACCGTTGCCTCGACGATCGGCCACCCGACCGCACCAATAGCTACCCAAGGCAAGACCGGCCATAAAGGCAGCTAGGACAATACTGACGGCAAACGTGCTGACCCCGAACACGGGCATCAACATGCGCACCCAGACGACCTGATAGACGAGGGAAAAGGCCCCAGAAAAAAAGAACAGGATCAGCAGGGCCAAGGGGGTTTTGTTCACGGCCGATCCTTTGTATAGCAATCCGCAGTCATTTACAAATGATAAGCATGGGTTGATTCCCCAACACTTGCAAAAAGTCATTCCAACGAAAGCCCCAATCCAGAGGAACGGTCTGTGTGGCGATTTTCTTTCCAAATTCGCACCGACCAGTTTCGTGCTAATTACGTTATTGAGTAAAATTACTCAGTAGTGTAATTTAATCTGTATGACACCCTTCCAACGCCCTCAAGTCGCTACACTCTGTCGCCGGTTTGCCGAGCCGCCCCGGCAGCTTATTGCCCTGTTCGGGCCGCGCCAAACCGGCAAGACCACGATTGTGCGCCAAGCACTGCGGCAGATTGACCTCGGAAGCCGCTACTTGGCTGTCGATGAACCCGACTCTACCGAATTTCGCGTCCCATCCGCTACGACGGAGGTGACCTTCCTTGCGCCACAAGTGCGAGACGCGGAATGGCTGGTGCGCCACTGGGAAGAAGCCCGGCGCGAGGCAGAACAATTGGGGGGATTCGTGCTGGTGTTCGACGAGATTCAGAAGGTTCCCCAGTGGTCGGAGACCATCAAGGGCTTGTGGGACGCCGACCGCGCCCGTGGTTGCCCCTTGCACGTGGTCATCCTCGGCTCGGCCCCGCTGCTCATGCAGTCGGGATTGAGCGAGAGCCTCGCCGGCCGCTTTGAATCTATTCGCGTCGCGCACTGGTCGTTCGACGAAATGTCCGCGGCCTTCGACTTCGACCTGCCGCATTACTTCTACTTCGGCGGCTACCCAGGCGCGGTCCCATTCGTCCGTGACCCGGACCGGTGGCGCGATTATATCCTCGGCGCGCTCGTCGAGCCGAACATTGAGCGTGACCTCCTCGCGATGACCCGAGTGGACAAACCGGCGCTGCTGAAGCGGCTTTTTGAGTTGGGAGCCGTCTATTCCGGGCAGATCCTGTCGTACACCAAGATGCTGGGGCAACTCCAAGACGCTGGGAATACGACCACCCTAGCGCGCTACCTCGATTTGCTCGCGAGCGCCGGATTGCTTGCTGGGGTGTCGAAATACGCGGGTCGAGTACATCGGGTTCGCGCTTCAAGCCCCAAGCTCAATGTACTCAACACGGCTCTGATGACCGCCGGTTCAGGATATTCCTTCGCTGAGGCGCAGGCAGACCGCAGTTTCTGGGGGCGCATCGTCGAGAGCGCGGTCGGCGCGCACCTGTTCAACACCGCAACATCCGACATCCGTCTTCACTACTGGCGAGACGGGTCGCATGAAGTTGACTTCGTCCTGCAACGGGGTGATCGAATCGTCGCCATCGAAGTAAAGAGCGGCGCGAAGAGGATGCCCTTGGGAGGCATGGACGAGTTTGAGCAGCGCTTTAGTCCCCATCGCTCGCTGCTCGTTGGGAAAGGCGGGATACCGCTCAATGAGTTTCTCACAGTGCCCGCTCATTACTGGTTCGAGGAAACATGAGCATGATCGTTCTCCGTACCTGCACCGAGATTTCGGCAAGGAATGAGGATCAACATCGGGAGAAGAAGTCTCGGCCTCTCGAAGCGTTCCGGGATGTGCCAGCCTATGTGTTGCTCGGCGATCCTGGGGCAGGCAAGACGACTACGTTTGAGGCCGAGCGCGAGGTGCTTGGGGAGAAGACCTACCTGATTACAGCCCGCGACTTTCTGACCTTCAACCCCCAGAGCCATCCCGAATGGCGCGACAAGACGCTCTTTATCGACGGATTGGATGAAATCCGCGTCGGCGCGAACGACGCTCGCACACCCTTTGACCAGATCCGTGGGCGTCTCGACGAGTTGGGGAAGCCGCGCTTTCGCCTCTCGTGTCGGGAGGCGGACTGGCTAGGGGCAAACGATCAGAAGCATATAGAATCCGTCTCGTCTGACTCCAGGGTGACAGTCCTGCGCCTTAATCCCCTGACGGATTCGGATATTGCCGACATCCTGAACGAACGACCGGACATCGGCGATGCTCAGACATTCATCGCCTTAGCCAAAGACCGGGGAGTTGACGGGCTGCTGGCGAATCCACAGACCCTCAATATGTTGGCCGATGTTGTGGCCCAAGGCGGCGGGTGGCCGAAAAGCCGTAAAGAGACTTTCGAGATGGCTTGCGGTCAGATGGTTCGCGAACACAACGAGGAACATCAAGCGGCACAGGCGTCAAACAGTCCACCTGCACCCGACCGGTTCCTTGATGCCGCCGGACGGCTTTGTGCCGTTCAGTTAATTTCGGGTGCCGCCGGGTACACGTTGCGCGGCCAAGCGGACGAAGATTATCCCGCTCTGGACCAGTGCAACTACGATAGCTCCGAAGCGCTCCGTTCCGCACTCGCCACGAAGCTATTCAAGGGCGCATCCAATAACCGCTTCACCCCGGTCCATCGCCACATCGCCGAATTCCTCGGTGCTCGGCACCTCGCCGGAGTCATCAATAGCGGGCTTCCCGCTCGGCGCGTGATCTCTCTGATTGCGGGAGAGGACGGCACCGTGGTTACAGAGATGAGGGGCTTGTCCGCTTGGCTCGCGGCCCATTGCAAGGACGCCCGGGCGGATCTCATCGAACGCGATCCCATTGGCGTCGGGCTATACGGCGACATCCGCGAGTTTTCCACTGACGAGAAACGTGCGCTGCTGGAATCCTTACACCACGAGAGGGTCCGGCTCCGTTCTGTGTTTCTGAAGACCGCGCCCTTTGGTGCGCTCGTCACGCCCGATATGGAACCCGTGATTGAGGAAATCCTGACTGACAATAATCTTATTCAAGACAACCAGATGTTTACCGAATTCGTATTGGACGTTTTGACGAAAGGCGAACCCCTGCCGAGTCTTTCCGAACTTTTGCTCAAAATCGTCCGCGACGACACATGGGAGTCGGACATCAATACATTGGCCCTCGATGCCTTTATCCACAATTGCTCAGACAGCGAGGACAAAATGAGCAAGCTCAAAGCGCTGCTAGAAGATATTCAAAACGGGAGCGCCTCCGTTTCCAACAACGAGCTTCTCGGCACTTTGCTAACCCAACTCTACCCCCAAGAGTTACCGCCAGAGGAAGTGTGGGACTACCTGAACTCGGGATCCACCGGGAGATACTGTCTGTTCTGGGAGATTGACCTTATCGAGAAGTCCTCGGACGAGCAGGTAGGTGAACTTCTCGACCATTTGCAGCAGAGGCTTCCCAGCTTGCGGCTTGCTCTGGATGTCTGGGATTTGAGCGACCTTCTCCTAAAGCTCTTGGTTCGCGGCCTGAAAGCACACGGAGAGGAACTAGAAACCAAGCGTCTCTACGACTGGCTCAATGCGAATTTCGCAGAGAATCAGGACGAATTCTGGGGCAGTGACGAAGAAGCCATCCAAGAGATACGCTTGTGGCTAGAGCAACATCCTGAAGTTCAGAAGGCCGTCGTCATGGAAGGACTAGAGCGGTGGCACGAATCCGACGAGTGGCAACATTTCGTTTTTAATGGCTATCATCGCCTGTACGGTGCCAGTCCACCGCCCGACTTCGGCTGTTGGTGCCTAAAGCAGGCCGTCTCCATGGCGGACACCAAACCGCGAGTTGCCAAACTCCTGCTCGAATGGGCTTTCTCGGCCCATACCGATCAAATCGGCAACGAGGGCTTGTCTCTCGAAGTCCTACAAGAATACACGCAGAGGAACGAGACGCTAGCGGCGTACTTGAATCAACTGCTTACTCCTCCGTCCACTTCGCCACGACAACAGGAATTGCAAGAACGGGACAGACAATACGCCGAAGATCGAAATCAGCAAGAGGAACAATGGCTTGAATATGTCCGCTCCAATGAGGCTGCACTGCGTGAGAACCGAGCCGCCCCTTCTCTACTTCACAAAATAGCCGATAAGTACTTCGGGCGCTTCTTCCGTCGCAGCGGCGACGCCGGACTGAAGGCCATAGAGGGGTGGCTCCAAGGCGACCGGGCTTTGATTGATGCCACACTTCAGGGCCTTCAGGGAATGATCAGCCGGGAGGACGTCCCGGACATCGATGAAATTCTCGGCCTTCAAAAAAGAGGCCGCATGCACTATCTCGACCTGCCTTTCCTAGCAGGCTTGGCGGAACTCGAAAGGATAGCACCAGAAGAAGATCTATCCCGATGGGACGACGACCGAATTCGCAAGGCGATTGCATTCTATTACTGTACGCCCCACATGGATTATCTGCCCGGATGGTATCGACGATTACTTGCGGTACGTCCCGAGATCGTCGCCGAGGTACAGGTGCAATTCGCCACTTGTGAGTTCCGCCGTGGTCACGAACATGTCATCTACAAGCTCAGGGAACTCGCGCACGACCCGGCCCATGCTCAAGTCGCCAAATACGCGAGCCTGCCACTGCTGTGCGCCTTTCCGACTCGCTGCAAGCTGAAGCAGATTCAATCACTGGACTATATGCTTTGGGCCGCAATTCAGTACACCGACAGGACATCGCTTCAGGAACTGATCGAAAGAAAGTTGTCCCGGGAGAGCATGAACGACGCCCAGCGTGTGCGTTGGTTGGCGGCGGGCATCATCGTTTCGTCGGGGACGTACAATACTCTCCTGAGAGATTTCGTACGGGGTCGAGAAGGCCGGATTATGCATCTAACGGCGTTTTTTTACCCTCAAGCCTCCGCGCTCTTCTCATTCGGTGAGTCGAGGCTTGCGTATGAGTTGGAGATTCCAGTATTGGAGATTCTCATACACCTCGTCGGAAGCTATGTCGGACCCGATAAGTGGCACGAGGAAGGACCGGTGACGCCTGTAATGCGAGTCTCTCGCCTTGTCAACGACCTGATACAACGTCTCGCCGCTTCTCCCACCAAGGACGCGAGTGACGCCTTGGATCGCCTTCTTGCCGATCCAGCACTATCCCGCTGGCGCGACGTACTATCGCGGGCGCAAGATACCCAACGCGTAACTTGGCGCGACGCCAGCTATCGCCACCACACTATCGAGCAGGTCTGCCAGACATTGAATGACGGTACGCCCGCCAACCCTGGCGACCTCGCAGCCCTCGTGATGGATCGGTTGGACGAGATCGCTCGCAAGATTCGTGGCGGTTCCACTTCCGATTGGCGTCAGTATTGGAATGTCGATCAATACAATCGACCGACATGCGAAAAGCCAGAGGACGCCTGCCGCGATAATCTGTTATCGGATTTACAAAATAGGTTAGAGCAATTAGATATCGACGCCCAACCCGAAGGCCAGTACGCCAATGACAATCGAGCCGATATTCGAGTTTCATACGGGGATTTTCAGGTGCCGGTGGAAATCAAAAAGAACATGCACCGCGATCTCTGGAGCGCACTACGAAACCAATTGATCGCCCAGTACACGATTGATCCGAACACAGACGGCTACGGCATCTACTTAGTATTCTGGTTCGGCAAAGACCGCACGCAGCCACCCCCCTCCGGCACCCGCCCCGCTAACGCCGAGAAGCTAAAAAACCGACTAGAAGCGACCCTATCGCCCGACGAAGCGCGCAAGATCTCGGTCTGCGTGATCGACGTAAGCCGACCAGACTAATCGCAACAATCGCTATCCGGCGTCTTCAATCGGCTGGTGGAAGTAGTAACAAAGCCCATCCGGGGCGACTACAAAGAAAACCTGATACTTTTTCCCATCGAGTTCATCCACGCGCCAATTGCCCGTCTCGACCCCGTTCGCCTCTATCTCGTCGCGGGCCTTGTGGATATCATTCACCAGAATAGCCGCGCCTTCTTGGCTGGCGTCGCCGCCATTGACCGCAAACCCAATCTGCACACCGTCGCGTTCGAGAATGACCGTCGGCACGGGATCGTCGCGCCTTTCGACCTCCACGAGTCCAAAGGCCGCGCCGTACCACGTTGCGGCTTGGTTGAGGTCTTCCACCGGCAAGGCGAGAACGTCCTCGGCATATGGAAAAGCGGCTTCGTATAGTTTCTCTGTCACGTCTTGTTCCTCCGATCAATGAAAAGTAAAGATACCACACTTCCTCGTCGTGGATGCGCTAGTCGTGGTTAATCGCCCGACTGAACCATCTCATCACCGAACTCGGATTGCAGGGCCTGTTCCATGGAAGCGATCTCTTCAGTCGATAGATAGTCGAAGTGAGTTGCGCGTTTGCGTGCGGAAAGGCGGCCCTTGTTTTGCAGGCAGAAGCGAATGAAGAGATCGATCTGCCGGTCGGGCATATCCACGATTTCTTGGATCGCTTTCTTGGTCTCGTCGTAGTTGGCCAAGAACGCCAATTCAGCGGCGAGTTCCGCATCAATGGTCTGCTCGATGAAGCGAAAAAGCGCCTCTGCCTGCGGTGTCATGTCGATATAGCGGTACCATAGGGCGGTATCGTTGTGCACCATCAAGCGACCATCGGCATCGATCGCGTGTTCTATCAGGGGCATCAGCTTGCGGGAAAATGCTTCCAAGGAAGCATCGTAGTCGGCAGCGTTTCTCAGCATGGTTGCCGAGATGGGAAACATGACGCCCTTGGGTGTAAAGCCACGGCGGGCGAGAATGTTGTGGATCAGGAAGCGGTGGATTCGACCGTTGCCGTCCTCAAAAGGGTGCAGAAAGACAAAACCATAGGCGATGGCCGCGGCCTGCATCACTGCCGGCACATGGCCTGCTTCCATGCGTTCGTGGGCCGCCAGCAAGCCCTCCATCAAGCCGGGTAAGTCGGCAGGTACCGGGCTTACAAAGTGGATGTGTTCTTTTTGCCAAGCGACCGTCTCCCCAACGAAGTTCTGAGTCGCTCGGTAGTCAGCCTCGCGAAACCGTGCATCGACAATGCGGTTTTGCACCTCGACCAACTGCGCTTTGCGACAAAAGTCCTCTTGCTCCGCCAGTTGTAGCAGCGCCACGAAACGCTCAGTTCGGGTTGAGGAGGGATTGACCTGTTCGATTGCAAACGACGATTTGGTCTCCTTGGTGTATAGGTAGCCAAGGGCGCGCTTGAGCAAGGCTGGATCATAGCGAGACACGATGCGCTGACATCGCGCGGGCAAGTCGGCTGTTTCAAGGTCGCGCAGGGTCGCAGTGCGGCGAATAGTTGGGCAGAATCGGCAGTCGCCGAGCAGGTTGTCGTTGATCCGTTGACGGCGGATTGGGCGGGCAGAAGCGATTGTGTAGTACGCGTCCGGTTCGAGTAGATCGATGTAGTTCCCTCGCGTTAGATCGTCCAGCGGCAGGGTCTTGCCGGTCAGAAACTCGTAGAGAAACCACAATCTCCGGGCATACTTACCAGTCGGTTTGGACTGGACGTATGCGAGGAGTTCATCCGCTTCCATCTTCTCGAACAAGCTGGCGAGAATCGCGAGATTGGTCCCGTCGTACTTGAGCGCGAATTCAAGGTGATTGCCCAGTGTTTCCCCAGGCCAGTACTTGAGCGGGTAGATTTCCTCGATGACATCTTCACGGGCGTTGACTCGGTGAATTCCGCTGATAGTCACCTTGGATTGGTGCCAGTTCGGGATGGTATCGAGATTGTACCGCTCGATCAGTGCGGCATACCCGGCAGGCCTAGGTGTCGGTCTCTCTTGGGCGGTTTTAACCACGGAATGCTCCACCAAAACGATTATTCAATGAGAATTATTGTTACAATATGGGTTATGTCAAGAAAAATAGTTACAGACAACGCTGTGGACTGTTGTACAATTCGGTATGTATGAATAAAGCGAATCGCGGGCGTTCGTCGGCGCAGGAGTGCAGATCGCCGCGTTGGACATAGAGGCGGAGGCTGGCGCAGCCTTGGCCGAGAAGGAGGGCCAGAGCCGCTTTTCGAGGCCGATGTGGCCAGCGACGAGGTCTGCACTCAGACCGTGGGACAGACTATCAAGGCATGAGAGAGCAAGGGGCGCTAGACTGCGACGACCCGCTGGTGTCCCTTTGCGTTTTCCGCCGGCGTAATGCGAATTTCGACATTGCGATTAAGTCGGTTGAGAAATGCAAATAGCCGTTCCACGCTGAAACGGTCAAAATCCCCGTTCTTCAGGCGCGACACATCCGCCTGATCAACGCCGAGGAGTTCCCCAGCTTTTGCCTGCGTCAGTTTCCGTCCCGCGATAATGCGGTAGATTTCAACGGCGAGATCGGCCTTCAACAATTCGCGTTCTGCTTCTGCTTCAGGGAACCCAATGTCCTTAAACACATTCCCAGAGCTTTGCTCAAACCGAATGTTTTCAGTCATTTTCTATCTCCATCGCTCTTATCCTGTTCAATCGCTGTCGAATCAAATCAATCTCTTTTTTCGGAGTGCTGCTGCGACGAGTAGACTTCTTTTGGAACGCATGAAGCACATAAATGGTCGCGCTAATTCTAACGGCATAGACGGCGCGATAGGTGTCCGTGTCGTAACGGGCGACAATCTCCAACACGCCCGGACCGAGCCCCCGCAACGGTTTTGCTCTTGGATGTTTCTCTCCTTGCTGAGCAAAACGCAGGGCTTCACCGACGATTCTCCTCGCAGCTTGGGGAAAACTTCGGACTTGTTCACGAGAATCTCCAACCCATGTTACGTCTCTCAGGGCCGCATTCAAAATACCGCTTCTCCCCATCTTATGGTAAACTTATCATACTATGACAGATTACGGCGAAGAAGTCAACGCTTTTTCACCCAGAGGAACTGATATGCCCGGCCAGCTATTCACCCACTACTTCCTCACCGACGGCATAAAGGCTACGGCTGAGTGGCAAGCGTCTCTCGTTCAGCCAGAGGCGTTTATTGCGTTCAAATACGGCGTTGTCCGGCATCACGACGCCCTCAGCCGTTCCCGAAATCCCAACGAAGCTCGCACGGAGGAAGAGTTGATTCGTCCGGTTCTGGAGCTATTGGGATGGACCGAGTACGTACCTCAGCCAAGTGCGGCCGGCCATGAGGACATTCCCGATCATCTGCTTTTCGCTGACGCCGACTCGAAGGCGCGGGACGGGAATCCCTTCCAGTACGCTACAGTAGTTGAAGAGAGTAAGCGCTTTGGGCTTGCGCTCGACAGCCGGGACCGGAATGATCGGGCGCAGCGTGGGACGCCGCACGGTCAGATTCTCCGATATTTGGCGACGGCTGAGAGCGAGTCGGAGGGGCGCATTCGCTGGGGTGTTCTCACCAATGGCAGCGTCTGGCGGCTCTACGACTATCGTGCCCGGCCGCGTGCCAGCGGTTTCTTTGAAGCCGACTTGGCCGAACTGCTCCAGCCCGGCAACGAGGATGGTTTGCGCGTCTTTCACCTGCTGTTTCGCCGCGAATCCTTCACGCTGCGGGACGGGGCCACGAGTACGTTTCTCGAAGAGGCGCTAGCTGAGGGTCGGCGCTATGAGGAACAGGTCGCGCAGGATCTTTCGGGGGTGGTGTTTGAGCGGGTGTTTCCCAATCTCGTCGATGCGCTTGTGCAGAAGTCGGAGGAAAGCCTCGTCGCGAGCCGGGATGCGGCGTTGATCTTTCTCTATCGGCTGCTGTTTGTGCTCTATGCCGAGGATCGGGGGCTATTGCCGGTCAACGATGAGCGATACGACGACTATGGTTTGCGCAAGCCTGTCCGCGATGACATTGCGAGCAGGATGGCGGCTGACGATACGTACTCGGCGATTGCTACCAATTATTACGACCATCTGACGACGTTGTTCAAGCTCATCGACAAGGGCGACGAGTCTATTGGTTTGCCGCCCTACAACGGCGGGCTATTTGCAGCAGAAGCCGCTCCGTTGTTGGAAACGGTCCGGCTGGCCGATGAAGAAATTGCGCCCATCATCTACGATCTGAGTCACGCCGAGGATTCGCAGGGCGTGCGGCGCTTTGTCAACTACCGCGATATGTCGGTGCAGCAGCTTGGCTCGATCTACGAGCGGCTACTGGAGCGCGAGCCGGTGCGCGATGACGACGGCAACATTTCCATTCGTCCCAATCCGTATGCCCGCAAGGACAGCGGCAGTTTTTATACCTCTCAGGAACTTGTCGATCTGATTGTCGAGCGGACCTTGAAGCCGCTGGCCGAAGAGCGGCTACAAGCCTTTGAGGACAAGGCCGCCGTGCTTAAAAGCGAACGCCGATCCAAGCAGGAACGGCGGGAGGAGATTGAGCAGCTTGATCCGGCAGAGGCCGTACTAGACCTCAAAGTTTTGGACCCGGCGATGGGCAGCGGGCACTTCCTCGTCACTGCCGTGGATTTTCTGTCGGATTATATCGCCGAGTTGATTGAGTACGTCCCTTCGGTTCCGGAGTGGCTGGATGGTGAGTACGCGTCGCCGCTGGTGGGGCGCGTGGCGGCGATTCGGGAGGACATTCGCGAACGGGCCAACGAATCGAACTGGGTCTTGGACGAGGCACAGCTTACCGACCAAGCCATTATCCGCCGCATGGTGCTCAAGCGCTGTATTTACGGGGTGGATAAGAATCGGTTGACGGTCGAGTTGGCCAAGGTGTCGCTGTGGCTGCACAGCTTTACGGTGGGTGCGCCGCTGTCTTTCCTCGATCATCATCTGCGTTGCGGCGACTCGCTGGTTGGCCTGCGGGTGCGGGATGCTACCGATGAATTACACCGGCTCGGCGGGATGTTTGCCAGTAGCGCCATTGCCGGGGCAGAGACAGCTACCGACGGGATGCAGCGGATTGAGGAGATGTCCGATGCGGACGTGGCCGAGGTGCAGGAGTCGGCAGAGCTGTTCGACGGGGTGGAGGAGACGACCGCTGATCTGCGCGGCTTGCTCGACTTTTTGTGTGGCTGGCGTTGGCTGACGGCGGGCATGAAGAGGGACGAACGCGCTGAATTTGAGGGGCCGTTGGTCACGACGCTCGGTCAGCATACGGCGAATGCTTACGAACTTTTGGCACAAGGGCCAGCGGAGAACATTTCCGACTTTTCCGAGCTATGGCACAAGGCCACGTCCATTGCCAATCGCGAGGACTTCTTGCATTGGGAGGTGGCCTTTCCGGGGGTGTGGCATAGGTGGCAAGAAAGCCGTCCGCAAGGTGGATTTGACGCGGTTATTGGCAATCCGCCGTGGGATCGGATCAAGCTGCAAGAAGTCGAGTGGTTTGCAACTCGTGACCGAGACCTCGCGCTGGCACCGACGGCGGCGGCGCGGCGAAAGGGCATTCAGCAGTTGCGCAAACAGGGAGCGTCTCTTGCGGCTGAGTTCGACGCGGCCAAAGCGCAGGCCGAGCGCCTGAGTCAAGTGGTGCGCTCCGGTGGCGATTATCCGTTGCTCAGCGGCGGCGACATCAACTTGTATTCGCTATTCGTCGAGCGGTCTATGAGCCTGATTAAGCCGGATGGCTTTGTCGGACTGTTGACGCCGTCGGGCATTTACGCCGATAAGACGGCGGCCCGGTTTTTTCAATCCATTTCGACTAGCGGACGGATAGGCGGCCTGTTCGATTTTGAGAATCGTCGTCTCGGAACAGACCTGCCGCCTTTCTTCCCGGATGTGGACTCTCGCTTCAAATTCTGCGCCCTCATCGTAGGCGGCGAGGAGCGACGATTCGACCAGACCGAATGCGCTTTCTTTCTCCACGATACGAAAACGGTCCATGACGAAGACCGCTGTTTTCCATTGTCGCCGAAAGATTTCGCCCGCGTGAATCCGAATACTGGCACCGCGCCCGTGTTTCGCAGTCGGAAGGATGCCGAGATTACGCGCCGCATCTACGAGCAGCATCCGGTGTTGGTGAAGCGTCTGCAAAGTAAAAAGAAGCGTGCGTGGCGGGTGAAGTACTCCACAATGTTTCACATGGCCAATAACTCCCACCTCTTCCGCACTTCCGAGCAACTCGAAACCGAAGGTTTCTATCCTGTCGAGGGCAACCGCTGGAAACGGGGCGAGGAACTGTATTTGCCGCTGTACCAGGGCCGAATGATTCGTCAGTTCGATCATCGAGCCAATTCGGTGAAATACAACCCAGACAACACTATTAATCCGTATCTGAGCGTCGCTGTCACTGAAGCCGAACACGCCGATCCAGCATTTAGCCCCATGACACAATATTGGGTTCTAGAACAGGAAGTGAGTGGCAATATGCCCGACAGGCTTAGCTGGACTATTGCGTATAGGCGTATAGCACGTCCAACAGATGCTAGAACCATGATTGCAGCCGCTGTACCAAAAATCGGCTTGAGTGACAGCATCTTCCTTTTGATGCCGGAGAAAAATTTTTCCGCAGCCGACGCTTGCCTACTCATTGCGAATCTCAACAGCTATTGCTTCGATTATGTGACGCGCCACAAAATGCCAGGGACGAATCTGAGTTGGTTCATCGTCGAGCAACTCCCCGTCATCGTCCCCGCCGACTACGACCGCTCCTTCGGCGTGACGACCGCTCGTGACCTCGTCCGCGACCACGTCCTCCGCCTCACGTACACCGCCCACGACATGGCCCCCTTCGCCCGCGACCTCGGCTACGACGGCGACCCCTTCATCTGGGACGAAGAGGAACGCCGCCACCTCCGCGCCCGCCTCGACGCGCTCTACTTCCACCTCTACGGCCTGTCGCGGGACGACGCCGAATACGTCCTCGACACCTTCCCCATCGTCCGCCGCGAAGACGAAGCCGCCTGCGGAACCTACCGCACCCGCGATATGACGCTGGCGTATATGAACGCGCTGGCCGCGGGGGATACGGAAGCGGTGGTGGCGGTGTAGATTGGCGGCAGCGGCGGCGCTTGACAGAGTTCGGGCGAGCCGAGACGTTAAGAAGATTCGATGAATACTACACAAGAGCCAGAATTTGATTATCAAACGTAGTTCGGGAAGTTATCTCAAAAGAGAAGGAGATATCTTATGGACAAGGACTATGTGAAGGAGGTCATTGAGGGATTGGGTGGTGCCAAAGTCTTGATGGATGAGATGGACGAGTACCACGAAATCGTCGCTCGCATGAGAAAGGAGCGCCCCAGTCTAGTGGAGCGTCACCCTGACAAGTGGGTAGCAATGGGGCAGAAGGGAGTTTTAGCCATCGGTGACTCCATGGATGAGGTGCTTAGGGAGGTTGAGAGCCGGGGGCTACACGGAGCGGACGTAGTGATCGACTTCTTGGACACGGACCCTCCCCTGCTAATCCTATGATTTTGCCCCACCACTAGTCGCACGGCGACCTCGTTCGCGCCCTGTCGCAAGCGACCCCTTCTTAGAGGCCGTAGGATGTCGGCTCAATATTGAGTTAATCCCTGATTGAGCCGTGAAAAGGAAAACAGAATGACGCAGGAAGAAGCCTGGTACTTCCGCCACAACGGCTTCCACCGAGTAGCTCGGCCCCTCCCGAGAAAGTTGGTGGCTCGCCTGAACGCGGTCACGGACGAACAAATCGCAACCCTAGCGGAGCCCGTCGTGTGGGAAACCAGCACCAGCTCGCGCACGCCCGAGGACGTGCGTCGCCTGTCGAAAATCCTAGCGCGGGATCCAGTGTACCTCGAAGCAGCAACCCACCCGATCATACTCAATGCCCTCGCGGGCGTACTCGGCGACAACATCGAGCTGCTGACCAACAAGCACAACCACATCATGGTGCGGCCACCCAACTCGGCTCCAGTGCCGTGGCATTCCGGCGAGGAGTTGTACGAGCCGACCTTGATCACGGCGCTCATCTACTTAGAGGAATCGACCATTGACAACGGCTGTGTGCACCTCGTCCCGGGCAGCCACTTGCGGCCCTTTGCAAAACCGCGCCGCCCCGGCGGCAACTTCCGGCGCAACCCATTATACCGACGCTCGCTGCCCGTGCCCATGCCAGCGGGTGGCGTGCTGCTGTTCAATGACTGCTGCTTCCACGGAGCCGACGTCAACCGCAGCAATGGCTCGCGGCGCAGCATGACCCTCGGCTATCGCGCGCATGACTCGCACGACGTGTTGAAGGACGATCCAGAAAAGATCCTCGTACGCGGCGAGCGGGCCTACACCGGCCATCCCCATCCGTTCCCCAACCCGAAGAAAGGTAAGAAAACGTGACTCCTTGGGAAGAAAACATCCAGCAAGCGAAGGCCGTGGCGCTCGAAATCTTGCAACCGTCCGCATCGCAATTAGAGCACGGGTTGGCCTTGCACCGCGACGCCATCGTGTGCGAGTCGTACAGCCTCGGGCTGATAGCGCCAATCGACGGCGAGGCCATGGCGCAAGCCGTGGAGGCGCGAGCCTCAGAGGTCGAGCTACAGTACCTGTCGGAGCAGATGCGAATGACGCGCTGGGCCTACGACGACGAGCTAAAGGCCGAGTACTTGGGGGCCTGGGAGGCGTCCGGGGTGACGTGTGCCTTTCAAAACGCCGGCGAGGAGGGCAACAACCCCATGCGCATGTTGGGACGACTGGCGCACTATACCCATCTGACGGATCGCATGCGCGATCACGTGGCACGCGCCGCCTTCCCCTCCGACATCGTCGCCGCAAAAACCGCTGGACGCCACTGCATCTATCAGACGTGTAACGGCGTGCCCCTCCCAGGAGAACAGGCCACGGTCGAGCAGGAACTGCGTTTCATCAGCCAGTTCTTCGAACTCGGCTGCCGCATGATGCACCTGACCTACAACCGCCGCAATCCAATCGGCGACGGCTGTGCCGAGCCAGCCAACGCCGGTCTGAGCGACTTTGGCCGCGCTGTGATCGCCGAAATGAACAGGGTCGGCGTGATTGCCGACGTGGCCCACTCCGGCTGGCAGACCTGCCTAGACGCGGCCGAGGTGTCGCAAAAGCCAATCGTCGCCAGCCATTCGGCCTGCGCGACCCTGAATCACCACCATCGCTGCAAACCGGACGAAGTGATGCGGGCAATCGCCGACAAGGGCGGGACCGTGGGCATCACCAACGTGCCGGCCTTTGTCGGCGGCAGCGGCTGCATCGACGCCATGCTCGACCACATCGACCATGCAGTGCAAACCGTCGGCGTCGATCACGTGACCATTGGCACGGATCGACCTTACGTTAGCTGCCGCGCCCAACAGGAAAGCGCCAAAGTGCCAGCGCGACCGAGCAGCCGCCCGCGCTGGGAGGCACTGTGGGAGGTCAACGACCCCGTGCAACGCTCCGAGTGGCGTCAAGAGCGCATGTTCCAGAGCACGGCGTGGACGAACTTCCCGCTGTTCACGGTCGGCATGGTGCAACGCGGTTATGCCGATGACGACATCTGCAAAATCCTCGGCGGCAACATCCTCAGAGTTGCCCGGGAAGTGTTGGGAGAGTAGGGACCCGGCACCTAATCTTGGCAAAATCTACACCAAACTCGGTTTTCGGCGCGTAGGCGATTTTGAGGCCGGGGGCACCAACAATTACGACATGATCGCAGACTTGTGATAAGAGGAGACGTAATGGCGACGCTACAACTGAAAGTGCAGTACTTCCAAGACAGCACACCCACGTCAGTGCCCTGCCGCGAGGAAAATTTCGTCGTGCGGGAACTGGACTTTGCCCTGCCGGTCGAGCAGACGGCGCTGGTGCTGATCGACCTGTGGAACGTGCATCACATCGATAGCTGGATCGAGCGCGCCGAGGCGGTGACCAAGGAAGTAATTGCGCCGCTCATCGGTCAGGCGCGCGAATGCGGCCTGACCATCGTACAGGCACCCAGTCCCGGAGTACTGGACAATTTTCCAGATAAGTACGAGGTGTACCAAGGCTGCACGCCCGAGCCTGAACCGGGACCGCCGCCGAGTTGGCCGCCGGCTGAGTTCCGCAACCGCCAAGGGGCGTATGCCTGTTTCCGAGGGCCGCGCGACCAAGAGCCGGGCATTGGTCCCTATTGGCAGAGCCTAACCGGGCAACTCGATCTTTCGCCCCATATCGCCGTGGAGGAGGGGGATTTTGTCGTGGGTACGGGCCAACAGTTACACGACTTGTGCCAAGAGCGCGGTATTCTGCACTTGCTTTTCGCTGGCTTTGCTACCAACTGGTGTATCTTAGGCCGCGACTACGGCGTTCGCGCCATGCGCGGGCGGGGCTATAACACCATCTTGGTGCGGGACGCCACAGACGGAGTGGAATTTCCCGATACACTAGAGGCGCGGTGGGCCACGGAATTGGCCGTGCGCGAAGTCGAGCAAGTGCATGGTTTTTCCACCTCGACGGCCGACTTTTACGCCGCCTTAGACTCACAGGAGAGTAACGCACTATGAATGAACCAGTCGTCTATCTCAACGATGGCTTCGTCCCCGCTTCCCAAGCCCACATCAATATCTACGATTTGGGGATCGTCCTCGGAGCCACCCTGACCGAAATGACCCGCACGTTCAAGCACGAACCATTCCGCTTGGAAGAGCACGTGCGGCGGCTTTTGCGGTCGTGCAAATACGCTGGCATCAAGCTGGCATTGGACCACGAGGGGTTGGTCAAATGCACGCGTGACTTGATCGAGACCAATAGCAAGCTGATCGGTCCCGAGCAGGATTTGGGCGTCGTCCACTTTGTAACGCCGGGGGAAAACCAGATTTACGCTGGCAGCGCGGGGAAATCGGTGCGGCTGACGCCCACGTTGTGCATCCACTCCTTCCCGCTGCCCTTTGCCGTATGGCGGCCCTATTTTGAGCAGGGCGTCCACGCGGTCACCCCCTCCATCCGCCACGTGCCGCCCCAATGCGTTGACCCCAAGACCAAAAACCGCTCGCGCTTGCACTATTGGCTGGCCGACAAGCAATCGCAGGCGGTCGATCCCGCCGCCACCTCGCTGCTGCTCGATTTGGACGGCAACCTCACCGAGTGCTCGGGGGCCAACTTCGTCGTGGTAGAGAACGATACGATCTTTACGCCTACCAGTCGCAATATCCTAGAAGGGGTGAGTTTGGTAACGCTGCGGGAATTGGCACCCGAGTTGGGGCTAGGCTGGATCGAGAAGAATCTGCAGCCCTACGACGCGGTCAATGCCGACGAGGCTTGGTTGACCAGCACGCCCTATTGTCTAGCGCCGTGTACGCGCATCAACAATACGCCCATTGGCGACGGGAAGCCCGGCCCTCTGTTCGGACGGGTGATGGAGGCGTGGAGCCAGCGGGTGGGGATGGATATTCTGGAGCAAATAAAAAACGCAGACTGAGCGGTGGCGCGATGGAATCAGTCCCACTCGACCTTCCGATAGCGCTTTAGCAATTGTTGACCCTTTTCAGAGAGCGACTCGTAGGAAGCCTGCGGCATCTCGATGTTTTGCGCGATAGCGAACCAGTCGCGGCAATAGCAGACGACGAGCTCGGGACGCGGGTCTGGGGTGCGGTTGGGCGTGCCTCGGTGGAGGGTGCGCACGTCCTGGACCCACATTGATCCCTTTTTGAGATTGAGGCGATGGGCCGAGGGGAAGTGGCCTTTGAGGAGGATTTCGTCGTAACGCCCTTCGAGTTCCGGGTTAGCTATGTATTGGGTCGAGGGAAGCACTTCAAAGCTGCCGTTTTCCTCCGAAGTCTCGACCAAGGGGAACTTGACGCCTACTACTGGGACGGTCTCGAGGCCGACGTGGGGGATCTCGCGGGCGATACCGGTGTCGCGGTGCCAGTGTTGGAAGACGCTCTCCGCGCAAGGGGTATTGGAGTGGTAGCAGGTGATGACGTAGCCGTCGGGACGCCAGAAGCGGTCGAGGAATTCTAAGATGACGGGGTGTTCGTAGATCTCCGGATCGGCGAAAGGTTCGACCCACGGAATGGTCAGGGTGTAGCGGTTGGTCGTCTGCAAGCGCCCTTGGCCGATGCGCGGGTCGCCGAGTTCGACGTTGGAAACTTCTGTTTCGCGCTCTTGGATGTGTGCCAGCAGCGGTAGGAATGCCTCGCGGATCCGGTCGATTTTTTCCTCGGGGATCATGTCCTCAAAGACGGCGTAGCCATTGATCTTGAATTCGGCGAGCTTGAGGTCGAAATCTACATCGGCGCAAGTGAGGGTCATGGCAATCTCCGTTTGTCCCGGTCTTAGTCCCCGGTATTTCCCTTGAGACAGTCCAATAGTTGCGTCCCCCGGTCCATCAGCAGGTCGAGGTCCGACTTGAAGGTGAGGGCTTGGAAGCCTGCGGCTTTTTTGGCCGCGAAGTCCTCGGGGGAATACGTGTTGCAGCAGGGTTTTTTGCCGGCCGCAAGGCTTGTGGCGACAATTCGCTCCATCGCCGCCTGATAGGCAGGTTGCTGCTCATAGCTAGCGCGATGGCGCGACAAACCCATCGACAGCGCCAAGTCAACCGGCCCGACAAAGCAGCCATCGACGCCGGGCAGGGCCATGATTTCTTCGGCTTGTTCAACGGCATCAATGTGTTCCATTTGCACCAGCAGCAAGGTCTCGTCGTTGGCCTTTTCAAAGTAGTCGTCGCCATAGTGGAGATAGTGGTCGCCGCCCAGCGAGCGCACCCCGGTGGGCGGGTACTTGGCGGCGCGGGCGACAGCTTGGGCCTCGGCGAGCGAGTTGATCATGGGCACTACTACGCCGCCCGCTCCTACATCGAGGGCTTTTTCTACCTCGCCGGGATTGCCGATAGAGGTGCGGATCAGGGGGCGAGCACCGGTTGGGCGAGCGGCGTAGATGCACTCATAGGCGGTCTCCCAAGTCATCGCACCGTGTTGGAGGTCAAGGACGATCCAGTCCCAGCCCATCAGCCCCAAGTAGCGGGAAATCGCCGGTTGGGGAATAGTCTGCCAGATGCCAATATCCATCGCCTAGAGGCCGATCTGCTCGGCGGGCGCGCCGGGCATACCCGGATGCGAGCCGCCGGCGTTCTTAGAGAGGTTGCCGCCGTCTAGCGGCAGCATCACACCAGTGATCCAAGCCGAGGCGTCCGAGGCGAGGAAAATCGCCGCGCCCTTGATGTCGTTGGAGTCGCCGAGACGGCCTATGGGAAGGCCGCGCAAATAGGTTTCGCCCAGCGCGGGATCCGCGGCGATGCGCTCCTTTAGGTCCTCGTTCATTAGCTGGGCGCAGACAATGGCGTTGACGCGCACCCCCTTGGCGGCCCACTCCGTACTCAACTCGCGGGTCATCTGCGCGGCCGCACCCATGCCCATGCTGTACGAAAGGTGACTGCGACCAAGGGCGTTGATGCCGGCAATCGACACGAGGTTGATGATGCTGCCGCCGTGGTCCGAGGCCATCATGCGCCGACCGGCCTCTTGGCAGCAGACCAAGCGGCCGACGACGAGATTTTGCAGGGTGAATTCGACCTCCTCGGGCGTCAGGTCGAGCGGGGTGTTGCGCCGTGCATTGCCGGCCACATTGCCGACGATGTCGATGCGGCCGTATTTTGCGTCTATTAATTCAAACATGGTGCGGATTTGATTGGGTTTCGACATATCGCACACCGCCGGGAGAACGCGGCGGCCCAAGGCACCCAGTTCTCGGGCCGTCGTGGCCAAACCGTCGGCGTTGATATCGGCCAAGACGAGGTCGGCCCCTGCTTCGGCAAAGCCGGTGGCCATGGCTTTGCCGAGGCCGCTGGCCGCACCAGAGACTAAGGCGACGCGGTTGGATAGGTCGAAAAGCGGATGGGACATGACAGCCTCCTGATTTTATTGGGCTTCAGAACATAGGGGCGCGGCTAGCAGCGGCCAAGCCCTGCCGCGCTTGCGGCGATTCGTTCGCCCGCTCTATATTTGCTGCCGCAAATTGAACCTACCGGGGCCGACATGACCACTGCCATAGACGGCTGGATACGCCAGTCGCAAGAGAAAATTTTAAGCGGCGCGAGCGTCACCTTACAGGATTTAGATGCGCTGCGCGACCTGCAGAACGGCGAGCAGCAGCACCTCCTCTACATCTGGGCCGAACAAGACCGCATCGACTCGGGCGTCATCGCGTGGAACTACTTTGGCCCCTTCGACAGCGAGTTCCGCTTCGACCCCAAAAACGAATGTCCGTATGCTAGCGCAGCCGCGGCCATGGCCGATGGGTGGCGGGTGGTGTCTTTTCCGGGCGTGGAATACCCGCTGGAAAATGCCCACAATCAACTCGGTTTTGAGTTTATCTTAGAGCGCTATTTCCAGCCCGGCGAGGGGTTGGATTTCACGCCGCACGGCCAGCGCCAATAAACGGAGGAGTCATGGAAGCCAACTGGAAAGAGCTCAAAAAAGAATTCTTCGACACCGGCTACGTCGTCCTCGACGGCTGGATCGAGCCTGAGTTGGTGGAGCGGACCAAGCAGGACGCCCACCGATCCGGGGGCATCGACATCTTCGAGTGCGAGAGCGTCGGCGATTTGCTCTGCCACGCCAAGGTCGTCGAATTCATCGCCTTCTTGCTGGAGACGCCGGAGGTGGCCATCAGCCCCTTCCGCTTCTGGAATCACCTCACGCAAGGTGGACAAAGCGATGGCGGCGGCTGGCACGTGGACGACACCTATATGGCCGACCGGCCGCTGACCGAGATCTTGTGCATGTACTACCCGCAGGACGTGGAGGAAGACATGGGGCCGACCATGCTGTTGCCCGGCAGCCACCGGCGGCTCTACACGCCGCCGCAGACCGCTAAGCTGGGCTGGGTCCGCGGGCAGCAGAAAGTGGTCGTCAAGGCCGGTGCCCTCGCCGTAACCTTCCCCTCGATTCTCCACGCCCGCGCCGCGCATTTGTCCGCCAAGCCGCGCTCCATGATCAAATACGGCTACGAGGTGGCCGACCCTCAATACGGCTACTACCTGACCGAGCAGGCCTACCGCAATTTTCGCCGCACCGAACTGGGCCGCTCGTTGACGGAGCTAGCCGAGATCAAGGACAAAGACGACGCGCTGTGGAACTCCTACTGGAAATCGCACCCGAGCTATACTTTCCAAGACTTCAAGCACCAAATCGGCGTGGTCGGGCGACGGCTGCGCAAGCACCTCGATCACGAACAGACTAGCTAACGAGGAGGAGAGATTCGATGGTACACAAAATTCACAAGATCGCGGTCGTAACCGACGATGTCGAAGGAGCGGTAGAGTTCTACACGCAGAAACTAGGGCTGACCGTGGTGGAGCGCTTTGCCAACGAGGACGATGACGACTATGTCTTCCTCGACGCTGGCGGTATCCTGCTGGAGCTCATGCCGCAGAAGACCGAGGGGCTTCCTCCAGGCTTCCACCACATCTCTTTTGAGGTCGATAGCGTGGAAGACAGCGCGCAGGAGTTGAAGGACAAGGGCGTCACCATCACCAAAGAGCCTTTTGACGTCGGCGGAGGGACCGGCATCACCTTGGGTTTTTTCGAGGGGCCGAACCAACTGAACCTGCAACTCTTCCACCGCGAGAAATGAGGCCGTCATGCGCATAGCGAGAGCCGACCGTGCAGACATGCAGGAACTGAGCGACGTCCACGGCGGGGCCGGGACGATCCTCTTCGACCGGCTGTGGGAGCGCGGCGATTTCGAGACCCCCTTCGCCTTCGTCCACTGCGCGATCCTCCTACCCGGCGGCGGGATTGGCTACCACCGCCACGACGACAGCGAGGAGATTTTCATCGCCATTGACAATGCCTCGCAATTCACCCACAACGGGCGCACGGCCGTCGTCGAGGGCGGGGCCGCAGTGCCACTGCGCTCGGGCGAGATCCACGCCATCTACAACCACACCGACCGCGAGACGCGCTGGTTCAACGTCCACTGCGTGGTTCCCGGAGGCGATCCCAAATCGACCGACTTGGGCGACGACCGGGTCGGTGCTGAATTGGAATCCACCGACCGCCTGCCGGTAGGGCGGCTGGACCGCGGTGCGCTGAAATACGGCCAGGCGCACGGCGGCAAGGGCGAAGTCGGCGGCCGGCTCATCTGGGGGCCGGAGGATTTCCGCAGCAATTTCTACTGTTTGGCCCACTGCCTATTGCCGCCGGACACGTCGCTCGGCTACCACCGCCACGAAGGCGTCGAGGAGGTCTATATCATCATCGAAGGTAGCGGGCGGATGACAGTAGATGATGAGACGCAGGAGGTCGTGCAGTGGGACGCGATTCCCAGTCGGCTGGGGAGCAGCCACGGCCTCTACAACCACACGCAAGAAAATCTCGAATTGTTGGTCGTCGCCGTCTGCGCCGAGAAGGGGCAGTTCGACTCAACGGACCTCGGCGACGATCTAAGCCAACGCTAACAGAAAGGACTAGTCCTATGGCATCCGTAAAAATCACCTTTATCGGCCACGCTTCTTTCCGCTTCGAGTCCGACAAAGGCTCGGTCACTTACTTCGACGCTTGGCTCGACGACAATCCCACCGCCAAGATGACGCTCAGTCAGGTCAGAAAAGCCGATATCGTCATCGCCACCCACGGCCACGGCGATCACATCGGCGACTCCTATGAGATATGCAAGCGCACCAAGGCCAAGTTCGTCGGCAACTACGAGCTTTGCTCGGTCGCCGAGGCCGTGCATGGGCTCAAAATGGGCTCGCGGGCGCTGTCGCTGAATCCCGGCGGCGGGACCAAGGTCAAAGACGCCTCGATCACCATGGTGCAGGCCCATCACTCGCAATCGCTATCGCCGCACGTCATCGGCGGCGAGCTGCCAGAGGGAGTGCTCTTCCATCCCGACAGCGCGGTCAACGGTTTCATCGTTGCCTACGACAACGGCATCTCCATCTACGACACCTCCGACACCTGCCTATTCAGCGATATGCAGCTCATCGGCCAGATGTACGGACCGCAGGTCGCGATTATGCCAGTGGGCGGGCAGTACACCATGGGGATCCGCGAGGCCGCGCGGGCGGCGAGCCTGATTCGCCCCGACATCGTCATTCCCTGCCACTACGGGCCGATTATGAATCAGCCGGCCGACATCGGCGCGTTGAGCGAAGCAGTACAATTCCTCTCGCCGAATACGAAAGTGGTAGAGATGCAGCCTGGGCAGACGCTGACCTATACGGCAAGCAGCTATCGGGTTGGGGGCCGCAAGTAGCAACCGCAATGACATCTGCAAACATGTTGAAAGCCGTCCACTATCAGGACGTGGATCCCGGCACTCAGTGGATCAAGGACGCCGCCGTCGCCATCAATTCCGACGGACCGCTCGATGCAGACCGCACCCTCACTCCGAACGTGGTCAAAATGGACGGCGGCTACCGCATGTACTATCACGGCCTCGGACCGGAGCGTCCAAACGCGGCTTCAAAGGGGTACATCCTCAGTGCCTTCTCCACCGATGCCGAGCACTGGGAGAAGGAGCCGGGCGTCAGAATGGATGCGGGCGGAGAGGGTGCCGAGCACTACATCTGGAGCCCGGACGTCATTCCGCTAGCGGACGGCCGCTACCGCATGTACTACGAGGGGAAGACAGAGAAGGGGGACGGCCAAGTCAAGGCCACAATTGTCAGTGCTATTTCCGCCGACGGTCTGGTCTGGGAACGAGAGCCGGGCCTGCGCCTAGCCGGAGCAAGCGTCTCCTATCTGGCACCTCGCTGTCTTCACCTCGACCCGGCCGGCGGCCCCCGCTTTCGCCTCTACGCCAGCGCCTATCCCTATCCAGATGTTGCTGGCAACAAAAAGATCGTCAGCGCCGTATCAGAAGATGGTCTAGTATTCCAGTTGGAGCCCGGCGTTCGCATACCCCAAGACCGGGACCTCGAATCCTATGCTGTCTATGCCCCGGAGGTTTTGCGCCTAGGCGCGGGCGGCTTCCGCATGTACTACGCAGGCTGGACGTCGGCTCCAGAGGTCCCCCGTGGATCAAAGTATCACGGCAGAATTTTCAGTGCATTTTCCGCGGACGGTCTGCAGTGGGTCAAAGACCCGGGAATCTGCATTGACAACGGAGGACCATGGGACGCCGCCAAGGCATCAGAGCCGTGTGTGATTGACCTCGCCGACGGACGCTTCCGCATGTTCTACGAAGCCTGCGATCTCGACGGACGCTGGCGCATTGCCAGCGCAACTTCGGTTGCCTCTCCTGCGCCGTAAGAACCTAACAAGTAATCACCCATAGCCAAAGGAGCACCACCATGCCGGGCACTGAAGCCCCTATCGGACCCAACGATGCAATTAAAGTCACCAAGATCGAGACGTTCGTTCTCAAAAACTCCTGGGTCTTCGTCAAGATCTCGACGGACGCGGGCATCACCGGTTGGGGCGAGATGCTCAAGGACGACGCCAGGGCTTGTGCCGCTGGTGCGCTCGAAGTCGCCGACTACTTAGTGGGCAAAGATCCCCGCCCAGTCACTCACCACTGGCAGGCCATCCATCGCGGTGCCTTCTATCGCGGCGGCCCGATCAAAACCGCCATCTCCTCCGGCATTGACATGGCCCTTTGGGACATCACCGGCAAATGCTATGGCGTGCCCGTGTACAAGCTGCTCGGCGGCCCCACGCGCGAGCGGATTCGGGTTTACGGCGAAGTGAGCGAGAAGACCGGCGTCAACGCCATGAAGGTGGGGCCGGGCACGTCGCGTTCCCCCTCCAAATACATCGAGGGCCAAAAATTCGTCGATGAGATCGTCGAGCGGTTCAAGGCGCTGCGCGAACAACACGGCTCCGGCGTCGATATCGCCGTTGACTTTCACGGCGCAGTACAGCCCCCTACCGCCCTGTTGCTCGTCAAGGCGCTCGAACCGTATCATCCTTGGTTCTACGAGGAAATTGTCCAAGCCCTCAACGTCGATGTCATGGCCGAAATCGCCGCAAAGACCCACATCCCCATTGCCACCGGCGAGCGCATCTTTACCAAGTGGGGATTCAAGGAAATTCTCGAAAAACGCGCCGCCCACATCCTCCAGCCAGACGTTTGCTATGCTGGCGGCATCACCGAATTGAAGATTATCGCTGGCATGGCCGAGGCTTACTACTCGCCGCTGGCTCCGCACAACCCCCAAGGCCCCTGTTCGCTTGCCGCGAGTCTGCAGATCGCCGCTGCCATCCCCAACTTCCTCATCCAAGAGCGCGGCGACAACGAATACGCGGACCTACTCGCCAAACCCTTGCCACCAGTCGCCAACGGCCACCGACCTCTGCCCCCGGATCCCGGCCTCGGCATCACCATTGACGAAGACAAGCTCATGGCCCAAGTCGGCGAACCGAGTCCCTATCGAACTCAACTTGATCCTGATGACGGGTCGGTCGTGGACTGGTAGGCCGGAGGGAAGATACAATGACCATGAGACCTCCTTGCGCGGGGGTATACTGCCCCATACTTTGCAAATAGGTTATCGTGCCTAAGATTTTTGAATGGAGGGGCTATAAGTTCTTTTTCTTTTCTAATGAAGGAGACCCTCTTGAGCCTTGTCACATCCATGTTCGCAAAGGCGGTAATGTCGCTAAATTCTGGATTGTGCCTGATGTGACTTTAGCTTCTTCTTGGGGTATGACTGCCAAAGAATTAAATCGCTTGGAAGCGAAAGTGCATGAAATAAAATTCTTAATTGAGGAGCGCTGGAATGAGCACTTTAACCTTTGAAGCACGGGCTTCTAAAGTTTGGTTCGATAACGATAACATGTGGTTGAATCTTTCCGATGGTCGGCAATTATCGGTTCCCCTTGCCTATTTTCCTCGACTGCATAAAGCTACAGAACAACAAAGGGAAAAGTATGAGCTTAGTGGTGGTGGGACGGGCCTTCACTGGGATGAAATAGATGAAGACATCAGCGTTCCCAACTTACTTATTGGAATCTATGATCGGTCTGTTACTTGAGGCCATCTCATAAATGCCAGCGACAGAAAAAAAGCGGCAGGATTATTCTTTCTCCGCCGGTCCAACCGCTCCCCTGACGACGGCATAGTACCAAGAGAGTCTGATAGGTTTTTGGGTCAAAATGAACTGCATCCACTGCCGTGGGCATATGAAGCGCTCGGCGGCACCCTTCCATGTTGACCGCAACGGCTATCACTTGGTGTTCGACACAGTCCCGGCCTGGGTCTGTGATCAATGCGGTGAGGCGTACTTTGAAGAGCGCGAAGTCGATGCAATTCAGAGCGCCATTACGGGGCTCGACCAACAGGCCCAGCAGCTTGTTGCGGACACTTGAGTTCCTTTGCCTGAGCTTACACTCTACCTAAAAAGAAGAAATACCATGGAACTTCACGAACTCGTCCTTGAGATGAAGCAGCTTGAACGGCGGCTTACGCTCTACGAAGAAAAATACGGCATTCTCAGCCAAGATTTTTATAACATCTTAAAAGCGGGTAAGCTATCGCACTACGACGATTTTGACGAAACCCGAACGGACTTCAGCCGGTGGAAAGGCATTTACGAAACTTGGCAACGCCGCAAGACAGCCTATAACGAACAAATCCAACAAAGCGATCCCGCCGACGTATTGCGTGTACAACCTGTTTATTGATATGGCGAGGGACGTCTTGGAGAGTATTGCTTATGAGACTGCTGCTCGATGAGTCAGTGCCAACGCAGCTAAGAAGCCTGTTCGTTGGGCATGACGTTTCGACAGTAAGACAGATGGAGCAGTAAGAGCAATGGCGAACTCTTGGTATTGGCTCAAGACGAATTCTACGCCTTCATCACGCTCGACCGGAATCTGGAACATAAACAGATCTAAATACGGACAGACACAGGAGCCGATCCCTACACGTCCCGATAACTCAGGCTAATACGTCGTCTATCAACATCAAGGTTTAGGACCCGAATCTTAATCCTCTGCCCGATACTAACCACGTCACGAGGATCCTTTACGAACTTACGCGACAGATGGCTAATGTGGACCAAGCCTACAATTTCGGGTTCCAACATCACAAAGGCCCCATAGTCCTCTAGACGAATGACCTTACCTTCAATAACATCGTCAACCGAGTAACGTTCGGTTACCGTCATCCAAGGAACATCCCTTGTGCTAAGTGCGACGCGCCGACGCACCATGTCAACGCCCTTCACAACAACACGAACTACTTGTTCAATTTCAAGAACATCCTCCTCTCCACTCGACATCTCGGATACATGTACCAAACCTACACCATTCCAGTTGGTATCGCCCTGACCGATTCGAACGAAAGCACCGTATTTCTGGAGCCCTTCAACCACACCATCAAAACACATTCCGGGTTCAATATCCTTGATCAAGATCTGTCGACCTAAAACTTTACCTTTCCTCAACCTGCACCTATATAAGGCGATAGCCTCGCTAGACATTACTACCGTATCCCATTTCCCAGCAGCACCTAACGCGTTCACCGCACGTACACGAAGAGCAAAAGCATAATCAGAGATACCAGTTACAGGCACAACAGTTTTACGTCTGACATCGTCGAAAGGAACAGGAGAACTAAAAGGACTCCAATTACTGTTAGACCGTATCTCAATTTCATATCGATTCAGATCGGCCCAACCAGTAACAGAAGGCGGTGAAATAAACAACACAGCCTCTGAGACACTAGCCAATTTTATGGAGCATTCCACTCGACCAGGCCCTCGTGGCGGAACCACCAATTCGGAGGCAGAACTTTTAGGACCAGCTAATCCAAAGACAGAACAATGCACACGATACTGATAGACATGCCTCGGAATGGGATCCACCCTATCACGGAACGGCGACCCACAAGTTTTGCCGACTAAAACATACTCACCACCGTTACAGGAGCGATAAACGGAGTACTGTTCAGGTCCCGACGCTTTCATCCAAGACAAAGTCACGGCACCACTGGACCAATCGTCAGCGACAACCGCAAACGAGGGCGGCTCCAACAAGTCACACAATTCACGTTTAATAGCATACTCTGAGAGTTTGAGAACAGACCACGGCCCAGGAATGGAAGCCTCATTAACAGCCCGAACGCGCCAAAAACGGCCTAATGCAAACTTCAAGTCACTCTCCAAATACATCTGATCAGCGCACATCTGACCGTCAACAGATAACCACTCAGAATCCTCTCCTACCTTGCATTCGACCTCAAAGTGACTTATTGACGCAATTTGACGAGTGTTCAACTCATCATCCAAGGACCACTGGATACGGCAAAGTACAATACCTTCACTACTATCAATAGATAAACGCAATCGATCAATCTTGATCAAAGGAGCAGAACTATAGGACAGAATCTTCCTAAAACGATCCTTATCATTATCTTTGAAAAATTTGAGGGCGAACTCACTTAACCAAGCATCCTCACGTGTATCTAGCAACGGAGAAAGCCAGCTTATCTTAGAACCATTGGAACAAATATCCTTCCAGTGATTCAAAACGTCTCTATCCCAACGAGTAAGTCCAGATTTATCACGTTCATCGAAATACTCGGCATAATTATTACTATGTGCAGCGTTGCGGTAGCTTTCAACATCTAAAATAGGATTGTTACTGTTAGCTCTCCTATTAATTTCATTAGACACACGACGCTCAGTTTGCTGATTGATCTCGTGCTCTTTTTGACGACGTGACGGATCGTACGTCATACCAATATACCCAGACTGCAATAGATACACGAAAAACCCATCCCTCTCACAACCCTTATCTAAACCCTGCATCCAATTCAAGCAGTGCGGACAGGCCACCTTATCAGCGGCCTTAGAACCGCCATCTTCACATTTACAATCCGGATCCGGACACCTTTCCTCGCAATTAAAGCAAAGCAACATACCCTCATCCTTGCTCCCGCTACACTTAGAACAAACCATTCCATTGTACGGCGACAGCAACTCCTTCAGTTTCTCAATAGGGTATGAATCCGAAACGTCGAACCCGTTATGGTCCTGACGCCAAACATACTCAGTACGATTCATCATTCTTCTCTTGGTTATCCTGTTGGGACAGGGCCTGTTTGCAGCGTGGCCGGCATTTTGGGGCGTGAGCGGACATCTTCCCTCTGAGGCGATCAGACTCATGCAGCGAATTGGAGCCGCACCCCGCAAGCTCTGACAATTTTGTGAACGGTGTCAATTTTCGGGGTATTCTGTGCCGAGAGCGCACGCGACAGGCCCGATGGGTTCAGGCCGGTTCGGCGCGCCAGTTCCGCAACGCCACCGATGGCGTCAGCGACGTTGCGGAGCGCGATCATCAAGTCCTCGTGGTCGGTATCGGTGTCTTCGAACACGACATTCAGATAGGCCGCGATGTCCTCAGGCGTTTTCAGGTGATCGCTGGCCTTATGTTCTCTTACGGGCATTTAGTTTCTTCTGAGTCCTACCCAATCTTCACCGTCCGCTGCCCCTTCCCAGCCCGCAACACAGCCGTCGCCACCTCCAAGGCGGCAATCCCATCTTCCCCAGTCACTAAGGGCTGTTCGCCATTGGCGAAGCACTTGACCACGTGTTTGTCCTGGTCGGCGAACATGTCCTTGAGCGGATAGGAGTACACCCGCTCGCGGCCTTCACCCATCTTGAGCGTAAAAGCCCCACTTCTTTCCGGGTTGAAGCGCGCCGGAGCCTTTTGCGCCGTCATGCCAAATTGCAGGGTGCCGGCCGGGCCAATCACGTCGTTGAGGCCCGCCACGGGCGCACCAGCGGCCACGCCCCACGACCAGATCAAGGAGTGCTGGTCGCCACTGGCAAAGTTGATGATGACGCTGGCGGTGTCAGCGCCGACGCTGGTCGGGTCGAATTGCAAGGAAGAAGCCTGCGCCGAAGCGGCCGGGCCGAAAATCTGCAAGGCGAAATCGTAGTTATGCACGGCGCCGTCCATCAGCGGGCCGCCACCTTTGTTCTCATCGCGGAACCACGGGCGACCCGGGCGGCCTCCCGCAGCAAAGCGCCAGATGACCGGCGAGCCAACGGCACCGGATTGGACGATGTCCTTGAGCTTGCCCCACTGAGTGTCAAAGCGGCGCACAAAACCAATGGTCAGCCGCACGTCGGCTTGGGCACAGGCGTTGGCCATGCGCCGCGCATCAGCCACCTTCAGCGCCATGGGCTTTTCGCAGAAGACGTGCTTGCCGGCTTTGGCTGCGGCAATGACCGGGGCGGGGTGCTGGAAGGTGGGGGTGCAGACCCACACTGCGTCGATCTCGGGCAGGTCGAGCAGCGCTCGGAAGTCCGCAAAGTGGTGCTCGGCTCCAAAGTCGTGGGCGAACGCTTCAGCCGCGTCGGCGACGACATCCGCGGCCGCGACAATGCGCGCACCCCGAATCTGGGATAGGCAACTGGCGTGATGGCGGGCAATGCCGCCGCAGCCGATAAAACCGATATTCAGCATGATCTTCTCCTATTGGGACGTAGGTGGTTGCGAGAGCAACAGTAATGTATCTAGCGCGGCGTTTGTCAAGGGACTGACCGAAATACAAAAGAGGCAACTCATTGTCAAACAAAATGTTACAACGCCTATCAACGCTCGGCTTACCTTGACTTTTCCCTAGCCCAAGCATAGCTTTTTTAATTCTTTTCTCTAAGGGAAAGGCAAGCAAAAGGTCTTGCAGACCTCATTTCGCATACTAGTTGCACTGGCGTCGTTGCTCTTGGCCGCTCCCGCGCTCCGCGCACAACCCATCATGGAGCCAAGCGAGTTGCGCCGCGGCATGAGCGGCTTTGGGCTGACGACGTTCCAAGGTACCCAGATCGACACATTCCAAGTCGAAATTTTGGGAGTGCTAAAAGGGGCCTTGGGGCCGCGCATGGACATGATCCTCGCGCGGCTCTCCGGTGGCCCATTGGAACACACGGGCCTCATAAGGGGCATGAGCGGCAGCCCGGTGTACATCGACGGGCGGCTCATCGGTGCCATCGCTTATGGCTGGTACTTTTCCAAGGAGCCCATCGGCGGCATCACCCCCATCGCCCGCATGCTCGACGTCGCCACGCGCGAACATCCCAGTCCAAGCCAATACGGAAAAGTCTTAGACCTAGATGAAGAGACCACCCGCCTGCTCGGCGGCGAGGGCGTCAGCACCCTAGCGCCGCTGGGAATGCCCATAGCCGTTGCTGGGTTCAGTCCGAGGGGGCGACAAGTGTTGCGCGACGCGCTCGACGCGCCGGGCATCCAGCTTTTGGACAGCCCGATAGGGCAGGCGCTGTCCGACCAAGAGGTGTCTATCGCGCCTGGGGCCTCGCTGGCCGTGCAGCTAATCCGCGGCGATTACAGCGCAGCAGGGATTGGTACCCTTACTTGGGTCGGCGACGGGCGTTTCGTCGGCTTTGGGCATCCGATGTTTTTTCTCGGGGCCACCAATCTGCCTGCCACCGGGGCCTATATCCATCAAGTCATTCCCATCCAGACCGCCTCCTTCAAGCTAGGGACGCCGACCGGCGCTGTGGGAACGGTGCGCCAAGACCGCCTTCCTGCGATCGCTGGGACGCTGGGCGAAGCGCCGGATATGCTGCCAGTACAGGTTGCCCTGCGGTCGGCGGCCGGCGATCACGCCTTCCGCTGCGAGGTGCTGCGCCACCCCGAGCTTAGCGCGTCCTTGGTCCGCTCGGTTTTGTTCAACTCTCTCGAAACCACTGAAAAGCTCTTTGGCGACGCCACGCTACGGGTGCGTAGCCACATCGCCCTAACCGATGGCCGCACGGTTGAGCGCGAGCAAGTGTACAGCAGTGGGTTCGCGCCGTTCAGCGCCGTTATAGACGCAGTGCGGCCAGTCGGCGTGTTGCTCAACAACCCCTTCGCAGGGTTGGCCTTAGACTCGCTACACTTTGAGCTGGAAATCGGCGAAACCCTAGCGCAAGCCCGCATCACGGGCCTGCGACTGTCGCCGCCTGATCCCAAGGTTGGGCAGCGGGTCTCGCTGCAGGCGACGTTGCAACCGTATCGCGCCGAGCCGGTTACAGAGCGTCTAGAGCTAAGTTTGCCCGCGCATCTCGAACCTGGCCCCTTCGTCGTGCGCGTCGGCAGCGGTGTGGCGAGCGCAAGTTGGGAAGCAGAGCGCCAGCCCGATGCGTTTGTGCCGCGCAATGCCGCTGACGTGCTCGCATTGCTCGAGCGCACGGGTGCGGCCGACGAACTAGTCGTCGAGGTCTTTCGCGCAGAGCCGGGCTTTACGGTGAACGGGCGCGAGTTGCCCGGGCTGCCGCCTTCGGCGTTGGCCGTGCTGAGCGCGGATCGCTCGGCTGGGCATCTGGGGCCAGTCCAAGGCGAAGTCGTCCTCCGCCGCACCCTGACCACTGACTACGTCCTCTCCGGCGAGCAAAGCCTCGACATTACATTGAGAAAGCCCTGATCTAATGATACTTACAACCCGAGCCCTGTTTTCGTTTTTCTTGCTACTATCGGCGGTCAGCGCAACCGAAGCGGGGCGCGCCAAGGCTTGGCAGCAGCACGCGTACGAAGACTTTGCCGAAGGCGAGAGCGAAGGCATCTCCGTTGCTGCGGATGGCGCACTGGAACTAGCGCCCGCACTCGTCGAGCTAGCTGCGCTAGAGGCCGAGCGCGTCTGGTCCATGGTGCCCAACCCCAAGGGAGGTCTCTACGTGGGCACCGGCGACTCGGGGCGGCTCTTTGCCGTCGATGACGAAGGGCAAGCCGAGTTGCTGTTCGATTCGCCCGAACTCGTCCTCCACGCCCTGATCACCGACCCCGATGGTCGGCTCTACGCTGGCTCGGCCCCCGACGGCCTGATCTACGAGATCGATGGCGAGGGACCGGCAAAAACCTTGCTCCAGACCGGCAGCCGCTACGTGTGGGACTTCGCCTTAGTCGATGGCCAGCTCTACGCGGCCACAGGTGAACCCGGCCGAGTGCTCAAAATCGCCAAAGATGGGTCGCACGAAGTCTTCTTTGCGCCGGAAGATCGCCACGTCATAACCCTGCTCTCCCACAACGACCGCTTGTATGCCGGCACGTCCGGCAAGGGCCGCATCTACGAGATCGACGGCGAGGGCCGCGGGCGGCTGCTCTTTGAAAGCGAGCAAGAAGAAATCCACAACCTCGTGGTAGGGGTCAACGGAGAGATTTTCGCCAGCGCAATTCCCGCGCCGAGCAAAGGCGAAAATTCCCACAAGGTCCCAGCGGCCGTGTACCGCGTCGGAGCAGAGGGAGCAGTCTATCCCATCTGGGAAGACACCGAAGCCAAGCTCGTCAATCTCGTTGCAGCCGGCGAGCACTTGCTGCTCAGCGCCTCCAACCCAGCGCGGCTTTTGCGTCTCAGCGCCGATGGCCGCCGTGCATTGGTTGTGCAGTTCGAGAGCTTCGTCCCCAGCCGCCTCTTGTTCGGGCCAGACAGCGCGCTACTCTTGGGCGGGGCGCAAAACGCCGCAGTCTCTATCCTGCCCAAGGAGGGCCGCCGCAAGGGGCACTTTGAATCAGCGGTCGAGGACTTTGCCATCCACGCACGGTGGGGCGCGCTCGAATGGCGCGGCATCCAGCCTGCAGATACCCGCATAACCGTGCAGACGCGCACCGGCAACAGCGAGGAGCCAGACAAAACTTGGAGCGCGTGGTCCGAGCCGCTGACCGAGAGCGGCCAAACCATCGCCAGCCCCCCTGCCCGCTTTATCCAGTACCGGGTCGAAATGGAATCCACGCGCGACGAAGCCACGCCCCAACTCAACTCGATCGAAATCCGCGGCGTCCAAGTCAATCTCAAGCCCCGCATTACCGAACTGCAAACCTTTCCCTTCCGGCCACAACAATCCGGCAACGGCGGCCAATCCCAAGGTCCACCTCAAGCTGGCCCAGGGCGGCGCAACAATCGTCCCCCCCAAGCGAAAAGCCTGCGCCTAGTGCGCTGGCACGCCCAAGACCCCAACGAGGACGAGCTGGTGTACGACCTCTATCTCAAGGGCGAGGATCAGCGAGCGTGGAAGTTAGTCGAAGAAAACATCGCGCAAACTTCGGTTCTCTGGGATACCGAATCCATGCCCGAAGGCCAGACCCAGCTCAAGCTGGTGGCCTCCGATCGCATGGATAACCCAGCGGCTGAACGCCTGCGCGACGAACGCGAAAGCACGCCCTTTGCCATCGACAACAGCCCGCCAACCGTTGCACTCGACGCGCAGACCAGCGCCGATGGTGCGGTCGTGGAAGTGGCGATTAGCGACCGCATCTCAGCGGTGCAAAAAGCCTATTACACCATCGATTACGACAAACAACAGCACCCCATCGCGCCTTTGGACGGCGTCTTTGACAGCCGCAACGAACAGGCGCGCTTCGTGGTCGAAGGGCTGGCAGCGGGCGAGCACGTCATCGTCGTGCGGGCCCTCGACGCCCTCGACAACATCGGCGTGCGGCAAATCGTCATCCAAGTCAAGTGAACCCGTCCGCGCAATACATGCGCCGCGCCTTGCGGTTAGCGCAGCGAGGGCGCGGCAAGGTCAGCCCTAATCCTATGGTCGGCGCAGTGGTGGTGCGCGGGGACTGCATCGTCGGCGAAGGAGCCCACCTGAAGATCGGCGGACCCCATGCCGAGGTCCACGCCCTGCGCCGGGCTGGCGACGAGGCGCAAGGGGCCGATCTCTATGTCACGCTGGAGCCTTGCTCCTTCCACGGCCGCACCCCGCCCTGTACCGAAGCCGTGCTGCGCGCTGGCATTAAAAGGCTCTATTGCGCAATGGAAGATCCAGATGAGCGCGTGGCTGGGCGGGGAATCGCCGCGCTGCGGGAGAAGGGCGTCGCCATTGAGGTCGGGCTTTGCGCTGAGGAGGCGCAGACCCTAAACGCGGCTTACATCAAACACCGCACCCAAAACCTGCCCTTGGTCCTGCTCAAGCTGGCGCAGACCCTCGACGGCCGCATTGCGGCACGCAGCGGCGATTCGCGTTGGATCACCGGTGCCCAAGCGCGGCGTCACGTCCATCGCTGGCGCTCTTGGGTCGATGCTGTGGCCGTGGGCGCGGGCACCGTGCAAGCGGACGATCCCCTGCTGACGGTGCGCCATGTGCCCGGGCGCGACCCGCGACCCATCGTCATAGACGGGCGCTTGCGCACCTCGCCCGAGGCTCGCGTCTATCAGCGGCCCGGTGCCGTACTCGTCACCGCAGAGGATACGCCAGCCGACAAGCGCCGAGCCTACGAGGCCAAAGGGGCCGAGGTTTGGACTTTTCCGGCATCTGCTGGACGTATCGACTTGCGTCTGCCCCTTGGGCGCATGGCGCGAGAGGGCATGACCAGCGTCCTCATCGAAGGCGGTGGCCAGTTGGCCGCGGCCGCACTCGGCGACCGCGTCGTGGACCAAGTGCTGCTCTACCTCGCACCGAGGCTGATGGGCGAGGGGGTCGCGGCCATTGGCGACTTGGGAGTCGAACGCGCGGCCGAGGCCATTCAGCTCGCGTCCAGCCGCACCCAGCGGCTGGGCCCTGATCTACTTTACACGGCTGAGGTACAATACACTTGTTCACCGGACTCATAGAGGAACTCGGGAGCGTGCGCGGTCGCGTGCGCCGAGGCGCATTCCAGCAGTTGGAGATCGCCGCCGAGCGCGTTTTCGCCGACTTGCAAGTGGGGGACAGCGTCAATATCGACGGGGTTTGCCAGACTGCGGTAGCCATCGGCGAGAGCGGCTTTTCAGTCGAAACCGTCGCCGAAACGCTCTCTCGCACGACCTTGGGCACCCTCGGCATCGGGCAAGCGGTCAATCTCGAGCGCCCCCTCCGCGCCGACCAGCGGCTCGATGGCCACCTCGTCTTGGGACACGTCGATGGCGTCGCCCGCATTCGCCAGCGCACGGAGCGCGATGGGGAGCATCGCTTCGAAATCGAGCCACCGCCCGCGCTCGCCCGCTACATCGCCGCCAAAGGCTCGGTGGCCCTCGACGGCATCAGCCTGACGGTGGCCGAGGTCAGCGGCGATGCCTTTACGATTTCGGTCATTCCGCATACATTTGACAATACGACGCTTAGCCACCGGCGCGCCGGTGATTCTGTCAACCTCGAAGTCGATGTGATTGCCCGTTATGTCGAGCGTTTGCTCGGCGAACAACCCCAGCTCAGCTTCGAGGACTTGCGCGATATGGGATACTGAGCAATGCTCGATTTCAACACCATTGAAGAAGTAGTAGAGGACCTGCAAAACGGCCGCATGGTCGTACTCGTCGACGAGTGCGAAGCTGTGGGCGAGGGCGTGCTGGTAATGCTCGCCGAACAAGCCACTGCCACCTCGGTCAACTTCATGACCCGCTGTGCCAGCAGCCCGCCCGTGGTCGCCGCCACCGAGGAGCACCTCAAAGCCCTCGAACTGCATATGCAGATTCCCAAGGCCCACGAGCCGCTGGACGCCTCGATCATGGTCTCGGTCAATGCCCGCGCCATTGCGGGCACCGGCGTTTCGGCTCAGGACCGCGCCGCGACGATCCGCAAACTAGCCGACTCCGACAGTGCGCCCGAAGACTTCGTCCAACCCGGGCACGTCACGCCGCTCCAAGCCCAACCGGGCGGGGTGTTGCGCCGCGCTGGCCACACCGAAGCCGCGGTCGATTTGGCGCAGATGGCCGATTGCCAGCCCGTGGCCTTGATCGCCGCCATCCTAGACGAAGCGGGTGCGCTGGCCGACGCGTCCTACCTGCTCAACTTCGCGCGCGAACACGACCTCAAGATCACCACCATCCACGACCTGATTGCCCATCGCCGCCGCACCGAGAAACTGATTCAGCTAGAGGCTCAGTCGCCCATGCCAACCCGCTACGGCGAATTCACGGCCTATGCGTACCGCAGCTTGGTTGACGACAACCCGTACCTCGCCCTCGTGTACGGCGAGGTCGCCGACGGCCGCGACACCTTGGTGCGCATGCACTCGGGTTGTCTGACCGGCGACGCGCTCGGCTCGCTGCTGTGCGACTGCGGTGATCAGCTAGCGCAATCCATGCAACTCATTGCCGCAGAGGGGCGCGGTGTTATCGTCTATATTCAGCATCACGAAGGGCGCGGCATTGGCATCTTGCACAAGCTCAAGGCATACGAGCTGCAACAGCAACAGGGCCTCGACACCATCGAAGCCAACCACGCCCTCGGCCACCCCATGGACTCGCGCGACTACGGCATCGGCGCTCAAGTGCTCTACGATCTAGGCTTGCGCCGAGTGCGCTTTTTGACCAACAATCCCAAGAAGCGAGTCGGCTTGGATGCCTACGGCCTGACTGTCGTCGAGCAAGTGCCCATTGAGGCCGCTCCCAACCCGCACAACATCCGCTACCTAACAACCAAGCGCGACAAGATGGGCCACGCCCTCTTGCTCAAGCGCGCAGCCGCCGAGGATGAAAGCCATGCCCAAAGTGCATGAAGGACAACTCGACGCCCGAGGCCGCAAGTTCGGCATTGCGGTCAGCCGCTTCAACGACTTGGTGACCACCCGGCTCCTCGACGGCGCATTGGACTGCATCCAGCGACACGGCGGCGACGGCAGCGACATAGAAATTGCTTGGGTTCCCGGCGCCTTTGAATTGCCTATTGCCGCCAAGAAGCTAGCGGGCACGGGTCGCTTTGACGTCGTCATCTGCTTAGGGGCCATCGTCCGCAGCGATACGCCTCACTTCGACTACGTGGCCGGCGAGTCGGCCAAGGGCATTGCCCGCGTCGGCCTCGACAGCGGTACTCCAGTGATCTTTGGCGTCATCACTGCCGACACGGTCGAGCAGGCCGTGCAGCGCGCGGGCGTCAAGGCCGGCAATCGCGGCTGGGACGCCGCCCTCAACGCGGTTGAAATGGCCAGCTTGATGGCCGAGTTAGGATGAGCGGCGAGGACGATTTTTTTGGCGATGGAACCTCGGGCGACGAGGCACCTCCCAACAATCGCCACGGTGCCCGTCAAGTGGCCCTGCAGGCCCTGTACTGGAAACAGAGTGCGGCAACCGACTCACTCGGTGCCTTGGATCAGCTCTGTGCGCGTTTTGGCCTCGCGCCAGAGGTGCAATCCTTTGCGGCTGAACTCTTGCAGCGCGCAGCCGAGCACGCGGACGAACTGGATGCGCTGGCTGCGGCCCGGGTTCAGCACTGGCGCTGGGAGCGCATCGCCCGTATCGATCGCTTAATTCTGCGTTTGGCCTTGGCTGAAATGCTCTTTATTGAAGAAATTCCAGTCCGGGTCTCCATTTTTGAAGCTGTCGAACTAGCCAAGTCCTACAGCACCGATAAGTCCTATGCGTTCGTCAATGGCGTCCTCGACGGTGTCGTGCGCCAGAAGGGACTCAGCGTCTGAGTTGACCATGTGTAGAGGCCCTAATCGTCTTGTTTCTACTATTCTCTGTCCATCTGCGTCCATCTGCGGATTATCTTAGGGACGTAGTCCTCGGCGTCAGTCCGCACGTAAATAGCCCTAGTTTTAAGAGGATCTAGTATGCTTAACTCGCTCGTAAAAAAATTCCTTGGCTCGCAGGCGACGCGCCAGTTCAAGCGCACGCTGCCACAAGTAAGCCAGATCACTCAGCTAGCGGCTTCGTACCAATCTCTGAGCGACGCCCAGCTCCAAGCCAAGACCGCGACTTTCCGCCAAGACCTACAGGCGCGCAACGCGGACAGCCGCCAGCAGCTCGAAGCCATCGAAGAGCGCCTGCGCGGCGATCTAGAGCCTGAAGAGCGCGAGCAGCTCAACGACCGGTACGGAGAGCTAGACAACGCCATCCGCGACGTGGAGGCGGCCTTTCTCGAAGAAATCATGCCCGAAGCCTTCGCCATGATCGTCGAGACCTGCCGCCGGCTCTTGGGCCGCACGTGGGACCGCGCCGGCGAATCCGTCGAGTGGGACATGGTGCCCTACGACGTGCAGATTTTCGGCGGCATCTCGCTGCACCAAGGCAAGATCGCCGAAATGGCAACCGGTGAGGGCAAGACCCTAGTGGCGACGATGCCCCTTTTCCTCAACGCCATCCCCCAACGCGGCGTCCACTTAGTTACCCACAACGAATACCTCGCCCGGCGCGACGCTATGTGGATGGGGCCGATCTACAATTTCTTGGGGATGTCCGTGGGCATCATCCAAGACGTGTTTCAGACTGGTGCCGAGGCATACATACTCCAAGCGCCTGAAGGCGTGCCCGAGAAGTTCCATTGGGAGCGGACCGACCACACAGCCGCGTATAAGGCCGATATTGTGTACGCCAATCACAGCCAAGTTGGCTTTGATTACCTCCGCGACAACACGGCTGTACTGCTCGAAGACCTGATGCAGCGCGAATTCAACTACGCCATCGTCGATGAAGCCGACTCGATCCTCATCGACGAAGCGCGGACCCCGCTCATTCTTTCCGGGGCCGTCCCCGACTCCACTAATCAATACAAAGAGATGCGCCCGCTCGTGGAACGGCTGATGAGGGCCCAGACCAACTTGGTCAATAAGATCATCGCCGGGGCCGAGCAGGCGGGCAAGGAATCGGGAGATTACGACTACGACACGGGGATTGCACTGCTCAAGGCCACCCGCGGCGCTCCGACCAATCGCCGCCTAGCCAAAATTCTACAGGAGGAAGGCGTCAAGCGGCTGATCAACCGGATCGAGGCCGACTACATGCGCGATAAGCGCCTCAACGAGCTTGACGAAGATCTCTACTTCGTCGTCGATGAGAAGGCCAACACCATCGACCTAACCGAGAAGGGGCGCGACTTGCTCTCACCCAATGAGCAGGCCCTCTTCGTACTGCCCGACATCAGCATTGAGGTTGATGCAATTCGCAACGACCCGGACCTGAGCGCCGAGGACAAGGCCCGCAAGGAGGAGGAGGCGCACCGCACGTACGCCGAGAAAAGTCAAGCGGTGCACAACATTAATCAACTAATGAAAGCCTATACGCTGTTCGAAAAGGACGTGCAGTACCTCGTCTCCGAAGACGGGCGGGTGATCATTGTCGATGAAGCTACGGGCCGACCGCAACCCGGCCGGCGCTTTGCCGATGGCCTACACCAAGCGCTAGAGGCCAAAGAGGGAGTGAAGCTGGAGAAAGAAACCCGCACCGTCGCCTCCATAACCGTGCAGAATCTCTTCCGCATGTACCACAAACTGGCCGGTATGACCGGTACAGCCGAGACCGAGGCCAGCGAACTGTGGGAGATCTACAAGCTCGACGTATCCGTCATCCCCACCAACCGCCCGATTCGCCGCTTTGATCAAGAAGACCAAATATTCCGCACCAAGCGCGAGAAATACAACGCGATCATCGAGGAGATCGACCGCCTGCACCAGCTCGGCCTGCCGGTGCTAGTGGGCACCATCTCGGTCGAGGTCTCCGAGCTGCTCAGCCGAATGCTCAGCCGACGCGGCATCAAGCACCAGCTACTCAACGCCCGCCACCACGACAAAGAGGCCCAAATCGTCGCCGAAGCCGGTCGAACTGGTGCAGTCACCATTGCCACCAATATGGCCGGACGCGGCACGGACATTAAGCTGGCACCCAAGGTCGTCCACCTCGACCGCCAGATCGTCGAGTCCAATCTCACCCTCGAAGACAAGCTGCCGGTCGGCCAAGGCTTGCGCCAATACCTGCAAGAAAACCCCAGCGGCTTGCAGGTCATCGGCACCGAGCGCCACGAAGCGCGGCGCATCGATCGCCAGCTACGCGGCCGCGCGGGACGCCAAGGCGACCCCGGGTCCTCGCGCTTCTACCTGTCGCTCGAAGACGACCTGATGCGGCTGTTCGGCTCGGAGCGCATCGCCTCCGTCATGGATAAGCTCGGAGCCGAAGAGGGCGAGGTCATCGAGGCTGGTATGGTCACGCGGTCGATTGAGCGGGCGCAAAAAAAGGTCGAGGCCCGCAACTTTGAGATGCGCAAGCACGTGCTCGACTACGACGATGTCATGAACCAGCAGCGCCAAGTCATCTACAATCGCCGCCACGACCTGCTAGAGCAAGAAAGCGCCCGCGAGCAAATCGCGGAAATGATCGAAGAGAGCGTCGATAACATATTGGCCTCGCACGTCGATGCAGACGACCTAGCAGAGGAGTGGGATTGGGAGGGCCTGCAAACCGAGTTTGGCAGCACCTTCTTTTTGGGCTATTCCATCTCCGCAGACGAGCGCGCCCACGCCAGCGTCGATAGTCTGCGCGAGCAGCTACTCACCACTGTGCGCGAAGCCTATCAGCGCCGCATTGACGTCGTCGGCGAAGAGATTTTCCGCGAAGTCGAAAAGGGCATCTCCCTGCGCACCATCGACACTTGCTGGCAGGAACACCTCCACGAAATCGACGAACTCAGGGACGGGATCGGCTTTGTCGGCGTCGGCGGGAAAAACCCCCTCATAGAATACAAGAAGGGGGCCTACGACATGTTTGAGAGCCTAATCGGCCGCATTGCCCAAGAGACACTGCGCAACCTCTTCCAGCTACGCATCGACATCGGGACCGAGGCTTTGGAGCCGGCGCGGCGGCCAAGTCGCATCAGCGCGGTTCACCAAGACGCTACCAATATGGGCTTTCGCGGCGTCGGGCCAGCCCCGGCGGGCGTGCCCGGCCAGCCCGCGCAACTGCGCGGCTCGGGCGGCGGTAGCAGCGAGGGGCAAGCCCAAGCCGTGCGCCAGCCGGTCGTCCGCGAACAGCCCAAGGTTGGGCGCAACGCTCCCTGCCCCTGCGGCAGCGGCAAGAAGTTCAAAAAGTGCTGCGGCATCAATGCCTAAGCGTGGAAAGCGATATGAGTTTCTGGGAAGTACTCTGTTTGGTGTTGTACAGCATCATCATCGCCGTTTTAGGGGTTTACGGACTCCACCGCTACCAGCTACTGCGCCTGTTTTATCGGCATCACCCAACCCCAGTTCCCCAGCCCGACCGCTTTGTCGAGTTACCCTTCGTCACGGTCCAGCTACCGCTCTACAACGAATATCACGTGGTCGAGCGCCTGCTAGAAGCCGTGGGCCAGATCGACTATCCCCGCGACCGCCTGCAAATCCAAGTTCTCGACGACTCGCAGGACGAAACCCGCGACAAGGCGCGAGAAGGGGTCGCACGGCTAGCGGCCCAAGGGCTGGATATCGAGTACCTCGGCCGCACCAATCGCCACGGCTTTAAGGCCGGGGCCTTGGCTGCTGGGCTAGAGTGCGCCCAAGGCGAATTTGTGTTGGTGCTCGACGCCGATTTTGTGCCCACTCCCGACATCCTACAGCGAGCCATTCACTACTTTACCGACGATTCCATCGGCATGGTGCAGATGCGTTGGGGGCATCTCAATCGCTCCTACTCGCTGCTGACGCGCATCCAGTCGATCTTTCTCGACGGGCACTTCGTCGTCGAACACACGGCCCGCAATCGCTCGGGCCGCTTCTTCAACTTCAACGGCACCGGAGGGATCTGGCGCAAAAAGGCCATCTACGACGCCGGTGGCTGGCAGCACGACACGCTCACCGAAGACCTCGACTTGAGCTACCGCGCCCAACTGGCGGGCTGGCAGTTTCTCTATCTACCCGAAATTGAAGTGCCCGGCGAGATCCCGGTCGAGATCAATGCCTTCAAGTCGCAACAGCATCGCTGGACCAAGGGCGCGGTCCAGACGGCCAAGAAGGTGCTGCCGCAGATATGGCGCTCTGCGCTACCAGCCAAGGTCAAGGTCGAGGCCACCTTCCATCTAACGGCCAACCTCTGCTACATCATGATGTTATTGATGGCCCTATTGACCGTTCCAGTGCTTTCCATTCGCTCGCAACTCGGCTGGGAGCGGTTCTTTATCATCGACCTGCCGCTGTTCTCTTTTGCCACCATGGCCATTTCCGGCTTCTACATTACCTCCCAGCGCGTGCTCTATCCAGATTGGCGACGACAGATCAAGTACTTGCCCATGCTGATGGCCATTGGCATGAGTCTCTGCATCAACAACACCCGAGCGGTGATTGAGGGCCTCGTCGGCTATCAAACCGCTTTCCACCGCACTCCCAAATACGGGCTTACCGGACGCAAACAAAGCCAGCGGCGCAAGTACCTAAGCCGCTGGCCGCTGCTGTCTTTGGGCGAATTGGGCATGGCACTCTACTTTGTCTTTGCCCTCTACCACGCCTATGCAACTGGCCTCTACTTGGGGATGCCCTTCCTGCTGCTGTTCCACGCCGGCTTTCTCTACACCGGTTTGCTCTCCAGCGGCCAGCGCTGGTTTCATCGGGTGTCATAGAACGCAAAAAGCCCCCGGCCGCATGGCGGCTAAGGGCTTTTCTCGCGCTGATATTATAGTCTAACTAGAAGGCCACGCGAGCGGATAGGGATCGGTGAGCTTCCGCTGCAACCACAAGATGTCAACGGCTTTGTAATGCCGGATGGTCAGCTTCTCGATGTGGCGCACGCCGATATCCACGTTGCTCTTTTCGCGCCGCACCTCGCGACCTTTGTCCCCGGACAGTGGAATCGCTTCCGCCACCTTCGTGACGTAGAGATTGTGGGCCAAGCGCAATTCTTTATAGTCCAGATTGTCTGGCACAAGCTCTTGCAACTCTGCGACGTAGTCGTTGATGAGTCGTCGCGCTTTGGCCAAGTCCTGCTCAGAAATCTCGGAGAGCGGTTTTCTCAGATGCTCAATGGTTTTGACGATCTCCCTGTTTTTGCCGTCTAGTTTCTGCATCTGCTGGACGTAATCGAGCAGAATCTGCCTCTCCGCCTCCTCGCCACCACAGGCGACCAGACCCACTGCTAGTGCCAACGCAGCCAGTTTCCTCGACATATAGACCTCCCTTTGTAGGGGTGAGATTTGTCTGTTCCGTCGGCCTCAAAATACGCCGCAGAGAAACGAAAATCAAGCACTCTCTCCGCTGGACCCTATTGACGGAGCTTATACGCTCTCATAATATCAATTTTTTCGCATCCTACTCTCTTACTTGAGGACATCTATTCTATGGTAACTCGCCAACAGATCCAATCCCAGCTCGACAACTGTCTGCTGGAGGCCAAATTCCCCCAGTGGGAGTCGCGCTATAAGCGCGGCAAGGTGCGCGATATGTACTTGCTTAAAGACCATCGCGTGCTGATCACTACCGATCGCCAAAGCGCGTTCGACCACGTGCTCGGCACCATTCCCCTCAAGGGCCAAGTGCTCAACCGCATTGCCCAGTACTGGTTTGAGCAGACCCAAGATATCGCCCCCAATCAAATCATCTCCGTGCCCGACGCCAACGTCACCGTCGCCCGCGAACTGGACATCCTGCCCGTCGAGGTGGTGGTGCGCAAGTATATGACGGGCAGTTCGGACACCGCCATCTGGACCCATTACAACAGTGGCGTGCGCCACTATTGCGGCCACACGTTGCCCGACGGCATGGTCAAAAACCAACCTTTCGACGAAGCAATTATCACGCCAACTACCAAGGACGAAGTCCACGACGAGCTGATTTCGCGCGACGAGATCATCGCCCAAGGTCTAGTGCCAGAAGACACTTGGAACCAAGTCGAGGAGATCGCCTTCGCCCTCTTTGCGCGCGGTGAGGAGCTAGCAGCCAAGCAAGGGTTGATCCTCGTCGATACCAAGTACGAAATGGGGCTAGACGCAGACGGGCGCATCACGCTCGCCGACGAGATCCACACGCCCGATTCATCGCGCTTCTGGATCAGCGACACCTACGCAGAGCGCCATGCCCGCGGCGAGGAGCCCGAAAGCCTCGACAAGGAATTTTTGCGCCTCTGGCTCCGCGACAAGGGCATTTCCGACGACAATATCCCCGAACTCGACGACGAGATCCGCGTCCAAGTTGCCGAGCGCTATATCGATCTTTTCCAACGGGTTACGGGCACGGACTTCGACGCCGAACTCGGCGCAACACCCGTCTTGCAGCGCATTGAGGAGCGGATTGCGGAGTATCTCAACTAATTAGAGCGCTATGGTCAAAAACTTGCTCCGCGCCTTTTTGGTCTTCCGCTTGGAGTTTCACCAGCCGACCCTCAATTTTGAGACCATGTTGAGCTATTGGCGGCGTGCGCCCATCGTCCAGTACGTGATTGAAGACGAGGGCGAGCAGCGCAGCAGTGCGCTCAAGCGCAAGCTCGACGAGGTCTATCCCTTCTAATGCTGCATCGCCAGCTCAGAAACGCCTTGGAGGAAATTTTCGGCACATCTTTTGTCTCCGAGGCACTCGCCAACGCACCCATTGCCCAAGTTGTCCTCTACGAGCGGCGCGAGGATTTCAAAGAGGCCGTCCTCGGCTTCCAGCGAATCAACTTTCGCGACGAACACACCGCGTATGCCGCCGGCATGGAGCGCGAGTTGGGCATCGCCCTGATCTGCGCCCTCCTCGACAACGACACGCGCGAGCTGGTTTCCGAGCTTGGTCTCAATTACCTATGAGCAAGCTGCTCGCCTTTGACTTAGGGGCCGAGAGTGGCCGCGCCATTGTCGGGCATTTCGACGGCGAGCGCCTAGCGCTAGAAGAGCTGCACCGCTTTGCAAACGGTCCCGTGCAAGTCTTCGACCGTCTCTACTGGGACCCTTTGCGCCTTTTCGCCGAGATGAAACAGGGGCTCGGCCTCTTTGCCAGTACACACGGCAAGGCCCTCGATGCCATTGGCGTCGATACTTGGGGCGTCGATTTCGCCCTCCTCGGGCCTGGGGACGCGCTCTTGGACAATCCGCGCAACTACCGCGACCCGCGCACCGACGGCATGTTAGAGGAAGCCTTTGCACGGGTGCCGCGCGAGGAAATTTTTGCGCGCACCGGCGTGCAGTTTTTGAAGCTCAACACCTTGTATCAACTGCTTTCGCTGCGCGACTCGCCCCTGCTGGAATGGGCGCAGACCTTCTTGATGATGGCCGACCTGTTCAATTTTTACTTTACCGGCACCAAGACCTGCGAATTTTCCAACGCCACTACCACCCAATTTTACGATCCGCGCCAAGGCGCTTGGTCGGTCGAGCTCCTAGAAGGATTGGGGCTGCCGACCCATTTTCTGCCCCCGATCGTCCAGCCTGGAACCCGCCTAGGCTCGCTCCTGCCCTCTATTGCTGCTGAAACAGGGCTTGGCTCGGTCCCGGTCATCGCCCCAGCTACCCACGATACGGGCGCGGCCGTGGCCGCGGTGCCCGCTGAAGTCCGCGACTACGCCTATATCAGCTCGGGAACTTGGTCGCTGATGGGCGTCGAGCTCGACCAACCGCTCATAAGCGATCAGGCATTCCAGTACAATTTCACCAACGAAGGGGGCGTCGGGCCGACCTACCGCTTCCTCAAAAACATCATGGGCCTGTGGCTAATACAGGAGTGCCGGCGCGCGTGGCAGCGCGAGGGCCGCGCCTTTTCCTACGACGAACTGACGGCCATGGCCCAAAGCGCTACGCCCTTTACCGCTTTCGTCGATCCAGACGCCGAGTGCTTTCTCGCGCCGGGCGACATGCCCGCCAGAATCCGCGCCTATTGCCGAGAAACGGGCCAAGCCATTCCCGCCGACGAGGGCCAAGTCGTGCGCGTGGCTCTCGAAAGCCTAGCGTTCAAGTACCGCTACGTACTCGACGCGCTAGAAACCATTCTCGGCCGCCGCCTCGAGTGCATCCACATCGTCGGCGGTGGGATCCAAAACCGCCTGCTCTGCCAGTTTACCGCCTCAGCTACCGGTCGTCCGGTCGTCGCCGGGCCGCTCGAAGCTACGGCCATCGGCAACTTAATGCTCCAGCTCATCGGCCTAGGCCAGATGAACTCGCTGGCCGAAATCCGCCAAGTCGTGCGCCACTCCTTCTCGCCCGTTGTGTACGAGCCGGAACAAGCCGCTGCTTGGGACGCGGCCTACGACCGCTTTCGCTCGCTACTTCCCCCGGCCTGATCCCGGCTGGAACCTCGCTTTTCCTCAGTCGTTCTACTTAAGAACCGGTATTTTTCTCTTTTCAACGTTTTGGCTACTTATGGGAAAAAGCAGCCTCGATTCGCTAGGTCTAGCCGAGTCCTACTGGCGCGACATTCAGCACTTTCAGCCGCTGAGCCGCCAACGAGAGATCGAGCTGGTACACAAAGCGCGCACTGGCGACGAGCGCGCCATGCACCAGATGGTCGAAGCCAACTTGCGCTTTGTCGTCCGCATCGCGAGGGGATACCACGGGCGCGGGCTTTCCTTTATGGAGCTTATTTCCGAGGGCAACCTCGGGCTGATGGAAGCGATCCAGCGCTTTGACGAGACGCGCGGCTTTAAGTTCATCACCTATGCGGTGTGGTGGATTCGCCAAGCCATCCTCCGCGCCCTAGCCGAACATGGCAAAATTGCCCGCCCGCCGCTGAGCCGGGTCAATGATCTGCAAAAGGTCGAGCGGTGGACGAGTATCCTCGCCCAAAAACTGGGTCGCGATCCCACCCCCGAGGAAATCGCCAACAGCGCTGAATTATCGCTGGAGCGGACGCACAATGCCCTTTACATGGCCCAGCCCGATGTCTCGATGGACACGCCGACCATCCCTGATGAAAGGGAGCCACTAATAGCCACTTTCGCAGCTCGCACGCCCGATCCAGCCGATAGCTATGAGCGCGCCGCGCTTTCTCAGACCTTGCACGCGTGCCTCGACCTGCTGGACCGGCGCGAGCGCCTAGTCGTCCGCGCCTATTTCGGCCTCGACGACCAAAAGCCCCAGACGCTGGAGCAAATCGGCATGCAATTGGGCCTCACGCGCGAGCGAGTGCGCCAGCTCAGGGACCAAGCTCTCGATAAAATGCGAACCCACGCTGGCGATCTACTGCTCGAGCTTTCCAACACTCCCATGTAGCAAGACGCGCACGCGCTGTGCGAGGCAGAGGGCTTGATTGAGTACGGCAAAAGGCTTTCTTTTTTAGTAGAGCTTTGAATAGTATTCTCACAGGATAGAAATACCTTATGTCTTACAATTTAGCCGATCTCCACACCCATTCTCTGTGCTCCGACGGATTGCGGACGCCGACTGAAGCGGTCGAAGAGGCCTGCGAAGCGGGCTTGCAAGCGATGAGTTTGACCGATCACGATACGGTCCAAGGCGTCCCCGAGGCTACTGAGGCCGGCGAGCGTATGCACATGGAAGTAGTACCCGGCACCGAACTGAGCGCCCACATCCGGGACCGCGAAGTACACATTCTCGCCTACTGCATCAACTACCAAGACGATCAGCTCGGCACGACCCTTGCCAAGTCTTTTCAAGCCCGCCACCAGCGGGGGATCGCGATCGTCAAAGCGCTCAACAGCATCGGGCTGACCGTCAGCCTCGACGACGTGCTCTCCCAAGCCAACGGCAGCCCCCTTGGGCGGCCGCACATCGCCGCGGCCATGGTGGAAAACGGCCTAGTAGCCGACAGAGATGAAGCCTTCAGCCGCTACATCGGCGATCGCGGACCAGCCTTCAGGCCCAAACCCTACGCCGCAGCCCAAGACCTCATCGCCCTCATCCATCGCACGGGGGGAGTAGCGGTGCTCGCCCACCCTAGCATCAGTCTCCCCGAGTCCATTATCGAGCAGTTAGTCGCCTACGGACTCGACGGCATCGAGGTCTTCCACCCGTCCCACCAGCCAGCGCAAATGGAATACTACGACCAACTCGCCGACCGCTACGGCCTAATCAAGTCGGGAGGGTCCGATAGCCACGGCGACAGCGAGGGCACCCGCATCGGCGACTACGGAGTCGGCTACGAAGTAATCGAGGCCATGCGCGAGCGGGCCGCTACCTATGCTTGAGTGGCCCATTGCTGGCCGCAGTAAAAATGCTCGCTTGATGACCAATTTCTTTTTTCGCCAGACCCTCCTCTTCTCTTTCTCGCTACTCGTCCTCGCGCCCCATCTATCGCCCGGACATGCGCTCCAGCCCCAGCGCTTCCACCAAGCATCCGAGCCTATCCGCGGGCTTTTCGGCACTTCAATCGGCGACGTCGTCTGGAGCGGGCGCTATCTATGGGTCGGCACCGAAAGTGGAGTGGCGCGGCTCGATCCAGCGCAAAGCAGCGGCCTCAACTCCACGGACTGGGTCACCTTCACCGAACTCAACGGCCTCGGCCGCGGCGCAGTCAGCGCCCTCGACGCGGTCGGCGATACCGTGTGGGTAGCGACCTTGGTCGATTCGGTCACCGCCGGACAGGGCGTGAACCAAGCGGGCACCGGATTGAGTTTCTCCCACGACGGCGGCGACTCTTGGCATCACATTCCCAACGAGTTCATCTTCGACCCCACCAAGGCAGGTTTTGAGCGCAGCCCCGGCACGACCATCCTCAATGCTTGTTTTGACCTCTCTATCGACGGCGAAGCGGTGTACGCCGCCTTCTTCGCTGGCTCCACTGTGCGTTCGCTCGACCAAGGCCGCACTTGGGAACCCTTCTTGCCCGGCGGCGCAGACGAGATCGTCTTCTTCGCCAGCGACACGGCGGCCGACAGCTTGCGGATGGTGGCCGATAGTCTCGCCAGCGCAAATGCCGGTCCAGACGACATCACCCAGTTGCGCGCGGACGCCGACAGCTTGGCCAGCCAAGAATTCCTGCATCGCACTTTTGCGGTTGTAGCTTACGGGGATACGGTGTGGATCGGCACTGCCAGTGGGATCGCCTTCACCTTTGATGGAGGCCAGCATTGGCAAAATGCCAAAGTGCGCCTCGGCGTAGAGGGCACTCCCCTCCCAAGCCATCCGGCTGGTAACTGGATCGTCGCTCTCAAACGCCAAGTACTGCCCGACGGCACCACGGCTATCTGGGCGGGAACCAACACCACTACATCGCCCGGCCAAACCCAAGCCATCAGCGTCAGCCACGACCTCGGCCAGACCTGGGGCCACACTGGGCCGACCTTTGCTTGGGATTTCGCTTTTACCCCCAATTTTGTCTGGGCCGGTACCGACCAAGGGCTACTGGCTAGCCCAGATCCAACTCTGCCGACCGATTCAGAACGCGTCTGGGACACCATAGAAGTCGTCGATGGACAGCCCCTGACCGGCACCTTCGTCGGTCTTGCAGCGGTGGGTGATGTGCTCTGGGCGGGGGCCGAACACGGCCTCGGGCGCTCTGAGGACGAAGGGAGCACTTGGCGCGTCATCCGCGACCTAGTCCGCACGCGCACGCTCGACGATAGGACCTTCGTCAGCACCGGAGGCGTGCCCGACAGCACGGCGCTCGCATACGCAGCACCCAATCCTTTCGCCCCCTCGTGCGAAACCACGACCATAGTCTTTAGTCTGTCACGCGACGCAGAAGTCTCCGTGGCGATTTACGACTTTGCCAGCAGCCTAGTCCGCGACCTTGCAACGGACGCGCCTTTTGCCGGCGGAGTCGATCACCGCATCCTTTGGGATGGCCTCGATCAAGACGGCCAACCGGTAGCCAACGGCACGTACTTTTATCGCATTGCCCTAAACACCGGTCAACAGGCCTTTGGCAGAGTGGTGGTGCTCAATTGAGAACGCTCTTCGCGCTATTGCTCGCGGCCTCTGCCGCGCACGGGGCTGATTTCGCGGCCGCCTTTCTCAGAACCGGGCTGGGTGCCCGCGGCCTAGGGCTGGGAGCCTTTGTCGCCGCGGCCGATGATGCGTCGTCTCCCTACTGGAATCCGGCCGGCCTCGCCCGCTTGCGCGGCAAGACCCTAGAGACCTCCATTCAGTCGCTCTCGCTGGGGCGGCGGCAAGGCAGTGCCGCTGTTGCGCTCAACGTTCGCGGCGATATGGGCTTTGGTTTCGCTTGGTCCCATGCCGCAGTCGGCGGAATCAAGGGCCGCACCGCTAGCGGCCAGTACACTGGGACGATTGAGGACCGAGCCAATGCTTTTATCTTCGGAGTAGGCCGTTCCCTTGGGTCTCGCCTAGCAATTGGTTTGGCCGTTAAAGTTCTCAGGCAGAGCATTGATGTTCCCTCAACTCCTACGGCCACGGCCAACGGCAGCGGCTTTGACTTGGGGATGCAGTTCCGCGCGGCCGAGCATACTTGGCTCGGGGCTGGCATATCCAATCTCAGCACCAACCTCGCCTGGAAGGTGCGCCACGCCGATCAGCGGTCGAATGCCACCGAGAATGCCCTGCCGCGCATCCTCGTCTTTGGCGCGTCACAGCAGCTTTTGGACGCCCTACTGTTGGCTGCCGAGGTGCGCGACGACGGGGAACAGAGCGTCAATCTGGGGGCCGAGTGGCAGCTAAGTGCGCTGCTCGAGGTGCGCGGCGGCCTGCACCGCCTCGGAGCCGAAGACGGGGGCCAACTCTCGGCCGGGTTGACCTTGCGCCCGGCGCGTCGCGAAACCGTGCAATTCCAATACGCTTACTTATCCGATCCCCTCGGCGCTGGGGGCCGCACAACCGTGGGTCTGGTGCTGGCGTTCTGACAAGTGATGGCTCTCTTATTGATTGCGCTTTTAACGCTGCCCACGGCCCTTGCCGCCGTCGGCTTACCCGCACTGCGCCAAGGCGGCGGGGCCCTCGCTGCGGGCTTGGCTGGCGCGGAGACTGCCCTGTTTGCCGCCCAAGCCCTCAATCCGGCAGCGCGGCAATCGCGTGGACGCAGCATCGCCTTTAACCACCAGGCCTCGATCCAGCAGATTCGCCAAAATCACTTGCACCTGACGCAGGCCCGCGGCCGCGGCACTTGGGGGCTTTCCGCTCAATTGTGGCAGGCCAACGACCTAGAGCGTCGCACTGGACCCTCGGCTGAGCCGCTGGGGCACTTTGGCGTGTATGAGGGAGCGGTTGGCCTGAGCTACGCCCGCCAGATGGAGCAGACGCGCCTCGGCTTGCAGCTAAAATTCATCCACCAGTCTATTTTCACCCAAAACGCCAGCGGCTTAGCTGTCGACCTAGGGCTGATGCGCGACATCTCAGCCAGCCTGCGCTTGGGGGCTACAGTGCGCAACTTGGGCCGCATGAACCGCCTCGATCAACGGGAGACGGACCTGCCTTTAGAAGCTCGTTTCGGCGCTGCTTACGTCGGTCGCACAGACCTGCTCGTGGCCGTCGAAGCGCAAAAGGTGCGCGGCGACGACCTCACATTGCATTTGGGCGGCGAGTACCGGGTCGGCGAACACCTGCGCCTACGGGCCGGCTATCAGACCACTGAAAACCGCAGCCTCTCAGCCGGAGTGGGTCTGGCGGCCAAGCAGTGGGTCATCGACTACGCCTATGTGCCTTTTGGCTCGGGTTTGGGCGACGCGCACTGGCTCAGTCTCCAGTTGGAAAGCGCAACCCCTTGAACTTCTGGCGCAAAACAGTGTCGCCGGTGGTGCCGCCAGCCCCACCAACTCCGACCGCACTTCCGGTACAGCACACCAACTTCTCGCGCTTGTGGGTCCACCTGCTGCTGTTTTTCTGTACCATTGCTTCGACTGCAACCGCTGGTGCCATGCAGCAAGGCGTTGATCCGCTGACCAGTCTCGCGGCCTTGGTCCACCTCGTCGAGGGCCTCCCTTTTGCCGCAACTCTGCTCTTTATTCTCACGGTCCACGAATTCGGCCATTACTTTGCTGCGCGCCGCTGGGGAGTCAGGGCTTCGCTGCCCTATTTTCTGCCCCTGCCCTATGTTTCCTTCCTCGGCACGTTGGGTGCCGTCATCAAAATTCGCTCCCCCATCCCCAACAAGCGCGCCCTCCTCGACATTGGTGCCGCTGGTCCTTTAGCGGGCTTTGTCGTCGCCCTTGCCGCCTGCTTCGCTGGGCTTTCGCGCTCGACCGTGGTCTCAACCGATTACTTTCACGCGGCACCCATCGAATTGGGGGCACCCTTGCTCTTTTCCGGCATCGCCGCGCTCGTCTTACCCGCCATTGGGCCGAACCAAATGGTCCTCCTAGATCCGGTGGCTTTTGCCGGTTGGGTCGGGCTGTTTATTACGGCCTTTAATCTCTTTCCGATCGGCCAGCTCGATGGCGGCCATATCGCGTACGCACTCTTTGGCCCCCGGCACCGGCAGATCGCCCGCACGGCCTACGTCGCGTTGTTGGCCTTGGGGCTTTATGGAGTCCTAGCGCTGGTGTGGGAATGGCCGCAAGGATGGCCGGGGTGGCTAGCGCTGGCCTTTTTCCTCGCGCTTTTTGGCAAGGACCACCCGGCCCCTTACGATCCCTTTATCGAGCTGGACCGCGGCCGCTACTTCGTCGGCTACCTCTGTTTCCTAGTCTTTGTAGTATGTTTCGCTCCCGTGCCTTTTGTCACCTATTGAGCCTTGCCATGATCTCGTTCCGAACATTTCTGCTCGCGGCCCTGTTGGTTGGCTGCGCTATCGGCGACAGCGAACAAGTGGATTGTCGCTGCGCACCCGACACGAGTATCGAGATCTTTCCCCATTGCGCCGACGCGGTCGAGGAGCGCCCCGACCCTAAAACCCCGCTATCAACCCAGATCCCCGACTGCCCCAGCGGACCACAACTCTTCCTGCGCGAGCGCACGCGCCCCGAAGCCGTGCTGGCCAATCTCACTTCTATCTTTCAGGCCCAACCCGAGTTCCGCAGCCCTCAACAGTACATGGAGCAGTTTACCGAGGACTTTATCTTCATCCCCGACCCCGAGGATGTGCAGCTATACCCGGAGATCTACGGTGCTAACCGCGACACCGTTTGGGGAGCGACTGAAGAGCGCAGTTTCGCCCGCATCGTGCTCTCGCCGGAGCGGATCCTCAGCGCACACTTTACGCGCTGGTTCAGATCGTCCTTGGACGAGCGCATCCCGTCCGACGACGAACTGCGCGAGATATTCATCTTTCCCTATGAAGCCGAATTCGTCGAGATAATTGGCGCGGCCGAGGCCAACTCTGTGGAAACAATCGGCATCAAGGGCCTTGCGACAATCGAGTTGGTGACGCCTACGGTGGAAAATCCCGTGTGGTCAATCGCGGTTTGGCACGACCAGCGCGACCGGGCTTCGGCGAAGTTCTCTATGGGGGAACTGCGGGCGATCTTTTCGCAGTGAACGCTCGGCGCGTTTCTTTGATAATCGCCCCGCTGATTTGTATTTTAATACGTAGTCCGTTGCACAACCCCGATCTGGAGGTACGATCGTGAAATTGTTTACTCTCTTGAGCTTTTTTGGCCTCTTTGCCTTGAGCGCCTGCAGCAACCCCTTTGCACCCGATACCCAAACACCCTCTGTAATAGAGCCGCCCGAGCCGCCCGCTCCCCCGGCCACAACCCCCGAGCAACTCATGGACAACCTCGACCGCGCCATGAGCACTCGCGACAAGGATCTCTACGAGAGCTTGCTCGACAAAGACTTCTTGTTTACCGAGCCTGATTGTCTCGGCGAAATAGTGTATGTCAACAATTTGGAAGAAGAGTTGCAGATGATGGGCGGCAGTCGCGATGGTTCGCAGCTAGGCGTATTCGAAACATTTCGCGATTTCGATTTCGACTTTGAGCTTACCCGCCGCTCCCAAGAACTCGGCTCCGAACACCCAGAATCTTTTCCCGGGGACCCCGACGGTCACCCAGACGAAGACTGGGAGGTTTTCTACGGCCGGGTCCAGATGCTCATGCTCGACGAGAATGGCAACGGCTTTCGCGTAGATCAGTTTATGACCTACAAGCTCCGCCTCGATCCAGAAGACGGCCTGTGGAAGATCATCCGCTGGGAAAACGATGCCTTGGCAGGGCCCTGCGGCGGAGCCGGTAAGCGCTTGACAAACTCCCTGAGCTGGGCGGCACTAAAGCAACAAGTCGCGCCGAGTGAGTAAACGCTTGGTCAAGCGCCAGCGCCACCCCGGCTGGCACTTGGCTCTTTCGGGTTTGTTGCTCGCTGGCGCGACCACCTTCTTGCTCTACAGGCCCGCGGCCGAAGAACGAATCAGCGATCTGCCCATCATCGCGCCAGCCGAAGAACCTGTTCCCCACCAAGCAGCCAACGCCGACCAGCTAGCCGACGCGCTCTACGCGGGCATCGACAGTGCCTTGGCCGATTTGGGTATCTGGCCGGCACTCTATTCCAAGCGCCGCCAAGAGTACCTCGACCGCATTGAGATCGGCGTACCCGCCGACCTGCCGCTAGCCGAGGCCAATTTGGGCATCTCGCGCTTTGTCCAGCGGCACGGCGGCCAAGTCCTCAGCACTAGCGAGCGGCGGGGCCAAGTCGAAATCCGCGGCGGCTTTGGCGAGGTGCAGACGACCATTTTTCTTTTAGCTCCGGTTGCTGAGCACCGCCGCACCGGCAACATTGCTATTGTTATCGACGACTTCGCCGAGGACGACCCTATCGCCGCGCACTTCTGCGCCATACCGCAGCCCCTGACGTTCTCTATCTTACCCAGAGCAAGCCAAGCGCCCGCCCTCGCCGAGCGGGTGCGCGCCAACGGACACGAGGTGTTGGTCCATCTGCCGATGGAACCCCAAGGCGGGGCCTCTCTCAGTGCGAACGCCATCCTCGTGGGCCTCGACGACGAGGAAATCCGCCGCCGAGTGCGCCGCGCCTTGCGCAACGTGCCCCACGCCCGCGGGGTCAACAACCACATGGGCTCTAAGGCCACGGCCAACGAACGAGTCATGCGTCTGGTGCTTTCTGAACTAAAAGACCGCAACCTGCTGTTTCTCGACAGCCGCACCACGGCCTCGTCCGTCGCCTATCAACTAGCGGTAGATATGGATATCAAAGCCATTAACCGCGACCTCTTTATCGACGAGATCGCCGATACCCAAACCATTCGGGATAAGCTCTGGGAACTCGCCGCGATCGCGGCTCAGTCGGGCCAAGCCATCGGCGTGGGGCACAACCGTAGAGAGACGCTCATCGCCCTATTAGCTGCGTTGCCACAGCTTGAGAAGCGCGGCTTTCGCTTCGTCCCCGTATCCCAGCTACTGCCATGAGTGCCTTTCGCTTTGAGCTCATCGCGCAAGACGCGGCAACCGGAGCGCGGGCCGGCGTCCTCCACACGCCGCACGGCCCGGTGGAAACGCCGGTCTTCATGCCCGTCGGCACCCAAGCCACGGTCAAGACCCTCGACCAACAGGACCTAGCCGCGGCCCAAGCGCAGATCATCCTCGGCAATGCCTATCACCTCTACTTGCGCCCCGGCCACCAGCTCATCAACCGGATGGGGGGACTCCACGCCTTTATGAATTGGCCCAAGCCGATCCTCACCGACAGCGGCGGCTTTCAGGTTTTCAGCCTCAGCGACCGCAACGAGGTCACCGCAGACGGCGTGCGTTTCCAATCGCACTTGGACGGCTCGTATCACTTCTTTACCCCTGAAAAGGTCATGGAAATTGAGCACGGGCTTGGTGCCGACATCATCATGGCTTTCGACGAATGCACGCCCTATCCCTGTGGGCGCTCCTACGCGCAAGAGTCCATGCAGCGAACATTGCGCTGGGCCGAGCGCTGCCTGAGCCGCCACCGGGAATTGGCGGCTGAGCGCGTCAACCGGCCCCCCCAAGCGCTCTTTGGCATTGTTCAAGGAAGCATTTATCCAGAGTTGCGTCGCGACTGCGCCCAAGCCCTGATGCAGCTCGACCTGCCCGGCTATGCCATTGGCGGCCTAGCCGTAGGTGAACCGCGCGAGGACTTGTTCGCGGTCGTGCGCCAGACCACCACCTACCTGCCAACGGAAAAGCCCCGCTACCTAATGGGCGTGGGCCTACCGCACGACTTGGTCGAGGCCGTCGCGGCTGGCGTCGATATGTTCGACTGCGTGGTCCCCACCCGCAATGCGCGCAACGCCACGGCCTTTACCCGACGAGGACGCCTGCGCCTCAAAAACGCCTGCCACGCCGAAGACCCGCAACCGCTCGACGCGGATTGCGCTTGTGTCACTTGTCGTCACTACAGCCGGGCTTACTTGCGCCATCTTTTTCAGACCAACGAAATACTCGGCCTGCGCCTAGCCACCTTCCACAACATCTTTTTCTTTCAGCAGCTAATGCGCGAGATGCGCGACGCGATCATCGGAGGGCACTTCGCGGCCTATCAGGCGGAATTTCTCGCTCACTACCAAACCCGATAAAGGATCGACTCAGGCCGCTTGATCGCAGGGCGCACAGACTAGGGCGAAACGCCGCGCACCGCCTACGTCTAGTTCGGTGGCAAAGTCCTTCTTGACCGGCACGGATTGCTCGCCGCAAAAATCGCACTTGCCGCGCTCGGCGTACTCGGAAATCGCCGCTATCTCAAACTCGACCTGTTTGCGCTTTTCGCGCCCTTGGGAAAACTGCCGCGCAAAATTGAGCACTTGCTTGTCGGTATCGCGCTCCAAGGTCCGCTCTATGATCTCGTCGAGGGCTGGATCGTCGGGTTTGCCGCCATCTTCGAGCGTGTGCCAAGCAGCGCGGCGCACCCGCGCATCTTGGTCTTCGAGCATCCGATAGAGCGCCTTCCAGACCTCGTCTATGCTGCGACGCACGTGACAGGGGCACAAAAAGGATGCCGCATGTAGGCGATCTGCTGGATCGGCACTGCGCGACAACTGCAACAGCTCTTGAATCTCTTCGCGCCCCACGCGCTGCTCGCCTGGGCGAAAAGCCGCCCGCTGATGCTTGTTCAGCCCTTGGTACCGCGCCTTGCGCCCTTTTCTGCTCATGGCCAATTCTCCTGTCTCAATTTTGTCATCACATCTTAATGACGAGCGTGCTGCAATGTCAAAGGGTTTGCAGTAGGGGCGAGCGGTCGCTCGCCCCTACGATTGTCCTTATGCGGATTATCTTACGCCGGTATTACTCAGCACGGGGATTTTTATTAAATTTCCTCTGACTTTTAATCTACCGAAAGGAATTTGCCTGTGTTCGATCTAATTTCCACGGCCTACGCCCTCGGCGGCGGGCCCTCCGACGGCGGCCAACAGCCCAACCCCATCGCCTCGCTCCTGCCCTTTGCGCTGATGTTTCTAGTGCTCTACCTCTTGATCTTGCGGCCGCAGATGAAGAAGCAGCGGAACCAACAGCGGATGATCGACGAACTCGAAAAAAACGATGAAATCGTCACCAGTGGCGGGATCCACGGCACCATTCTCAATATCAAAGACGATATCCTCGTGGTCAAAATCGCCGACAACGTCAAGATCGAAGTTTCGCGGGCGGCCGTTTCGCGGGTGAAGAATAAAGAAGACGACAAGGGGAAGTAGTGAGGCTTGTCTTTATGGGAACCCCGCGCTTTGCGGTTCCCTCCTTAAAAGCCCTCGCCCAGAGCCGCCATCAGATCATCGCCGTCGTCACCAATCCCGACCGACCGCAGGGGCGGGGCCGCCAGCTTGCCAGTCCGCCCGTCAAAGAACAAGCCCTGAAGTTCGGATTAGAAGTACTGCAACCGGCCGCGGTCAACGACCCTGAGCTAGCCGCGACGCTAGCTGCACGCCCGCCCGACCTCTTTGTCGTCGTCGCCTTTTCAATTCTCCCTCGGCACCTACTCGCCATTCCCCGCCTCGGCTCAATCAACCTGCATCCTTCGCTTTTGCCAGCCTATCGCGGCGCGGCTCCCATTATCTGGGCCGTGGCCAATGGCGAGCAGGAGACGGGCATCACCACTTTTCAACTCAGCCCGCGCATCGACGCCGGGCACATCCTACTCCAGCGCCGCTTTGCCATCGGCTGTGATGAGACGGCCGGTGAGCTAGAGGCCCGCCTGTGCGTAGAGGGTGCCAAGATGATCGTGGAGACCGTCGATGGGCTAGAAGAAGGCCGCCTCACCGGACAGCCCCAAAGTACGGACGGCGTCAGTCGCGCCCCCAAGCTGACCAAGAAGGACGGCCAGATTGACTGGCACCAACCGGCTGAGCGGATCCGCAACCTTGTCCGCAGCATGAATCCCGTCCCCGGAGCCTATACCCACTGGCAGGGCAAAACGCTCAAAGTGCATCGGACTCAGCACGCTGCGAGCGGCGGCGCACCTGGCACCGTACTCTGCGCCGATGGCCGTCGAGGTTTAACCGTGGCCTGCGGCGAAGGTGCTCTACAACTGACCCAAGTACAACCGGCGGGCAAAGCTGCCATGGAGGGAACGGCCTTTGTGCGGGGCTATCCGATTGCGGCTGGTATGCGGCTGGGCTAGCCTGCTCCTCGTCCTGTTCGCGGAGCGACCGGCCTGCGCCACAGAGACAGAGGCCGATTCGACTCGTACCGTGCCGTCCGGCCTCAGTACTGAGGCCGCCACCCTGCCTTCGGCGCATGGTGCGCTCCTGCGCTCGGCCGTGTTGCCCGGCTGGGGCCAGTTCTACAATGGCCGCCCCGTCAAGGGACTGATCTTCGGCGCGGCAAGCGCGACGGCCCTCACCTCGGTTGTGGTCGAGCATCGCCGCATCCGCTCTGCACCCACGCCCGAGGAACACCAAGACCGCACCGCCCGCCGCAACAGTCGCCTGCTCTATTTCGCGCTCTCGGTCGCCTTGGCCGCCATCGACGCCTATGTCGATGCCCATCTCGCGGACTTTGGGGCCGAGGCTGCGATGCAAGTGGAGATGCAGCGCGACAAAGCGTGGCTCAGGCTGAAAGTACCGCTGCCTTAGCGGCGCTGCTCAATTCGCTCGACGCGGCGTCTCAGCAGCTTGAGCCGGTCGAATGCGAACGGCATATACTGCCAAAAGTAGTGGTAGGTGGTTTGGATCCGGCGACGGCGCTCCAAGTAGGTGAGCTCGCGCTCGAGTTCGATGGAGAGCTGGTCGGAGAAAAACAACACTAGCGGATGGGCGTTGAGCAGGCTACCGAGCCGCGCGGTGCGACCTCGGGACAGCATCTGCACCCGGAAGGCGAGCTGCCGCAGATTGCGCAAAGCTACTAGCCGCCCCAATATCGCATAGGCCGCATAGGCTAGGCAGATTAGGAAGACCCCGCAGGCAACATATGTGAAGTAGTAGAACATATAGGTATCAGCCTCGCATCACGCCTAATTTTAAATATCTAATACGCGGCTCGATGGCTCAAGCCCATTGCCTATGTGCTAACGGTGATAAAATAGGACCCAGTTTCTCTGACCGCGACGACTACACGGCCGCGGACCTCAACATGGGCGTGGTGATCAACGGCGGCTGAACTCGCCTCCTTGACGATGTAGCGGGGGATTGCTTATCTTTTTTGCTCTTGTGGGGCTGTAGCTCAGTTGGGAGAGCGCCTGAATGGCATTCAGGAGGTCAGGGGTTCGATTCCCCTCAGCTCCACCATGATAAGCTGTCAGGTAATAAAGGGTTTACGACATGCCGTCGCAGACCCTTTTTTTCGGATTTCCCGACCGTGAACATGCCCCTCCGGCTGTTTTCGCCGCACAAATTTCTCTACTAGCACGTTGAGAACAGAATGGATTCAGCCCATTCACTCGACCACATCGTTCGCCTGACGTCCCAGACGGGCCACTTCAAAGAGGTCGTCGCCCGGCTTGCCAATGGACAGCAACACCTCCTGTTCCACGGGCTGCCTACGGCCCTAGCCGCGTTTCTCGCCAGCCACATCCGCACAGCTCTCGAACGCCTCGTGCTCATCGTCGCGGCCGACGAGGACCGCGCCGAGCGGTGGCGTGACGACCTCCAAATAATCGCCGGTGAGCAAATGGTCCATTACTTCCCCGCTTGGGACGTTGGAATCTACGACCGGCAGTCCCCGGGCCCCGAAATTACGAGCTTGCGCGTGGCCGCCGCCGCTCGGCTCATGCGCGGCGAACCGGCCATTATTGTCGCCCCGGCCGCGGCCCTGCTCGATCCGCTAATCCCACCTCATGCCCTCGAATTGGGCACGGAGGTCCTCAAGGTGGGGGAGGAACGCGACCTCGATGCGCTCTGCTCGCACTGGGTCGCCTGTGGCTTCGATCGCGTGGCAGCCATCGACGGCATCGGGCAGTTCAGCCTGCGCGGCGGCATCCTCGACATATACCCTTTCGGCGTTGAGCATCCCTACCGCTGCGAGTTCTTCGGCGATGAAATCGAATCCATCCGCCGCTTCGACGTCAGCACCCAGCGCTCGCTGAGCACCTGCGAAGAGGCTTGGGTGCTGCCGGCACGCGAGGTGCTGCTCGATTCTCCCTTTTACGAAGATTACCTCCAGCGGATTGAGGCCGCTGGCGCGGCAGAAGCCCTCGCTCCGCTGAAAGACCAGCTAGAGCTAGGCGAGTCGCTCGACGGCATTGAGAGCTACATCTCCCTGCTCTACGGCCGCGACGATGGGCTTTTCGAGTACCTCAAAGAGCCGGTGATTTTTTTGCAGGAGCGCGAGGACATCGCCACAGCCCTCGACAAGGCCCTAACCAAGCCGCGCCAAGAGTACGAGCGATCGCGGCAAAAGGAATCGCTGCTGCCCCCGTCAGCACTCCTGCGCGATGGGGATTGGCTCCTCGCGCAGCTCGACAACCGCACCCGACTCGAACCAGCGCCCTTGGGCCAACTCGACGACGCAGTCCGCTTCGAGGCCGCGGAGCCGCGCGTCTTTGCCGGCGAGCGCGCCCTCCTCCAGCAGGAAATCGACCGGCTCGCAACCGAGTCCTACGCCATCCACATCCGCTGCGAGACCAAGGGGCAAGCGAGTCGCTTACAAGAAATTTTCGCCGACTGCCCCGAGATCCACTTCGGGCTTGGTTCGCTGCACCGGGGATTCACCTTTCCACAAGCCCAGCTAGCTCTGCTCAATGACCACGAGATTTTTAGCCGCCAGAAGCGCCGCTACCGCTACCGCCGGTTCAAGGCAGCCAAGTCCATCGCCAACTACGGTGCCTTGCAGCGCGGCGATTTCGTCGTCCACATCGACCACGGCATTGGCCGCTACTCGGGCATCCGCCGCCTGCGGATCGGCGGACGCGAGCACGATTGCCTCGCCGTGACCTATCAGGACCAAGACCGCGTCTTCGTCCCCGTCGAACAACTCGACCGCCTGCGCAAGTATTCCAGCGCCGAGGGCGAAGTGCCCCTGCTCAGCAAGCTGGGCAGTGCCGCGTGGGAAAAACTCAAGGAGCGCACGCGCGAAGAGATATTCAAAATGGCCAGCGAGCTGGTACATCTCTACGCCGAGCGCAAGGCAAGGCCCGGCTTCGTGTTCTCTGCCGATGGCCCTCTACACCGCGAGCTAGAAGCGGCCTTTCCCTTCCAAGAGACGCCCGACCAGTTGCGCACCATGGAAGAAGTCAAAAAGGACATGGAAGAGCCGCACCCGATGGATCGCCTAGTCTGCGGCGACGTGGGCTACGGCAAGACCGAAGTCGCCGTGCGCGCTGCCTTCAAGGCCGTCTGTGACCACAAGCAGACCGCCGTGCTGGTACCCACCACCATTCTCGCCGAGCAGCACTACCAAACCTTCTCAGAACGCATGGGGCACACCCCAGCGCGCGTCGAGGTACTCAGCCGCTTCCGCTCCCCCAAGGAGCAGCAGCAGATCCTCCGAGACCTCAAAAACGGCCACATCGATGTGCTCATCGGCACCCACCGCATCCTCTCCAAGGACATCCGCTTCCGCGACTTAGGGCTTTTAATCGTCGATGAGGAGCAGCGCTTTGGAGTCCGCCACAAGGAGCGGCTCAAACAGCTCAAGCGGCTCGTCGATGTGCTGACCCTGACGGCGACCCCGATCCCGCGCACCCTGCACATGTCGATGATGGGCGCTCGGGACATGTCGGTGATTAATACCCCGCCGCAGGATCGCCTGCCCATCCACACCGAGATCCTAGCTTTTGACGAGAGCCGCATTGCCGAGGCCATCCACCGCGAGGTCGAGCGCGGCGGTCAGGTTTACGTCGTCCACAACCGAGTGCAGTCGATTCAGCGGCTCGCGGAATACCTGCAAGACCTCCTGCCGCAGGTGCGCTTCGGCGTCGCCCACGGGCAGATGCCCCCCAGGCAGCTAGAGAAGGTCATGGTCGGTTTCTTGGAACGAAAGTACGACTGTTTAGTCTGCACTATGATCATTGAATCGGGTATCGACATTCCTTCGGTCAACACCATCATCGTCAACCGCGCCGATGCGCTGGGACTGAGCCAGCTCTACCAAATCAGAGGCCGGGTCGGCCGCTCCAACGAGCGCGCCTACGCCTATCTGCTGGTGCCCAAGGGCAAAAGGCTGACCAAGAAGAGCCGCATGCGCCTACGCGCCATTGAGGAATTCGCCGATTTAGGGTCTGGGTTCAACATTGCCATGCGCGATCTAGAGATTCGCGGTGCTGGCAACCTAGTCGGGGCGCAGCAACACGGATTTATCGCCGCGGTCGGCTTCGACCTCTACTGCCGCTTGCTCGACGAGGCCATGCGCGAAATCAAGGGCGAGTACACACCCGACAACCCCGAACCGGAAATAAAAATCGCGGTCTCAGCTTATATTCCAGATGAGTACCTGCACGACCCAGACCAAAAGATGGAGTTCTACCAGCGCTTAGCCGACGCTGGTCGCATTGTCGAACTTTTGGATATCCGCGAAGAGATGCAAGATCGCTTTGGCCGCCTGCCCCAGCCAGCGCGCTCGCTAATGCACATCATGGAAATCAAGATCATGGCCCGCCAGCTCGGCCTCGCAAGCGTCCGGTTGGAGCAGAGTCGCTTGCGCTTGGCCTTTCCGCCAGACAGGCCCGTCTCACCAGCCGACATCCAGAAGATGGTAGAGCAGTGTTCTGTCCAGCTAGATTTCGACTTGGGTGAGCAACTCGAGATTGAGGTGCGGGTGCCGGGCCGCGACGAGATAGAGCGCTTGGAAAAGACGCGCAATATCCTGGAGGAAATCCTCTGAACGCACTGCTTGCCATCGCGCTCGCACTCGGCGCACTGCCGGGGTGCGAATCGTCGCGCAGCCGCGACATCGTCGCCCGCGTCGGAGATGCCGAACTCACCGAGAGCGAGATTGCCAGTCAACTCGCGCCCGACCTCGACGCCGAGCTCGCCGAAGAGGAGCGGGCGCAACTAATCGAGGACTGGGTGCGCCAAGAACTGCTCTATCAGGAAGCGCTCGACCGCGGGCTCCACCAACAAGCGCGGCTCAAAACGCTCCTAGCCCAGATGCGGCGAGACCTACTAGTGGCGGCCTTGCTCGACTCCGAGTTCCAAGACCAAGAGCTCGTCTTCAGCGAGGCTGCAATCCACCGCTACTACGACGAGCACCAAGCCGATTTTCGCCGACAGCACCCCGAGATTAGGGCGCGGCACATTCTCTTGACTAGCCAGCGCGAGGCCAGCGCCCGGCGTCAAACCCTGCTGCAGCGCGGCGAGAGTTTTGCCGAGGTGGCTCGCAAGTACTCGCACGATGCCGCCACCCGCAACGAAGGAGGCGAGTTGGGCTATTTCTCCGAAGTAGAAAATCCCATCCTGTGGGCCGCGTGCCAAGGACTACCGCTCAAGATCATTTCCGAGCCAGTGCCGACCGAGTACGGCTATCACCTCATTCAGGTCCTAGAGCACTGCGAGGCTGGCACAGTCCGCGACCTAACACAGGTGCGTTCCCAGATCGTCGAGGCACTGGTGCGCCAGCATCATCAATCGCAGCTCGACCAACTCGTCGCCAAACTCAAAAAATCCACAGACTGGGCTATCGCAGCCCCCACCAAGCCCTGATTATGCTACTGCATTCGCCAACTCGCCTGTTTTTTGCGCTCTGCCTCGCGCTGTGTATCGCGCCGCGCGCCGGGGCCTTGCCCGAACTCATCGACCGCATCGTCGCCACCGTTGACAACCACACGATCCTTTGGTCCGAACTCAACTACCGACTGCGCTTTGAAGCCGAGCAGCGCGGGCTGTCAATTTTTGTCGAATCCGAGCAAATCACGGCGCTCCGCCGCGAGATCCTCGACGCCATGATCGACGAGCAAGTACTGGTCCTCAAGGCCCAACAGGACAGCATTCAGATCGATCCCTCCGAAGTCGAGGAAATGCTCGGCCAGCAGTTCCAGATGGCTAAGAGCAGCATGGACGACGGAGAATTCGCGCAGATGCTAGAGCGCGTGGGCTTGAGCGAGCGCCAGCTCAAGGCCCGTTACCGCAAGGAAATTCGCCATCGCCTGCTCTCGCGCCAGCTGCGCGCCTTTGTCTCGTATCGGGTACACGTTAGCCACCGCGACGTAGAAGAATTTCTCGTCGCCCACCAAGACACCTTGCCTTCCCAAATCTCGCTCAGCCACATTCTGATCCAGGTTCTTCCCAGCGATGAAGTGCTACAAGAAAAGCGGGCGCGAGTCGAAGAGATTCAGGCTCTGCTGGACGCTGGCGGCGATTTCGCTACCATAGCCCGCACCCACTCTGAAGATCCCGGCAGCGCCTCGCTCGGCGGCGACTTGGGCTGTTTCTCGCCTGGGACTTTGGTGCCCGAGTTCGAAGAAGCGGCCTTTGCCCTCAAACCGGGCCAGACCAGCGAGCCGGTTTTGAGTCCCTATGGCTACCACTTGATACAGGTGCGCGAAAAGCGCGAAGACTCCATCTGCGCCAGCCACATTCTCGTCTTGGCCCAAACCTCGGAAAGCGACCAAGAGCGGGCGCGGGAAACCCTAGAGGATTTGCGCCACCGCGCCCAGAACGGCGAGGAGTTTTCCCAACTCGCCCGCCAGTATTCGGCCAACCCGCAGACGGCCATGCAGGGCGGTTTCTGGGGCACCTTCCCTAAAAACCAGATCCCCGCATTCCTCCAGCCTTACCTCCGCAGCCTCAAGCTGGGCGAGGTCAGCGAACCCTTCTTTTTTGACGATGGCGGTCTCATCGTCAAAATTGACGACGATCAAGCCATAATCGAGGGCCTGATCCGCGAAAGCCGCACCGCCCAAGCCGTGCGCCAATTAATCGACGAATACCGGCAGCAAATCCACATCGAGGTTCGGCTCGACGAGGAAAACTTGCGCCGACCAGTACAGAATGCGACTGGATATCTTTCTGAAGAACACGGGGCTGATCAAGCAGCGCAGTGAAGCCAAGCGGGCCTGTGACGCCGGGCGAGTCCAGATCGGCGGCCAGCAGGCCAAGGCTTCGCACGCCGTGGTCGTGGGGGAGCAGATACACATTGCGACCCCCTCTCGCCTGCTCGACATCGAGGTGCTCGGCATCCCAGAGCGCCCGCCCTCCCGCCGGGACCGCCGGCGCTTTTATCGGATCCTCCGCGAGGAGTATCTCGACCCCTACGAAGACTTGAGCTTTTAGGATTTGAACTGTGGGTAGCGCCGCGCAATCGCCCTATCAAGGGCTAGCCCCCATTTACGACTATGTAATGGCCCACGTCGGTTACGGCGAATGGGCCGCTTACATCCATGCGCTTTTCGCCCGCTTTGATCCCGCCGCCACCCGCGTCGTGGACTTGGCCTGCGGGACCGGCAATGTGTCTTTTGCGCTCCACCGCCTCGGCTATGAGGTAACGGGTGTGGACCGCTCCGAGGCCATGCTGGAGGTCGCGCGCGAAAAGGCCACCAATACCAGCGTCGAATTCGTCCAGCAAGACCTGCGCCAGCTAGCGGGCCTAGGGCCTTTTGACGCGGCTACTTGCCTGTACGACAGCATCAACTATCTGCTCGCACCAGCCGACATCGACGCGGCACTGCGCGGCACGCAGGCCATTGTGCAGCCGGGTGGGATTTTCGTCTTCGACATCTGCACCGAGCGCAATTCGCTGCGCTATTTCCGCAACATGCGCGACAGCGGGCAGGGACCGGGATTTTCCTACGAGCGGCACAGCACCTACGATCCAGACCGGCGGCTACAGCGCAATCACTTTCGCATCCGCCGCGACGAGAGCGATGTCGCATTCGAGGAAACCCATGTCCAGCGCATCTATCCGGTCGCCGTCGTCGCCGACCGCGTCGAGACAAGTGCTTGGGAGTTGCTCGCGCTCTTCGACGGTTTCACATTTGACGAGGGGACCGAGGAGTCGGACCGCGTTCATTTCGTCCTCCGCGCTCCGCCAGCGGCTTCGACGACTCAGCTGAGCTCGCCGAAGACCTGAGCGCAGTCGAAGGGATAAATAACTTTGGACCTGCAGCTAGCAGCAACGCGCGCATTCATTGAGGAAGCAGACGATTTCCTGCTTACTACCCATGTCAACAGCGACGCCGACGGTATCGGTGCCTGCATGGCTTGGGCCCACTTGCTGAGGGGCCTCGGCAAGCGCGCTGACATCGGCCTGCCCGAGCCACCGGCTAGCCAGTGCTCCTTTCTCGCCGGTTGGGACGGCGTGCGCCACTTCGCCGACCTCGACTTGAGCCGCTATCGCTGCGCCATTGTCGCCGACTGCCCCTCCCTCGACCGCATCGGCCCAGTGCGCCCAAGTCTCAGCGCCGATATTCGTCTCCTCAACATCGATCATCACCAAGACAATGAGTGCTTCGGCGCAGTGAATATCGTGGAGGAAGTCAGCTCTACCTGCGAGCTCCTCTACCACCTCGCCATCGGCCTCGGCTATGAGATCGATAGCGTCGCCGCCGACCAGCTCTATGCGGGGATTCTCTTCGACACCGGCGGCTTTCGCTTCTCGCTAACGACGGCCACCACCTTTGAAGTGGCAGCCGATCTAGTGCGGCGCGGAGCGCGTCTCGACGCCATCGCCCAAAATGTCTTCGGCAACAAGAGCTTCGGCTCGGTCAAACAGCGCGGCCAAGCCATTGAGAGCTTGGTGCTGCGCCTCGGGGGCCGAGTGGCGGTGCTCCATCTCGACCTAGCGGCCATGAGCGCGGGCGAGCCGGATGAAGCAGTCAACTACGGCCTGATGATCAGGGGCGTCGAAGTGGCCGTGCTGCTCAAGGAACGCACGCCCGGATGCTACCGCGTCAGTCTGCGCTCCCGCGACAAGGTCGATGTCAGTCAAGTCGCCAGTACCTTTGGCGGCGGTGGGCATACCCGCGCCGCTGGGCTGGAGCTAACGGGTGCATCCGAAGATATTGTTGAGAACATATTGGCCGAAATCGACCGCTATTTGAATTAGTAATAATTATTCTTGATTACAAATTTTTATTTATTATATTACTTCTTTTTTCTACACAAAGAAGGGTAAGGAAGAGTTTCCATTGCATTTAATTACCTTAAAGGACTGGTCCTCAGCCGATGTGCAGCAAGCGGTCGAACTCGGCCTCGCCGTCAAGGATACCCCACAGCACTACGCCGACGCCCTCTCTGGACGCACAGTCGTCCTGCTCTTCCAGAAGACTTCGACCCGCACCCGCTGTGCCGGTGAGATCGGCACCGCCCAGCTAGGCGGGCACGCTCTCTACTTGAACTGGCAGGACACCAATTTTGGGCTAGCCGACTTAGGCGACGAGTTCCGCGTACTCTCCGGCTATTCCGATTTCATCGTCGCCCGCCTGCTCGAACACGCCGATGTGCGCCGCGCCGCTGCCGCCGCGCAGGTGCCGCTGATAAACGGCTGCTGCAACCGCTACCACCCCTTACAAGCATTGGCCGACTTGATGACCCTACAGGAGGCTTTGGGGCGGCTCGAAGGAGTGCGGCTGACGTACGTCGGGGTGCTCAACAACGTCGCCAACTCGCTCATTGCCGCTGGCGTCAAAGCGGGGATGCACGTCACTTGCGTCTGCCCCGAAGTCAACGCCGCAGCGCACGACGACGAACTCTACGCCGAAGCCAAGCGCTTGGGACTCTACGAGCACGCGGAGGAACTGCATCCGGCACTGGCAAAGTCCGACGCCGTGTACACCGACACTTGGATCGACATGGAATTTTTCACCGATCCCACGTTCGCCCGCGAAAAAGAGCGCCGGGTCCAGACCTTTCAGCCCTATCAACTCAACCGCGAATTGCTCGCCGATCTAGACCTGAAAATCCTGCACTGCCTCCCTGCCCATCACGGCTATGAGATCGAAGGCGCACTCTTGCACGACGAGCGCTCGCTGATCTTCACCCAAGCTGAAAACCGCCTGCACAGCCAGAAGGCCGTGCTGCTCAAGCTAGCGAATGCCCTTTATTGAGCGTGGCGCGTTTGGAATATACCACTCGGCTAGGCAACGCCGCATCGTCCCATCGGAGCAGAACACACCAAATCGGCATTGGTTTATGGGCTACGGCTCAAAACGGCCAAAGAGCGCGTAGAGTGGCAAGAAAGCCCGTCTTACCCTTCTTCCCGCACCCATATCCCGCTCCGCCCTCCCCGCTTCTCCATCAGCCGCAACTCGGAAATCACCATTCCGCGATCGACGCCCTTGCACATGTCGTAAATGGTCAAAAGCGCCGTGCTCGCCGCCACCAAGGCCTCCATTTCCACGCCCGTACGGTCGTCAATTTTGGCCTCGGCCTCTACCTCTACCCGATCCTCGCCGACGTGCAAATCCACGCTGACCGCCGTGAGGTTGAGCGGGTGGCACAAGGGGATTAACTCGCCCGTGCGCTTGGCGGCCATGATCCCGGCCAGTCGCGCCGCTTCCAAGACGCTGCCCTTGGCGACTTTATTCTCGTCGATCAGCCGCGCCGTCGCACGGTCCATGCGGATCTCGCCGCGCACCCGCGCCAGCCGCGCGGTCGGCTCCTTGCCGCCTACATCGACCATCTTGAGGCGGCCCTGCTCGTCGAGGTGAGTCAACTCGTCAGTCACTACATGTTCTCGATAATTGCCGCGCCGAACTCCGAGCACTTGACCTCGGTCGGCTCGTCCATCAGCCGCGCAAAGTCGTACGTGACCACCCGATTCGCAATCGTCTGCTCCAGCCCCTTGACGATCAGGTCGGCCGCCTCGTTCCAACCCAAATGGCGGAGCATCATGTCGCCCGACAAGATCACCGAACCGGGGTTGACCTTGTCTTGGCCGGCGTATTTGGGAGCGGTGCCGTGGGTGGCCTCAAAAATGGCGTGGCCCGTGGTGTAGTTGATGTTGCCACCTGGAGCGATGCCAATGCCACCGACGCAAGCGGCCAGCGCGTCGCTGATGTAATCGCCGTTGAGGTTCATCGTGGCGATGACCGAGTACTCGGCCGGGCGCGTGAGGATCTGCTGCAAAAAGGCGTCGGCGATCGCGTCCTTGACGGTGATCTCGGTGCCGTTGACGACGATGCTAGTCCAAGGGCCGCCGTCTATCTCTTCGCCGCCATAAGCCTTTTGCGCCACCTCGTAGCCCCAGTCGCGGAAGGCCCCTTCGGTGAACTTCATGATGTTGCCTTTGTGGACCAAGGTCACGCTGTCGCGTCCTTGGGCGGCGGCGTAGTCAATGGCGGCGCGGACCAGCCGCTCGGTACCCTCTTGTGAGATCGGCTTGACGCCCAAGCCAGCGGTATCTGGAAAGCGGATCTTGCCGTAGCGATCGGCAAAGTGCTCTGCAAGCAGATCCTTAAAGCGCGCGTTGTCGTCCGTGCCCTGCTCGAACTCGATCCCGGCGTAGATGTCCTCGGTGTTCTCGCGGAAGATGACCATATCCACCAGTTCGGGTTGCCGCACCGGCGAGGGCACGCCGCTGAAGTAGCGCACCGGGCGCAGACACACGTAGAGGTCGAGGATCTGGCGCAAAGCCACGTTGAGACTGCGGATCCCACCGCCGACTGGCGTCGTCAGTGGCCCCTTGATGCCAACTAGGTAGGTGTTGAAGGTCTCCACCGTGGCGTCGGGCAGCCAGCTAGCAGTCTGCTTGAAGGCCTTCTCACCGGCCAAAACCTCCATCCAGGCGATTTTTCGCTGACCGCCATACGCCTTCTCGACGGCTGCGTCAAAGACGCGCACGGCCGCCGCCCAGATATCCGGCCCGGTGCCGTCGCCTTCGATAAAGGGGATGATGGGCTGATCTGGAACGCTGAGCGTGCCATCTACTAAAGTTATTTTTTCGCCGTTTGCGGGGACCTTGGGCTGCCAATCGGCCATAGTACAAAACTCCTCGTCTTGTGTTTTATGGAATAATCGGCCCGGTTCGGGGCCGTCTGTCGCAGCCTTTGAATTTAAGGCTTTCGCTCGAGACGGCCAATGCAGGCCGCCAAGACACTGCGTTCGATCTCGACCAACTCGCAGGCGAATACGTCGGAATAGGCGCGCAGCAGTTCAGACTCGACTTCGCGCCGATCCAACGCGCGCCCCAAGAGTGCGGCCATCGTAGTTATCTCCTCACTGCCCAAGCCGCAGGGCTTGATCGCCGCAAAGTGGCTCAGGTCGGTAGCCACATTCAGGGCCAGACCGTGCGTTGTGATCCAGTGCCGAACATTGACGCCGATCGACGCCACCTTGGACGAGCCGACCCAAGCGCCCGTCAAGCCGCCCCTAGCCTCCCCCTCCAAGCCATAGGCAGCCAACGTGCGGATCAGCACGGCCTCCAAATCGCGCAAGTACTGATGCACATCCCGACCGCGCTGGCGCAGATCGACAATCGGATAGGCCACGATCTGGCCCGGCCCGTGAAACGTCACGCTGCCCCCGCGGTCAATCTCGACGACATCTAGCCCTTGGGTCAGGAGATGCTCGGGCAGCGTCGCTCGGCCGCCGGTATAGGTTGGCGGGTGTTCGACCAACATCAGCGTGTCTGGAATTTGCTCGGCGCGCCGCAATTGGCGCAGCGACTCTTGCCAAGCCCAAGCCCGAGAAAAATCGATCCGCCCGACTCGGCAAACGCGCGTTTCATTCATTGGTGGTTTCTTTTTTGTTGAACGCCGACTATAGAGGACTGGCCTAGAGTCAGAATCTGGGTTAGAAATATGCCGCGTAAAGCCACTTGCCCCAATCGCCTTTAACAATGTACCTTTTTCGCCAAGGAACCGCTCATGCCCGACGCGCTCCTTGTGCCCCATCACGGAATGCCTAAAAAAGACGCATCCCTCAAATGATTCTGGATCAAGACCGAGAAGCCATCACCCGTCTCGCCGAGCACTATCCAATCACGCGCCTACTCCTCTTTGGCTCTAGCATTGACCCTACCCGCGAAGGCCGCGACATTGATTTGGCCGTAGAAGGCCTGCCCCCACAGGACTTTTTTCGCTTCTACGGCGATCTACTCTTCAGTGTCTCTAAGCCCGTTGACCTCATTGATCTTTCGCAAAACTCAAAGCTGACCCGCCAAATCCGCAAAGAAGGACTTCCTCTGTATGAGGCTGCTCAGAAAACGCGTTGAAGCTGAGTTTGAACAGATCGAACGGGTCTTGACGGAATTTCCCCAGAATCGGTTGTACACCGATTTGTCCACCCTCGAACTGGCAGGTGTATCTACCCTCCTGCACAATTTCTACAATGGCATTGAAAACATCCTGAAACATGTCGTTCAGGATCGAGGATTGACTGTTCCAGACGGTCCTTCTTGGCACCGCGACCTAGTGAATCTCGCGGTTTCTGCCGGCTTAATCGCGTCTTCTACTGCCGACGCATTGAAACCATACTTGGCGTTTCGACACTTCTTTGTCCATGCTTACGCCATGGATTTACAAGCTGAACGTCTGGGACCTTTGAGTAAAAATGTACAGGAGGTATTCGACATATTCAAAAGGGATATGGAGAAGCTCATCATGGAAAACAACGCCTATCCCGAGCTAGCTGATCTCGACAGCCGATTGCAGGAGTTGGAAAGCCAAGGGTACACCGTATTTCCCGAGTACCTCGACCGCGCCACTACAGCCGCAATCCGCGCTCATATCGACAGCCTCGTCGGCCCCATTGTGTCCGCCGATCGCACCGCCGCCAGACGCGACCTGCGGCATCCCATTCGAGGGGCGATCATGGCCCGCTTAGTGAACAATCCCGCGACCCTCGAACTTGCTGCCACATTGATCGGGTCGCGCGATCTTCGCCTGCGCGAGCAAGTTTTCATCCGCAGCGACCCTTCGCCGCCGCCGTACCAAGCTCCGCAATGGCACATCGACGCGGCCTTTTGCCGCGCAGAGTTTGAAGTCAGGCCGAGACAGGTCTATTACCAGATGCTGCATTGCTGTAGTACGGTTTCCACCGGAGGGGCCGCGTTTATGATCGTGCCCGGCTCGCACAAGTTGTCCCTCGCAGCCCTCGATGAGGCAGAGCGGGCGGAGGGACGGGGACCCATCCAAAATCACACCGCCTCAGTCCCCGACGCCAATGACGACGACGGCATTGAAATTTGCGTCAACGATGGCGATCTCATCGTCTTCAATCCCCTGTGTTATCACTCCAGTTCTCCCAATCGAACGGACCAGCCCCGCTACGTGTATTTCACCTCGTTCTATCACCCCTCAGCGGCCCGCCTAATCGAACTAGTGCGCCGAACCAAGTACCGCGACAACTTTCCCGACTCACTGCGCCAAGGCTTGCCGCCCGAGCTTCAGAGCTTGCTCGATTAGCATTCAAAAGTAGGGCGGTCGGCAGTTTGTTCCTGCGTGTGTTCGGCAAACGCGCCTTTCATTAATGCGCAGGTCAGACAGAGGGCTATTCTTGCACAAAAACGACGCAATTTCTATATTTAGCTGTTCAGCTTTGTTTTTTAGCACTCTCTTTTTTTGAGTGCCAGTTTTTAGCAAAACGAATTTTTCCATCCACCCACCACCACACTAGGAGGCATATACTATGGCTGCCAAGCAGCTAGAATTTGACATGGCGGCGCGCGATGCGCTGCAGCGAGGCGTCGATCAGTTGGCCGATGCCGTCAAGGTGACGCTGGGGCCAAAAGGCCGCAACGTCGTGCTAGACAAGAAGTTCGGGTCGCCGACCGTCACCAAAGACGGCGTCACCGTCGCCAAGGAAATCGAACTCAAAGACGCCTATGAAAACATGGGCGCGCAGATGGTCAAGGAAGTCGCTTCCAAAACCAGCGATGTCGCCGGCGACGGCACCACCACCGCCACGGTCTTTGCTCAGACCATCTTCCGCGAGGGCCTCAAAAACGTAACTGCCGGTGCCAACCCCATGGACCTCAAGCGCGGCATCGACAAAGCCGTTGCCGTCGTTGTGGACGAGATTCGCAAGTCCAGCAAGGAAGTCAAGTCGCGCGAGGAAATCGCCCAAGTCGGCACCATCTCAGCCAACAACGACTCGGCCATCGGCGAACTGATCGCCGACGCTATGGAAAAGGTCGGCAAGGACGGCGTCATCACCGTCGAAGAAGCCAAGGGCACCGACACCAACTTGGATGTGGTCGAGGGCATGCAGTTCGACCGCGGCTACCTCTCGCCTTACTTCGTCACCGATCAGGAGTCAATGACCGCCGAACTCGAAGACAGCTACATCCTGATCCACGACAAGAAAATCTCCTCCATGCGCGATTTGGTCCCGGTCCTCGAAAAGACCGCCCAACTCAGCAAACCTCTGCTGATTATCGCCGAGGATGTCGAAGGCGAAGCCCTAGCGACGCTGGTTGTCAACAAAATTCGCGGCACCATCCGAGTCGCCGCGGTCAAGGCCCCGGGCTTCGGCGACCGCCGCACGGCCATGCTCGAAGACATCGCCACCCTCACCGGCGGCCGGGTCATCTCTGAAGAAGCAGGGCTCAAGCTCGAAGGCGTCACCCTCGACGACTTGGGCCAAGCCAAGCGCGTCGTCCTCGACAAGGACAACACCACCATCGTCGAAGGTGCAGGTCAGGCTGCGGACATCCAAGGCCGCGTCGCCCAAATCCGCCGCCAGATCGAGGAAACGACCTCGGACTACGACCGCGAGAAGTTGCAGGAGCGGTTGGCCAAGCTCGCTGGCGGCGTCGCCGTGATCAATGTCGGCGCTCCGACCGAGACCGAAATGAAGGAAAAGAAGGCTCGCGTCGAAGACGCGCTGCACGCCACCCGCGCCGCCGTCGAAGAAGGCGTCGTCGCCGGTGGAGGCGTCGTCTTCCTTCGGGCTCAAGCGGCGCTCGACCAGACCGAAGCCGCAGGCGACGAGGCCGTGGGCGTCAACATCATTCGCCGCGCCCTCGAAGAGCCGCTACGGATGATCGCCTCTAACGCGGGGGTCGAAGGGGCCATTGTCGTCCGCAAGGTCGCCGATGAGAGTGGAGCCTTTGGCTTTAACGCCCGCACCGAGGAATACGAGGATCTCGTCGAAGCCGGTGTCGTGGACCCGGCCAAGGTCTCGCGTACCGCGCTCGAAAACGGCGCTAGCATCGCGTCGCTGCTGCTAACCACCGAAGCCCTGATCGCCGAGCTGCCCGAAAAATCCGCTCCGGCCCCGGCCGGCCCTCCTGGCGGCGACATGTACGGCGGCGGGATGGGCATGTAACATCCCCTCTGTCGCAAATAAAAAAGGCTCGCTGCTTCTTTGGCAGCGAGCCTTTTTTACATCCACAATCTATAGCGCGAGGGGTCGCGGAACTGCCCCTCTTCTTGGACGGCATAGTGCAACCCCGGCCTCCGAGATCCGCGTCCCTCATCCAACAGCGCAATAGATTGCCCCTTGAGCACGTAGTCCCCCACATCGACGAGCAGGCGCGCGTTGTATCCGTATTGGGTCAGCAGACCGTTGCCGTGATCGAGAGTCACCACGTAACCGAGGTCCGCGTCGTAGCCCACTTGCAGCACTTGGCCCGCAGCACTAGCCTGCACCAAGCTGCCCGCAGCCGCGGCAATAACAACCGAGGGATGCTCCTCGCTAAAGGGCCTGATCACGGGCCCGCGCAATGGCCACAAGGTGGGGACGGTATGCACGTGGCCCCAACGCAGCCGCTGCATGAAGGAGATATAAGGAGTCTCCTCGCTGGGCTGCGCCGCCGCCTCGCCTAATGCCTCGGGTCTGCCCAAGACCGCGCGCAACTGATCGTTGCCGCGCGTGAGCCGGACCAGCGTTTCTTCGAGCTGCTCTATCTGGCTTACTTGCTCCAAGAGCAGGGCCTTGTCCTGCTCAAGCTGGGCTGCCTTCTGCGTTAGCTCGCGCTTGTCGAAATAGGAACCAATCCCCAAGGACAGGATTACGAGCACGGCAACGCAACACAACCCTAGCAACCACACGAGTGTAGTGGAGGTCTTAAACTCAAAGGTCTTGCGACCCTTTTCTGGAACGATGATAAAGGTAATGTTGCTGCGCTTAAACATCTGGTACCGGCCTGTTTTCGCTTATAAGATGCATCAGCTCTTAATCCAATATATCTTATATCCAACGCCTGAGCCGTGCTTTTCCTTAAAAAAACAACCGATCTCCCATGTCGCCATTCCGCCTCTTGCCTTTAGCCCTGTGCATGCTGGTGCCATGCAGCAGCTCTATTCGCGCCGAGCGCCTAGTTATGACTGCGGCGGATATCGGGGAAAACTGGGTCTATCCCCCCGGCGGCCTGCGCCTAGACGAAGCCGGATCGTTGCGGCCAGTGCATATCGGCAAAGACATTGACCCGCTCGCTGCGGCTATTGTTCGCGGGGCCGGCGCGGCCCAATCTGCTGCTGCCCGCGCCTTTGACGGCAACCTCGCCACGAGTTGGAGTCCACCGCCGAGCACGGCCCCAGAGGACTGGTGGCTCGAGATCGACTTGGGGCAGGTGTTCCCCGTCCAACAGATTCGCCTGCGCTTTGCCGACGACGCGCCGCCCTTGCCCTTTTTTAACCTCTCGCTCTCCAAGGGCGAGCGCTTTATCAACAGCGCCAACGTCGTCGTCGAAGGCACCCTACTCTACAGCCACAGCGAGCGCTTTGCCTTCAACGAGGAGCGCGACGTGACGATCGACCTCGACGACGAACTCGTCCGAGTTCTCCGCATCGAAGCCACCCGCGAAATGACCGGTGCGCCCGCGCTCACCGAAATCCAGATCAAGGCATTTGGCGACAATATCGCCTTTGACCTGATTGCCAACGGCGGCACCGTCGATGTCGAGGCTGCCATCGTCGCCGTGGCCGGCGTTCCTTCCGTCATGTTCGACGGCGATCTCTCGACCATGTGGCGCGTCAACCCCCTCGCCAAAGGCTCCAGCGGCGACAGCGAAACCTTCGGCGATTATCGCATTGATCTAGGAGCTACCTACTGGATCGATTCGGTCTGGCTCTTGGGCGAGCCGCTGGGCATTCCGCCGCGGCGGCGGCATTACTACGCCAACTTCCTCTCCTATAAGCTACAGTACTCCGACGGCTCGCTGGCACCCGATGGCTCGCTGGCTTGGCAGGCGTTGGCCTCCATTCCCCCTGACCCTCGCTACCTCTTCGACGTGCGCAATTTTCGCCACGATGTCCCCCTAATCGCCGCCCGCTACCTGCGTTTGATCTACCCCACTAGCCAAGGCGGCAACATCATCGGCGGCGGCCTGTCGGCCAGTGATATCGCCAACACCGGTCGCTTGGACGGGCTAGGCCTAGTCAGCGAGTTCCAAGTGTACGGCGAGGGATACCCCGCCCGCGTCGTCCTGCGCTCGCCCGTTATCGACCTTGGCTCGAATTGGAATATCACGGCCATTGAATGGGCAATTGACGCGCCGCTCGGAGCTCAATTCACCCTGCGCAGCCGCACCGGCGACCACGTCGTCGAGCAGATGCGCTATTTCGACAAAAACGGCAAAGAAGTTACCAAACGGCGTTACGAAAAGCTGATCGCCTCGTTCCGCGGACCCATCGAAACCACGCTCCAACCCGGCGATGGCTGGAGCGTGTGGAGCGAGGAATACCTCCGCACGGGCACCCGCTTCCGCTCGCCTTCGCCCCGGCGCTACGTCCAGCTCGAAGCCGAACTGCGCGCCGATGACCCGCAGGCCGGTATTGCCCTCGACGCGCTGACCTTGATCTACTCCCGTCCTCTGGCGCGCACCGCGGTTGGCGAAGTCCATCCCGTGCGCGTTGCGCCGGGTGAGCAAACCGACTTCACGTACTTCCTCCGCCCAGAATTTGCCCGCGACAGCCAAGGCTTTGAAGCTATCGCCCTCGAAGCCTCGGTGCCCCTCGCTTTTCGCGCCCTGCAAATCGACGGCACGGCAATCGACGCCGAGGTGGAACAGACGGATGCGGGCCTCCGCTTGCACTTGCCCGAGCGCATCGCAGCCGCCGAGCGCGTCGAGCTGGATTTTGCCGCCACTGTATTCCAAAACAATACCCGCTTCCGCGCCTTTCTAGAGCGCGAAAGCGGGCTTGACACCCTGCGTCAGCAGGTTGATCCAGGCGATGCAATTCCCGATTTAGCGGGAGCGGGCGACGCGGTCTCGCTGCCCGTGGACGAGAGTTTACTCACGCGCCTAGACATGGGCGCGGGAATTTTTACTCCCAACGGCGACGGCGTCAACGACGCGCTCGCCATCTCTTTCGACGTGCTCAAGGTCATCGACGCCCGCCCCATTGAAGCCCGCGTCTATGACCTGCGCGGCCGGCTAGTCCGCACGCTGCGAGACGCCGCTGGCGTGGCCGGCCACTACCAGCTAACTTGGGACGGCCGCGGCGACTCCGGCGCGCTGGCTCCGCCCGGCCTCTACCTCTTTCGCTTGCAAATCGCTGGCGACTCCGCCACCCGCACCTTGGTCCGCAGCATCGGCCTGAGCTATTAGATCCCTAGCTCGCGCATCAGCACCCCGTGCGAGCCACCGTGTAGTTCGGGTCGCATATAGACCTTGCGCACGTAGTCGAGTCCGCCGGACAAATGCTCGAACTGCTCCTCTAGGGCACCGAAGAGCCGCGCTTGCGACACAAAGCCGAGCTGCGCTAGTTCGGCTGCCGCCCCATAAGCCCTCCTACCCTGCTCCAAGTAGTAGCCGCCAAGCCCCTGCCGCTCGACCCACGTGCGGAAAAGCCCTGTGGTGAAAAGCGCGTAGTCGCCTACGTGTCGGCGGATATCCATCTCGCGGTCAAAGGACCAACGCCGTTCTGGCTGGCGCTGACGCCCGAGTTCCACCAGCATCTCGGCGATGGTTTCGAGCGGCTGACCGCGCAGGTCGCGGATGCGGTAGAGCTGATCGGTGCGCGCAAAGCTCACCAACAGATCGACGACGTATTCGACGACTTCGCGGTCGGCAATGCCCAACGAAGTGAACCCAGGAAAAACCAAACGTTGGAAAAAAGACCGTAGTCCGGACGGCGAGATCGGCTTTGTAATGCGACGCGGCATGTCGTATCAAAAACGCTTAGGTCAGAAAGTTGTGTTGGTCATAAGGTAAGCAAAGGTCATATCCCCGTTCCAGTCCTCAATCGAATCCTTGTAACGAGTAACACTGGTCATGCTGTCGTCGGCCATCACTCGCGACAGTCCGGCGACGACGGTAAAGCCGGGGCGATATTTGTACGTAAGCGTCAAATCGACTTCCTCTCCCAAATGGCTTGACTCCAAGTTGCCCTTTTGCGCTGTGAGGAAAGAGTGCCCGTGGACTCCGAGAGATACTTGGTCACTCAACGGCAGCGCCGCCTTGAGGGCCAAGTCCTGCAGCCCTAGCCCCCCAGTGTGGACCGGAATATTGAGAAATAAATCGGCGTACCCATAGTACTTGTGATTGGTCGCAAAGAGCGTGTCAAAGACCTTGGTCTTGTCATCGGCCAGATCGTCGTCGCCAGACAGGTAGTCGTACCATAGGGTGAGGTCCAGCCCACCTAAAGACCCGCCAATCCGCCCGCCGAACATGAAGGCCGATACGTCCTGGGCGCTACGCTGACCCGTCTGAAACGAACCCTCGAAACGGTACGAGTACGCCGTCTTTTTCCCCGCCAGACGCGCCCCCATAGTGACCTGATCCGTGTCTTTAGCTCCGTCTTTATTGTAGAGCGCGTAGAGATCCAAGCTGCCGGACGGCAATTGATCCAAGGTCGCGTACGCGCCCGTCAAATAGGCATCGTCTGCAAACTGCCCCGAGGTCGAATCCGACTCGGCCACCTGAATCGCCGTCAGATTCACCTGTCCCCAAGAGGGTGCCAGCAGCAGTTGCAAACCGTCGAACACCCGGCCTTGCTGAGTCCACTCGACCGCGCCGATCAGCCGCTGACCGCCAAGGGCGACGATCTGACGACCAATTTTGAGCGAGTGCTCGCCATCGCCCAGTTTCTTCAGGTGGACATAGCCCTGATGCAGGTCAAACTTATCGGCGCTGTAATCCGTCAGGGTATTCTTTTCCTCGCCCCACAAACGCACGTCTTGAAGCTGGATCATCAGATCGACATCGCTCTCAAGCGAGGCCACCATCTGAGTCCGCACCCGCATGGAGGTGAAGGAGTCGTAGTTGTTTGCAAATGGATCGCGGAACTCGTAGCGCGGCCGAATCTGGCCACCCCAGACGATCTCCTTTTTAGCGTAGCTGGCGCTAGATGCAACTAGGCTAAAAAGCATTGCGGAATAGATTGCAACACGCACGGCGTTCCTCCGACGTAAAGATGGCATGGATGTAGATTAAGGTAAACCGCGAATCTCGGTCAAGCTACCTGCTTTTGGGCGGTTTCGTCTAGCGTTTCTTGTTCCTCATCCGGGGCTGCGCCCGGTTCGACCAACGTCGGGCCGTCGAGGAAGCGCAGTAGGTGGCCGCGCAAATCGTAGAAGTGCTCGTGCTCACACACCGTGCGTCGATCCCTCGGCCGCGGGAATCCCACCGGCAGAACGTCGCCGACTTTGGCCTGCGGGCCGCTGGTCATCATCACTACGCGGTCGGAAAGAAAAAGCGCCTCATCCACATCGTGGGTCACCATGATGGCGGTAATCCGGTCTCGCCGCCAGACCTCCAACAGCACGTCTTGCAGCTCGGTGCGAGTCAGCGAATCGAGCATTCCAAATGGCTCGTCGAGCAGCAGCAGCTTGGGCTTGAGCGCAAAGGCGCGGGCAATACCCACGCGCTGGCGCATCCCCTGCGACAGCTCGGCCGCGCGCTTGTCGAGCGCGTCAACCAAACCCACGCGATTGAGATAATACTCGGCAATTTCCCGCCGCTCGCGCTTGCTGCCGTGCGGAAAGACCTGTTCGACGCCCAGTAGCACGTTCTCCATGGCCGTCATCCACGGAAACAGACTCGGCGACTGGAAGACCACCCCGCGGTCGGGTCCCGGGCCGGTGACCCGGCGTCCGTCTATGTAAATGGCCCCGTCGGAGATCTCGTTGAGGCCGGCGATCATCGACAGCACCGTTGACTTGCCGCAGCCCGAGTGGCCAATGATGGAGACGAATTCTCCTTGTTCAATCTGCAAATCAAAGCCCTTGACCACGGCCACTGGCCCATCGACCGTCGGATAGACCTTGGCGAGAGCCGCGAATTGGATGTATTCATTCATTGAGACAACTCCACAGGTTCTAGATTGGGTAACGCAAGTTCCTTGAACTCAGCATGCTGAGCTAACCCTTGGTCGGGCCGCACTTCGAGCAAGTAACTGTTGATGGCGTTGCGGACGACTTTGTAGCCGACATCGCTATTGAGCTCGGTGCGATCTCGGGGCCGGTCCAATTCCACCTGAAAATGAGGCCCCAGCGTCGCGGCCTGCGACGCGGCTCCGGGCTTGAGCGGGATGATGCGGTCGGCGAGGACCAGGCCCTCATCAACATCGTTGGTAATCAGCACTGCGGTCTTGCGCTCCTCGCGCCAGATCTTCTCAATCTCGGCCTGCAAGGTGCCCCGCGTCAGCGCATCGAGGGCGCTGAGCGGCTCGTCCATCAGCAAAATCTCTGGGTCCATTGCCAAGGCGCGCGCAACGGCCACCCGCTGGCGCATACCCCCTGAAAGCTCGGCCGGCCGCTTTTGCAGTGCCGGCATCAGATGGACCATCTCGACGTAGCGCTCGACGTGGGCGCGGCGCTTTTTCGCTGGCCAAGCGGGGAACAGGTGATTGACCACCAAGGCCACGTTGCCATAGACGGTCAGCCACGGCAGCAGCGAATAGTTCTGGAAGATGACGCCGCGCTCGGGACCGGGGCCGGCGATCCGCTTGCCGTCGATGAGGATTTCGCCCTCGTCAGGCTCGATCAGACCGGCGATCAGCGAGATCAGCGTGGTCTTGCCGCTGCCCGAAAAACCGACGATGGCCGCGAATTCGCCGCGCTCGATCTCCAAGCTGACGTTCGCGAGCACCTCGGTGCGCTCGGCACCTTCGCCATAGGCTTTGCTGACATTGCGCAATTCGAGAAAGGCCATGCCCATGCCCTCAGGTGCCGACCGGCTCGTCGCCGAAGCTGACCAGCTTGTGCAGGATGACCATCGCCCGGTCGAGCATAAAGCCGATGAAGCCAATGGTCAGCACGGCCACCAAGATCCGCGCCAGCGAGTGGCTGCTGCCGTTTTGAAACTCGTCCCACACGAACTTGCCCAAGCCTGGGTTTTGCGCTAGCATCTCCGCGGCGATCAGCACCATCCAGCCGACGCCGAGCGAGATGCGCAGGCCCGTAAATATGTAGGGCAGCGAGGCCGGCAGGACGATCTTAAAAATCCGGTCCTTGACTCCGAGGTTGAGCACCCGCGCCACATTGACGTAATCCTGACTTAGCGACGATACGCCCAAGGCGGTGTTGATCAGCGCGGGCCACAGCGAACACAGCGACACCGTGACCGCCGAATTGATAAAGGACTTTGCAAAAAGCCCGTCGTTGGTCGTGTAGAGGGCACTGACCACCATCGTCACCAGCGGCAGCCAAGCCAGCGGCGACACGGGCTTGAATATCTGGATCAATGGATTAAAGGCGTTCATCACCGTGCGGCTCATGCCGCAAAACAGGCCTAGGGGCACGGCCACCAGCGCAGCCAACGCAAAGCCGGCGAAAACCGTGTACAGGCTAGTGCCGATCTGGTCGAGATACGTCGGCTTGCCGGTGTATTGGCGAATCTTGACTTGGGCTTGTGGGTTTGCGGCCAATTTCTCGGCGTTGCGCTTTTGCTGCCGCTCGTAGAACGCCTGCGCTTTTTCCCGCTCTCCCACGTGCTCTTCCCACAGCACGACCGCCTGCTGGTAGGCCTGCATCGGCCCGGGGATATTGCCCAAGCTGGTCTCGATTTGGGCGGCGGTCAGCGACCACAGCATCAGGAAGGCGACGAACGCGCTCACGGGCACGCCGATCAGGGTCCAGATGTCGCGGACCTGCTGGCCGGGGTTTTCCCCGGCGGCCAGTTTGACCACCGGCGTCAGCCAAGTCAGCCCGACGAAAATGAGGATTTTATTCAGCTTATCGACTAGCAATCTACCGCCTCCTATTTCATCGACGTTTTAGTGTAGTCGTCCTTGATACCCACGCGAAACTTGTGCAGATAGGCGTTGGGTTCGCGGCCATCGTACTCGACTCCATCTATAAAGTCGCTGGTCGGCTCCTTATAGCCGTCGGTCTGGGGAATCTCGTCAGCCGTCAAATGGCCATCCTCTACGAGCAGGGCCGCGGCCTCGCGCCAGATGTCGGGCCGATAGATTTCCTTAATCGTCGCGTGATACCAAGAGTCGGGTTTGGGAGCGTCGATCTGGCCCCAGCGCCGCATCTGGGTCAAGAACCAAATGCCGTCGCTGTAGAAAGGATACGTGGCATCGTAGCGGTAGAACACATTGAAGTCGGGCATGGCGCGCTTGTCGCCCTTTTCAAACTCAAAGGTGCCGGTCATGCTGTTGGCGATGACCTCAAAGTCGGCACCGACGTACTCCGAGCGGGAGAGGATTCGCGCCGCTGCAACGCGGTTTTTTGGCTCGCCGTTTTCGCCTTCCTCGTCGAGCCACTTGCCAGCGCGAATTAGCGCCTTGACCACCGCTTTGTGCGTGTTGGGGTGCTTGTCGGCCCAAGCCTTGCTGACGCCAAAGACCTTTTCCGGGTTGTTCTTCCACAGGTCGTAATTGGTCGTCACCGGCACGCCAATGCCCTTGAACACGGCCTGTTGGTTCCACGGCTCGCCCACGCAGTACCCGTAGATGGTGCCTGCTTCCAAGGTCGCTGGCATCTGCGGCGGCGGCGTCACCGACAGCAGCACATCGGCATCAGTCATGCCGGTTATGTCATCACTTGTGTAGTAACCCGGACTCATGCCGGCTGCGGCCAGCCAGTACCGCAACTCATAGTTGTGCGTCGAAACCGGAAAGACCATGCCCATCTTGAACTGGCGGCCCTCGTCTCGGTAGGCTTCTACAATCGGCTTGAGCGCATCGGCCTTGATCGGGTGGGCTGGCTGGCCGTCTGCGCGCTTGGGCACGTGGGGCTTCATTTGCTCCCAGACCTCGTTGGCAACCGTGATGCCATTGCCGTTGAGATCCATGCTGCAGGCGGTAATAATGTGGGCTTGAGTGCCGAAGCCAATGGTCGCGCCAATCGGCTGCCCGGCCAGCATGTGCGCCCCGTCGAGTTCGCCGTCGATGACGCGGTCGAGCAACACCTTCCAATTGGCCTGCGCCTCCAAGGTGACGAAAAGCCCCTCGTCTTCGAAGAAGAACTGCTCTTTGGCAATGACCAAGGGCGCGCAGTCGGTCAGCTTGATGAAGCCGAACTTGAGTTCGTCTTTTTCCAATTCTAGTTCCCTAGCACCGATTCCCTCGGCGCAGGACAAGACGGCCAAGGCAATGGCGGTAATTGCTTTCATAATCTCCTCATTTAGTGGTGGTTTTTTCGATGCGCACGGCGCACTGCTTGTAGTTGGGTTCGCGCGACTTCGGGCAGAACGCCGGGAGGGTCAGTTGGTTGACGCACTGCTCGGCAAAGTGAAAGGGCACAAATACTTGGTCTGGATGGATCGTCTCGGTAATCCGCAGCAGCAAACCCTCGACGCGCCCGCGTCTGGACACCAAAGAGACGCGGGTGCGCGGGCCGAGGCGGAAGCGCCGCGCGGTCTGCGGATGGATCTCGACCCAAGGCTCGGGCGAGAGCTTTTCCAGCATCGGCACGTCGCGGGTCTTGGTCCGCGTGTGCCAGTGCTCTACCGTGCGGCCGGTGTTGAGCAGAATGGGGTATTCGTCGTCCGGCGGCTCGGGTAGCGGCCGCGGCGCCGTGTACAACAACCGCGCCCGGCCGTCCTCGGTGGGGAAGCGACCGTCGGTGTACAGGCTGTCAGCGCCTTCGGGATGCGCGTCGTTGCAGGGCCACTGGATCCCGCCCAAGGCGTCCATCTTCTCATAGCTCATGCCGCTGTAATCGCAGAGCTGTCCCTTGGATATTCGGCGCATTTCCGCGAACGCATCGGCCGGGCTGCGCCATGCGGGAAAGAGTTCGTCGCTGACCCCGAGCACTCGGGCCAAATCCATGAAAATGTCGAAATCGGCCTTGGCTTCCCCCGGCGGCGACACGGCTTGCTGCACCCGGCTAGCGCGGCGCTCGCTGTTGGTGTAACTGCCGCTCTTCTCGCCCCACACAGCCGTTGGCAGCACCAAGTCGGCCAGTTCGGTAGTAGGCGTCGGGTGGAAACCGTCTTGCACTACGAGCAGATCGAGGCCCGCGAGCGCCTGGCGCAACCGCTCCTGATCGGGAAAGCTGGCCAGCGGATTGGTGGCAATCACCCACAGTGCCTTGATGCGGCCCGCTATGATGGCGTCGATGATGTCGGGATAGGCCAAGCCGCGCTTTTTCGGCAGTCGTTCCGCGTCCAACTCCCACAACGCCGCCAGTTCCTCGCGGTCTGCTTGGCTTGCAAATTTGCGGTAGCCCGGCAGCGATGAGGCAAAACCAAACTCGCGGGTACCCATGGCATTGCACTGGCCGGTGATGGACAACGGCGCAGCACCCGTGCGGCCGATGTTGCCGGTAATCAGCGCGAGGGTGTTGATCAAGCTGACGGTATCCGTCCCTTGAGTCGAATGATTGACGCCCATCGTCCAAGCGAAGAGGACGTTCTCGGCCTTGGCGATGGCCTCGAAGGCCGCCCAGATCGCTTCGGGGCTCAAACCTGTGTGTTCGGACACCAGTTCAATGGGATAATGACTAGCGTGTTCGGCCAGCGCCTCAAAACCAGTGGTATGGGCTTCGACGAAGTCTCGGTCCACATAGCCGTGCTCAATCACCAAGTTGATCAGGCCGTTGAGCAGATACACATCGCCGCGCGGCCGGATCGGCAGATAGAGGTCGGCAAACATCGCCGTCTTGGTCTTGCGCGGGTCGCAGACGATCAGCGTGTACTCTTCGTTCTGGTTGAGATGATGCCAGAGGATGGGGTGATTGTCGGCGATATTCGCACCGATCAAAAAGACCGTATCGGCCTCGCGCAAACCGCGATACGATCCCGGCGGGCCGTCCGAGCCAAAGCTCTGTTTGTAACCAGCCACCGCCGAGCTCATGCACAGCGTGGTATTGCCGTCGTAATTGCTCGTGCCAAAGCCCAGTTGCACTAGTTTGCCTAGCGCGTAGAACTCCTCGGTGACGAGTTGGCCGGTTGACAGCACGGCAAAACTCTCTTTGCCGTACTGCTCCTGAACTTGGCGCACCCGTCCCACCATCTCCTCGTAAGCCCGTCCCCAAGAGATGGGTTCGCCGCGCCACAGCGGAGCGTGGGCGCGATTGGGGCTTTTCAGCGGCAAGTGCTCGCTCAAGCCTTTTGGACAGAGGCTGCCCTCGTTGACAGGGTGTTCCTCATCGCCGCGCACCGAGACGATTTCGCCGCCCTTGACTCCTACGACCATGCCGCAACCCACCGAGCAGTAGCCGCAGGTGGTCTTGACCCAGCGCTCGGGAATTTTTTTTTGCGACAGATATCCGTACTGAGGGTCGCGACCAAAGGCGTACTCGTCCGCCTTAATGTCAAAGCCAAGAGATTCCTTGATTTTCTGTCCGAGTGTCATCGCTAGCCCCGTCGCGCTACCGAGCGGTGGGCTTCGACGATGAAATTGCCCGCGATATTGGTGCCGACGACCGTGGTGAAAAACAGGTAGCGCTGCAAGAATACATAGGCCACCAAGCCAGCGACGCCCACGGTCGCCGCGGCGATCGAGACCGCACCAACGCCCAAGGTCAAGAGTCCTATCAGCGCCAACAGGGCCGCACCATTTTTGTACATCCGCAAGCGGGCGAAGTGATCGCGGTAGAGTTCGGCGCTGGCCTTGAGCTCAAAGGTCTCACTTTCCGCCAAGTGACAGACGAAGTCCGAGTGCAATTTCGCATAGGCTATCAGCGCCAGCGCCGCAGCCAAAGCCGCGACCTGCACGCTCAATCCCGCTTCCCCACCCAATACCAGTGCCAACGCCAGTACCGCCGGACCGACGATCCATGCCACGGCAAAGAAATCGACCGTGGTCTTGCGGAAATTCCACGCCGGACGAGCGGGCACCCGATAGAGCCGGGCGCTGGCGTAAATGCCGGCGATGCCCGCCGTGACCGCTCCCGCCCCCAACGACAGCCGCGCCCCGACGCCACCCAAGGCTTCCGCACTCACCCACCCCAAACCTTCGGTCGCCAACAGAAACGCCGCATAGGCAAAGGCGACTTTGGCAAAAAGCGATAGCGCCAGCACTTCGCGCGACAACCACGACGTGCGCCAGTTGCGAATTGCGCGGAAGGCAAAGGCTGGTCGCCCCAGATGCAAAGTCGATGCGGCAAGCGAAAGACCGATCAGTCCCATCAGCACGGCGGCCAGCGTGCCGAGCGCGGTACCGGCTAGCTGCACCGCACCACTGAGCGAACGCAGCAAATCCACCGCGTATATCGCCGCAAAGCCTCCCAAGCCGATCTGGGTCAGCACCGTCATAAGGATCAACGGCGAATGCGGGTCCTCCGGCTCGACAAAGTCGCCGGTGACTGGGTGCAGACTGCTCGGATCGACGCCTTCGGGCAAGGTGATTTTCGTCGAAGGCATGGAGATTTCTGGCGAGGGCATTCCCGGAGCGGCACCAGCGTCCTCGTAGGTTGCCAATACCTCCTCAAGCGGCACGGTCTCAATCTCAATCGCCCCGGCCGGACACGCCTGGGCGCAAGCGGGCTCGCGGCCTTCTTCGAGCCGATTGACGCACATGTCGCACTTGGACACCACGCCGCGCTCTGGCTGGAAGCTCGGCACGCTATAAGGGCAGTTCCAAGTGCAGTACTGGCAGCCAATGCAGACATCCGCTTGGTGAATGACGATGCCGCTCTCGTCAATTTTGTAGGCATCAACCGGGCAGCCCTTGGCGCAAGGGGCATCCAAGCAGTGGTTGCAGCCGCTAGAAAGGAAAAAGCGCAATGTGTCGGGATACTCGCCGCCCTCGACCTCGCCGACGCGCCGCCACTGGGTATCTACGGGCAGGCCATTCTGTTCACTACAGGCCACCTCGCAGGCGTGGCAGCCGACGCAGAGATCCATGTGGAAGTGGAAGCGCGTCTGGGTCGAGCGATTGTCCGTGCGAAAACCGGGCAGGTCGGGCTTTTCTATTATATCCATTATCCATGATTCTGTTGGGACGCAAATGATTGAGCTACAGACTCTAAGCAAGAGTAGTGCCAAGAATGGAGAGAAAGACGGTGTAATTGTGTCTCAAGTTATTGATAAAAATATACTTACCGAATAAAAAAATGGTTTTTTGCAAGGTGATTCGACCTTGGGAAACTGCCCAAAAACTACAAAAATTGTATTATTTGCCGTCAATAAGCCCCATTTTTGTATTTCTTGGATCGCCACACGAGTGCTTTCAACCCGATCAAATCTCGACTTTGCCACCACGAGGTGTTGGAGAACACATATTTGTGATAATTAGGACATTTTTGTCATTTTTCTGCAAAAATGTGCGCTCCATAGCGGCGGAGCGGAATCTAATTAAATAATACCTAAATAGTTGATAAACATATAAATACAGCGATTCGTCGAACTCCTGTATCCGCAAGCTGGCCTGTATTTTGCTTATTGGCCTCAAGCTAGTGTTTACAGGAGAAAACCGATGATAGCATCTAATCGGCCCCACTTAGTCGTCGTTGGCAACGGCATGGTGGGGCACCGCTTTTGTGAGGAAATGGTCGCGCGCGACGGCCAGCAGCAGTTTCGCATCCACGTCTTCTGCGAAGAGCCGCGCTTGGCCTACGACCGCGTCGGCCTCAGCAAATACTTCTCGGGCACCCCGGTCGCCGACCTGATGCTCGGGAAAATTGAATGGTATCAAGAACACGGGATTGAAACCCATATTGGCGACCGGGCCACGGCCATCCAGCGCGAGCAAGGCATCGTCACCTCCCAGCGCGGAGAGGCCATAGAGTACGACCGCCTCGTACTGGCCACTGGATCCGCTCCTTTCGTCCCGCCCATCGACGGCGTCGCCAAAGAAGGCGTATTCGTCTATCGCACGATCGAAGATCTAGAAGCCATTGCCGCCTACGGCCAAAAGGCACGGCGCGCGCTCGTGCTGGGCGGTGGGCTATTGGGCCTCGAAGCGGCCAAGGCCCTCGTCGATATGGAGCTGGAAACTACCGTCGTCGAATTCAACACCCGGCTGATGCCCCGCCAGATCGACGACGCGGCTTCATCGTTGCTGGTTGAAGAAATGGAGGCCCTCGGGGTCGAAGTGCTGCTCGGCAAAGGTGCGCAGCGCTTTCTCGGCGACGACAAAGTCACAGCCGTCTCCTTTGGCGGCGACGAGGAGCGGGCCTTCGACATGGTCGTCATCTCCACCGGTATCCGCCCGCGCGACGAGCTGGCGCGCGAGTGCGGGCTAGCAATCGGCGAGCGCGGCGGCGTGGTCGTGGATGACGCGCTCACCACCAGCGATCCACACATCTACGCCATTGGCGAAGTGGCCCTGCATCGCGGCATTATCTATGGCTTAGTGGCTCCGGGCTACGACATGGCCGCCATTCTCGCCGAGCGCCTCTGCGGGCCGGAAAACCCCGTCTTTACCTCGGGCGACTTCTCGACCAAGCTCAAGCTCATGGGCGTCGATGTCGCCAATTTCGGCGACGCCTTCGGCCAAACGCCCGGCAGCCGCACGCTCTACTTCCACAGCGATGTCAACCGCGTGTACAAACGCCTGACCGTTAGCGAGGAGCACCTGCTTGGCGGCATGCTGGTCGGCGACGCCTCGGAATACAACCACTTCTTGCAGATGGTCAAAAACAAGACCCCCTTGCCCGGCGATCCCCACGAACTGCTGCTCGGCGCATCCAACGGCAAGGCGGTCGGCTTCAATCCACAGGACCTGCCCGACGACGCGCAAATCTGCTCGTGCAACAACGTCGCCAAGGGCGCACTCGTCCGCGCGGTAGCCGAAGGCTATACCCAACTCGGCACGCTCAAGGACGCCACGCGCGCCGGCACGGGCTGCGGCGGCTGCATACCCTTGGTAACCGACATCCTCAACGCCGAGCTCACAGCCCAAGGCCTAGAAGTCAATACCCACCTCTGCGAGCACTTCGCCTATTCGCGGCAGGAGCTGTTCCAGATTGTCAAAATCAACCGCATCAAGCGCTACGACGACTTGCTGGCCCGCTATGGCCAAGGGCACGGCTGCGAGATCTGCAAACCTGCCGTCGCCTCTATCTTAGCTAGCACTTGGAACGACCTCATCCTCGAACAGGAGGAACTGCAAGACACCAACGACCGCTTCCTCGCCAACATTCAGCGCGGTGGCACGTATTCGGTCATCCCCCGGGTGCCCGGCGGCGAGATTACGCCCGCCAAGCTGATCGTCCTCGGTCAAGTCGCGCAAAAGTACGACCTCTACTGCAAAATCACCGGCGGCCAGCGCGTCGATTTGCTCGGTGCGCGAGTCGATCAGCTACCCTTCATTTGGGAGGAGCTAATCGCCGCGGGCTTTGAGAGCGGGCACGCCTATGGCAAGGCCCTGCGCACGGTCAAAAGCTGCGTCGGCACCACTTGGTGCCGCTACGCCGTGCAGGACTCTACCAGCTTCGCCATCCGCATCGAAGAGCGCTACCGAGGCATCCGCGCCCCCCACAAAGTCAAGGCCGCCTGCTCGGGCTGCGTACGCGAGTGCGCCGAAGCCCAAGGCAAGGACTTTGGCTTAGTCGCCACTGAAAAGGGCTGGAATCTCTACGTTTGCGGCAACGGCGGTGCCAAACCCCAGCACGGGGTCCTGCTCGCTGCGGATCTCGACGAGGAGACCTGTATCAAATACATCGACCGCTTTCTCATGTATTACATCCACACCGCTGACAAGCTGACCCGCACCGCCACTTGGTTCAATCAGCTCGAAGGCGGCATCGAATATCTGCGCCGCGTAATCATCGACGATCACCTCGGGATCTGCGCGCAGCTAAAGGAGGATATGGCCCACTTAGTGGCAACCTATCAATGCGAGTGGAAGGCGGTCGTCGAAGACCCGGAGCGCCGCAAGCGCTTCCGCCACTTCGTCAACAGCGACGACGCGGACGACAATTTGCAGTGGACACACCAACGGGAGCAAAAGCGGCCCGTCAACTGGGAGATAGTAGCATGAGCGAAGCCATAGCAGTAGAACAGTGGGTGCGAGTCGCCCGAGTCGAGGACTTCCCCAGCAATGCTGGAGCTTGCGTCAAGCTGGGAGACGAGCAGGTCGCAGTATTCAATTTTGCCTCGCACCGCGATTGGTACGCCTGCCAGAACATGTGCCCCCACAAGCGCGACATGGTCCTCTCACGCGGCTTGATCGGCGATCAAGAAGGCACGCCCAAAGTCGCCTGCCCCCAACACAAGAAAACATTCTCGCTGATCGACGGAAGCAACCTCGCCGGCGAGGAGTACAGCATCAATATCTATCCAGTAAAGGTAGAACAGGGCTTCGTCTATATCGGCGCGGGCTCAGCCAGCAACTAAATCACTTAGCGCAGCAGCCGCTCGCTAAACAGCGTCCGCGCCAGCGCACGCACGTCCCGCTCACCAGCCAAATGGGTCTGCCCCACCGACACCAGTACCACCTCGACCTCTCCAATCCCCACTCGATAGACGATGCGGAACCAGCCGCCCGGCGGACGCAGGCAGCGATAGCCCTTTAACTCGCCGACCAAGGGCCAGCCCTGTTCCTCGGGATCAATTGCCAGCCCTGTGATGTATTGGTCCACTTGCTCGGCAATCCGCCGGTTGAGCAGGCCTTGCCGCGACTCTAAGGCGCGCTGCGCTAAGACGACGCGCAACGTCATTGCCCCTCCCAGACGGCGCGCTCGCCTGCCTCAATCTGGCGGATGCCTTCGCGCAGCGCGGCACACTCGGCCTCGTCGCCGAGTACCTCTAACGTTTCGACAATACCCTGGTAAAGCGACCACGGCATCAGCGCGAGCACTGGCTGACCGCGGCGCGTTACGGCGAGAGCACTCGCTTCGGGTTCGGCAGCGAAGCGATCGGGCAATTGATTCAGGACTTTGCGGGCTTCGGCGATGGGCATGGATTGGATCATATTTCCTCTTTTGTACCGTATATGGTACTAAATTGAGTACGTTAGGCAATGGTCTGAATGGGCCATAATTGTAGGATTTCTCCGTGAATCTGCGAGAGTGTGAAATTTACCAATGGATAACCTATTAATATTACACTACTTTCGCCAATCATAAAAAAGGCACGTACTTGTATGTACATCTAAAGGTGCAAAAAAGTGTACTTTAATGCAAAGCTAAATTTTCAATCAGATGCGACGAGATGCCGGCTTCGATCTGCTGCAGTGCAAGTCGCTTTTTCGACGTAATTCGCGTCTGCACAAATGATGATTTGACAGCAAAAAATAATGATGCTATTATTGCAACATGAGAACGACTGTCACACTTGATGCCGATGTGGAGCAGCGCCTGCGGGAGGCGATGCACATACAGGGAAAGGGTTTCAAGGAGACCCTAAACGATGCCCTGCGTCGCGGCCTGGGCGCTACCGGTCCCACCTCGGACGGATCACCGTTCAAGGTGGAGTCCCGTCCTCTTCGCCTGCGCACGGGACTAGATCCCGCCCATCTGCGCGAGCTGGACGACGATTTGGAAATCGCCGAGTTTCTCAGGAAATCGGCGCGTCTGGATGAGCACAGGCGATGATTATACCAGACGCCAACCTGCTGCTATACGCCTATGACGAAGCGAGTCCCTTCCACGCACGCGCGAAATGCTGGTTGAGCGAATGCCTCTCCGGGCCCGAGCCGGTCGGGCTCGTAGCCGTGGTGCTTTTCGCCTTCATACGAGTCGGCACCAGTCCCAAGGTATTCGAGACCCCTTTCACCATTGCCGAAGCCACTGGCCGCGTCAAGGGATGGCTCGATGCTTCACCGACCGAACTCCTATCGGTAACTCGCGCCGATGTCGATCAGGCACTGACTTGGCTGAACGAAGCGGGCTCCGGCGGAAATCTCACTACGGATGCCCAGATTGCCGCCGTGGCAAAGAGATGCCGCGCCCAAGTACACACCGCGGATACCGATTTTTCGCGCTTCCCTGGCGTCCGATGGAAGAATCCCATTCTCTGACAATCAGCTTGGCACCATCGACGGCCGCAACTCGGTTGATGCACATGAGGTAATAATAGCGCAAATAGCGCATTTACTTCCCCATTGGCATTCCCTTTTCCCACACTTATTTCCGCGCATGTCCGACGGCGAATTCATCCGGCCCTTTCCCGCCCTCACCCCCGCCCAACGCTATCACCTCGAAGTCTATGGCTATGTGGTCGTTGAAAACGCGATCGAGCAAGACCTGACCGAGCGCCTGCTGGAGGCCATGCTCCGGCTCAAACGCGACCTCCTGTCCGCCCCAGACCCGGCTAAAGCCCGCGTCCGCAACTGCCGTCTCTCCTCCTATCGGCCTCACTACCTGCACTTTGCCCACATCCTCGAAGCCGATCCCGCGATCTTCGAATACCTAACTCATCCGCGCTTGGTCGGCATGGCCGAGGAACTTGTCGGCGGCAGCGTGCGCCTCGAAGAATCCGAGGCCGCCGTCAACGAGCGCGACCCGGAAATTGACCTAGCTGCCGAGCCGCGCTACGGCTTCCACACCGGCACCACCCCAGACGTGGGCACGTACGTCGAAAACGGCCTCTTCCACTGCACCTTTGTCAAAACCCTGACCAACCTCACGGAGCTAGGGCCGGACGACGGCGGCACCGTGGTCATCGCCGGCAGCCACAAGGTCAAATGCGACCGCGAGACCATCATCGCGGCGGCCTACGAGGACCCCGCGCTGATCCACCAAGTGGTCGCGCCCGCCGGATCAACCCTGCTCTTTGGCGAGGCCCTGATCCACGCCACCGGCCAGATCCGTTCCGACCGCGAGCGCGTCATCGTCATCGGCGGCTATACCCCGCCGATGTTCCAAGCTTGGAACGGCCAAGAGCCGAGCGCTGAATTCATCGCCCAAACGCCCGAACCCCTCAAGCCGCTCATAGCCGGCAGCGACAAGTGGCACTGGCAGCAGCGCCGCCGCCGCCTCGACACGCCGGTCGCCCCGTGATCCAGCTCGCGCCCCCATACCTATTGTTCCTCGGCGACGCCGCCGACCAGCTAGCCGCCAAAACGGCCGTTGGCGTCGCCCAGTGGCGGCCCGAACAGTGCATTGGCCAGCTTCGCCTTCCCGACTGCCACGCCGACCTTGGGCTACCCGACCAAACCCTCGCCGAAGCGCACGCCGCTGGTGCCCGCACCCTCATCATCGGCGTCGCCAATCGCGGCGGCACCATCTCCGATCTCTGGCGCGAGACCTTCCTACAAGCCATTGACCTCGGCTACGATCTCGCCAGTGGTCTGCACACGCGCCTTGGCACCATCCCCGGCTTAGCCGACCGCGCCCGCACAAAGGGCACTCGCCTCGTAGATGCGCGCTTTTCCGACCGCGCTTTTCCCATTGCAACCGGCGTCAAACGCCCGGGCAAACGCCTGCTCACCGTCGGCACCGACTGTTCGGTCGGCAAGATGTTCACCGCGCTGGCCATTGAGCGCGAGATGCAGGCGCGAGGCATGGCCTGCACCTTCCGCGCCACCGGCCAAACCGGCATCTTCATCGCCGGGACCGGCGTTGCCGTTGACGCCGTGGTGTCCGATTTCCTTGCTGGCTCCGTCGAGGTCCTGACCCCGGCCAACCACCCGGAGCACTGGGACCTAGTCGAAGGCCAAGGTTCGCTGTTCCACGCCTCCTATGCCGGCGTGTCGCTGGGTCTCATGCACGGAGCCCAGCCCGACGCGCTCGTCCTCTGCCACGATCCCAACCGCCCCCACATGCGCGGCCTACCCGAATACCAACTGCCCGCACTGCTCGACTGCATTCACCTCAACGAGCAGTGCGGCCGGCTGACCAATCCGGCTTGCCGCACCGTTGGCATTGCAGTCAACACCTCGCACTTGTCAGAAGACCGCGCCGCCGCACTGCTCGAAACCATTGAACGCCAAGCTGGCCTGCCCGCAGTCGATCCGCTGCGCCAAGGAGCCGTGCGCTTGGTCGATGCCCTGTGACCCATTTCTCCGTCCGCAGCGAGAGCTTCCCTCTCGCCCAGGCCTTCACCATCTCGCGCGGAGCCAAAACCACCGCCGATGTCGTCGTCGTCGAGCTGAGCCGCGACGGCTGCGTTGGTCGCGGCGAGTGCGTTCCTTACCCCCGCTACAACGAAAGCGTGGCCGGAACCATAGATGCGCTAGAATCGCTGCGCCCACAGGTAGAAGCCGGCCTCGACGGCTCGACTGAGCTCGCCGAAGTCCGAGCGGCATTGCAACGCGCTCTACCATCCGGCGCGGCTCGCAACGCCTTGGACTGCGCGCTGTGGGACTTAGAAGCTAAAATCAGCGACCGCCCTGCCTATGAACTGGCCGGATTAGCAACACCGCATCCAATATCGACGGCCTACACCCTCTCGCTCGACGACCCAGAAACCATGGGCCAAGCCGCTGCCCAACACGCCGACCGCCCACTGCTCAAGATCAAACTCGCCGGTCACGACGACCTCGACCGCGTCGCCGCAATCCGCGCCAATGCCCCAGACTCAACCCTGATCGTCGATGCCAACGAAGGCTGGTCCGCCGACCAAGTCGAGCCGCTCTCAGCCGAACTAGCTCGCTTGGGCGTCGCACTTATCGAACAACCCCTACCCGCCGCCCAAGACGCCCTGCTCGCCGAGTTGGAACACCCGATCCCCTTCTGCGCCGACGAATCCTGCCACACTGCCGCCGATCTCGCGGAACTGGTCGCCCGCTACGAATGCGTCAACCTCAAGCTCGACAAGACCGGCGGCTTCAGCGAGGGTCTGCGCTTGGCCGCCGAGGCGCGTGCGTGCGGATTGGACCTGATGGTCGGCTGCATGATCGCCACCTCGCTGGCCATGGCACCGGCTGTCCTGCTGGCGCAACAAGCCCGTTTCGTCGATCTCGACGGCCCCCTGCTCCTGCAAAAAGATCGGGAACGCGGGCTGCGCTACGAAGGCAGCCTCCTCCATCCGCCCCATCCTCAACTCTGGGGATAGGAGACTCGCTGCAAATCATGTAGGACTGCTATATGAGCAACGCACTTCTATTGTTTGCCCAAGGACTAGACGAGGCCGCGCTGCAACGCGCCGTCCCGCCGCCCATCCGACCAAAGCAGATCGAGCCGTTGGCATGGAATGGCGACGAGCTCTCGTTTGACTTGCCACCCGCAGCGCTAGCAGGTGCGCTAGAAATCCTGCCGTGCCTCTCAGTCGTCCACGACGGCGCGTGGGGCTATCAGTTTGCGATAGAATGCGAGACCGAAGCTGGCCATCGCAGCCGGGCCGTCCTCGACCCAATCGGCTCGTTTGTCGGGGCCGAGGCGGGCGCGACAAACGAAGCGGTCACTGCGGAAATCGACCTCCTGCGCATCCATACCCCTTTGCAAGCGGCCACCCTACACCTACGCGTCCAAGGCATCGCCCCCACGGCCCCGGCCTTGCTCTCGGTCTCGGTGCGCCGCAAAGGCGCAGTGCCCTCTCCGACGCTCGCCAGCCGAGATACGGCTCTCGCCGTGCCGTCGCAAAGCCAGATGGTTCTGCGGCCCGAGTTGGCTTCCCACGTCTGCTCCCCGACCAGCGTCGCCATGCTGCTCGCGTACTACGGCCATAGCGCGGACATCTACGACGTGATCGCTGAGGCTCGCCACCAGCCCAGTGGGCTATACGGCGTATGGCCGGCCAATATCCACGCGGCCGCTCGCTGGGGCTTCTTGGGCTATCTATTGCACTTTCCCTCTTGGGAAGTGGCGCGTGCGCTGCTCGACGCGGGCTTTCCCATCGTTGCCTCCGTGCGCTACGAGGCAGGCGAGCTGAGTCGGGCGGCCATTGAGCGGACATCTGGGCACTTGCTCGTCGTGCGAGGTTGCGCGGGAGATACTGTACTGGTCAACGATCCAGCCGCGAACGACGAGGTCGCCCGGGCGTACGACCTAGCAGAATTCTGCAAAATCTGGTTAGAGCGCAGCGCCGTAGGCTACGTACTCTTTCCGCCACTGTAACTGTACTATGGATAAAGCGAACTTCACTTCCATCGTCTTCGGCGAAATCCTCTACGACTGCTTCCCCGACCGCACCTGCCTGGGAGGTGCTTCCCTGAATTTCGCTTGGAATCTGCGCCAGCTCGGCTTTCCCGTGGCCATGATCAGCGCCGTGGGGCGAGACGAACTGGGACAACAGGCGCGCGGCTTTCTCCAGCGCGCCGACATCGATCAACAATGGGTCGCTGACCGGCCCGAGCCTACGGGCACGGTCGATGTACTGCTCGACGATGGGCAACCCTCCTACACCATCCGCGCCGGCGTAGCTTGGGACTACATCGAAACTAAGCCGGCTTTGGACCAGCCTCCCGACCTGATCTACTACGGCACGGCCGCGCAACGCAGCCCGGCCAATCGTCCGGGATTAGAACACTTGCTGGCCGCCAACCCCCGGCATCGGCTTTTCGACGTCAACCTGCGCAAGGACTGCTATACGCCAGAAACCGTGCTCTTTGGCCTCGAAGCGGCGACCATTGTCAAGCTCAACGACGAGGAATGGGAGGCCGTGCAGGACATTGCCGAGGTCGCCGCGCCCGCCGACCTGATCACCCGCTACGCGCTGGATTGCCTGGCGATTACCTTTGGCGGCGACGGCGCTCAGCTCCACATTCCGGAGGCTTCGTTCGCCGCACGGCCCGCGCCCGTACCTGTCGTCGATGCGGTCGGGGCTGGCGACGCCTTTAGCGGGGTTCTGGCCGCCAGCGCCCTGCTCGGCACCGATCCTCAACAGGCCCTGGACTTAGCGTGCGCCGCCGGTGCTAGCGCGGTGCAACACCCGGGTGCCCATTGTCCGCTGCCTGAATCCGTGAAGGCGGCGTTTGCTTAGATGGGCGACCACAAGGGTCGCCCCTACATATCATCGAAAGGCTTTTCTCCATGCAGACTCCCATCCCCCTGTGCGACCCTCACTTCCACCTCTGGGACCTAGCCGAGCGGCCCAACCCCAACCTCGGCGATGTCATGCCGGCGTACCGAGCCGCCGACTACGCCCAAGACATGAGCGAACTGCCCCCTGAGTTGCAGCGAGTCAGCGGCGTCCACGTCGAAACCGTCGTCGGCCAAGTGCCTGACGGCATCCCCGTCGATACCGTAGAAGAAACCCGCTGGGTGCGCGACCAACTCGAACCGAGCGCGGACGAACAGCCCTTTGGCATTGTCGCGTACGTGCATCTGGAGCGCGACATCGCCGCGGCCGAGCGCACCATTGAACAACACCTAGCGGTCGCCGGAAACCGTCTGTGCGGCGTGCGCATGATCCTCAATCACCATCCCGACAATCCCGACCTAACTTGGCCGCAAGTAGAAGACGGCGTCTTGCAGAGTAGCCGCTTCCGCGAGGGCTTGGCGCTTTTAGAACGCCACAACCTCGCCTTCGACCTTTCTTGCAATCCCCACCAAGTGGCCGATGCGGTCGCAGTGTTCCGCGATTTCCCCAACCTCCGCGTCGTCACCAACCACCTCGGTTTCCTCCACGACGGCGAGGACCAGGCGCACGAGGACCTCTGGCGCGAAGGCATGGCTGCGCTAGCCACATTGCCCAACATCTATATGAAGCTGTCTATGGCGTGGTTTGCGCGGGACGCCTTCCACGAGGATGCAGCCAAAGAGGCCAAAATCGCCGCGGTCGTCCAAGAGTTAATCGAACGCTTTGGCTGTAGCCGCTGCATGTTTGCCAGCAACTATCCCGTCGATAAACTGCGGGGCATTAGCATCGGCTATCTCTACGCCAAATTCCTCGAATGGAGCGCCGAGTTTTCGGAGGACGAGCGCCGGGCGCTTTTCCACGACTCGGCTCTAAGCGCCTATGGGCCGCTTTCGTAACATGCCATGAGTACCGAGAAATTCGACTATACCCAATGGTGCGACAGCACGGGCGCGCCGCTTGCGAAAATGCCCGACCGGCTCGGCGCGGCGGCCAATGGATTCATCCGCGACAAGACCGGCAAAATCCTGCTGCAACAGCGCGCGGACAACGGCTTTTGGGGCATGCCCGGCGGCAATGTCGAACTCGGCGAATCCGTCGAACAGACCGTGGTGCGCGAAGTGTTTGAGGAAACGGGCTTGGAGGTGCGCGTCGAGCGGCTGATCGGGATTTACTCCGAGCCGGAGAGCTACCCGTTCATGCGCTATCCCGACGGCACCATCGTCCACTACGTCACCCACGTCTTTATCTGCGAACCCATCGCCGGTGCATTGCGGATCTCCTTAGAGAGTACAAACATCGGCTACTTTGCCGCTGATGCTCTGCCTGCACAGACCTTGCTCTCGCACCGCATCCGCATCGAAGACGCGCTGACCGGCTTAGTGTACCCATTTATTCGCTAATGTTGATCTCACCTTGCCCAACATAAGATGATCCGCAGATGGACGCAGATGGACGCAGATGGACGCAGACTAGGATTCACAAGACGAATTTCAGATCGCTATATTTCTTTTTCGCTCGTCCCAACCTTCACCTAAGAAAAGGAACGACATGATCAAAATTGCCGAAGTCCTGCCCGATCACCCCACGCCGCTGTGGCGGATGGTCAAGCAATGCGGCGTTGACCACGTGGTCGGCGGCTTTAATACTCCCGGTGATCCCGCCGACATTCACCCCGATCAACGGCCCTGGAGCTTCACCAACCTCGTGCGGATGAAAACCGCGTTTAACGACGGCGGCTTCTCCCTCGACGTCATCGAGGCCCGTCCGCCGCTCAACAAGGCCAAGCTCGGCCTCTCGGACCGCGACGAGGAGATCGAATACGCCTGCGAGCTGATTCGCAACATGGGCAAGGTCGGCATTCCGGTCTGGTGCCCCGAGTGGATGCCCGTGCTCAACTGGACCCGCACCTCAATGGCGGCACCCGGACGCGGCGGCGCCATGGTCACCGGCTTTGACAACGAGCTGATGAAAAATGCGCCCCTGACCGACGCTGGCGTCGTCACCGAAGAGCAGCTTTGGGACAACCTGAAGTACTTCCTCGAAAAGGTCGTGCCAGTCGCCGAGGAAGCCGGCGTCAAGCTCGCCATGCACCCCGACGACCCGCCGCTGTCGCCCCTACGCGGCATGGGGCGAATCATGCGCAGCGTTGAAAACTACCAAAAGCTCATCGACCTAGTGCCCAGCCCAGCCAACGGTATCTGTCTGTGCCAAGGCAACTTCACCCTGATGACCGACGACTTGCCCGGAGTCATCCGCCACTTTGGCGACCGCATCTACTTCGTCCACTTCCGCGATGTGCGCGGCACGCCCGAAAAATTCGTCGAGACCTTCCACGACGAAGGCCCGACCGACATGCGCGCCTGCATGGAAGCCTACCGCGACATCGGCTTTGAGGGCGTCCTACGCCCCGACCACGTGCCAACGATGGAGGGCGACCGCAACGACCAGCCGGGCTATTCGTCAATCGGGCGCTTGTTTGCCATCGGCTATATCAAGGGGCTGCGCGAGGCCGTGTACGCGAGTTAAATTCGTAAAGCCACTTCGACAAGCTCAGTGGCCGGGTACGGAACCTGTCGAAGTAGGCCACTGAGCTTGAATTCGGCGAGGCTTCGACGGTGAGCTCAGCCGAACCGCTCAGTCGAGGCGTCGAAGTGGCCGGTTCACAATCGGCTCCGGCGAAGGCAGGGAATGCGTAACGTCATTCATTAAGCAGGTAGGCGGTGAAGCTACGTTTTGTGATATATTGCTCTGTCATTCTGAGCCTTTCGGCTTCGCTCAAGATAAACTCCGCGCAGCGGAGTCGAAGAATCTCCTACCGGCGAGGCCGAGTAGCGTACTTATCGATACTAGGCGCGCTCCTACTCGCCGCCCAAGCCCTCGGAGCCGAGGAACTGCGCCTCGGTGGGCCGGGCGGCTGGAGCGAGTGGACGCTGCCCGGCGACGCGGTCGATGTCGCCGACGGCGTGCTCAAACCCGCGTTCGTGCGCCAGAATATCGACGCGGTGCAAAACGCCGCGACTTTTGGCGGCGGCATCCGCGCCGCAGGAACAGCGCTGAATCGTGCAACCCTCCTGATAGACGGAGACGTGGAGACGGCTTGGACGCCTGCCGCAGAAGCACCGCTGGAGGATTGGTGGATAGAGGTTGAACTAGGCCGGGTGGTCTCGGCGCGCACCATACGCCTGCACTTTGCCGAGGACGGTGAGCCGCTCGAATTCTTCAAGGTTTTCACTTCCGACGGCGAGCCTTTTTTCACCAGCGCCGGCGTGGCCATTGAAGGAACCCTGCGCTACAACAACCGCCGCCTATACAGCTTTAACCAAGATCGGGCCATCGAGATCGACTTTGGCCTCAAGCCCCTCAGGCGCATTCGCATCCAAGCCGACAGGAAGACGCTTGGTGCCCAGCTCAGCGAGTTGTCGGTAGAAAGCGTGGGCGACAATCTGTCCTTGGGTGCGCGAGAACGCGGCGGTCAGATTGACGTGCACAGCCTAGTCGGCTCCGGCCGGGATGAGCGCCATGAGAACCCCTTGATCAGCCGCAACCTAATTGACGGGGACATTACCTCGTACTGGGGTCGCAAGGAGGGACGCGGAGTGACGCCGATGGGGCTTTTTATCCTCGACTTGGGCGTGCTTTTTTGGGTGGATCGAGTGCGGTTGTTAGGGGATTTCACCGGGCTGCCGACGACCGGCGAGAGGGCCCGCACTCGCTTTGGATCCATCAATTACCTGTGGTACAAGATGTCGGGGTCGGACGGCTCGCTGGCCCCGGACGGCTCACTGCGCTGGGTCTCGCTGGGGGAATTGCCCGAATCGCTGCGCAACCGCCGCGATATCGTCCACTTTGAGGAGCGATTCTCCCTGACTAAGTTGCGCTACGTCCGACTCCTCTTTGGCATGACTTCTGGCGCACTCTCGGGCACGACCGCGGAGTTCCAAGTCTTTGGCGAAGGGTTTCCCGCCGCCTTGACGGCGCTCTCGCCGATTTTCGACTTGGGCGGGAAAAAGACGATCTCGGCGCTCGATTGGCAATCCCAAGTGCCGCCCGCTACTCGCCTAGAGATCCGCAGTCGCACCGGCAATCTGCTCGAAGAAGAGTACTTTTTCTACGACAAAAACGGCAAAGAAGTCTCCGCCAGAAAATACGACAAGCTCATTCCCTCTTTTCGCGGACGCATCGACACCGTGCGCACAATAGGCTCGGACTGGAGCAACTGGAGTCCGGTTTACGAGGTTCCCGGTCAAGGTTTTTTGTCGCCGGGGCCGCGGCAGTTCGCCCAAATCGAGGTGCAGCTTTTGAGCGAAGATCCGTTTAGCGCCCCAGCACTGGAAACGCTGACCCTGCACTTCCACCCGCCGCTGGTGCAACAGACGCAGGCGGAAATCTACCCGGCCGAGGTCGAGCCGGGCGCGCCGCAATCTTTCACCTATTTCCTCCGCGCTACCGCGACTTCGGCCAACCGGGGATTCGACCAAATCCTGCTGAGTTCGTCGGCCGCCGTGCTCTTCAGAACCTTGCGCATAAACGGAGAACAAGCCTCCGTCCAAATCGAGGAGCGAGCCGACGGGACCCTGCTCGTCCTCGACCGCACCGTGCGGCGCTCGGGGCTTTTGGAGATCGATTTCGAGAGTACGCTTTATCTCAACCAGACTCGTTTTGACGCCTTGCTCTTCAACAGCAATTTGGAGGGCCAAGTGCAACAGGTTGACGCCGGGGATGCCAGCGAGGCCGTAGCGAGTGAGACAGTGTCCGTAGCCCTGCCCGCAGACCCCGGTTTGCTCGATAACCTGACGATCTCAACCCAAGTTCTAACCCCCAATGGCGACGGCATTGGCGACCAACTCGTCCTCGAATTCAATCTGCTCAAAGTGCTGGACCCGCGCACCGTGCGAGTGGCCATTTTCGACCTGACCGGGCGGCGAGTGCATCTTTTGAGCGAAGCAGAGCAGGTAGCCGGACGAGTGGCCTTGGCATGGGACGGACGCGACCACGCTGGCGGCCTAGTAGCACCGGGAAACTACGTCCTGCGCGTCGAAGTCAGCGGCGACGCACGCACCGACCAAGTCAGCCGAATCGTTTCCGTGGCCTACTAAGATCCCATTCACCCCCACTAATTCCTAACTGACGTTACGCAGCGTTTGTCATGCCGGCACAAGTAGGGGCGGATTGAAACCGCCCCCTACAGGGTGTCGCGCCAAATCCGCATCGCGTGCAAGACTGGATTCCCGCTTTTGCGGTAGTATCTGTGTTGTGTGTCAAGCCTTTTTTAGCCTGCTTTGGCTTGGTGTTGCACCCAAGGGGTTCGTCGATGGGCAATGGCGTTGAGCAGCAGGAGCAGCTTGCGCATCACCGCGAC
>JAJEFJ010000097.1 GCA_022820485.1 Candidatus Latescibacterota bacterium
CCCCTATACACCGCAAGAAAACCCGGTCGAAGACCTCTGGTTAAAAGGTAAAACCTTTGTGCGTACCCAGGCCTTGTGGACCACCTGTTTTGAACAAATCAAAGCCCTATTTGTAAAGGGTATTCGACAGAAAAAATACCACCAATTCCCCAAGTTAATGCAATATAACTTGGCTCTTAAATGATTTAGGACTGCTATATGATAGGACGCTTCTTCAGGATCTGGCAATTTTAATGGAAAGGGTTGAGAACATTTCTGGTCTATAAAAATCCGATTCGGATTTGATTTAATCCATCTTACCGCACCCCATGCTTGCTTGGCAGATTTATAAACTGCTTTTTTGAACCATCGATTCCAGTCGGTCTTTATATCACCAGTGCTAGGAAATTGGCAGTCTTTATCAGAAAAAATGATGACATGATTCTCAAATACGACAAGTAAGTCACATATTTCTTTTCCTATACCTTGTTCAGCAACACCTTGGTCACGGAAGAGACCCGGATAACTCCAAAGTGATAAGAAGGTGTGGTCACAGAGCTGTTTCAAATATCGTTCAGCAGAGGTAATCCCTTCTGCACGAATAAGGGGAACAGATTCTGCATTGTCCTCGTTACTTACTGGTGCAAGATTCATCTGCAAGTATATCCTCTTGATCTTTCGTATGCCGCCTGACTGCTTGTGTCCGAATAGTTGGTTAGAGTGATAGTTACTCGGGGTTGCTTATCTGATTCGAAGGTAAGTATCTGTTAAAACAATCGCAAACCAAGACTGCGAGGCTGATACGGGATTAGTAGATAAAGGCTTGACTTATCCTCTTGATTTTGGTATATTTGTAGTAAAGAGAGGGAGAAAAAGCCATGAACTTAATCACCATTTTCAACCAGTTTCCAGACCAACAATCTTGCATCGCTCATTTAGAGGCGATCCGTTGGCCGGAGAAATCCTTTTGCCCCCTATGCGGTAGCGACCACGTCGCCCGTAAGGTTGAAGGTCAGAAGGTGGGCCGTTGGAATTGCCATAACTGCACGTCGAGCTTTAACGTCCTGTCTGGAACCATCTTTCAAGGCACTAAAATCCCCCTGCAAAAGTGGTTTTTGGCGATTGGGCTAATGGTGCAAGCTAAAAAGAGCTTGTCGAGTCCGCAGTTGGCCCGTCATTTGGAACTGAACCAGAAAAGCGCGTGGTTCATGCAGCAGCGCATACGAGCGGCTATGGCGTCCGACGAGGGCGCACTACTGCGGGGCATCATTGAGGCTGACGAGACCTACGTCTGTGGTAAGCCCCGGTACAAGGACAAGAACAACAAGCGCGGCCGTGGAGCCTCCGGCAAAACCTCCGTTGTTGGAGCCGTCCAGCGCGAGGGCGAAGTCAGAGCCGAAGTAACCGACGACACTAAAGGCCGCACCGTCTTAGGCTTTATCGAGCAGTCCGTAGAGGTAGAGGGGATTCGTCGCTAATCACCGACGAATACGCGGCCTATACCAACGCCTACAAGCTCATGCCGCACCGCGTCATATCGCACAGCGAGGGCTACGTTGATCCCGACGAGACCCTACACACGAACACGATTGAGGGCTTTTGGTCGTTGCTCAAGCGGGCGTGGTACGGCTCCCATCACAAGTACACCAAAGGCTGGTCGCCGTTGTTTGTAGCCGAAGCGGTCTGGAAGTACAATCACCGCAAAGACGACAACGCCTTTGACGGGCTGTTGCGGGCTTGCTTCGCATAGAAAGAGCGACGGCCCCATAGTGGCAGGCTGTTCCACCACAGGCCGCCGCCACGCTGCAGAAAGGCCCGATCCTCTGCGACGTTTTTACTCTACTGCAATACCAAGCTCTCGACGTGGTGGGCGGGGATTAGACGGCGATGCCGGAGGCTTTTCTGCTGTTCAAGTAATTCCTCTCTCAATAGTTGCCCTTCGCGCATAGCTGGCACTGCGATAAGCATCCACCGCTGGTTAGCTTCGTCTAGCTGGTCCCTGAGAGCTTGGTTTTCTTCTCTCAGACATTCTATGCAGTCCTTCCCAGTACACTGGCAAAGGCCATAGGGGTGGCTGGGGCTGGCTTCGGGCTTGACTGCGGAGGGATTGGGATGTACTTTAGGAATTGACATTGCGCGTGTCCTTTCACTATTCGGGTGATTGATTGAGAGGCCCTTGGTATAGCCACCGAGGGCCTCTTTGTTGTAAATAGAACTACGAGAACGATTTACGATGCGTCAAGGTACTACTTAGAACATCCCTGTTGTACAGGTGAATACTCGGTTGTTCGCCTGCCTCTTTCCTGCAACTGGTAGCACCAACTTAGTTGCATTGATCCTAATCGAATCAACTTCAGCAACTTGATAGCCTATATCGCGTAGTGCGCCCCGTGTAATTGGAGATACATAATGGGGAACTAAGTGCCCATTCTCATCTCTATGTCTCGTCCCAGTGAGAATATCTAAGTTGGTTTCAGGAATAGGCAGCCAATGGTGTCGATCATCATTAACAGGGATGTAATCGCCGTGGTACAGGACGTCTCGCGCAAAGCGGTCATGTACTCGTAACGAGCGTTTAATCTGAGCAAAGCCAGCAAGGGCTTGTGTTCCTGTATAGAAGAAGTTGAATTGATAGAAGGTGTAGAACTTATGTTGGGGAGGTGGATTAACCCAAGTGTTTCTATGTCGGATTTGTTCAAACCACTCCTTAGATATGCCGATACCTAACAGATGTAGGATCTCATGTACAAACACTTCATACATCTGTTGTTCGATCAACTCTTCTTGGGTTGCATATTGGTAACTATCCCTAAAATCATCTCTCAAGATTTGATGTGAATTTTCCCCGTACGTAACACGTCCAAATCTCTCATGTAGTGATTCGGCATAGGCTTCAACTCCGAAACGTACGCCCGGGCGCTCAGGCTTTGAGCGGACAAGAATCAATAGGTCATCTACCTGTCGGCCTTTATACACAAGAGGGGCCGTGTGATAGGTTGAAGGAAGTACAACATCTGGCAGGTCGTTCAAAATGATCTGCTCTATGTGATTCGCAGCCCGCCGAAAAGTCTCGCGGTCTATCTGTGGGACACTATTAGCGAAAATTAGTTCAATATCAAAGGTCTCTAGTGTATCAATAGAAGAGCTTGTAGATAAAGTTGTGAAGTTATCGCCAAATACCCACCGAGATGGCCCGTCGCTATTCTCAGCACGCACGGCCCATCGGTATTCCGTTTCTGGCTCTAGCCGGTAAATCGTCGCATAGGCCCTTCTGGCTCCCCTAATAGGCCAGTTCGTCCAGCGGCCCGATAACGTCCGATAGTTAAGGTCGTAGTCCGTCGCGCCTTCTACAGCATCCCAGGCGACCTTAGCGGACGTGTCCGTCAAAGCCTCTATACGTAGGTTTATTGGCGCTGTGGGGGCGTCCGCCGTAGCTATGACCTTACTAGCGGGGCTTGTAGGTGAGGGCTTGTCTTTTGAACAAGCGATAGCGACGAAGGGGATGAGGGCAAATAGGAGTGAACGCATGGCGAACCTCTCTTGAGTGAGGTGGACAGGAGGCCCTCGTAAGGGCCGGGCCATGTCCGCACTCCAAGAGAGAGAATGCTCCACCTATTTGTCGAGGCGTGGGGAGCTACCCCATGCCGGGTCTAGCGACTGTTGTATTCAGTAGATGACCCGACTAAACGCGGGTCTCTTGGAATACGGACAATCGAAATGTATATTGAGGGGAAGGCTATGTCAAGCCTTTAACTACTAATTGCGTTTTCTTTCCCTATGGACAGCCTATCTCAAGCGACGCGATACCGCTCCACCACCTCCATATCAACCTTAATCCCCAATCCCGACCCTGTAGGCACAGTAAAGTGCCCCTTCTCCAGCGCCAGCCCCTCGGCCACAACATCGGCCTCCCGCGTAAAAGGCAACTCGTCGCAGGGCAACGTCGCGTTCGGCAGCGTCGCCTGCAAATGCACCGAGTAGGCCGCCAGCACCCCAGTACACAACCCACCCATCTGAACCCAGCAGGGCACGTCCGCAGCCTCCGCCAGCGCCGCCGCCTTCCGCACTTGCAGCGCCGAGCCGCCCAAATTCACGTAGTCAATGCACTCGGCCTTGAGCGCCGCCAGCACGCCCGATGGCGCTCCCAAGTGCAGGGCAATGGGAATGTGGGTCTTCTCGCGCAGGATGCGGTACCATTCGAGGTTGTTTTTGAGGATGGGATCTTCAAAGACCGACACCGTACTAAAAGGCTCCAACTCGCTCGCCAAGCGCGCACCAGTGGGCAGCAGGCCGAATTCAGTGTTAGGATCAACGCCAACCGTGTAATCGGCCCCCGCCGCTTCTTTCATCAGCCGCACCGTCTCGACGATATTCCACGAGCGCGCCTTGAGCTTGTGGTTGCTAAAGCCCAGCCCGGCCCCTATTTCCGCCTCGGCCGCAGTCTCTTCTGGCGTCATGGGGCACGACCAGTACGACACCGGCACCTTGTCTCGCACCTGCGCCCCAAAGAAGCGGTGCAGCGGAATGCCGTAGGCTTGGCCCGCAATGTCGAGCAGCGCACAGGTGAAAGCATCGGGACGGTTGTACGGATCCAAAGCCAGCGGATCCTGCCCCACGAGGGCGTCGGCTTGCTCCTGACCAGCAGACTTTTTGCTGAGGAATTCGCCCCAACCCTCCAAGCCCTCGTCCGTCTGCACGCGGCAGAGGGTGATGTCGTAGATCTTGGGAAAGTAGCGGGCGATCACTGGGATCGGCGGGATTTCGACTTCGTATAGCTCTACTTGAGTGATTTTCACAGGGACCTCCTCTGCGATAAGGTTTCCGTTGCGCTTCGTTTGTCGAAGGGCTACAATGATACCAAATTGCTGGGTAACCACAAAGGGATCCGTCGATTCCGCGAGAACCGCGAGGAGGACCTCATGGACGACAAGATGATGACCAACGAAGAAAACTACCGCTTCGACGTGGCGGGGTACATGATCGTCCCCGGCGTCCTGACGGCAGCCGAACTGAACGCCTGCAATCAGGCCTTGGACCAGCTAGCGTCTGACAACGGGCCGCTACGCTGGACGTCGCCCGTTTGCAATCCCCTGCGCGCCCTGCGCGAGCATCCAGTGCTAATGCAGTATCTGGAGCAGATCTGCGGCGAAGGGGTCCGGCTCGACGAATCGCCGCGACTCGTCGAGTCATGCACCGAGGCGACGGACCTGTCGGGGGGCGATGAGTGGGTGGATTGGTCGCGGGCGTATCGTCAGCACAACGGGCATCGCTTCTGCCAAGGGGTGCGGGCCTTCTGGGCGCTGGCAGACGTGGGCGCAGAGGACGGCGGTTTGGTCGTAGTGCCGGCCAGCCACAACAGCACCGTGCCGGCCCCGCAAGGCCTAGTGGACGGAACCGATCCGATGGGACTCGTCGAGCAGCCGGTCTTACAGGCGGGCGACCTCCTGCTCTGCACCGCCTCGCTGATGCGCGGCGTGCGGCCTTGGCAGGGCGCGGGGCCGCAACGTCTGCTCGAATGCGGGTACATCAGCACGGGCGTGCGGCCGGGGGCGGCGTCCGAAATCCACGGCGAGGACAGCGCGCTACCCGAGTGGGCCGACGATCTGACCGATATCGAGCGCACCGTCTTGCACAATCCCAACCGCCCGTACCCGCCGCCCGTAGTGCATTCGGACGGCGAAAAGGTCTGGATGGCGGAGGAGCGAGGGGTTTTCCATCCCTCGATCTACGTCCGCGACCCAGATTCCGCGATTGACGAGAAGGAATTTTTCCACTGGGACCTGTGCGGCCACCTCGTTTTGCGGGGCGTGATGGACGAGGAATGGCTGGCCGCGGCCAACGAAGCCATCGACAAAAATCCCGACCGGATCAGCCACGGCGGCTCGGCTGCTGGCGATTCAACGCCACTGGCCGGTACAGGGGTCGGCCGCTCGTCCATGGGCAACCCGTGGGCCTTGCCCGCGCCATACGGCGAGCCGTTCCAGCGCATGATCGCCAATCCGGCGCTCGTCCAGCGCCTGAACTGGATCATGGGCAGCGGCTTCGAGTGCATGATGTGCAGCGGCTTCCTATCCGGGAAAGGGTCGTCTGGGCACTTTTTGCACGCGGCTGGCACGCCGGCCAAGGTGGGCAATCACTACCGACAGCAGAATGGCCGCGTGTACGCCGAATATCTCAACGTGGCTTGGCAATTGCGCGATGTAACGCCGGCCGACGGGGGGTTTGTCTGCGTGCCCGGCTCGCACAAAACTGCCTATCCCATGCCCGACGGCATTCGCACCTGTGATAACGAGATGGGGCTGGTCAAACACGTAGCCATGAAGGCGGGCGACGTGCTGCTGTTCCTCGCGTCGGCGCAGACGCACGGAGCGTATCCGTGGACGGGAGAACAGAATCGGCGGATGATCTTCTTTCAGTACCGGTCGCACAATGTGTACGCGCCTTGACGATCACCGACACCGTCGAGTTCCGCGACTACTTGCGCACGCTCGTTGCCTAGCCAAAGTTGAATGCAATCGAGAATTACCCCAAGATCGAGGAACCCCTTGGCAAGTCAGAGCGTCTTTCGACGGACTGACCTAACTCGACCACGCCACAACTTTTCTAAATAGGAGCAAATCATGCTGAAATACGTCCTCACCCTCACCGCTCTAGCCCTTTTACTAGCCCCGGCCCCCACCCTCGCCGGCACCGTCCCAGTAGAAGGCGAAGGCGACCCGTCCTTGTACGTGGTCAAAGTCCACGCCGATTGGTGCGGCTCCTGCACGGCCCTCGTGCCCATCCTCGAAGAAGTCCAAGCCGGAGTGGCCGATCAGCCCGTCCTCTTCGTCCAATTGGACGTCACCGACTCAACGCTGACATCCCAAGCCCGCCTGCTTGCCGCGGCCCTCGAAGTAGAAGACCACTTCAAGGCCAACAACAAAACCGGCCTCGTCCTGCTCATCAACGCCCAAGACCACACCCTGCTGGAAACAGTGACCAAGCAAAACTCCGCCGCTGAGATCGTCGGCAAAATCAAAACCCACCTTGCTGCCGCCCCCGAACAAGCAACCGATTAGCTGCAATCGGGACGAGATTACAGCGCAACAAAAAGCCGCCACCGGAACGCGTTCCGGTGGCGGCTTTGCGTTTGTGGAGAGGACACAACGAAAGGCAGGACATCGCCGAACAGTGTTGAGATTCCACTGTTCCTAACCGCGCAACTCGTACTCGTCCATCAAGGCGCGCAACCGCGCTAAAAACGGGGCAGTATCCGACGGTTGACTGGCCGCGTTGGGGAGGACTATATCCTCACCCGTCTCCGCGTGGAATACGGTCGCGGCCGGCGACAGGCTCACCCTTTTGACCTCGGGCCACGCCAGCGTCTGCCGGCCAAACAAACCCTCCTCAACGGTCACGCCCTCCGGTCCTAGCCAGACCAAGCGCCGATGGAGGCGGTGGACGAAGAACGCCGCCGCGCAAAACGCCGCGATCCCGCCGCCGAGCACCGCGAGTCCATACGCGAAACCGCCGCGCTGGAAGGCGATGGTGCTCAATATCAACTGGCTAATACCCAATAGGGCAAAAACTAGGCGCTGGCTGGTGCCGGGGCTGGTGGATAGGTCGAACTGTTCAGCCATGCCTTAGCGCGGTGCGATCCACTCGTCTGCTATTTCCATGCCAAAACCCGGCGCGTCCGAAGGGACCAAGCGCCCATCTTGGGGCACGGCCGTGCCCGGTATGGTGGGAAATTCCTCTAGGGGAATGCCCGGGGGCGAGCCGAGCCAAAACTCGGCCATCGGCGACTCGGGAAAGGCAAAGGCGAAGTGCTGGCCGTAGGCACTGTTGGCACCGCCGTGGGGGATGGTGACAAGGCCGGCGGCTTCGGCGATGTAGTAGATCTTGACCGCTTCGGAAAGCCCGCCGCACCACTTAATATCCGGTTGCAGCACATCGACGCAGCGGTGCTCGACTAGCTGGCGAAAAGCCTGACGGCCGTGGTGGTCCTCGCCGGTGGCAATGGGCACGTACGGCGCGGCGCGCTTGAGCGCGATGTGGCCTTCGAGATCCGTGGGAATCAGTGGCTCCTCAATCCAGCGCATCTGGTAGGGCCTGAGCCGCTCGGCGACTTGGACGGCGTACTCGACGTTGTAGGACATGACTGCGTTGAGCATCAGCTCGCAGTCCGGGCCGATGGTCTCGCGCGCTTGGGCGATTTTGTCTTCGAGGCGGTTGAGCCCTTCCTGACCCTCGCGGTAGTGCACCGGATTGGTAACCTTGAAGGCGCTAAAACCCAGTTCGAGGCCCCAGTCGAGATCGTCGCCCGTGGCGTAGAGTTCGAGATGGTCGCGGCAGGGGCCGCCGAGCAGGCGGTACACGGGCAGACCCAGCAGCTTGCCCTTGAGATCCCAGAGCGCCAAATCGATCCCGCTTTGGGCAACGGCTGCGGTCCCAGCATGACCGAGGCGCTGAGCGGCGCGCCACATCAGGTCGTTGAGAAATTCCGTCGCCAGACAATCGCGGCCCGTCAGCAGGGGCGCGAAAACCTGCTCGACGATGGCGGCTACCGGCGCACCAAAGGAGCAGTTGCCCAAACCCCAAGTGCCATCTTCAGCCGTGATCTGCACCCAGACGGGACCGCCGCCCATGCCCGGCATCTGGCCGGGAAGACGCGAGAATTCTGGATACTTGTTAATCGGCAACGAACGCGGCGCACTCTGGTTCCAAGAGGGACGGCGGGCCTCGGTTTTGGGCGGATTGCGTGGAATCTTGAGATCAACGACGCGGATGGATTGTATTTGCACGGCTAACACTCCAAATGGCAGTCGGTCAAGTCGTGGTCGCCGCTGTGGCCCATGAGATAGCCGAGACCGTCCAAATTTCGCCGCGCTTCACCTTAGGTCGCAGTCTGAGATCGCTTCGATGAAGGTCTGATCCTCGCGTTCGCCCTTGCTTTGCGCCACTGCGAGCGACTGGTAATGGGCCTCGGCCCGGAACTTCTCGGTCCGGGTTTCGGGGATCCATACCTGAACCCGCCGCATCTCTCGCGGCCGCTGGTCACGCGAATCCGGCCTTCCAATTTCCTTAGATTGCATAATCGAATCTCCTCACAGAGGACGATGAATATAGTAGTGGAGATCGGCAAAGTCCAAGTATTGCTCCCAATCGTATTCGGCGAGGTCGTGGCCGCCGCTGCGGATGTGGTAGCCAATCTGGCCCATGACCGGCTGATCGACGGCGGGCATCTGCGCGGTCGGTAAGCCGTCGGTCCCTAAAAGGCGATAGACGGGATCGGCGGCGAGGGCAGCGAGGAATTCGCCGCACGGGTCGGCCCAGCCGTCCTCAACAGCGCTGGCTACGTAGAGCGGGCGCGGCGCGCAAAGGGCCAAGAGCTGATGCTGATCTATGGGCAGCTCGTCTTCGGCATCGTTATAGCGCCTGAAATTGTCGCAGAACCAGTGCGGGAACGCGTGGTTGATATGCGCGACGGTCTCGCCGTAGCGCCGCCGCGACAGGGCCGCCCCACCGCAGCCGGAATCGTTGGAAATAACCAAGGCAAAACGCAGGTCGCAGGCACCTGCCCACAGCGCGGTCTTGCCCAGCCGCGAGTGGCCGAGCACGGCGAGCCGCTCGTCGTCGCAGTCTGGGTCGGTTTGCAGATAATCCACAGCCCGGCTCAAGCCCCACGCCCAAGCGCCGATGGCACCCCACTCGCCGGGGGCGGGCTGGTTTTGCCCCGATTGGTAGAAGAGCGGGTGGACGCCGTTTTGGTAGCCGTCGTCGTAATCGGGGTCGAGGTCGCCGCAGTACATGGTGGCCAAGCCGTAGCCGCGCGCGATGATCTTGGCGACGGGCCAGCGTCTTTCTAGGCAACCGCGCGAGTTGAAGGTGGCACGGTGATTGACGATGCCGTTTTGCGCCTCGGTGCGCATCCAGCGGGTGTTGAGGTGGATCGCGGGGTCGCGTTGGATGGAGTGATTGCCAAAGAAGTTGAGACCCAAGAAGACCGGCACCGGCCCAGCAGCATCGGCGGGGCGATAGAGGAGGATATCCATGCTCGGGCCGTTATGGTCATCGGTAAAGCACACGCGGACTTGACGTCTCAGAGCACGGCCTGAAAGAGCCTCGCCCTCTTCGGTGGTAACGAAACGGAGGCCGGGCAGAGAACCGGGCATCTCGCCGAAGACGTGCGTTTTAAAGAGCTGGAGAATCTCCGGGCGGCGCACTTCGGTCCAAGTGGCCGCGTCGGCCACGGGTTCGCCGCTGGCCAGAGTCAGCGGGTCGGGCAACGAGTACGGAGGGACTTTGGCTTCGTCGTAATTGGCTTCGCTTGGGGGCATGGGACGCAGTCTCAATCGCCCGCCAGAATGGGATGCAGCGGATGGTCCCAGGGGCCGCCGGCTTCCATCTCGTCGGCCGCGCCAGCCGCATCGTGCGTCCCGGTAAACGTGGTGTAATCGGGCATGTAAATAATGGCGAACGCGCGGCGCGGTGCAGCGGTCTGGTTGGGACCGGCGTAGTGGAAGGTGCAGCCGTGGTGGAAGGTAACGCCGCCGGCTTGCATGTCCATGGTCACCGGCTCGGGCACGTCGTAGCCCCGTTCTTTCATTTTGGCGACGATACTCTCGCCAGCGACGCCGAGTTTGATCGGTTCGAGCCGCTCGTACTGGTGTGAGCCGGGCACAAAGTGGAGGCAGCCGTTGTCTGCGGTCACGTCGTCCACCGCGATCCACGCCGACAGTGCGCCGACCGGGTCCATCGGCCAATAGGGAGCGTCCTGATGCCAGTTTGTTTCCTTGCTCGTTTGGCCGGGAGGCTTGATCATCGCGTGGTCGTGGTAGATGCGCACGTGGTGGCAACCGCTGAGGCGGCGGGCGGTCTCGGCCAAGCGCGGATGGAAGGCGATTTCCTTGGCGACCGGGTAGTCGGTCCAGAGATTGACCATCTGATTGAAGACGCGCTCGTACTCTTCTGAAACGCGGCCATCATTCTCGGCCCCTTTGATGCGGGCGCGATGCGTATCGATGGCGTGGTCAATGGCGTGGCGCAGCGAGGCGATCTCCTCGGCGGAGAAGAAGTGCTCGTAGCGGATGTAGCCGTTTTGCTGAAAGAATTCGGCGTCGGCTGGCGTCGCCGGGCTTATTGTAGGCATGAGGGCAAGACCTTACTTTTTGCGGTGACAATCAAACACTCAACAGGGGTAGAAAATGGCCGAAGTAACGATGTACCACAACCCGCAATGCTCTAAAAGTCGGCAGACGTTGGCTTTGTTGTCCGAGAACGGCGTAGAGGCGAACATCGTCGAGTACTTGAAGACGCCGCCGGACGCCAAGACCCTAGACGAGCTTCTGCAAAAGCTGGGACTGGAACCTCGGGAACTGATGCGTACCAAAGAGGACGAATACGAGGCGTTGGGCTTGGCCGAGGTGACAGATCGCACACAACTCATTCAGGCGATGGTAGAACACCCCATCCTGATCGAGCGGCCCATCGTGGTCAAAGGAAGCCAAGCGCGTCTCGGGCGACCGCCAGAGCAAGTTCTGGACATCCTCTAGATGCTAAAACTAGGGTTTCTCGCCTCGCACACCGGGTCGAATATGCAGGCTATCATCGATGCCTGTCAGGCGGGGACGCTAGCGGCCGAGCCACGCGTAGTAATTAGCAACAACTCGCAATCGGGCGCACTGACACGGGCACGGCAGGCGAACATCGCGGCGTACCACCTGAGCGAACGGACGCACGGGGCGGCGCTAGGAGCAGCGATTCTGGCGGCGATGCAGCGGCACGGGGTCGAAGTGATTTGCCTAGCCGGATACATGAAAAAGCTGGGGACGGAGGTTTTGACGGCCTACGAAGGACGGATTTTAAATATCCATCCCGCCCTGTTGCCCAAGTTCGGCGGACAGGGCATGTACGGGATGAGGGTCCACGAGGCCGTGTTGGCCGCAGGAGAGCGAGAGAGCGGGGCGACGGTCCACCTAGTAGACGAAGAATACGACCACGGGCGGGTACTCGCGCAGGAAAAGGTTCCGGTTAAAGCAGAAGACACGCCTGAGACGTTACAGAAGCGGGTATTAGCAGTAGAACACCAACTCTACGCGGCGACGCTCGCGCAGATCGCGGCCGGCGAAATAGAAATTGGCACCGATCCGCGATAGACGGTCAAAAGTACGTGGTCGTCCTGCGTTTTCTATTTCTCTTCCGCGCCCCCGCGCATAATGCGACGCAAGTGCCCAAGCTCCTCGACAATGGTGCGGCGCTCTAGTATCCCGAGAACAATCCCATACGCCAACGCCATAATCCCACTCCGCAAGACAAAATCGCCCACCGCGTAATCCAAGGCCCAACGGTCGTACAACCCGCCACAGACAGCGGCTGCCAACAATCCCACGGCTGGCGCGGCCAATACCTTGAACCAATTGACGCGCACATAAGCGCGCAAACCAACGCACAGTCCCAAAAAACCCACGCCAGCCACCGCGCCCATGCTATACGCCACGCCCTCCGCGCCCCACAACACGCCCAGCGCCGGGACGGCAAAAAGGGCCACTATCCCCTGCATCCCCACTATGCACGCAGACCGGCGCGTCGCCCCTACGGCCCACAGCAGGCTAAATCCATCGCTGAGCAGCGGCCGCAACAGCGCATACGCCGCCAGCCAAACCACGATGCGCGCCGACCCAGCCCACTGGCCGCCTAAAAGGGCGGTTACTTCGCGGGCATTAAAAACCAAAATCAACGACACCGGAGCCGACACTCTCAGCACTAGGCTGATCATCTTGGAGAACAACTCGCCCAGCCGCTCGCGCTCGTGCCGATACCGCGAGTACAGGGCACTGCTGTAGTTGAAGATGATATGCGCAATAACCGCAGTGGGAATCTGCACCAGCCACCACGCCGTCTCGTAGAGCGCCAGCGCCGTATCGCCTACTACCAAGCGCACGACCAGTTTGTCGTACCACCAAATAAAAATCTGCAACACCCAACCAATCCAGATCCACACGCCATAGCCCAACAAGCGGCGCGCCCAAACCCAGTCAAAGTGCAACGAGGCGAGGCGCAGAGGACGGCTGCACCAAGTAGCCGTAGAAAAAAACAGCACGTACACCACGCTGAGTACCGAGTACGTAGTCCACCCTCCCAATATCAAACTCCACTCTTCCCACCCAGCGTGGGCCGCCAGCAGCGCACTGCCCAAGGCCAACAGCGTCCCCACCCCGTGCAAGAGGGAGAGCCTGCCGAACTCAAAATCCATCCTCAGCAGAGCCTCTGAAGTCAGGCTCAGTTGGCGCACAAAGTGCAGCGCCGCCAGTATCCACGCGACTTGGGCGAAAGTCCAGGAAAAATCCGCTGGGAAAAGCAACGTCAAGGCCAAGACGACCCCGCTGGTCAACAAACACGACAGCAGGGTAATGCACACATTCAGCGCAAAGTGCGTACCGACGAATTCCTCGACTCGGTCTTGGAAGTGCAACAGCGCGTGCGTCAGACCGAATTCGCGCAAGCTGGACAGCATGGTAAAAACCGTCACGCCCAAAAACACATCGGCAAAAACGCTGGGCTCGAGTTGTCTTTTGATCAAAACGGTCAGTCCCACGCTGCACAGCCGCGCCGCATAGCCCGTGCCCAAGGTATAGAAAAACCCCTTGAACATCTTTTGCGGAGTAATCATGGGTTCCTAGCGGGTGCGACGCGGGCCGAAGCGGTAGTCGCGCGGATCGCCGAGGCGGGCTTGCAGCGCGTCGGCTGTCATGCCCGTATGGCGCTGGACCCAGTTGACCTCGTCGGCCAATGTGCAGTCGAAAAGGCCGGGGTCGTCGGCACCAATGGCCAAGCGGACATCCGAGGCCAAGAAGCGATGCACCGGGTGGTCTTTAGCGTCGGGCACGGCACCGATGCGCAAGTTGGAGGTCGGGCAGGTCTCTACTACGGTGCCGAGCGCAGCCAAGCGGCTAAGCGCGAAATCCTGCCGCCAGCGCACCGCTTCGAGGCGCGGGGGATCGTATGTGCGGCAAACGAACGCATCGCGGGGCCGCGCCGAGAGACGGCTGCGCTCCCGCATCAGGGCTTGGTCATCGACCGGGACGCCGAATTTTTCCAACGCGGCCTTGTGATGCAAATCGTAGGCAATCTGGGCCAAGCGTTCGCTGACCCGCTCCCTCTTGTGGGCTTGGGGCCGGCGGGCCACGGCGATCTCCGGGTCGAGTCCGAGCGCAGTGCAGTGCCCCAAACGCAGCGCACCCAACTCCGCGGCTTCGTGGCACCAGCGCACCGCGCTTTCGAGCGATTTGTCGAAGTACACTTCGCCCACGTGATAGGCCACGTCGAGCGTGCGCTCCGGGTGCCGCTCGTTGTCGCGGCGCAGACGGCGGAAGAAGGCGCGGGTACTCGCGGGTGGATAGCCTTCCTCAAAATGACAGAAGTCGAGGCCGACGATCGTGGGGAGCAAATCCTCGTTTTCGTCGAGTAGGCGTTGAACCAGTTTGTAGCATTCAAGCGGTGCCCAGCGCGGCAGACTGATGAGATAGCGAGCGGTAAAGTCCTCAGTACAGGCTTGGGCGATGGCGCGAGCAGTCAGCTCGTGGAACTGCGCGAAGGCCTCGGGCTGGACGTGGTCATAGGGAGCCATGGCGCGGTATTCGACGTAGCGCAGCCCTTCGCCGCGATGGTGGGCAAACACGCGCTGCAAAATTTCTTCTGGCTGGCCCAAGACGTTCCACCAATGGCGATAGATGCAGATCGCCAAGTTGAACTTGGCTTGGAAATGGGCAAAGTCGCCGCCGTCTTCCGCGCCGTACACGCAGTGCGCCTTGAGCGCGTCGAGACGTTGGCTGTGGAGCGCCTCGCGGAACAGCGCGACCGGATCGGGCCGCCAGCCATAGGTGTGTTCAAAGCTATCGACAAACAGCGACCAGTCGATCTTTTCGTAGTGGTCGCGGGCCAAGTCGAGGAGATCGGCGGCAAAGAGGCTGCCGCCGATGTGGATGTGCAGCTCGCAGGTCTTGGCAGCCTGGAGGGAGTGCTCCGTCACCCGTCACTCCAGCGAGGGCATCTCGACCGCGTCGTCGCGGCGCTCGTGCATGTTCGCTTCCATGGCCTCTGGATAGCGATGCGAGAGGTGGGAGACTTCGTCGAGCCGGGCGCGGGCTTCGTCCGGCAGAGAAAAGCTGCCAGCGAGCATGTTGTCCCTCGCCTGCTCGACCGTGCGTGCGCCAATGATGACCGAGGTGATAGCCGGTTGTTCCAACACCCAGCGCAGAGCGACTTGCGCTGGCGAGCGGCCCATCTCGTCGGCTACTGATATAAGCGTCTCTAAGGTCTGGTCGGCATTGGCGGCAAAATAGCTTTGCGGGTAAGCCCACGCATCCGCGGAACGCGTGCCTTCCAAGGTGCGCTCGCCGGGCTGGTACTTGCCGGAGAGAAAGCCGCCGCCGAGCGGACTCCACACCACCACGCCGAGACCCTTGAGCTGACAGACGGGAATCAGCTCCTGCTCAATGTCGCGCACGACCAAGCTGTATTGCGGTTGGTAGCACTCAAAACGCGCCAAACTATTCGCGTCTGAAATCCACAACGCCTCCATCAAGCGCCACGCCTGATAGTTGGAACAGGCGGTATAGCGCACCTTGCCTTGGCGGACCAAATCATCGAGGGCGCGCAACATCTCCTCCAAAGGCGTCTGAGTATCTACGTGGTGAATGTAATAGAGGTCGATGTAATCGGTCTGCAGTCGCTGGAGGCTGTCTTCGACCGCGTTCATAATGCGCACCCGCGACATCCCCGAGTCGTTGGGTCCAGGTCCCATAGGGTTGAAGAACTTGGTGGCGATGACTGCGTCGCGCCGACGGCCCTTGAGCGCCTTGCCGGTTATGACCTCGGACTCGCCGCCGCCATACGAATCGGCCGTGTCGAAGAAATTGATGCCCGCGTCAAACGCCAGATCGACGATCCGCTTGGCCTCTCGCTCGTCCGTGCTGTGGCCAAAGGTCATAGTCCCAAGGCAAACTTCCGATACTTTGAGGCCGGTGCGGCCCATTCTGCGGTATTCCATTGCTCTTTCCTCGTGGTTACTTTTGGGTAAGGTTAGCCAAACTGGACGAATAATTGCTATATCAATACTGTTCGACTTCTGCGTATAAATCTATTAAGGATTCTCTCTTCAATCTAAACTTGGTTCCATGATTATGTCCCGTTCTTGCGTCAAAATCTATATAAACATCTCCATTTTCAATCGCATTAATAAATTTTCCAATATCAAGCGTTTTTAATACGAAAATTTCCTGATAGTGAAAATGCAGTATTCCGTCTATTCTTTTTGAATCTGACCGGACAAAAAAGCAATTACGTAGCTTCGTCCCTGCCTTGTGATATAAGTCGGTAAATCCCCAGTATGGTTGAGGTTTTAGTTCTCCATTTATTAATTTATCAGCCCATTTTTTATGGGACGTAAGATCTATGGCTCCATGGTTAAACTCAATTAAAACCTTCTTGTTTTTTCTATCTACTCTTACGATAAAACCTCGATTACTGTACCGACTAGCATTTATAGTTTGTCTGAAACTTTTCTCACTATCTGGGTATTTGGTTCCAGCTTCCCGATGTCGCCAGCCGAATGTAGGAAGTAAAATTAGCGGAACAAACTTGTACGCACGCGGGGATGGTTCCATGTGAAATAATGTAACCAATGAGCTTGTGCCCTTCTTCTGCGCCTTTAGCTCCCACTCCGCTGCGTTGGGTATAGGTAAATTGTTCTCTTCTATTCCCAATAAATCTTCAAGTGTATTTCCAATCCCACCATCGTTATTTTTTCTGCCGGTCGCAATCCATCCTATATCCCGAATTTTCTGTAGTGCTAGGACTAAACCTTCTTTTGTATATGTTTTCACTTTACCTCTAAATCTTCAAACAATACAGCTTGCTGTGGTTTCTTCTTTCGCTCCTTTACTACAGATAGTGGGTCCTTCATCCTCTGCTTCGCCATATCACAGTATTCAGGCGAAATATCTATACCAATAAAGTTTCTATCGAGATTCTTTGCTGCGAGGGCCGTGGTACCTGAACCCATGAAAGGATCGAGGACGACCTTAGCATTTGTAGAAGAAATGATGCGCTCTATCAAAGAGGCGGGAAAAGGAGCCGGGTGTCTATTTTTACTCTCCTGCCCGAATTCCCATATATCGCCGTGGGCATTTGCCTTTTCCGCCAATTTGAATTCTGGCTTGGCAATCATATATATCACTTCATACGTCGGCAAAAAATAACCCGGGTTAAAGTTTATACCTCCTTTTCGCTTCCATATAATGATTTGCCTAATGGGAAAACCAGCAACAATGTCGTTCCTGTCTTGTAATAAGCCGGCTTGTACTCGCCACTTGTGGTTGTAAAAAATGGCACCATCTTCGGGAATGACGCGCAACATTTCCTCTAAACACGCCCTTTGCCAGCGCACGTACTCTTCGTGCGGCACATTATCGCCGTAGTGAGAATAGCCATCGACTAATGCGGCACCAGACCACTTGCCACCCCTGCCGTCTTTCATTCCATTGCCCGTTGAATTCTTGAGATTATAGGGCGGCGAGGTCACAACTAAATCGACGCTACCGCTAGGTATTTGCTGCATAACATCCGTAGCATTGCCACAGATAAATTGATCTATGAAATCATCGGGGTAGTGCAATTCTTTAACGTTTGCCATCTTTTCCTCCGCCCGGGATTTCGCTGCTCACAACGGCTCAAAAAATGTAATTCCGTCTCCGTCCAAGTCAATAATGATGAATTCCTCCAATCCCCAAGGTGCCTCTTGCGTGTCCTAAAATTCTGAGGCGGTTCATGCCTGTCTTGGGGGCTGAGCTTGTCGAAGCCCAGCTCCCCTCGACTTCACCTAAGATCCCACCGCTTCTCGCTGATAGTATTCCGCGAGAATCTCGGCCACTTCCGGCCGCGCAAACTCCGGCGGCAGGGCCTCGCCAGCGGCTAGCATCTCGCGGACTTGGGTTCCCGACAGGAACAGGTACGAGTCGCCGCTGTCCGGGCAGTCGCGCATCATCACCACCGCGCTGCACTTCTTGCACCAGACCGTGTGGTCGCCGCGGAAAATTTCGATTTCAAGGGCGTCGCCGATGCCGTCGAAAATGGTCTGCGCGTCAAACGCTCCGTAGTAATCACCAACGCCCGCGTGGTCGCGGCCCACGATCAGATGTGTGCAGCCACTGTTCTGGCGGAAAATGGCGTGCAGCACGGCCTCGCGCGGACCGGCGTAGAGCATGTCAAAGCCATAGCCGGCGATCATCACCGTGTTTTCCGGGAAGTAGAGTTCGACCATCTTGCGGATGGAAGCGTCGCGCACATCGGCCGGGATGTCGCCGGCCTTGAGCTTGCCCAGCAGCATGTGGATGAGGATGCCATCGGCCTTGACGGCCTCCTGCGCCATGCGGCACAGCTCTTCGTGGGCGCGGTGCATGGGGTTGCGGGTCTGGAAGGCCACGACCCGGTCCCAACCGCGCTCGGCGATCTCGGCGCGCAGCTCGACCGCGGTGCGGAAGGTCGCGGCAAAGTCGCCGGGGAAGTACGAGAAGTTGAGCACTTCGATGGGTCCGGCGATGAGGGTGTCACCCGCAGCTTTGAAAGCAGCGACTCCGGGATGGGCGTCATCGTCCGTGCCAAAGACTTGTTCAATGATGGCGGCGCGCTCCTCATCCGACAGTGCTTCAACCGAGGTAACTTCCTGGATGGCAATAACGGGATTGCCGTCCACATTGGGGTCCAACAGGGCGATGCGGCTGCCAGGGGTCACGCCCTCCGGAACCTGATCGCCGGAGACCATGTTGACAACCGGGGTGGGCCACAGCAGGCCGTCGGCCATGTACATGTTCGCAGCCACACTCTTGGCATCGGCCGCGTCCATAAAGCCTGTAAGCGGGGTAAAGTAACCCGAGCCGAGCATGACGGCTGAGGATGCAGCGGCCGAAGAGACGACTACAGCGGGCAGACCAGCGGCTTCTTCTAGCAACTGGTCACGCACTGCATCGTCTTCGACGTAGAGCGGTTTGAGTTCTTCTGCGCCGTGGGGCTTAATCACAGTATTCTCCTTGGTTAGATGGGCGTTTAATGTACGGGAATTCCGGCTTGGGCGAGGATGCGGTGGACATTGGCGGCGGCTCTGGGGTATTTCTCGTTGGGCAAATGTTCGAGGAGCATGTAGCCGTCGGGATGGGCGTCGTGCCACAGCTTGAGCGCGGTGGCGAGGTCGAGTTCGCCGTCGCCGGGTATTTCCTCGTCGATGTGGAGCACCAAGCCAGGCGACAGCTTGATATCCTTGCAATGCCCGACGCTGGAGATGGGGTTCATAATCTCAAATATGTGCTGCAAGCGCTCAGTGCTGTTGTACACTTGGTCCAAGTTCTGAAAATGGTTGACGTAATCCATGACCACGGTCATGCTCTCGGAGCCAACCTCTTGCAGCACGTCGCGGTTTGTTTCCGGCGACCCCATGATAGTGAGCAGATGCGTCTCAATCACTATGGTGACGGCTTCGGACTCGGCCTTGGCCGCCACGCGCTTGAGGGTTTCGACGAGCAGGGCGCGGGCCTCGGGCGTGAGATTGTGCCGCGACGGCGAGTACGAACCGGCTGGGTTGCGGCTGCCCGTGCGGATTAGACAGGTGTGGGCAGCCAAGTCGCGGGCGACTTCAATGCCGCGCTCGATTTTGCTTACTACTTGGTCGCGCACCGCAGAGTCGGGATCGAACAGACACTCGGAAAAGCCAATGCCGAACTGAGGTAGCTCCATGCCCGCGGCCGCAATAGTATCGCGCACCTTGTGGCACTCTGCGGCGGTGATGGCAGCCAGATTCTCCCCAGGGGCGTGAAAGGCCGTACCGGTAAGATTGAGCGCCTTGATCGCCGCTAGGTGTTGGTCGCTGATTTCGCGAAAGTCCGGGGGCAACATGCCGACGACGCCGAGCCGCATGAGTAAAGCTCCTTGTTGAAATTGTAGTGGACCGTGGTCGAATCGCCTTCAAAAACTGACCAATGGTATAAATAACGTCAACACGCGAGCCGTTTGCCGAACCGAGGCGAGGGGCCTACTATTTGATGCTTTGACCACTTCAACAACTTCCCAACGAACTCTATGACCTTCGCCCTTCCGTTTATCACCGCCCTCGTCTCCGGCCTCTACACCTGTCTGTGGGGCGCGTTCAAAGACGCTCCGTACGAGGGCTTCAAGCCCAAGACCTTTCCGCGCAGCATGTACTTCCACGTCGCGATTTTTTTGCCGCTGTACTTCATCCCGTATTTCAGCGCGCAATTCCAGCACCTCGGCCTAGTGCAAATGTTCTTCCTCATCATGGGCCTAGAGCGCTTTCTCGCCGAAATCTACAAGGGCTTCTTCCGCACCGAAGACCAGCAAAAGTACTTCGTTCCCTCGCGCATTACCTTCTTTGGCCGCCCGATCACTAGCGACCTCGTCCGCCATAGCGCGGGGGTCCTCATCGTCGCCATTGTCTTTGCCTTCCTGCTCGTCGCCGCACCCATCGAGAGCTTCTGGGGCTATCTGGTGACCGGGTATTGCACCGGGCTGCTCGTGGCCTTGGGGGGTGCTTATAAGGACGCGCCCTTCGAGGGGTTCAAGTGGCTCAAATTCCAGCGCTCTGGAGTCGTCTTGGCCGCTTTGAGTCCGCTGTTTTACTTTCTCGGCAATCCCGAACACCCGGTGGGGTTGGGTTTTCTCATCTACATGAACGGCGGGCTAGAGCGATTCACCGTCGAGTACTACAAGACTTACATCCAGCGCAATATGTCCGGGAAATTCCAACCCAACCTGCCCCGCATCCAGCGCGAATTGGACACCCGCGAGAAGTTCCACTACGCGGCCTTGGTGATTATCGCCGGACTGGCCGCGCTCTACGCCCATGAACGCGGCGCACTATGACGCCGTAGTCATCGGCTCCGGGTTCGGTGGCTCGCTGGTGGCGCACGCGCTGGTGCAAGCCGGGCTGAAGACCGCGCTGCTAGAGCGGGGCCAATGGGCCAAGCGCGACGCCGCGGACTGGGATCAGCGCACCATCTTATTGAAAAAGCGCTACCGCTCAGCCTCGCCCCTTTTGGTCAAGCAGTACGGACGCCGCACCTTCCAGCGCACCTATCCCAACGAGGTCGTCGGCGGCAACTCGGTTTTTTTCGGCGGGGCGTCGCTGCGGCTGCGGCCGGCGGACTTTGCCCACTGGCCCCTGTCCTATGCAGACCTAGCGCCGTACTACGCCCGCGCCGAGCAGCTTTTAGGGGTCCACGGCGAAGCGGGCACCGATCCGCACGAACCGCCGGGACTAATCGCGTACCCACACGCCACCGTTGAGCTAAGCGCGCCGGCCCAGCGCATTTACCAAGCGGGGACAGCCCTAGGGCTACAACCGTTCAAGATCCCACTGGCAATCAATTTTTCCAACCGCACCCGCCCCCTCTGCCTGCGCTGCATCACCTGCGACGGGTTCCCCTGCAAGGTGGAGGCCAAAAACGACATGGCTTCCACCGTGCTAGCCGCGGCCGCGGCAACCGGATTAGAGATCATCGTCGGCGCGGTGGCGAAGCGACTAGTGCAACGGAGCGGGCGCGTCGAGCAGGTCGAATACGTAGATAGCGCCTCCCGGCAAACCCACGCGCTCTCGGCCGACTTAGTGATCTTGGCCGCAGGGGCGCTCAACAGCCCGGCCCTAATGCTCCGCTCGGGATTTGATCACCCCCTGATTGGGTGCTTTCTCATGCGCCACTGCAACGGGATTGCCAATTGCATCTTTCCCTTTCGCACCAATCCGCAACAGGTCTTCCACAAACAACTCTGCTTTTCCGATTTCTACGAAGACCTGCGCGCGGAATTGGGCACGGCCGTGGGCGTCATCCAAGACATCTACACACCAGCTCCCCCCATCATCCGGCACCACGCCCCGTGGGGCTTCAAGACGCTCGTCGGACTGCTGACCGGCTATATGCAGAACTTGCTCTGCATTGCCGAGGACGATCCAAGGCAAGAAAACCGCGTGTCACTGTCCAGCGAGCAAGACATCTTCGGCATGGAACTAGTGCAGATCGAGCACGCCTATAGCGACGCCGACTGTCGCCGCCGCGATTACCTGCTGGCCAAAGCAGAAGCCGTATTGCGCCAAGCAGGTGGCCTGCTGCGCTACCGCTACTTGATCGATTCCTTCTCTCACGCCATAGGCACCCTGCGCTGCGCCACCGCGCCAGAGGAAGGCGTCCTCGACGTGGATTGCCGCTATTGGGGCAGCGAAAATGTTTACGTGTCCGACGGCAGCTTCATGCCGTCTTCGGGCGGGGTAAATCCAAGTTTGACCATCGCAGCCAACGCACTGCGGGTCGCCGAGCGGATATTGGAGAAGCGATGAAGAAAGTTTGTCTAATAGGATGCGGCACCATCGGTCGCCTGCACGCGAAAAACCTCGTCGGCAAGGTCGAGCTATCCTTTCACAGCCGCACGCAGGCCAGCGCAGAGGCCCTTAGCCGCCAATGCGGCGGGGGACAGGTCTTCGCATCGTACGCCGACGTCCTCGACAGCGCGGTAGATGCGGTGCTGATCAGCTCGCCGCCAGATGCCCATCGGCCACAGGTCGTCGCAGCATTAGCAGCCGGCAAGGGAGTGTTGGTCGAAAAGCCGTTGTGCGCCACCGAAGACGATTTGGCCGCCATCGGCGCGGCCGCGGCGGCCCATCCAGATGCGCTGCTAATGATCGCGGAAAACTACTACTACAAGCCCTCGCTCAAGCTGCTCAAATGGATCATCCAACAGGGCTTTATCGGCCAAGTGCAGCAGGCGATTATCGGCAAACGCTTTACGCAAGATGCCACGGGATGGAAAAGCAGCTATGGCGCACTACTGGAAGGAGGAATCCACTTCGTGGCCCTCGGAGCGGACCTGTTCGCCGACGCGCCCCGGCAGGTCACAGCGGAGTTCCCTAGGCACCGAGCGGGCGAGCCGGAGCGGAATTCGATCGTGCGAGTCGAATATCCATCGGGAGCCGAGTTAGTGTTGCGCTACGCTTGGAACGCCTTCAGCTTGACCAAGGGCACCTTTCAGCACGCGCGGATTTTGGGGACCGAGGGGCGCATCGTCTTCGAGTGCAATGGGCTATACGTGCGGTTGCGGGGGCGGCGGAAGCGGCTCTACTTTCCGGGCGTGGGGGATTTGATGGGCTACAAGGGCATGATGCGAGACTTCTTGCAGTGTTTGCAGGAGCCGGGGCGGCAGCCGTATTCGGACTTGGCGCGGGCGGAACGGGATTTGGGCATTGTATTTACAGCGTATAAAGGACTGAAATAACATGAGCGAAGCGGAAAAAATCATCTACTCGATGTACAAGGTGAGCAAGCACTACAATCGGAAGGCGATTATCGCCGACATTTCACTGTCTTACTTCTACGGGGCCAAGATCGGCGTGTTGGGCTTGAATGGGTCGGGGAAGAGCACGCTATTGCGGATTATGGCGGGCATCGACGGCGAGTACGAGGGGGACATTAGCGTCCAGCCGGGATTTACCGTGGGGTACTTGGAGCAGGAACCCGAGTTAGAAAAGGGGAAGACGGTCAAGGAAATCGTCGAGGAAGGCGTGCAGGAGACCGTGGATTTGCTGCGCGAGTACGAAGACATCAACGCCCAGTTCGCCGAGCCCATGGACGACGATGCCATGAACGCCCTGATCGAGCGGCAGGCCTCCGTGGCCGAACAGCTCGACGCGGCCGGGGCTTGGGATTTGGACAGTCGGCTGGATATGGCCATGGACGCCTTGCGCTGTCCGCCCGAAGACCAGGAGGTCTCCACGCTTTCGGGCGGCGAGCGGCGGCGGGTGGCTCTGTGCCGGTTGTTGCTCCGCCAGCCGGATATTCTGCTCCTCGACGAGCCGACCAACCACCTCGACGCCGAGACCGTGGCGTGGCTGGAGGGGCATTTGCATCAGTACCAGGGGACGGTGATCGCCGTTACTCACGACCGGTACTTTCTCGACAATGTGGCGGGCTGGATTCTGGAACTGGACCAAGGGCGCGGCGTGCCGTGGAAGGGAAATTATTCGTCGTGGCTAGAGCAGAAGAAGGAGCGCCTGCGGCTGGAAGAAAAGAGCGAGAGCGAAAGACAGCGGACGCTGGAACGCGAGCTGGAGTGGATCCGCATGACGCCGAGGGCCAAGCAGCAGAAGAACAAGGCTAGGATCAGGGCCTACGAAGAATTGCTAAATCAGGATCGAGTGCAGCGGAATGAGGAGGTGCAGCTCTACATTCCGCCGGGACCGCGGCTAGGCGATATCGCCATTGAGGCCAAGGGCGTGAGCAAGCGCTATGGCGACCGCATTATCTTCGAGAACATGGATTTCGCGCTGCCCTCGGGCGGAATCGTCGGGGTCATCGGACCCAACGGCGCAGGCAAGACAACCCTGTTCCGGCTAATTACCGGCCAGGAGACCGCCGACAGCGGCCAACTCCACATCGGCGAGACCGTGCAGTTGGGGTACGTAGATCAGAGTCGGGAGTCCTTAGTGGGAGAAAACACGGTCTGGCAGGAGGTCTCGGGCGGCGAGGAAGAGCTCGAGCTAGGCGAGCGCAAGGTAAATTCGCGGGCGTACCTCGCGCGCTTCAACTTCCTCGGTGCCGACCAGCAGCAGAAGGTTGGGACGCTCTCGGGCGGGCAGCGCAATCGAGTCCATCTGGCCAAGGTGCTCAAGGAGCAGGCCAATGTATTCCTGCTCGACGAGCCGACCAACGACCTAGACGTGCATACGCTGCGGGCGCTGGAGGAGGGGTTGGAAAACTTCGCCGGCTGCGTGGTGGTCATCAGCCACGACCGATGGTTTTTAGACCGCATCGCCACACACATTCTGGCCTTTGAGGGCGACAGCCAAGTCTATTGGTTCGAGGGCAACTTTTCGGAGTACGAGGAAAACAAGAAGGCGCGGCTAGGCGAAGATTCAATCGTGCCCCAGCGGGTCCGCTACCGCCAACTGACGCGGGACTAATTCTGTAGCACCACCGCTCACATACTATGCAGTGCGCGCTCGATCCGATTGAGTGCTTCGTCGATATCGTCCAAGGTGTGCTGGGCTGAGACGCCGTGGTGGCCGGCGACGAGCGTGCCGTAGTCGTGGAAATAGACCCCTTTGTCGGCGCAGGCGCGGATGAATCTCCCGGTCATCTCCTGGTCGCGGTTGAGGCTATCGTCAAACCGCTCGACCGGATGGGTGAATCCGAAGAAGATGCCGAAGCGCGCGCCCAATCCCTGCACCCGGGCGGGCACGCCAGCGCGCTCGAACAGTCCAACCAGACCGTCGCAGAGCCGGCCTCCAGCTTCGTAGATGTGATCGTAAAACCCCGGACTGGTCAGCTCGTTGACGGCAGCCAGTGCAGTCATCACGGCCGGTGGGTTGCCGGTAAAGGTCCCGCTCTGCGCCACCTCGCCAAGCGGTCCCACCAGATCCATGATCTCGGCTTTGCCAGCAATGACAGTGACTGGAGCACCAGCGGCGACCGCCTTACCCAAAACGCAAACATCCGGGGTGACACCGTAATACCCCTGTGCGCAGTCGGGCCCAGTGCGGAAGGCCGAGAGCACCTCGTCGTATATGAGGACGATATCGTGGGCACTGGCCTGATCGCGGACGAACTGCATGTACTCGGTGTCGGCGACGATGCAACCTTGGTTGTAATTGATCGGCTCCATGATAATGCCGCCGATCTCGTCGCCGTGCTCGCGCAGCGCTCTTGCCAGTGCGGCCTCGTCCTTCCACGGTACGACGATGATGAGGTCGTCCATCTGCGGAGGCATGCCCGCCGACTCACCACACGGCTCGACGTAGTTGCCCGGAGTCACCGGCGTCAACGGCGTGTGCGAATTGTACATGACGTAGTCGTAGAGGCCGTGAAAGTGCCCCCAGAATTTGAGAATCTTGTGCTTGCCGGTATGGGCGCGAGCCAAGCGGACACAGACCATCGTCGCCTCTGAGCCGGTATTGCCGTAGCGAACGCGCTCGGCGCAAGGGACGATCTCGGTGATCCGCCGCGCTAGGTCCGTATGTGCTTCGGTCTCGTAGCCGGAGAGAATGCCCACGTCCAATGCCGCGGTCATGGCCTCGCGCGTCGCCGGGTGATTGTAGCCCAAAAACGCGGCTCCGTGGGCCAAGTTGAAATCGATGTACTCCTTGCCATCGACATCGTAGATGCGGCAGCCCTCGGCATGGCGCAGGTAGAGGGCATACCCCAAGCACGGGTTGTGCCGTCCCGTAGCGCCGACGCCTCCCGGCAGGTAGCGCTTGGCTTCGGCTCTGAGATCGCTCTGTGACATCGTCTGTATCGTGGACATCGCTGTTTGTTCCTTGGTGAAGACGGACTGGTCCGCCTGCATGGACGTGACTCGACCCAACTCCCGCTGAATTTCAACCGCGTCTCAACGCCCGCCGATATTGTCCTTTTTAGTCGCACAAGTCAAGACGCCTTACCCGAACAATCTTTGCAAAGTACCATCCCAAAAGGCAAGTATGCCAATCTTTTTGTAAAATACGCTTGACATTACGATTTTTCAGATTATGTTCTCTTGTAAAACAAACTTTACTTTATGGAAAGGACAGCAGACTCATGGAGAGGTCAATGGTCAATTTGAGTGGTTTTACTAGCGGCAGTGCAAAAAACACAATTCGCTTTCTTTGTTGGACCTTTGCCTGGTCGATGACAATGGTGTTGGCCGACAAAGCGATATTATACGAATGGCATTCCTCTGATTTGATATCCGCTATCGCAATCGTCCTCAACGCGGGTATCGGCATTGGCATGATCCTGTCGTATTTGCGCCACCTGAAATACATGGATGAGCTACAGCGCAAAATCCAACTCGATGCACTGGCTATAGCTATGGGCGTCGCGCTCGTCGGCAGCGTTAGTTATTTGCTGATGGTAACTGCAAAATTCATAACGGATCCCGAAGTCTCAGATATCATTTTGCTGATGACGTTTACATTCGTGGTCTCAGTTATCGTCGGCCATCTCCGCTACCGATGAAAAATCGCCTAAAGGTGTTGCGCGCCGAGCGCGACTGGACCCAAGCTGATCTCGCGGAGCGTCTAGAGGTCTCGCGGCAAACGGTGAACGCCCTCGAAAAGGGCAAATACGACCCCAGTCTGCCGCTGGCATTTAAGATCGCCCACGTGTTTTCCGCGCCGATCGAAGCGATTTTTATTTACGAGACGGAAGTCAGTTGACGCGGGATTAAGTTGTACGACAAAACCTTGCTCCTGTTCTCATTCTAATGTACCGTTCAATTATGACCTTATAGCAGGATGTGTACGAGCTATGACAAATGTTGCAGCTACTCTAAATGACCTGCGCCACGTAGCAGAAAATGGCAAGGCCGAACTGATCAAAGGGGAATTAGTACTTATGTCGCCGACAGGAGGATTGCCGGGGTATGCGGCGGGCGAGATTTTCGCCAGCTTGCGGGAATATGCGCAGCTCACTCGCACCGGGTACGCCTTCGCGGATAATGTCGGCTTTATCGTCGATCTGCCCGAACGCCAGTCGTTCAGCCCGGACGCGGCGTTCTATACAGGTGAGCTGACGATGAAGTTTCTCAAAGGAGCACCCGTCTTCGCCGTTGAGGTCCGCAGCGAGAGTGATTACGGTTCGATGGCCGAGCAAGAGATGGAGCAAAAGCGGGCGGACTATTTCGCCGCTGGGACGCTGGTCGTTTGGGATGTGGACTTGAAAGGTGAAGATGTGGTGCGAAGTTACAAGGCCATAAATCCCGCTGCGCCGATTGCATATCGGCGAGGCGAGGCGGCAGCGGCCGAGCCAGCGGTTCCGGGATGGACGCTGGCCGTGGACCGTCTTTTTCCTGATGGAGCGGCGTAGCCTTCCCAGAGACGCTAATCGCCGTTTCTCGCGTATAATCCCGAAAAAACGACCCGTGCATCCAGAACGCGAAAACACGCTAGACGAAACCGAGCGGCTGCAACTCGCCCGCCAAGCCTTTGCCGACTACTACTCCCGCTGCTTCTGGTATATGCGCCGTGATTTGGAAATCGGCGTCGGCGATATACCCGAGATCGCCCGGGGCTTACGCCTGCATGGAGGCCGGCAGGGATTTATCTTGGCCGCTCGCCTATGCCCCTAAGCGCATTTCAGCAATCTATCCTGCGTTTGTTAGCGCAAAACCGCAGCCCAGAAAGCTATGTAGCCGGTGCTACGGTCCTGCACCAAATTCCCGACAGTCCGCGTTTTTCCGAAGACCTAGATATGTTCCACGACATGGAAGACAGCGTCGCACGGAGTGCTGCGTTTGACGTCGCCGTCCTAGACGCGAATGGCTTTGCGATCGAATGGATTTTGCGGCAGCCAGCCTATCTCAGGGCCATCGCGGCGAAGGAAGGTCAGTCCCTTCGCTTAGAGTGGGCTCAGGATTCCGCTTTCCGCTTCTTTCCCGTTGAACAAGACGAACTATGCGGTTACCGCCTGCACCGAGCCGACGCGGCCACCAACAAGGTGTTGGCTTTGGCCGGACGCCGAGAGGCGCGCGATTTCATCGACGTTCTCCATTTGGACAGCAGCTATCTGTCGTTGGGGGCGCTGTGCTGGGCGGCCTGTGGGAAAGATCAGGGATATACGCCGGATTTCTTGCTTGACCAGTTAAATCGCAACGCGGCTTTTACCCAAGAGGAAATCCAGCGGCTAGACTTGGCGGTCCCGCAGACGCTATCGGATCTGAAGCGGCAGTGGTGTGCGGCAATGGAACGGGCCGGTAGGTTGCTAACCACGCTGCCTGCGAACGAAGTAGGTTGCCTCTATCTCGACAGACAACAGTCCGTTCCCGTGCAACCCGACCCGACACACGAGGCATTTTCCTCATTGCAACGGCATTTTGGGTCCGTGCGCGGCGCTTGGCCTACGATCTGTTGAACAGAGCTTCTTCGTCAAAACAGACGGCCTCTGAAACTACCATAGAAATAGCCCCCGACGCTCAACCGGCATCGGGGGCTATTCCTGTTAGGTACGACGGCACTCAAGCGATGGCCGCAAGCGCCTTGCGAGCAAAAACCTTCGCCAAGTGACGGCGGTACTCCTCACCAGCAAAGTGGTCGGCGAGCACCTCCTGTCCGTCGGCCGCCCGTACAGCAGCAGCGGCGATCGATTCCTCGCTCAAGCCGCCGCTGAGGGCTGCTTCAACCCCACTATCGCGGAAGGCCGCATTGGCCACGCCCGTAAAGGCGACCTTGACCGCGCCTCCAGCCGAGGCGACAGCGCAGCCCACCACGGCAAAACGCGAGGCCGGATGCGGGAACTTGACATACGCCGACTTTTCCGCGGTCGGCACTCGCACCTCGGTGATGATCTCGTCCGGCGCGAGCGCGGTCAAAAACAGATCGATGAAAAACTCGTCCGCCGAGATCGAACGCCCGCCGTCGGGTCCTCTGACGACAATCTCAGCCCCCAGCGCCAAAATCGCGGCCGGATAGTCGGCCGCGGGGTCGGCATGGGCCAGCGAGCCACCAATGGTGCCCTTGTTGCGCACCTGCGGATCGCCGATGACCGAGGCAGCTTGGGCCAAGGCCGAGGCGTTGGCACCGACCAAATCCGAGGACGCAATCTGGTGGTGGGTAGTAGTCGCACCAATAGCAATGGTGCCGCCGTCCTCTCTGATGTAATTGAGCTCGGCGATCCGGCCAATGTCGATCAGCGCGCCCGGTGACGACAGGCGCAGCTTCATGGCCGGTAACAAACTGTGGCCGCCAGCTAAGAGCTTGGCGTCGTCTGAGAGGAGCTCAATCGCCTCATCTACTGAAGAGGGACGATGATAGTCAAACGCAACAGGTATCATGGTCGTCTTCTCCTTAGCTGGCTTGCTGGATGGCCTGCCACACCTTCTGCGGCGTCAGCGGCATCGCAAGGTCGCGCACACCCAAAGGCCACAGGGCATCGATCACGGCGTTGACAATAGCCGGCGGCGAGCCAATCGTGCCGGTCTCGCCAGCGCCTTTGACGCCGAGGGGATTGTGCGGGCAGGGCGTGACAGTGTGGTCGGTTTCAAAGGAAGGCAGGTCGTCGGCGCGTGGCAGGACGTAGTCCATGTACGAGCCAGAAATGAGCTGGCCGCTGTCGTCGTACACCGCCTCCTCGAACAGGGCTTGGCCAATGCCGTGCGTAATGCCGCCTGCTACTTGGCCTTCGACGATCATGGGATTGACGATATTGCCCACGTCGTCAACCGCGACGTAGCGCCGCACCGCAACCACGCCGGTCTCGGCATCCACCTCCACGACCGCTATGTGAGCGCCGAAGGGAAAGGTAAAATTGGCCGGGTCGTAGAAGCTGGTAAACTCCAGCCCCGGCTCCAGTCCCTCGGGAAAATTGTGCGGCACATACGCGGCCAATGCGACCTCGCCAAAGGCGATCGACTGGTCGGTGCCCTTGACCGTCCAGCTACCCTCGGCGAATTCGAGGTCATCCTCGGCAGCTTCGAGCAAGTGGGCCGCGATCTTGGCCCCTTTCTCCTTGATCTTGTCCATGCTCTTGACGATGGCTGTGCCACCGACGGCCAGCGAGCGCGAACCGTACGTGCCCATGCCAAAGGGCACGGACTCGGTGTCGCCGTGAATGATGTCCACGTCTTCGATCCCCACGCCCAACCCGTCGGCCACCACCTGGGCAAAAGTCGTCTCGTGGCCCTGCCCGTGCGAGTGGCTGCCGGTAAATACCGTGACTTTGCCGGTGGGCTGGACGCGGACGCCCGCGCTCTCAAACAGGCCAGCGCGCGCACCCAATGCGCCGACCACGGCCGAGGGCGCAATGCCGCAGGCTTCGATATAGGTCGAAAAGCCAATGCCGATATGGCGACCATTGCCGGCGGCGCGAGCCTGTGCCTGCTCGGCGCGCAGCTCGTCGTAGCCGATGGCCGCGAGAGCTTTTTCGAGCACAGCCCCGTAGTTGCCGCTGTCGTACTGCAGGGCCACCTGGGTCTGATACCCTTCCTGCTCGACGCCGTCAAAGGCCGGGATAAAATTCTGGCTCCGCAGTTGGGCTGGGTCGCGGCCCGTCTCCAAGGCGGCCTGCTCAACCGTGCGCTCGAGGACGTACGTGGCCTCGGGGCGGCCTGCGCCGCGCAGAGCGTCAACTGGCGTAGTGTTGGTGAAGACGCCGGTGACGTCGACGTGAACCGCCGGGGTCGTATATAGCCCCTGCAAAAGCGTGCCGTAGAGATACGTGGGTACGCACGGCGCGAAAGTCGACAAATACGCGCCTAAGTTGGCGACGGTTTTGACCCGCAGGCCGACGAAATTCCCGTCGGCGTCGAGGCCGAGATCAACCTTGGTATGGTGATCGCGGCCGTGGGCGTCGGTGAGGAATGCCTCGCTGCGGCTGGCGGTCCACTTGACCGGACGGCCAATCTGGCGCGAGCACCACGTGACGAGGACCTCTTCGGCATAGTGAAAAATTTTCGAGCCAAAGCCGCCGCCCACATCCGGCGACACCACGCGCACCTTGTGCTCGGGCAGACCCAAGACAAACGCCGTCATCAGCAGGCGAATGACGTGGGGATTCTGCGACGAGGTGTAGAGCGTGTAGTGGTCGCGCGCGCCGTCGTAATCGCCAATGGCGCAGCGCGGCTCAATCGCGTTGGGGATGAGCCGTTGGTTGTCGTACTCCAACGTGGTAACGTGCGCGGCACTAGCCAAGGCGGCGTCCGTGGCCGCTTGATCGCCGAGCTCCCAGTCGAAGGGCGTGTTGTTGGGCACATCGTCGAACAACTGCGGCGCACCCTCGGCCGTCGCTTGAGTTGCTGCGACGACCGCGTCCAAAACCTCGTAATCCACAGCCACCAACTCAGCGGCGTCCGCGGCTTGCTCGCGGCTCTCGGCCAAGACGATGGCAACCGGGTCGCCGACGTGGCGTACCTTGGTCGCAGCCAACACCGGATGGGCTGGCTCCTTCATGGTCTCGCCGTTTTTGAAATCCACCTGCCAGCCGCAGGGCAGACCGCCGACGCCAGCAGCTTCGAGGTCGGCACCCGTAAATACGGCGACCACGCCAGCGGCTGCGGCTGCGGCCGTCGTATCGACGCCGTTGATCGCGGCGTGGGCATGTGGGCTGCGCACGAGCGCCGCAAAGGTTGAGTTGGGCAGGGTAATGTCATCGGTGTAGCGGCCCTTGCCGGTGATAAAGCGCTGGTCTTCGACGCGCTTGACGGATTGTCCTATGACTCCCATAGCGGCCTCCTATGCGCTTTCGGCGGCGTGTTGGACCGCCTTGATGATGTTGTCGTAGCCCGTGCAGCGGCAAAAATTGCCTTCGAGCGCGTGGCGAACCTCCGCGTCGCTCGGCGTTGCGTTGTGCTCTAGCAACTGCCAAGCGGCCATAATCATGCCGGGCGTGCAAAAGCCGCACTGCAAGCCGTGAGTTTCGCGGAAGGCTTCCTGTAACGGATGCAGCGTGCCGTTGGCCGCAAGCCCTTCAATCGTCGTTATCTCCGCGCCATCGGCTTGCGCCGCGAGCATGGTGCAGACCTTGACGGCTTGGCCATCGACGATGGCGGTACAGGCACCGCAGTTGCTCGTGTCGCAGCCGACGTGCGTACCTGTCAGGCCCAACTCCTCGCGCAAATAGCTGACGAGCATCTGGCGCGGCTCCACCTCGTGCTCGTGGGTCTGGCCGTTGACAGTGACCTTGATTGCTACTGACATAGCCACCTCCTATTGAATCGAATTAAGAAGTGCGAATTAGGAATTACGAATTGAGAATTGGGGACGGAAATCCCTAATTCCTAATTGACACTTCGCGTTCCAGCGCCTTGAAAAACTGGTTGGTAAACATCCGCGCCACGCCCGAGAGCAGGCGCTGACCCATGCTCGCTAACCGACCCGTCAACTGCGAGCCGCCCTCGACTGCCACCGTGGTCGTCTCGTGGTCTTCGGCGAGCCGGATGTGGCCCTCGGCCGCGATCTGGCCAATCTTGCCATCGACATCGACGAGCAGGCGATAGCTTTCCGGCTCCTTGCTATCTACTACTTGCAGCGCGCCGTTGAAGGTACTGTTGATCGGTCCCATTTTGATGTGCAGCACGGCTTGGTACTGTCCGGGGCCAGTTTGCTCCAAGGTATCGACGCCTGGGGTGATGCGTGCCAAGACCTCGGGGTCGTTGAGCAAGTCCCACATGACTTGCCTCGGGGCGCGAAAAGTATGAGAACCTGCAAGCTGCATGGGCCGATGCTATTGTTAAGGGCCAGAAGCGAGTGACGCGGAGGTGGATATTACAAAATTTTGCCTGTCTTTGTCAATCAAATAAGCCAACGCGGCGGAGTGACGGATTGAGATGACCAGATTCGCAAACCTTAGCGGAATCGTACTAGCGGCGGGAAGTTCCTCTAGGATGGAGGGTGCCAATAAGTTGCTGCTGCCTTGGCAAAAGCAATGCGTCCTCCAAGTCGTGGTGGAGCGAATCTGCGAGGTGGGTTTGGGGGAGGTAATCGTGGTGACAGGGCATCAGCGAGCAGAGGTAGAGGAAGCGTTGGGCCGCTATCCCGTGCGGCTGGTACACAACCCCGATTTCGCCGAGGGGATGGCCGCCTCTATCAGAGTGGGCGTGGAAGCGGCAGTCGGCGAGCAAGGGTATCTCGTTGCCCTAGGAGATATGCCGCAGATAGCTAGTAAGACGATGCTAAAGGTCGCCGAGGCGTTGAAAAGCAGCGAGACCATCGCCGTGCCGGTGCGCGATGGGCGACGCGGCCATCCGGTAGCTATCGGCAGCGCCTATCGCGATGCCTTGCTCGCGTTGACCGGCGACCGGGGTGCGCGGCCGGTCTTGGCAAAAAACGCAGCCAACGTCGTCGAAATACCTGTCGAGGACGAGGGCATCTTCGTGGATGTGGATACGCCGGAAAGCTATCGAGCGGCGTGGGCCGCAGGGCAAAAAATCAGGTGAGCACCCGATACAAAAGCCGCACGGCGATTGCTATACTCAATAGCAAGGGGGATGCAACGACGTATCTATCAGATGCTCCTCGACACCTGCAAGCGCGATGAGGAGGCAGAGAATGGCACTTAGATGGATCGCATTTGGCGTCTTAGTTGCAGGCTGTATGGGCATAGCCCAAGCCGAGGAAGGCGACTTTTTCCCGTTAGAAGTAGGCAACCGCTGGGTGTTTCAGAAATATGACGTACGATACCCAGACACCCTACGGCTTGAAGAGACCGTTTCAACGGAGGTAGTCGGCCAAGTTCAGTTAAAAGAGCGGTCGTATTTCGTCGTGCGACAGGACTGGAATGGGTTTCTACCCGATACGCTCTACCTGAAAAAAGAAGGGGCGCAAGTCTTTCGCTACTTAGAGCAGCCGGATACCGTGGCGTATGGTACCCTAGCACAGGACTGGGATCGCCTGGACCCGCACCCTCTAGATCCCGATCAGACGGATTGGCTGATGTATGACTTTGAGGCGTCCCAAGGAACTTTTTGGGACTTACCCCTGCCAGAGCTTAATCCTCCTGATCCGATAGGGGTAAATATATGGTGGGTATTCGTCAATGCCCGTTGTCCGCCGACGCCGAATTGGGTGTGCGGGGACATTCCTTTTCCATTATCACCCACACAGAGGTTTTTCTACTTTTTCTCAACGGTCTATGCGGCCGAATGGGACGAAGTGTTTGAGGTCGGGGTAGGACCTGTTTATATCACGAATCTCACAGACGAAGTTGAGAGTTGGAACTTTGGCCTTCTCAAAGAAGCCCACATAGGCGGCCAAATTATCACAAAGGATTGGCCGACCTCCGTAGAGCAGACCAGTTGGGGGCAACTTAAGACGTCTCGCAGTAATCGCTCTATGCCAGCAAGCAGAGCCTATGAAAGCCGTTAGCTTCAAGCGGTGGACATCGGGCCGCACTGCTAGTCAACACTCATCACCCATAAGGAGAAGAAAACTTAATTTCACCTTTGGGGGTCGCCCGCCCTCATTCTCACAACGGAAGGACATCAGAAATGCTTACAAGGATGCTTTTTATCGGCGGCCTACTCGTACTGGGTTGTGCTGACGACAAAGGGACTACTCCACCCGCCGAAGTTGGGTTTGTCGTTTCAGGCACGCTGAGCAATGACAATCAAACCCAACTGCCGGAGAACCTGAAAGTTGTGGTTGTTTGGAGTGCAGCGACCGAGACCGGAGAGGATTACATCTACCTGTTCGGCGAAGGTGCAGTAGATGCTGAAAACATGACCTTTGAGATAGTCTTTGCTGAAAATCCACCGTCAGACGCTTTGCTCGCAGATGCTTTGGGGGTTGGCTTCATTCTGCTGACTACGGACTCGGATATTGAAGAGGGCATTGTTTCTGAGGATGACTTGTTCCAAAATGCTCTCGGAGCAGCCGGGCAGCACGGGGTTGTGTTCACCACGGACAAGTTAGACTCGCTTTCACTTGAAGAAGTAGGATGGTTGCAGCAATTCCCAAGAGGCTACGGTGTCGGCCGAGGCGTCAAAATACCAAATAGTAGTTTCGATGGATTTGAGCCGGTTGACCCTTCTTCTGTGGAAATTATCGTGGATGATATGGATGATATAGAGTTAGTAAACTGGACCTAAACTTGAAACGCCAGCGGCACCATCGCCCCTACACCCTGTAAAGCATCCAAGATGCGGGCCTGCAAGTATTCGCGCAGGATGTTGCGCCCCTGCAAGGGATCGGCCACCTGCACGAGTTGAAACAAGTGCTCCTTCATAGCTCTTCGTATCCCAACATCGCGTCTTCGGCGAGTGCGCGAATGCGCCGCCCGGCTCGCAGCAATTTGGGGCAGGCGGCGATAGCAGCCAATCTATCCAGTTCCGCTAAGTCGAGGCTCCCCCAGTCGAGGCGTAGCTCTCCGATATAGGCGGATGCATCGCCATTCGGCTGTAGATAGATCAGATCGAGCAGCGCCTTTTCCGGTGCAGCGACAAAAGCCGACTGGCCATGTGCCAACTCCACGTGTTGATAGCCGTAGAGCAGATCGGTCTTGAGATGGCGAAAGGAAAAGCGACCTAGCGGCGTCTGGCGAAGTTGAGGACGCCCACCGGTCACACTGGTCACTTCCGGCACGTACTCGGGAATCACACCAGCATGCGCCAACGCCGACAGACCGCTGACATAAGAGCTGCGCACCAGTCGATTGGCGACGAGGAAGGGATGGGGCGCGGTTTGGCGGTAGGGCGGTGCCAGCGCGTAAAGTCCTCGCCGTAGTTGGTGCAGTCGTCCGGCTTGGGTCCAGCGCACGAGCTGTCGCCGCATATCGTTTGGATTTACGTACCCGGCCAAGAGCAGGCCGGTTTCGAACACCGGCTCATCGGCCACGATGGCGAGCAATTGATCGAATTTCATAACAATAAATTACCTTTAATGGCAATTTACTGCAATAAAATCCATTTATCATCATCCGCGTGAACTATCCCTCCGGCGGCATCAAGTGCTGCGTCGTCTCCGCCCGGTCGCGTATCTCCTGCCAATCCCACAACTGAGGTATGAATTCCACATCGGCCCAAAGCCGGGCTTGGTCGGCGTAGTGCGGGCTAGCCGGGTGGCCAGAAGCCCCCAGCGGCGCGATCCAGCGCGAGCGAGTCCAGTCGGAGGGATCGAAGATATAGCGGTTGACCGACAGACCCGTAACGGTGAAGTCGTCGAAGGCATAGCTGCCGGCTAGGGGCGTGTCGCCGTCGCCGTGGACGGGGAGCGAAGGGGGGGCGAGGAAGGAAGCGGCTTCGGGGAAAACCGCAGAGAATGGGTGCTGAGGCTGGGTGCAGTGCAAGCGGCCCCAACGCCATTGGTCCATGTCGTCGCCGATGGCCTCTTTGAGCGCGGCGATGGCACCGGTCAGGGCCTCTGTCAGAGCTTGGGACCAAGTTTGGCCGGGCGGCAGCAGTGCCGTATCGCCGCGCTCAATGGCGAGGGTTGCTTCGAGGGTGATAAGACGCCAGTGAGCGTCGCCGCCAGCCTCCGCGAGCAAGGTCAAAGCGGCGTCACCGAACAGGTGTTGCGCTATGTGGTAGCCGAGCAGGTTGCGGGTTTGCGCATAAATCGCCGGCTGTGCTTGATCGCGGTCCATCCGGCAGTCCCACTGGCGCAGCAGGTCGAGGGCTTGGGCGCAGTCGGCGTCGGGTGGCTCGATGGCGAGCAGGGCCCGCGTAAAGACCTGGGCCGGCAGCGAGACGCGTTCGGCGTGGATGCGGCCCATAGCCTCGGGCGTGGCCGTGCCCTTTGCCAATTCGAGGATGCGGGTCTGGATGCGGCGGGCGCGGTAGTCTGGGCTAAAGACGAGCCCGATGTAGTAGGGATAATCCGAGCCGGTCACGCGCTGGTTGCAGGTGATGGCATAGCCTGTTGCGGGGTCTATGGCTTTGGGCAACTCGGCGTGGGGGATGTAGCCCTGCCACTCGTGCTCGCCGCGCCAGCCAGGAACGGCACGCCAGCCGTTTGCGGCCTCGCGCACGGGGATTCGGCCCGCGTGCAGATAGCCGAAGCAGCCGTGGATGTCGGCGACAGCGTAGTTGTTGACGCGGTCGTTCCAGCGGGCGAAGGCTTGGTGCAAGTCCTCGACCGAGCGGGAGCGCATGGCGTCGCGGGCCGCGTCGGCCCAAGGAGTGCCTTCGATGAGGCCGGGGTCGCTGATGGCGATGGCTTGGCCTTTGCGCGGATCGCCCGCGATGATAGGTCCGTGATGAGTAATGACGACTTCGGAGGTAACGGGTGCCGCACCGCGGACGTGAATTTTTTCCCGCAGGATTTCCGCTGACCGCCACGCGCCGCTGAACTCGTATTCCAAGCCATCGGCCGTTTCGCGAAAGCGCTCGACGAACAAGTCCTGGGTATCGGCACTGCCGTAGGTCATACCCCAAGCCACGTACTCACTGTGGCAAAAGTGCAGGGCGCCAGGGACGCCGGGCACCGAGTAGCCGCTGACGGCGAAGTCCGGGCAGGCGATATGGACTTGGTAATAGACGGAAGGAGTATCGAGGCCGCGGTGCGAATCTCCGGCCACCAGCGGCAAGCCCGAATCCGTGTACTCACCCGCGATGGACCACGCATTGGAGCCGGGGTCAGTTTCGCGGCTAAGAGCCGCAAGGCCGTCGAGCGGTTCTCCCTGGTACTCGGTGCCCGGAGGTACGGTGAGCAGGTGGCCTTGGGGATAGCCCTTGATTAGCTGAGCGAGATTCTTAGGGCCGACAACTTGGGCGAGACGAGTGCGCCAGAGCTTGGATTCAAAGGTGCCGAGCAGGCTGTTGCGCATCTTGTACACGGCGAGGCAGTGCCAGCTTTCCCACGGCTCGGGACGCTGGCCGAGGAGTTGGTATTCGACGGGCAGGGCCGTTGTCGTCGCCAAAAAGGCATTGACGCCAGCGGCGTACGCGTCGAGCATGGCGCGAGCTTGGGGGCTGGACGCTTCGTAGTCCAACTTGGCGGTGCGGCCCATGCCAGCGGCGCGCAGGAGGCGATCGCGGTCCAGTCCTGCAGGGCCAGCCCATTCGGACCAGCGGCCTAGGGCTTGGTGGAGATCGAAGTCCATATGCCACAGGCGGTCTTGGGCCGTGGCAAAGCCCTGGGCGAAGAACAGGTCGGCTTCGCCTTCAGCTTGGATATGGGGAATTCCCCAAGGGTCGCGGTGGATGGTGACGGTGTTTTCAAGGCCCTCGCAACGCTGAGTGCTTTCGAGGTCGGGGAGGGCCGCTTGGAGGTCTTTGGCGCTGATAGGCATTGCGTTCCTCTCGCGTTGTTGGTTCAGGATATTCTGCAAGGCAAATGCGTTTGCCGCAACATGCATATCCGTATATTGGTCTCCGACCACGAGAAAAGAGCCCCGTATGCAGCCGAGGAGACTGAGCACAGCCTACATGGCTGAAGTAGATGCTGGATGGACCTGTGATAAGGTAACCAAACCGTACTGGAAGCCCTGCCGAAGGGACTGCAAACCTCTTTAGGCAACTGCCCGACTCTTGCGTGCGTTCATCACCTTGACAAAATTCAAAAAATTGGGGTTTGTCTATTTATAATATGGACCCTTAACGTGCTAGAGGGCTACATGACCAAGGCATGGCAGGTGTAGAACGATCTTCTACGATCAATAGGCACAGCAGTTGACGTCTGCGCTGTAGCAGCCTTGCGACTTATCTTCATCGGATCCCGCCACAGTCTTCCTCTGTAGTCGTCTCTATCGGTCTGAACAAAGGCTAGAGGGCTGTTGCGATCCGGGGTTTAGCTTGACCGACCTCGCTGGGGTGCTGTGGTCGCACGACAAGCGGCTCCTAGTGCTGGAGGGCGACTGGCTATGAAATCGAGAGACATCTGCTATGAAGCGTTTGTGGTCCACTTACGAGTTCACTCTCCGTCAGGAACGGCGGCGGCGAAAACTCGGCCAGCGACGGCACCATGCACAGGAACGGCAAAGGGCGTTGCGGAAGCGACCGACGAGACCCCGATCAACACGCTCCCGTCAACAAGAATCATCGCTGCGAGCACCCGAAACGCTCAGTCTTTTTGACGAGCCTAACGAAACTCTCAAGTACTGCAACACATTACGGAGGTATCTTAATCAACGGGGCATCAAGATTTTTCTTGACCTTGGCGATGTCCAACATTTCACTAGTGATGCACTTCTGCTGATCCGAGCAATTATAGACTCCAGTGTCTATCATAATCAGGTCAGCGGAAATTTACCACGGGATCCAACCGTAGCCTCCGAATTCAAGGCATCTGGTTTCTTTGCTGGGTTTGCCAATCCACCATCTGATCTTCCTCCTGCAAAGGGACTGATACAGAAAAGGTCAAGCGACAAGGTGCTCGCGGAAATAGCTGCGGAATTAGTCAACTTCGCAGAGGAACACGTACCCGTCTCCAAGGAACGCGCTAATGCCTGTTATCGGACTCTTGTCATGACAAATACCCACAACCACGCGGGGGACAGGAAACCTGCAGGACGTCAGAAGCGCCAGAAGCAACAGAAGCGACGCTTTCCCCAAAAATGGTTTGTCAGCGTCTACTGCCGAGACCAAACTGCCTACTTCAGCTTCATCGATCTTGGCATTGGTATTCTAAATAGCAAACCAGCAAAAGATACGCTGCAAAGAACCGGTGTTTCGCTTCTCTCATATGGACGAACCCTTTTACTAAAAGACGCCTTCAATGGAACCTTCGGATCTGCCACAGGCAGACTTGGCAGGGGACTCGGGCTACCCACGATGAAACAGGATGCGGAGAACGGCAAGTTGCCAGATCTTCGAGTCTTGACTTCTGACGTCGGCGGCTCTGTTGCGGATCTTGACTTTAGAGCAGTCGCCCATTCTTTGCGCGGCACAACGTTTCGTTGGTGCACCCGTCCCGAGGAGTCGAACAATGATTGAGATCAACATCGCCAGAGAATTCACCCCACTACCAGGTCCACGATACCGGGAACAGGGATCTGGATCTGGCCAGCAGTTCCTAGAAAAACATCTGAGGCCTGCGTTCTTGAAAGCGAAAGAGACCAATGACCAGGTGACCATTCAACTAGATGGTGTCAAGTACGGTTACCCCACATCATTTCTCGAAGAAGCGTTTGGGGGACTCGCCAGAGAATTCGGGATTGAGGAGGTTCAGAATCTTTTACACTTCGAATCGGTAGCTGAACCGATGCTCGATTTCGAGATTCGCCACTACATCAAGCATGCCAAAGACACGCCAGGGACAAGCCCACGATAGGCGATATGAATAATTTCAACATCCCCGCAATCATACTCAGCGCACTCCTTGGCGTACTCCTTGGCGCACTCGCCATGCCATTGGTGCGTGAATCCCAACTGCCGACTTCTAGTGAATCCCAACTGCCGACTTCCAGTGAATCCCAACTGCCGATTCCGATTTCCGGCTTGATCAGTGCGGTGACAACCGTTGCCATCGGCTGGTGGATTCACAGCGCCGTGCGACGCAGAGGAGAGCTTGACCGAATCTCGATCGACTACTTGTCGAATCTTAATCGCCGGATCGACGAGTTGATTTCGACGTGTCTCGACGCTGCAACTGAAGATGGCGGCCCCGAACGCTTCGTGAATCTTCCACGACTCTCCAATGAGATTTATTGGCTGAGTGTCATTGCCAAGGAGGTAAAACAATCCGAACTAACTCAGTTGGGAGATAAACTTGCTTCTCATTACGTGGACTTCAAGAGGCATCTGACCGAGAGTGACTCGGTCGATATGATATGGGCCTCGAAAGCGAGCCACGATGTGCGGATAACCGCTCTGAAGGTCCAGTGGCGTATCTGCCAGCATATCCTCGATCAAAAGAAGAATACTGACATCTTCGCATCGCTTGATCCTGAACCCTCAGAAGCCGTCTGAAAACTCTATTTTTCATTTGATTCTTTTGAGTAGCAGGTGGATCATGGCCACCTGAATCAAGGCTTCGCTGTGGCGGGTCAAGACCTCATAATCTCGCGCATGGCGGCGAAAGTTCATCAACCATGCCAACGTGCGCTCGACGACCCAACGGCGCTTGACGACGGTAAATCCACCGCCTTGTTTGGCGACGACTTCTAGGTCTATTTTGTGGGTCTTTTTTCGGTTCGCCACCCACGTTCGGATCGCCTCGCCTTGGTAGCCGCCATCGACCCATAGCTTCCGTAACCGAGCCACGCCCGTGCGCCCTAAGCGGGTCAAGAGTTGCTTAAGGCCGGCGCGATCATCGACATCGGCGGCCGTGACCACCACCTGTCGAAGCAAACCCGACGTATCCACCAGCAGATGCCGTTTACGGCCCTTGATCTTTTTACCAGCGTCATAACCAATTATTTCTCCTTGGGTTGCCGTCTTTATCGTCTGCCTATCGACACAACCCGCCGACGGCCTGGCAACCCGTCCGTTGCGGCGATGTTCCCGCTGGGTGAGGTGTTCCAACACCGGCGACCAGACCCCTTCGAGGCTCCAGCGACGAAAGTAATCATACACCGTTTTCCACGGCCCAAAACAACAAGGCAACAAAGCCCAAGGACACCCCGTCTTGTTCAAATACAAAAGCCCGTTGACGATTTGGCGTCGATCCCGCGGGGGCCGGCCCGGACCGTGGGGCCGCCAGCGCGGGGCCGGCAGCAACGGTTCGATCTGCTGCCATTGTGCATCAGTTAGATCGGTGGCATATTGCATTCGCGGCGTACTCATCATACAAGCCTTTCTGTTCAGCGTTTGTGGTGAAACCTGAATATGGCTCGATGAG
>JAJEFJ010000095.1 GCA_022820485.1 Candidatus Latescibacterota bacterium
CGGGATTGCTCGCGATAAACGCCGATAACGACGAATCCGAAACCATAGAAAAACTCCTGAAAAAAGAACAACCATACGAAAACGTAGAAGCAAAATAGAAAAAATAAGAAAACCTCTCAAGTCATTCAGGACTGCTATATACGTCTTTCCGGAGCTGAACATCTCCGGCGGTGTAATTAAAACCGATCTTGTCAATCTCGGAGAAACAGTTCCCAACGGATCCCATGTGAGGGAAGTCTGTGCCTTGGCGAAGAGATACCGAACAGCCATCTGCGCTGGACTAGTTGAGTCTGCAACAGACGGTATGTTCCTAACGCATTTCATTGCGACTCCGGATGGGTACGCGGGAAGCCAGAGGAAGCTAATCCCCCAGAATCCAACTAAGGCAGGTCCATTCAAATCAGGCCAAACCCTCACACCCATTGACCTAGACGGAACCAAAGTAGCGATCTTAGCCTGCGCTGACTTCCTACTTCCCGAGCCAAGCATAGCTGCGGCCTTGGAGTCGATTGACCTGATCCTTTCTCCAACCGATTCTTTTGCCGCGTCCATGAGCAGCAAGCTGAAAACCTTGCAGGCGGCAAGGGCAATGGACTGCAATGCCCACGTCATCGCCGCTTTCCGTATCGACGCACAAACGCGGTCTGAGCAGATTGCCGTCTTAGCATCGGATCCTGAGGGTAGGACGCTTCTACATAGAACAACTTCGCACCCCGGAACGCACGTCTTCCGGCTTGATGTGAGTCTTCAGCGGACGCCACCTCGCTGGGGTGGGCTACCAGCGAGGGTTCAACTGCTGGAGAAGATGCTGGGTCCCTACTCGTGTTGAAGTTCAAGACCGTGGTTGCCGCGCACTCGCGCCTCTAAACCGACCTAGCTTCACCACATATCTCGATAGCCTACGACGATCGGAGAATCAAGGGAATGGATGATCGAGGACGAGGCGATTACTGTTCAAGGAGCTATGCCTATACTACATGTTGCCCGGCTGTTGGCTGGCGTCGTGTAGTTTGGGCTAAGGTACGTCCCCAAGCTTGTGCGGCTAATGGCACAGTATTACTCCCAGGGGCATTCAAAGCAATGCGCTGCGACAGAGACTGGATACTGAGGTGGATCGCCTTACGACTTCGATGGTATAGGGCCTGAACCAACAGGACGCATAGCTTATACGCTACGTATAGTATCAGAATGGGAGCACCGGTTGTGATATGCCAAAATACCGATAGCATCATGCGTTGATAAATGTCCTGCACGAACTCCCTGTATTCTTCGTTGTGCAAGGCCGCCAATTGGTCCTCCAAATCATCGGAAAAAGGTCGTTCTTCTTGCGGGTATTTCCTTAACCCCCAATAGGCTGCCAGCACTCCCCAAATACTCACCCGATGACCGTGACGCAATAACCCATTGAGGGTTTGACGCATCGTCACATACGAGGGAGTATCAAAGGGAACGCCCATACTGTAGGTCTTTCTGAAAAGCGAATCTCGCAACACAAACAGCTTGTGTCGCAGTAGATCAATCCGAAACTTGCGGTATCCCCAAAAGTAGATTATCCACCCAATTAATACATAAATCACCAGCCTGATACCGGCGATTGCTTCCATTTCGGCATTCATGGCTCGTCCTCCGGATGTGTGTCTCCTGTTTCTGTCAGGTTACTAGATGTGCGGTTGGGATCGATATGTTCCTCAAGTTCTTTTTTTTGTGCGGTTATATGCTTTATGGTCTTTTTCCGCAGTTTTCTCTCTCTTATAGCCCAAAGAGTTGTACCACCTGTGAGCAAGTATAAAATGCGCTCATCAAGTTTCAAGTCGGTAATAGCTTTGAGGACAATATCTGCAGCAGTAGTTTTGCCGGCTAGGGCATCTATCATCAGATACAAGCAATAGCAACATGCAACGATACCTCCCCAACGTATCAGTCCATTAAAAATCCCCCCAATAATATCCCATTTTTTTCCGTACTTGGCCCATTCAAGTTCGGCAGCGATTCGCTCCCTTTCTGAAACACCTTCACCCCTGCGCCGACGGCCTTTCGCCATGTCTGCTCCTAATCATAATATATAGATATGTCATTAATACGTAATATGTTGAACACTATCAACCCTAGGTCGCTGTCTTGCAGAAGCTCACCCCCCGACCAATCCCTCGTAAGCGTAGTGCCAGTCCTCCAAGTGATTGAGCAGCACCCCTGAAGTCCACGTCGGAGGACGCTGCAAGGTGGCGTGGATCTCAGCCTGTTTGGCGGCGATGTGCTCGCGTTCGAGCAGGCGCTGATTGAAGGCCGCCACCGCTTCTTCCTCGATAGTACCTTCCTGCCGCACCCAGTCCTCAAATGCGAGATACGTCGGCATTTCCTCGCGGAGAAACGCTAGGGCTGCGTGCTGATCCACCTGCAAGGTCTGCAAGCAGCGCTGGTCGAGGCTGCCCTCGGCGCAGTCGGGGTAGTCCAGATGCAACCAGCCCCTAGCGCGCAGGCAGGTCTTGAGCCACGTGCGCGGCAGTTGGCAGATGCCCAACGGACCTCGGTCAATGCTGCTGAGGGTAGGAGCCACAGGCCCAGACAGGCCCGGGGCACCGGGGGCGAAGACGCGGCGGTGGAAAAGGTGCCAGTCCTGTAGGCAGTTGAGCAGCACGGCCGATACTTCGGTCGTCTCCTCCGGCGACCAGCCTATATCCCCATAGGTCTCGTCGATTTTGTCCGGCCTATAGTGGGTGCGCGGCACCAGCGACTCGTTCCAGCGCACAATGTGATTGGGCTCGTATGTACCTTCGGCGGTCACCCACTCCTCGAACTGTAGATAAGTAGGCCGCTGGTCCCACAAAAATTGCAAGGCACTGTCTTGGTCGATGCGCAGCACCTCTAGCACGTATTTGTCGAGACCGCCGCTGCAAAAGGGATAGTCCTCGTCGAGCTGTCCGGCTTGGTGGAGGAGGTTTTTCCACCACAGACGCGGTAGCTGGGCCACGCCTAGCGGCCCTTGACAGAGAGTGCTGACCAATGGAATCACAATTTGCTCCTTTCAGGTGGCCGCCAACTCAAACAGCGGCGAGTTCCCCTCGGCGCGGCCCCGCAAGCCCTCCACTTCGGCATCCGTGAGCGGCGCGAGGCGATCGGCCATGTCTAGGGCCATTTCAAAGAGGGGGGCTTCGCCGGGCGGCAGGGCAGCCGTAATGGGCTGCGATAGGGCGAAGCGCAGGGCTAGCTCGGCTAGCTCCGGCTCGTCAATGGGATCGTACCAGCATTTGGCGTAGCGTTTGGGTGCCCCTTGGGGCAGGCGCGAGCGGGCCATGGCTTTGAGAGCAAGGCAGGCTGCACCGCATTCCTGCGCCTTGGCCACGACTTGGGGGCCGAAGTCGGCTCGGAAGTAATTGACCCAATTGACGGGGAACAGCACTGAGTCAAAGGGGAAATAGTCCAGCAGTTGCAAGGCGATTTCAGCCGAATGGGCCGAAAAACCTATGTAGCGCACCAAGCCTTGATCGCGGGCCTCCACAAACGCCGCCAAGGCTCCGTCGGGAGCAGTAGCCGCGGCAAAATCCTCATCCGTGGTCATGGCGTGCAATTGGTACAGATCGAAGTGATCAGTGCGCATGGTCTTGAGCGATTGGCGCAACTCAGCCGCGGCACCAGCCCGCGTGCGCTGGGTCGTCTTGCAGGCCAAGAATACATCGCTGCGATACGGTTCCAAAGCCGGTCCTAGACGCTCCTCGGCGTTGCCGTAACTCGGGGCCACGTCAAAGTAATTGACGCCGCGCTCAACGGCCCGCCCCACCAAGCGGGCGGCCTCTTCCGCTTCCACTTGGCTGACGACAATGCCGCCAAAACCGATTACAGAGAGATGTTCGCCACTCGTGCCATAGGGACGTCGCTGCATGGATATTCTCCTATTTTGATGTGGATCGTCTTGTGCATCCTATTCTGCGTCCATCTGCGTCTATCTGCGGATGTTATTGTGCGGCAACCTACTCAAACACCATCTCGCCGCGCTTGTGCCCTTCAATGTAATCCCAATCCATCTCCACGCCCAAACCCGGCCCCTGCGGCACGGACACGTGGCCTTGGGCATCGACGTTTTCCAACTCGTCGGTGAATTCGGGGGGATAGACGGGCGGCTTGGTGTTTTTGACTAGAGGATGGAGCAGACCCAGTTCGTAGTAGTTAGTGTTGCGGATGGCGGCAATGCAGTGTCGGTGCGCCAAGCCGCCGCCGTGGAATTCGCAGTCGAGACCAAAGCCCTCGGCCGCGTGGGCAACCTTCATCGCGCCCGTGATGCCGCCGTCCTCAAACGTGCCCACGCGAACGAAGTCCGTACCGCCGTGGGCGATGAAGTCCACGTGTTGCTCAAGACCAAAGATGTGCTCGGTCTGCAAAAGCGGCGTCTTGAGCAATTCGCGCAGCTTTTTGTGGGCAAAAATCGACACGCCGCCATCCTTGTAGGGATCCTCCAGCCAGAAGTAACCGGCCTCCGGCCTCGTCGCAGGCGCGACCCACGCGCAGGGCATCGGCCCACGTCTCGTATTCGCAGGCCGGGTCGATCATCAGATCCATCCGGTCGCCCACGCGCTCGCCAACTGCGAGCACATTGGCCACCTCGCGGGCGATGGGCGCGTTGCCCCAGCCGTGAATCTTAAATGCAGGATAGCCGATCTCCGCGCACTGCTCGGCAAAGTCGGCAAAAGCCTCCGGTGTACTCAAGCCGCCATTCTCGTCGCCGTGGTAGGTCGAAGCATAGGCGGGGATGGTCTTTCTCCAGCCGCCCAAAAGCTGCCAGATAGGCGCGTCGTACGCCTTGCCAGCGAAATCCCACAGCGCCACGTCAACGGCGCAGATGTCAGTGCGGGCGGAGTGGCGCAGACCGCGCTTGAGATCGTTGTAAATCCGCTCGCGGGCAAACGGATTCCGACCGAGCAGGTAGCGGGCGACGTTTTCGGGGACCGGAGGGCCGAGGCATTCGCCAGTGACGCCAATGCTGGTGTGGATGCGCACCGCGCACGGCGTCATCGACAGCGTCGCGCCCTTTTGGTAAACCTGATTAAAACCGTTGTAGTCCGTGCCCATGTTTTCGATCTGATGGGCGAAGTAAATATTTTCGATCTTGGTGATCTTAGGGTCGGGCATGGCGTCTCCTCTCAAGTAATGACTGTAACCTTAGATAAGTCCGATTGGTTTTAAACTATCGATATCCGCAGATAAATACGCCCCGTCAATACGCAACCGCCACAGTGCGCAAGACGGTCTTATCCTTAACTTGAGCCCCCGCCGTATTAGTACGAATGCCCAAACGCACGCAGTACAGACCCGGCGGCACCAAGTCTCCCCCCTCGTCCCGTCCATCCCAGCCAATCTCATACGAGCCAGCGCTCAAGGCCCGCCGTTCGCTGAGGACGCGCACCCGGCGGCCATCGAGATGGTACACCGCCGCCTCCACCGGACTATCGTCTTCCACCCTCACCACTTTGAAAAGAAAGAAAGTCCGGTCATTGATCCCGTCCCCGTTAGGCGAAAACACCGCAGGCCGCACGGCCACCTCCGTGAGCAGAGCTTGGGACTCAAAGGAACTAACCACCGTAGTGGTATTGCCGGGGATATGCGCCAACACATCGCCTGGGTCCACCCGCTGCCAAGTACCTCCATCAGCCGCAGCGCTGTTGCGCAGAGCCGCCTGCAAGACGGCACCCGTGGCAAAGAGCGCGGCAGTAAAATCGAGCCGCAGAATCTCTATCGCGCTGTCGGGGCCAACGCGGGGAAAGCGCACTAACAGCGAGTCCGGCGCGGTCGGCACCACTTCCACCTGTTCCAGCGCTGGCACCTCATCCGCCTCCGCGTTGAACTCCTCCGCCCGCCCACCAAAAACCCCCCCTAGGCTCAGCGCCATATTAGCCGGGGCCGTGAGGAGCAACTCGTCAAAGCCGGGATCTAGGCGCTCGAAGCGGGGCTGCACATAGAGCGAAAAGACGCGCTCGACGCCGAGCCGATCCACCTGAAAGGGCGCGATCTCCGCCCGCAAGCTCTGCGCCACGGGATCGGCAAAGTGCAGCCTAATCGAACGCAGGGTCGGCGTGCGATTCGGGTCGGCCGACAGCAAAGTCGCTCGAATTGTGAGGAATTCCCGCGGGGACGGCGAGGTAACAGGGCTACCCTCGGCCTGGGCATATGGCTCGCTCCAGTCGCCCCAATCGCCCAGCGGCACTTCCTCGGCGACGACATCGCCCTTGAAGATCGACAGCAGCTTGCCGTACTGCTCCTCGGTCACTTCCGTGCCGTCTTTTTTGAAGTAGTGGAATACTTGGCCCAACTCGTCGCCAGTGCGAGTCTGGATCAGGACGCACGTACCCGGTGGCTCGTCGGCGTCCCACTCAATAGCGTGCAAATTGCGGCTGCCACCCAGCCGGATCAGGTCGGATTCTAGGCTTACTTCCGGCTGGAAACCCTCCCCGTATAGCTGCATCTCCGCCATGGTGGCGATTTGGGTACCAATCCGCTCCATGTTCCACTGAATGCGAGCGAAGCGCGCTTTGATCGGCTCGAATTGGGTGCCTTCAAGGCGGGCATTCGGTGCCCGGCCGTAAACGGTTTGACCCTGGTCCAAGATGGCCCGGGTGATCCATTTGAGTTTGCCATTGGCGGCTAGGGAGCCGTCGGAAAAGTCGAGCCGATAGTTGCGAAAAGAACCGAAGCGACCCCCCCCGAGGCCGCTATAAGCCAGCCGATAGGTATCGATCCAGTAAAAAGCCCCTAGATCAAAGACCAACTCCTTTACGGGATCGGGTACCGCGGATTCGACGCCGAAGTAGATGCCGCTGAAACTGTCCAAGTCGCCATCGACCAAACTCTTAAGGGCTAAGGTCTGCGCGGCCGTAGTGGCAATGGTACCGCCGCGGTCCAGTAGGCCGGCGACGAGCTCGTCCCCTTCGTTCCACACCTCCAATTCGGCTAGGCGGGGCCGCTCCCGGCGGAAGTAGCGAATGCGGCCTTGACGCTCCTCCTCGAGGAGCTCGTACACTCTTTGCGCGACGGGCATCTCGCGGCCGTCTAATTGCCGCTTGAGGTACTGGATGGCTCCCTGATCCGCGGTCAGTGCTTCGTACTCCTCACGGGTGATTTCCGTGCCCAATGGTCCATCGGTACCCGTCACCAGAATCTGTACAAAGCGCACAGGAGCGGCTTCTATTGTGGGTTCCCGTTCAGTCAAATCAACTTCAAAGACCCGCTGGCTCTTATTTTTGCTCAAGGTGCGCAGCACAGTCTCAAAGGCTCGCGCTCCGCTCCCCTTTACGCGACTCGGTTCACGGCCGTTAGAGACTAGAACATCAAAGAGGAGAAAGGGGTCGCCTAGACCCTCCTCGACAAAGCGCACGACGAGTTTCTTGGCGAAGACCAAGCGGCCCAGATCGACGACAAACCACCACTGCAAGGCCAGATCGACCTCATCGCTGGGGGGGGCAGGTTCCCAATAGGTACTCATATCGCCATCGAATACCTTGGCCACATCGGCGACATTAGAGCGCCCCTCAATAGCGTCGGTCAAGGTGATTGTCTCGGGATCCTTGTCGCCTAGCGAAGGAGGGGGATTGAAGCGCAAATAGTCGACGATATCTAAGGCCGCATTGGTATTTTTCTTAATGCGCTGAGCCTGTACTTCTCCCTCGGGAGAGATGACCAGAGTTCCGAGGGGAAAGGTCCAGTTTTGCCAGTGATTGCGACTGTTTACGACGACCTGATTGTCTCTGACCCGGTGGCCGGCGTTCTGGGTCCAGACCACTTGGATGTTGGTCAGTACTAGGACTAACCCGATGGGGCTTGCGAATAAGAGACGGACAAATCCCGTCATGTGAATGCCTTTTGCAAAATCTAGTACACCAGCGAAACGATTCGGCTGACGCGGTCCCTCCCCTTATCTGTCTCCACCTCTAAGCGCAACAGGTAAATCCCCGGCGGCAACAGCAAGCCGCTGTCGTCGCGGCCATCCCAAGCCACCGCAAAGCGGCCGCTCGAGTGAGCAATCCGGTCGATGACCCACAATTTTCGACCGCTCAGATCGCACACGTCAATATACACCAGCGCCGCGCCGGCCAGATTGAGCAAGTCGTATTCGAGGCGCACCTCGTCGTTGACTCCGTCGCTGTTGGGCGTGCAAATCGACGAGCCCAATTCCACCCGACCGATGGACTCAATGCCGACATCCGCTAGCGCCACCTGCAACGTCGCGCTATCATTTTGCACATCCGCGTCCCCGGCGACTACCGCTTGGGCCACCTCTTGGAGCTGGGTACTGTCGGAAACCCGCCCCGAGAAAACGGTGCCGTACTGAAACACCTGAGCCTTGAAGTCGATCTCGATGAGATCTAGGGATCGCCGCACATCGATGTGGGGAATCTGCACGGCAAAGCCCGACTGATCCAGCCTCGCCACGGCAAACGCCTCGTCGCGCCCGTCAATGCGCACGGCATCAACGCTCACGGTGCGCCCGGGCGTGTCGATTTCCACTCGGTCGAATCCCGGTTCATCACCATCAAAACGGGGCAGCAGCTTGTAGATAAAAGACGCGGTTTGGCCGGGACGGACCTGTGTCGGCTCGATCTCCGCAATAATGTGTGCCGCCCGAGGCGGGGAAGCGGCGAATTGCAGATAATTTAGCCGACCGCCAGCCTCGGGCCGCGAGTGGAAATCGGCCCGCACCTGAGCAAAGCGCCGCGGCCGGTCCCCAATCGGATTCCCGGTCTCGGCAACCAAGGCAATGGGGGCACTCCAATCGCTCCAGTTGCGGGTATCGTAGGTCGTGCCAGCGCGTTCTCCCAATTGCAGGGCCGCGTACGTCTCCCGCGTTAGGAGCTTGCCTTGGCGATCGAAAAGAGTCTTCTCGTCGCCGCGAAACGTGGTGCGCCAATACAAGTTGGGATCGGGGTCGTCACCCAGCCGGGTCCGCACTTCAATGCTCGCTCCCAGAGGCTGGTCGCCGGCCCAGACCAAGGGGCCCAGGACGAGGGATTGGCCTAGATCGATAATAGTGGATTCGTAGCGGGCAAAGGCGCTGAAGCCGGCCCCGTACATTTCGACTTCGGCGATCTCCCAGATACTGCGGATATTGCGGCCTACCGCAAACAAGATCTGGCGCACCGGTTGTTGGGGGAATTCCAGTTCGACCACGGCGTTTGTGTTCTCGCGGATATTGTGAATCTGGTCGAAGTCCGATTCTTCGGTAACCTTGAGATCCCGCGTCCCGTCCTTAGCGGGGTCGCCGTCGCTGACGCCGACGATAAAACTTTCCGCAAAACGCTCAAAGCGGAAGCGGGCCCTCGGATAGAAACGGATCTTTTGGATAGCGAAGCGTCCCCCGAGATCGAAAACCCAGTACTTGAAGGGCCTGTACGACCTGTTTTCCCGACGGTTGAAAATCCCCCCCCACGTGGCTGACTCGTCCCCTTGGTAAGCAGTCTCAATGTCACCATCCCAAGCCACCAACTCGCTCTCGCTGGGCGCAATCAAGCTATCGTAGCGGTTGGTGATGAGGATCAAACCGCCGTTTTCAACAATAGACGGGAGGAGATTGACAGAGCCATTTAGCTGTTTAGGCTCGATATATTCCGCCTGTAATTGCAGGGATTGGGTCTGGTCGCCTGCGGTCGCGACAATTGCACTCCAAGGTACGCGTATGAATTCATAGGGCACCTCCAGCGCCGGCGGCGGTTGATCGTCCCCACCAATGCGGTAAATGGTCAGCCCCTGCACGTCGGGCGAGTAGAGACCGAGCAGGAGCAATAGAGGATACGATCTCGCCATTTTCATTTTTGCCCTACTGGATAATACCTCCGCCCGTCGTAGAATGCCGCCTTGGCGATTCTGGGATTCCTCTCAGGCAAAAACCGTCAGACGGGCGGGATTGGCGGGATTGACGGCCCACAGTTCCGCTGGATCGTAAACGCGTACGGCCTTCGGAGGGTGCGCCGGTAGTGTCCACTCTGGGTTAAAGCGCTCGATTAGCTCGGTGAGATTCTTATAGGCGATGCGGTCCTTGAGGTCGTCGTCAACCGGGGCTTCCTCAATGACCTGCTGCAATATCCTATAGTCGTAATAAGGCAAGTCGGCACCAAAAATCAGCCGCTCGCGGCCCACCTTGTCGGCCAGCCATGCGAAGTCCCACTCCGAGCCTGGCCCGTCCGGGTACTGGACGACCTCGAAAAACACATTGTCGTACTTGGCCAGATGCTCGGCGGCCCAAGTGCTGGCGTGGGCGATGAACGTGCAGTGCGGGAACATCGCGGCGATGCGGTCCATGAGCGGGTTGTGCATGTGCAGGTTGACCAAGCCCTCGCGAGCAGCCGCGGCCTCGACGAAGGGAATGCACCACTCGGCAATGGGCGGATGGCCGACGATGCCAACCAAACCCAACTCGCTCATGGCCTTTTCGGCCTCTTCAATGCCCAGCTTGCCAAAGCGCTCCTCAATCAAGGCCAAGCCAATGGGAAAGACGCCGGGAAAATCGCGGCAGGCGCGGGCGATGACCTCGTTTTGATGGCGAATATCCACGATGCCGCGGGCAATCGGGCTGCCGACGGCAGTGGGCATGGAGATCGCAGCGTGAATGTGAGTCTCAGCAAAGCGCGTCAGACACATGGCGGTGTTTTGACCGACCGGCGGCACGCGGTCAATGGTGCGGCCAATGTGGTTGTGGCAGTCGATATAGGGACGCATTTAAAGCTCCGTCAGGTCGATGGCGCGGCGCGCTTGGGTGGCACGGCGCGCCGCCTCGATGATGCTGAGGTTGTGATAGGCCCGCGCGCCAGTGATCGGCGGAGGCTCCCCCGCAGCTAAGGCGGCAAATGTAGCAGTGAGATAGTCGGCGTGGCCGGTGACATTGCGATCCGTGACGTCGAGGGGGATCTCGGACCAAGCGCCCGTCTCCCGCGAGAAGCGATGCAGCGCTCGCCCACGACCGACGACGCGCAGACAGTCGCCGCGAGTGTGCACTTCACAGAGACCGCCTAGCTCGCCAGCCCCACCGCCGACCATGCCCCACGAAGTGGAAATCGTAGAGATGGCTCCGTTTTCGTGTTCGAGGAGCAAGAGCGCCACATCATCCACGTCGATGTCGAAAAAGCGCGTCTGCACCCTCGCCTCGACATAGCGCACCGGCGAGCACATCAAGGTTTCGAGCGAATAGATCTCGTGGTACCCCGTATCGCCGATGCAGCCGCCGCCCGCCGCTTTGGAGGCCCGCCAAACCCGGGCCGGGCTGGCGCGGTGATGGGCCTCGGTCATGGGAAAGATCGATTTGGCGCGCCCGACTTGCGGTTCGGGCAACTCGTCCCCTTGCAAGAGGGCGATGGCGTGGAGAGTACCGGGGGTAAAGACGGCGTTGTGGACGACTGTATAAACGACGTCGTGGCGCGCGACAGCGTCTAGCACGGCCGAGGCTTCCTCCAGCGAGGTAGCCATCGGCTTTTCGCTGATGACGGTACAGCCAGCCTCCGCAGCAGTAGTGACTTGCTCGGCGTGGAGATGGTGCGGCGTGGCAATGAGAACCGCATCTATAGCAGCTTGCTCCAGCATGTCGCGGTAGTCGGCGTAGCACTGGGCGGGCGGAACGCCGGTCGTCGCGCCGACTTTGGCTAAATTGTCGTCGTCGGGATCAGCCAGCGCGACAATGCGTACCGTATCGAGTTCACACAACGTCGGCAGGTGCTGCAACTGGACGATGCCGCCGCAGCCGATTAGTCCGAGGCGAATGGGAGTTTGCATAGGCTTAGGGTAGGGGCGACCGGTCGCCCCTATTTCTTAACTGCTGTTACGCATTGTAGGGGCAACCCTCGTGGTTGCCCTCGTTGGGTCCCGCTGGCTGAATACGCGGTGTCGCTTGGGCGCCCACAAGGGACGCCCCTACACCTGGCGGTTCGGCCCAGATACGTAACAGCAGTTCTTAATACGGCGTATCCTTGGTGGTGATGGGACACCAGCGGGCGGCAAACAAATAGTCGAACAAGATCTCCGTCGCCTCCGGCGTTCCAATGCGCTCCAAGGTCTTAGCCGCCTTGGCACTGACGTAGCGGTTCGGATCGTCTAGGGCGGCTACCACGGCTGGCTGCACGGCCTCCGCAGCCGGACCCAGCCGCGCCAAGCCCAAGGCGGCATTGCGCCGCACCCATTCGTCGTCGTCGCGCAAAATTCCGGCCAGTTCTTCCAGCACTGCTGAGGGCAATGTGCCCATGGCCCCCAAGGCTTCGGCGGCGTGGCCCCGCACCTCGTCTGACGCATCGCCCAGCGCCCGCTGCAATGCCGGCACCGCTGCGGCACCCTCCCGACCCATATCGCCCAAACTATCAACCGCGGTTAGCCGCACGTCCTGATCGTCGTCGTCGCAAGCTTGCGCTAGCGCCTCGACCGCGGCCGGGCCAACAGCGGCCAAGCCATAGCCAGCATTGCGCCGCACGTGTTCCGACCCTTGGCGCAAACAGTCCATAAGCAGCCCCACGGCTGGCTCCCCAGCGCGACCAAGGGCATAGGCCGCCGCTTGACTCGCCGCCTCGGAATCGCCCATCAGCGCCTGCAGCAGCGCCGACTGCTCACCGTCGCCAGCAAGACCCGCGGACCTCCCGCCATACCACTCCCACATACTGTGCCACATAGGTGCCTCGGCATGACCGTTCCCAGTCCAAGGCTCTCCGCTTGCATCCCAACTAGGCCCATCCGGTTCTTCGAGTCGGACAAAGAGAAACTTGACCATATAGCGAGCCTGCTCGGTGCTATTGGGCGTGGCTCGGTGCCACAGATCGTAGTGAACAATGCCGACCGTTCCGGCCTCCCCTGAGAGCGCGATTTGTCGCCCCTCATCCTCTTGATCGAGGTGGTTGCGGTAGTGACTGCCGGGGACCACGCCCGTGGGGCCGCGCTCGGCCGGCGTGTCCTGCGGATAGTAAAAGGCCATGGCCCAGCGCAGCCGGTGGTGCCGCCGACTCCAGCTATCCTTGTGCAGCCGCTGCCCCTCCGAACCCGGCTTGTTGAAATGGCAGAAGCGATGCGGATGCAAATAGTACCCCGGCCCCAAAATACTGGTCAGGGCTCCCGCCACCTTGGGTTGGTCAAACACCTGCTGCAAGTCGGGAATGCGAGGCAATAGGTTGTTGCCCGGATTGCCCTCGGCAGCCAAGACCTCCTCTATTTGCCCGTAAACGGATTGGTGAAAATCCGCGGGCAAATCCGTTTTGACCATTGTATAGCCATCGGCGATGAAAGACTGCATGCGGCTGTCGTCCAACAAGATCGAGTCCATAGCAAAGCTCCTCGTTTAGTGCGTGAGCGCCTCGCCCGGCATCCGATTCCAAGGCACGGGTTCGGCGGCACCCTCATAAGTGGGCAAGAGACCGGCAACCCGTGCTCTATCTTCATCGTCCCAGCCGACCCATTCGCGGGGGCGGGCGATGGCGGCGCGGAGGCCATCGGAGAGCAGATCGAAGTACGGGAAATACCACAGAGTAATGACGGTGCGGCGCTGGGCCGATTTATTGGCGTGAGCCGAGTGCAACAGCCGCGAGTCGCCGATGACCACATCGCCCGCCGCCACGGGAACATCCACCTCTTCGGAAATCGACTGATAGGCCGGATGGTCGGGGTCGGCCACTCGGCGGAGTTCGTCGGTGTGGGCATCGGGCACCTCATCGTGCATGCGGTGGCGCTTCCGATGCGAGCCGCGCAACAGGCGCAGGCAGCCGTTATGGGGCGTAGTATCGACAAGGTAGTACATCAGAAAAAGCTGCTGGGGCAGGGGAGTATAACTCGAAGGATCGTCCCAACCCCACCAGTCCTGATGCCAGAACAGCGCCGGGCTGTTGGGCGGCTTGCTGATGATGTAGCCAGACATCCACCGGGGACGCAGAAAGCCCAAAGTTTCGAGTGCGGCGCGGGCGGGCGGATAGGCGACGAGTTCGGCGAAGATGGGATGGACGCCGACATCGATCATGCTGCCGGTGGAGCGCTGCTGAGCGCGGATCTCTTGGCTTTGAGCGTCGAGGAGCTGGTCGGTGACTTGGCGCAGGCGGCGGAGCATGTCGGAATCGAGGACGTCTTCTATCAAGCAGTAGCCATCGCGGATGAGCTGGTCGAAGTTCTCTTTAGGGCCTTGTTGGGACATCGGCGGCGTTCCTGTCGGTTGTCGAGAAAAGTTGCTACGTTAGCCAACGTAAGATATGCGTCAAACGCTGTCCAGAAAGAAGCCAACTCTACTACACTACATTGCACAGAATGAGTCGCGTTATGAAATCGATGAAAGAGTACGTTGCTTACATATTTCTATCCATATCGATTCTTTTTTTTCGATCCACGCTTGAGGCTCAAGTTGGTATAGAAGCCGAAGTTCTACCTTGGCCCTCAGCGTCTAAAGCGGCAGTTAGTATCACCTTTGACGATGCCTACATCTCTCATGTCCGTCGGGCGATGCCTCTTTTGGAAAGCTACGGATTCCGCGGGACGTTCTTTTTAATTGTTGATAAGTTATTTCGCCAAGGCAAATTCATAAACGTCAGACCTTCCGCTCCTATCTCCGAGTGGCAAGCCGCCGCCGCAAGGGGACACGAAATGGCCAGTCACACTGTTAGTCACGCATCATTAGACACGATAGAAGTCCGTCAAATGAGGGCTGAACTCATCAATTCTAAAGCTATATTAGATTCGCTGTTTTTAGGCCAACCGATCGTTAGCTTGGCCTATCCATTTTCGCGAACCAATGCTGTCGTCTCCGCAGTAGCCAGTTCAATCTACCAGAGTGGTAGGGCCGGGCCACCCACGGACGGAAGTGCCGTGTATAACTATCCCGCTACGGTCGATTTGATGTCGATAAAAGCGTTTTTTCCGTGTAGCACGGTTGAACAATGGCATAGCGCAGTCGAGCTTACAATCGCTGGCAAAGGCTGGTTAGTTGAAGCATTACACCCGATTGACGAACCGGGCTTTTGCCGAGTAGCCACCGAGAATTTTGCCGAGCATTTGCACTACCTATCCCAGCAGCATCCAGCACTATGGGTCGCGCCGGTGCGAGACGTCGTTGAGCGGATTCAGCAGTGGCGCACTGTAGAAATAGAAATAAAAAGCATTTCTGAACGAGTGTATCAATTAAGTGTTATAGGACCACACAGCGACCAGCCCGACTGGCAGGTAGCACTATACCTAGACGACGCTCATCTATGGAGGATTGAAGAAGAAAATGGACAGATCGTATCCAGCACTATAGAAGAAGATGCTCTTGTTTTCTCTTGGCCTCAACAGCGGGCGAATGACCTATTGTTTTTGCGACCTAAAGACCAGACCCACATAGCCCAATACAGTTGGGGGGCATTGAAACATGCTATCCGCAAACGACCGGAGCATTGACAGAGCGCCATTGAGTCCTGCGTCGTGGTATTCAGTAAGAATTTCGGGTGCCACGACAATCTGAACTCTGCCGCGCCTCCAAGCATCGAGGATCTGATGCGGTGGACCAGTAAAGAATACGCCCGATATAAAGACATTCGTGTCCACTACGACTTTCATTTTGCCGCTCGGACTCGGGAAACGGCGGCGGCAACATCCGACCGTTTCATTCCGGCTTGCCTAGCTTGGCGGCGTGCTTTGGCAATCATGCGGTCAAAATCGCGCATGGAGGGCGTCTGGATGGTCTTGAGAATGATGACATCGTCTTCGCCCATGACGATGAACCGAGTACCCGACTCCAAGCCGAGCTGTTGGCGCAGGGACTCGGGAATGACGACTTGCCCTTTGGAGGACATGCGGGTGGTGGCGACTGACTCCATAGATTCTCCTTTCGCTTAATCTTACCAGTAAGAAATAAAATTCTGCCCCGCCGTCAAGTGGTTCCAAAACGAACTAAAAATGGAGCGTCAGTCTCGTCCCCAGATTTTTATGAGAAACGACCGGATCGACACCAAGCGTAGCTCGGCTGCCGCCAAGCTCAATTAGATGTCCGTAAGAAGACCGCTGATTTCGCTTATTGATTCTGTTGGCAGAGATTAGTGCATCAATCACTGACCATAAACGGCTGCCGTAATTAAGAGGAACCCCAAAGCCAATCTTCCAATTGTCATTATCAGGATCAACCGTATCACCATCTACATTTTTATAATCATCGCTATTGGCAGTGTACATAAGCGCTGTTCCTACTGCTGCGATACCAAATTGAGTCAAGGCCTTTTTGAACTGACTATTATAAGCTTGTCCGGCTCCAGGAACTACAAGCGATAGGCCACCAGCTATCCAAGGGTTTTTCTTTTTAGCCCTAATGCGTCCTCCCATCCCCTTCCCTGATTCCTTAGATATTTTGGCAATTTCATTCATCGTATAAACAAACTCATTACCGTCTCGTGTCTTTATCTTCAGCGATTCGCCTAGAATCTGCTCAATGATAGTTCCGCGAACGAGTCCGCCATTTTTTAAGTGAACCACATCTTCCATTTGCTGGGCGAGTGCTGGCGAGGCCATTACAAAAGCCGTTAGGCACGTGAGCAAAATAAAACGCTGCATGTTTTCTCCTATTTGGTTGTAGAAGAGATTTTCACCATCAACTTCGGGAGTTTCATTCCAGCTCGCTTAGCTTGACGGCGCACTTTGGCAATCATGTAATCAAAATCGCGCATGGCCACCGTCAAACACTCTCGGCCACCATCTCCCCTTGTCGCGAGCGCTCCTGCAAATCGTAGAGCGAGGAAATAGCGTCCTTGTACAGCGGGATGGGAAAGGTGCGGTCCTCAAAGCGTGCTGTGTGCGCGAACCGACCGCGGACTAGACGCGCATTAGCCTCGGTCTTGTACGTCATCTCGCCGGTGTAAATCGGAAACGCATCGGCGGCGCGGTAGCTGAGGATCAGCGTACGCCGCGGCTTGTCGGAGACATTGGCGATAGAGGCATGGGGGGTCATCGCATGCATGAAGATGACCGTACCCGCTTCACCGGGGATCGGTACAGCTAGCGATTGATCGACCACTTCCGTAACCCGACCTTGAAAAAAGCCGTCAGTGCTATGCGACAGCAGGTCAGCCTGATGACGACGGGGGATAACTTGCAGACAGCCGTTTTCAACACTCGCATCGTCGAGATAAAAGAGGATACTCACCGAGCCGCGATGAGTCAGCGGATAGTAGGAAAGATCCTGATGCCACTCAACGGGCGAGCCGACGCCAGCCGGTTTCATATTGATCTTGCTGTAGTGGAAGACCAAGTCCGGGCCGAGCAGAGCCTCGACCGCGTCGAGGAGACGCTCCGATGCAGAGAATTCCCGGAAGACCTCGTAGTGACTGCAAGGCTCGTACAGTCGGCGCACCTGCGTCCCATCGGGAGGCTGGTTAGGCTCCATCTCCATCCGGGTGACGTCGTGGTTGGCAAGCGTATTGCCGACGCTGACGGCGTCCATCTCGCGCAGGAAGGCCGCGACCTCCTCGGCGCTGAGGAAGCCGGGGACGGCGACGTAGCCTTCGGTGTGGTAGTGTTCAACTTGTGCGGTGGTCAACATGGGTTGGTTCCTCCTTACCATTTTTCGATAGCGCCCATCAGCATTTTCTGCTGGTCAGTACCCGTTGCGCGAACTTTCTGCGCGAAAGGGCCATCAAAGGGCTCGCGGGATTTCATCCAGGCGGTCTGGTAGCACATCAGGCAGACGCGGCGGCGCACCGCCGAACGGTTGGCCGCGCCTCGATGGTACAGGCAGCCGTCGAACATCACCGCCTGACCCGGCCGGGCGAAAACCCACTTCTCCTCCGGGAAGCGCGGATGCCCCTCGGGCGGGCGGAAAGGGGCACGATGGCTGCCAGGGACGATGACGATGGCACCGTTGTCCTCGTCTAATTCGTCCAAGTAATAGCCGCAGTTGATCTGACCGGGCAATGCGCCATAGGGCGTGCCGTCGGGATCAATGGGCCAAGGCACATCGCGGTGCCAGTTCTGGTCCTCCTGTCCCGACTCAGTAATGCGGGCCGTGGCACTGTGGAGCTGGACGCAGGTGCCCAGAATGGCCTGCATCCTTTCGAGCACAGGTGGATTGTCGAGCAGGAAGGCAAAGTCCTCGTCCTCTTCTAAGAGCTGGTGAATAAACTGCCTGCTGTCCCCGCGCCCGCAGGCCGCATCAAGGGCCGTGCGCAGAGTCTCGACCTGCGCCTCAGTAATGGCATCTTCGACGACGAGATAGCCCCACTTGCGAAAGAAGGCCACGTCCTCGGCGATTGCGGGCGTCAGCTTGGGATTGAGGTGCTGCGGGTAGGGCGGTTGCGTCATGGTGTGGGTAGTGTTGTAAGGTATGTCCGACTGGTCTTGCTGATGATGAGACGGTTTCTTATATAAACAGCATTCTTAGCATCCGCTGCAAGGAAGACCACATCCAAGCTACGCGGGACAGGTCTCCGCACCGGTCCCAAGCAGGAAGGAGCATTACGTATGATTGTTCGAGGTCATATCAAAGACAATCAAATTCTCATTGACGAAAATATCCAGCTTCCCGATGGAACCCAAGTCGAAATTCGAGTCCCTGATGAAGCCGTGACACAGGGATCCGGGTTGTGCGGTATTTGGCAGGATTCTCGAGAAGCCAAAGAAATTGTCGAGGAAGTAATTTCGTCGAGAACGCTCGGAAGAGATACAACATTTCGCCAATAACTTCACGCTGGTGACGAACAACCTGAAGCACTTTGCAAGGATTCGCGAGCTTGCGACTGAAAACTGGATTTGATTTTCGCCGATCGCTTCGCTCTTCGCTCACTGTCGATTCGTCAATCCACAATTAACAAAGGAACCATCCATGAGCTATCTAAATCCCCGCGCCATCGCCATTGACACGCCAATGCCGCCGCCTGCTTGGGCGCTACTGGAGTGGGAACTGATTCGAGCGCAAACTAGGGGATGCACAGAATTTTTCGCCAAGTACTTCGACGAGCGGGGCTATTTGGAGTGCATTCCGCGCTGGGGCGGCAACGACGGCCCGGACGACGCCATCGAAAACCTAGTCCACTGGCCCGTGCTCTACGTGCTAGGAGGTGGGGCCCATCTGTACGATATGTGCCAGTTGGCATGGGAGGGGCATCTCAAGCAATACACCGAGGCCAAAACCACGGAAGTCCCCTTTACCCGAGACGGGATGTACTACCGCGAATTCCCAGTGATGTTCGACTGGGTCCACAACGGGGAAGGGTTGACGACATTCAACCTGCACGGGCTGATGAACCCACGCGAGCAAGCCTTTGAGCAACGGGTGCGGCGCTTCGCCGGATTTTACATGGGCGACGACCCCCAAGCTCCCAACTACGATCCCGAACGCAAAATCATCAAGAGCCTGTTCAACGGCAGCCGCGGCCCGCTGCTGCGCAAGGCCACGGCGCTCGACTGGGCCGGCGATCCGCTCGACGAGGTGCAGGAGCGCTTCATTCCCCTGCACGGAGAGCGCAACTTCGAGGAGATGCTGGCCCACTTCAAAGACTACACCGATGTCGTCGGCGACCATCCGCAGAACATGGTGGCAACGGCCTTGGGGTTGAACGCGTACGCGCTGACGGGCGAGGACCAATACAAGGACTGGGTGCTCGAATACGTCGAAGCCTGGCGGCAGCGCACCCTCGCCAACGACGGGATCATTCCCACCAATATCGGACTCGATGGGACCATTGGCGGCGAGTGCGACGGCAAGTGGTACGGAGGGTGTTACGGCTGGGCCTTTACCGTTGAAGTGCCCCAGACCGGGGAAATGTCCAGCCGCAACACGCACGGCTTGGGGATTTCGGGCTTTGGCAATGCGCTGTTGCTGTCGGGTGAGCAGCAGTTCGTCGATGTGTGGCGGCAGATGATCGACAGAGTCAACGCCAACGGAAAAGAAATCGACGGGCAAATGATGTACCCGCATATGCACGGGGACGAAGGCTGGTACGAGTTTCAGCCAAGCCGCTACGCGCAGGGAGCACAAGAGGTGTACTACTGGTCGATGGACCGGGCCGATCTGAGCCGGCTAAACGCAGACAGCGGCTGGTTCGGCTTCTTGGAGGGACGCGACTCCACCTACCCGGAAGCGGCGCTACAGGCCGACTTTGCCCGCCTCCGCACGCAGATGGAGAAGGTGCGCCGCGACCCAACGACGCCCGACACCCGACTGTCGGACAATCCCAACCCATTCAACCCAGCCATTCCGGGCGGACTAACCCAACTCATGTTGGGCGGGCTGACACCGCGCCACGGCTCGCCGCTGCACTGCCGGGTGCGCTACTTCGATCCACAGGCCGGGCGGTCGGGGATGCCCGAGGGCGTGGGGGCACTAGTGGAGCGGCTCGGCGCAGACTCCATGACGCTGACTCTGGTAAACACAGACCCAGTAGCCGGGCGCGAAGTAATCGTCCAGGGCGGAGCCTACGCCGAGCACCAGTTTACGAGCGTGCGCGTAGGCGGAAAGGAAACCGCAATAGATGACTCGTCCTTTGCAGTGGAGCTAGCGCCGGGGGCTGGGGAAACGCTGGAGATCGGGATGCAGCGCTATGCCAATGGGCCGACGTTTGCGTTTCCTTTATGAGAAAGCAGCCTAGGGAGCGATGCTTGGACTTAGAGTCCCTAGCAGCGCCTCTTCGAAACGCGGGCATCTCGCAGCCATTCATGTCTTATGTGCTGCCCTTCTTACTCGCAATTTCGGCTAGCCACGCCGCCTCGCTCTCGCAACAGGAAAGCCATCAAAAAATGGTGGCCCTTTTGGCGGAGGTTCGTGCGCAAAATCTCGACGAGAATCCCTATCAAGGCGAAGGTGAGCTACGACAGTTAGAAGATCAGTTGCAGGCGCTGCCCGATGCAGCCCCCGTCCAAGACCGAATTCGTCTCCATTTTCGCTTGGGGATCGCCGAACTTTTCTTGGGGCGAGAACGCCGCGCCCTAGACCATCTCACCGCAGCCAAAGAGATGCTCGCGGACCAACACTCGGTCCCTTCTGAGGTCGTCAATGAGATACACTTTCGCCTAGGGCTGGCGTGGCTGCGCTTGGGGGAAACCCAAAACTGCGTCCTCAACCCCAGCGCCGACCACTGCATCCTGCCCATTCGCCCCGGCGGTTTCCATACCCTCCCCGAAGGATCGCGCCAAGCCATCCCCTATTTCCAAGCCGTGCTCGATAATACCGCCGCAGAGGAGCGCCTACGCCTAAGTGCCCGCTGGCTGCTCAACATCGCCTATATGACCTTGGGGCAGTATCCCGAGGGGGTGCCGCCCGCTCACCGGATTCCTCCCGCAGCCTTCGAGTCCCAAGCAGCGTTCCCGCGTTGGGTCAATGTGGCTCCTGCGCTCGGACTGGACACCTTCAGCCTCTCTGGCGGGGCCGTGGCCGACGTCTTCGACGGCGACGGATATCTCGATTTCTTCGTCTCGACATCGGACTTGGCCGGACAATTGCGCTTTTTCCGCAATGGGGGGGACGGCACCTTTGCAGACCGCACCGAGGAGGCCAACCTCAACGGGCTGTTGGGCGGACTCAACTTGGTGCAAGCCGACTACGACAACGACGGCCACCTCGATCTGCTCGTCCTGCGCGGGGCTTGGTTCGGCGAACACGGCCAGCACCCCAATTCGCTGCTGCGGAATGCAGGCGATGGCACTTTCTGCGACGCGACCTTTGCCGCCGGCTTAGGACAAGACCACTACCCAACCCAAACCGCCGCTTGGGCCGACTACGACCTCGACGGCGATCTCGACCTCTACATCGGCAATGAAACCACCGACACCTTTGTAGCCCCCGGCCAACTGTTGCAAAACCAAGGCGACGGCACCTTCGCCGATGTGGCTCCCGCTGCTGGGGTTGACCAATACGCCCACGCCAAAGCCGTCGTCTGGGGCGACTACGACGGGGACCGCTGGCCCGATCTATACGTCTCCAATCTCGGGCAGCCCAACCGGCTCTACCGCAATCAAGGCGACGGCACCTTCGCCGATGTGGCTCCCACCCTCGGCGTCGTCTCCCCCCGGGCTAGCTTTCCGATTTGGTTTTGGGATTTCGACAACGACGGCCACCTCGACCTATTCGTCGCCGCATACTCGGCCACCATCGCCGACATCGCTGCCGCGCATTTGGGCCACTCAGTATCCGTAGAACAGGCGCGGCTGTATCGCGGCGATGGCCAAGGCGGCTTTGTGGACGTATCCCAAGACCGCCATCTCGCGCAGCCGACCAAACCTATGGGGGCCAATTTTGGCGATTTAGACCACGATGGTTTTTTGGATTTCTACTTGGGCACCGGCGACACCGATTACGCCGAGCTGATGCCCAATGTGCTGTATTGGAACCAAGCGGGTCAGCTCTTTGTCGATGTGACTTTTGCCAGCGGGTTGGGGCATCTGCAGAAGGGGCATGGGGTCGTATTTGCCGATGTGGATCACGATGGCGATGTGGATATATTCGAGCAAATGGGCGGGGCCTATCGCGGCGACGGATTCGCCGATGTGCTATACGAGAACCCAGGGTTCGGTCACGGCTGGCTAGCTATTGAGGTGGTAGGAGTGGAGTCGAATCAGTCGGGGATCGGGACACAGCTACGGGTCGATGTGGTGGAGGGAGGCCAAAGGCGGTCGCTGTACCGGTGGGTCGGCAGCGGCGGCAGTTTTGGCGGCAACCCGCTGCGTCAGTATGTGGGGTTGGGTGCAGCGGAGCGGGTGGCGCAGCTAGCGGTTTTTTGGCCGAAAAGTGGCCGAGAGCAAGTGTTCACTGAAGTGCCATCCAACGCGATCATCCGGGTCACCGAGGGACGAGACGAACTGGAGATTTTAGCATTGCCTGCTTTTAAATTCGCTGTCGAACATCCCAAACGGGCCGAGCACCATCTGCACAAGTGATGTTACGCAGCTATCGTTATCTGCGGTTCCCTACCGCCTCGCCCGGTGTCATTTGTATGTTGCCAAATCCGTTCAGAAGGGCCAATCTGAACGGTATGCGTGCGGGGCGCGTCGTCCGTCATTGGGTGAGCAGGCCCCTCGTGC
>JAJEFJ010000031.1 GCA_022820485.1 Candidatus Latescibacterota bacterium
GCGGTGGTCGCGGTGATGCGCAAGCTGCTCCTGCTGCTCAACGCCATTGCCCATCGACGAACCCCTTGGGTGCAACACCAAGCCAAAGCAGGCTAAAAAAGGCTTGACACACAACACAGATACTACCGCAAAAGCGGGAATCCAGTAGGGGGCGGTTTGCAAACCGCCCCTACGTGCGCCGACATGACAAACGCTGCGTAACGTCAGTTAGTTAGATAGTATTGAGTCCCCGAAACATCGTAGGTTGTCAGGCACTAGGCATTCCTTGAGTTAGTCCAACCTTTACCGGACCAACATTAACCGGCGCGTCCGCGTTTCCCCGCCGACCTTCAGCACAGCCCAATACGCCCCGCTAGCCGTGCGGTCACCGCCCCAGCGCGCCAAGTGCTCCCCGGCCGCAAGCCGCTCCGACACTAAAAGGGCCGCGCGCTGGCCCAAGGCATTGTATATCGCCAGTTCGACATCCGCTTCCCTTGCCAAGCGAAAGGGCAAGTTCACCGCACTGTTGGCCGGATTCGGATAAGCCGGTGCCAAGTCGTTTGCGGCCTGCTCATCCGCCTGCATGGCTACGACAGTGGGCGTAAAATACCGGGCCGCGAGGGCAAACTCTCCACCCGTCGGCGAGGCCCTGCCGACGATGACCGCTGCGCTATCCACATCCGCGACCTGCACCTGCCCAGCATTGTCCGCGCTAAGTTCCATCGCGATCAGCTCGCCGCGCTGATCGCGCATGGCGTACACCCACGCGGCATAGTCCCCCTCGGCCGCGCCCGCAAAATCGACGACTACATCCCCCTCCGAGCGAATGACCACATTGGCCGCGCCCCATTGGCTGCCAACCTCGCCGGCCAGTTCCGCGAAAGGCACCTCGGGCGCTGAAACTGCGGCTGCGCGGCGACCGCGCAGGGCCTCGTACCCACCCACATAGTTGGCCGCGACCCACAAACGCCAAGCACCCGCGTAGTCCTCAACCCAGTTTTGGTTCTTAAAGGCGTCGTCAATGCCCAAAATGCCGTTGCGCGGCTCGGCGACGATTTGGCGAATCAGCCCCGGGCCATAGCGCTCGGCCAAAAACGAGGCAAACAGATAGGTCTTGCCGTAACTCGCCGACTCAAATACCCAGTGCGTTAGATTGATACTAGGATCCGCGAGAAAACTCGGCACCATGCTCGGGTCAGCTTCGGGAAAACCCACCAGATCCTCAGCGTACCCAGCAAGCCCTTCGTCAATCCATGCTTCCTCGTCGGAATCGCGGCCCCAATGGATTAGGTGCTGGAATTCGTGCGCTAAGGTCGCATGGGCGAGATAGGCGCTAAAGGCCAGCTTGCTCGCGTCGAGATAGACCGTATCGCGTCGGAGTTCGGGCAGCAGTGCCTCATACACCTTACTGTCAAAATAGCCGACTATGTTGCTGGGCAGGTCCAAAATCAGAATAAAAATGCGGGGATCGCCGTCCTTATCGGCAGGCTCGCCAAAGGCATCGACCGCTATTTCAAATATCCCGCGCTCGGGATCAGCCGGAGTCGCCGCATCAAAAAGCGCACCCAGCTTATCCACATCCGGCTGGGCCGCGATAATATCCCACTGACTTTCCTCGACGAAGATATAGCAGTGCGTCCCCTTGTAGCGGCAAGTGGCCCACTTGAGTACGAATTCGGTCGGCACGTAAAAGGCGAGCTGAGTCCCCACTTCAATGGGGCCTAGTTCTTGACTTGCGCCGACTGCCTTGGGGGCTGGCGCGGGGAAAGACGCGCGATGCTGCTCGAGCCAGCGCGTCCCACATATTCGCTCTTCGGCTGCAACCGTCAGTGGCAGCGAGAGCATCCACGCGGCCAAGGCCACTCGCGGAAAAAAGCAGGCCATCAGTAGAAATGCCGCACCAAGAAGAAAGTCGCTCCCCCAGGCCTCACCGCCACCTTGGGCGCAAAGCCAATCTGAGCTTGATCTGCACGAGCTACCCGCGCCGCATGGATGGCGGCCACAAGGTGATTGACGACCACTAATCCCGTTACATAGAGTGCCTGCCGTTGCGCGTGCTGACTGGCATTGCGCAACTCGCGGTAGCGCTGGCGCGACTCGTCGCGATCCCACTCCCAGAAGAAATCCGCTGCTACCGGATAGAGCTCGGCGTCTGGGCCGTCCTCGTAGCGGGCGAATTGGTTGTGTTCCAACCGGCTCGCATAAAACCCCAAGTCGTCGAAATAGTCGTCCCCCTTGCCCCCGGGCCGCGCACCCGCGCGCTCGGCCGCATACGCCTCGTAGCGATCGCGGCGCACCTGACCCAGCCACTCAAAACCCCAATAGCCGCCCCAAAGTGCCAGCTCAGCAGCCAAGAAGCCACCACCGCCACCTTGGGCGTATTTCTGCCCCCAACCGGGCACCAGCAAAGAGCGCCAAAATGCCCCTTGGGCCTTCCCGGCCTCAGCCACACCGGGCAACAACAAAATCAATGCAATCCAACGCCACATAAGCTCAATCCAACGGTTTGTACGCCACGAGCATGGGCACGCGCCCCCGCACCCACGGCTGCATGACCAACGCCAAGCGCGTCCGCCGCCGCAGGGCTGCTTCGTCCGCACCCGCAGCGTGCGCCCGCGCCACCCGCGCCGCGTCAATGGCGCTGATAACGTGATTGATCAAAATGATCCCACTTATCGTGGAAGCTCGCTTGAGAAAGCGATTGCTCTCGTCGCGTTGGTCTTCGTAGCGGAGCCGTCGCTCGGAATGGAAATTTTCGACTGAATCGACTTCAGTCGGCGCGGCGGCATTGCCGATACTGCCATCGCTCCTCACGCGCTTCAGATCTTTCCAACCGGCGACATATTGATCGTATTTGCCAATCAGCTCGTAGTATTGCTGAATCTGGCTCGGCGCACATCCGCCAAAATCCGCATTCCCCGACTGCTGCATCGCCGGAATGTACACTTCGACAACTTCGCTACTGCAAGGCAACGCGTGTGTGATCGACGAATTGTTCGAGATCGTCGAGCCGCGCCAAGCTAGGTAGTTGAGCGGATCCCAGTGCTCGTCGGCCACCGCCCGGAACTCTTCCTCCAAATCGTTGCCCTTGCCCGTCCAAGCCACCCACATACCCACCAGCGCGGCTTCGGCTCCGAAGAAAATCAACCCTCGCTTCTTCGATCCCGCATACCACTCGCCCAACCCCGGTACCAGCGCAGAAAACAAAAACGCCCGCTTGGACGACTTGCCCTTGCGCTCCTGCGTTCGCAGGGTCGGCTCAGGACCGGCATCGCCTTCCACCGCCCGCAATCCCACCAAGAACGCCTGCCCCTCCTCGCTCAAAATACTCGGCAATCCCTCGGCTCGGACGCCGCCAGCAGTTAGCACCGCAACCACCAGCGCGATTCCTATCCTCGTCATGCTTACTCCTTTCCATTGCGGCAGCAGACAAAACGCGACCAGCTATTATACCCTAATCACCTTCATCTTCGAGATGATTTCTCAATACATTCTTGACGTAAGCCGGCGTTTCTTCTCCAACTTTTTCTGCGGTCTCTTTCAATTGGTCATACTCAGTTACTTCCTCACCTACCCAAAGAATATCCAGTCTGCGAATCTCTCGCATTGCTACATGACTATAGGATTCTGGAAACGCCCAATAGCATGACCGGCAATTGCTGACTCCTTTCAATTTCCAATTTTCGCAATTCTCGCAACTCCATGACTTTGCCCGATTTGCAGATGGGCATATCAGCATGTACTCCTCAGAATCCTCCGACAGATCTATGTCGTCTCCAGCGATTTCGAATGGAATTCTATGGTCGATTTGCAGTTCGCGCTCAGGGAATGGTTCAAGATAGATATTGCAGCGAGCACCATGTTTTTCTATTAGCGTATTCTTCAGATCAGAAGAGAACGCCGTCCTCCCTGATAACTGAGCAGCGCGAACGTCTGATGGATTGCCAAACTTGTACGCGGCGATTTTCCTCCCATCAGAGCCGGTTACGCGAAACGTCTCTATCGGAATCCCCTGCTCTCGAACGTCTCTGATTGCTCGTGGCGGATGGTTGTAGCCGTAAATATCCTTGAGTTCCTCTGTCGTGATTTGTCCATTTTCAAGAATGTGCTCAATGACCGTTCTAGGTCTTTTCGCCTGCACGCTCTTCAGCAGGTCTAAAAAGTCTGGAGGATAGTTCTTTTTGCTCATTCCAAAGCGAGCTCCTGCTGAATTTGCGGTATTCTATCATGTCTCTGACCATCGTTCAGGCGTTCCACTAAAGCAGGCGAAAGATACAGAGATTCGACAGTCTCGTGCTTGTCGCCCAAGAGTGTCGCTTGGCTCGAGCGACCGGCGCTAATGTGCAAATGAGCTAGGGAAAGCGACCGAGGGAGTGGTTTGCCGTGACTTTTTTCGCCGGTTTTCCCGTCGTAGCTCGCTATGTAAGAAAGCCTCCGATCATTCATGGCTTGCAGTGCGTCTGCGAACTCGGCATAGTTTAGCCCGCTACAATACCTATGATCTCTCGTAAAGGACGTGCCTTGATAGGGCGGATCCATGTAAATGAGATCCTCTTTTGCGGCCTCTGCGACCATCTTACGGAAATCTACTGCGGAAAGGAGGGTTTTCCCGGCAAGCAGGGCGTGAACACCGAGTATCTGGCGCTGCATAAGTATAGGACGCATACCCGACCGCCGGTTATCCGCGCTTTGATTAAATAGGCCCTCGGCACTGTACCGCACCGAGCCTTTTACTATGCGCGCTAGCAGATAGAGCAAGTGATGAGGTTGGTGTGCAGCATTGAACTTGTCGCGGATGTCGAGGAAGAAGGCCCTTTTATCCGGGTGTTGTTCCGTCCACAACTGCTCGTAGTTTTTGCTCAACTCATTTGGCCGCTGCAAAATTTCTTCCCACAGCGCCATTAAAGGTTCGTTCAAATCATTGAGCCAAAATCGTTTTGCGAGCCCGTGCGCAGCAGCAGCAAGAGAAATGGCACCAGACCCGCAAAAAGGCTCAATGAGGCAATCGACATCGTGCGGAAAATGCGCAAGGATATGCCGTGCAATACCGCGCTTACTACCCTGATAGGGGAATGGATGCGGAATTGCCATGTGCTGTAACATCTCTACCCCCTCCGCATCACGACAATGCGGTTTGAATCGGTTCCGCGCTTGTTGTTGTCAACGCCCCACATGTTCGAGGCTTGGTAAACGTCTATTCGTTGATTACGACGCAATGTGCGCCCCTAACAATCTGCGTTTCTACAAATACCCAAACAACACCGTAAAATAAGACTTCCACCGCCCCTTATCTGGCACCTCGTCAATCCCATAAGCCACATCCACCTGCACCCGCGTCGGGATGCTGTAATATGAAATCAAGTCAAACCGCAACTGCCCCCCCACATCCCGCAGCGGGCCGTCGCGTCCATAGCGTTCGTTCCACTCACCTATGCTCCGATCCCAAGCCTTGCCCATGCTGCCGTACACCGCGCCATACACTTTGTCGAAATATAGCTGCGCAATGCGCTTGTCCATATTCGGCAGCAGGGGAAAGCGCAGCGTCGCCGTGCCCATCAGGGCCTTGCGCCCCTCAATGCTGTAAAACGTATAGCCCTTCATAAAGTTGAGACCACCGAGGCGATAGTCGAAGAAATCGCCGACCCGCGACGTGTCAGTGACTGCCTCGCTGTCGATCCAGCCGCCGTATAGCCGCAGGCCCAAGCGACTATTGCCCGGCATGCTCATGTGCTCTCGCCAATCGACGGTAAACTGATTGTAGAACAGCTTGATATAGTTCTCGTCGATAAAAGATGCCTGCTCGTTGAAGCCGTCGATGAAATAGTTGAACATCCGGTCGTAGCGTGCGTAGAGCTGGCGACCCACAGGGCTTATATCGCGGTCCCGCCGCCGCGCAATCATCTCCAGCCGATAGGTCAGCCCCAGCCCAAAGCCATTGAGATAGGTATAGCCAAAGGGCCGCTGGGCAGTGCGCTCAAATCCGACCTGTCCGTCGCCTTTGCAGACGAGGCAGTCGCTCTCGACACTGGCGTCGTAGCGTTCGTACGTGGCCGAGGCCGTCAGCTCCCCGTAGCGCCCCAATTTGCCGCGCACCCCTGCGTTTAACTGGCTCAGGTTGTAGTTGACGGCGTTGACAATGATCGTCCGCGCCTCCGAGCTATCGCCGCGAGCTGAGTGTCGGTGCTGATTGAATAGCTGTAAAAAGAAAGTAGGACGGAATCCCTTAAACTCGTATATGGCGAACAAATCGCGGTCGGTATTGGTCGGCGCGATGGCTCCCCCGGCGAATACGCTCTGGCGATTGAGCACATCGCCAGCACTGAGGTACGCACCTGCCTTGAAGTACCCTTCGTCAATGAATATCCTCGGCAGAATCCCTGTCTTGAGAAAGTCAATGCCATACGCTTGCGGCGCGCTCGGCAACGCGGCCACGGACGTACCGCCCCAATCCAGCGACAAATCCTGAGAAAACCACGCCTCTGCAGCCGCCACCGGCATCCCCTCGTCCTGCAACCGGCGGATCTCAAAACCAGCCGCCGTATAAGCCGTAAAGACGACCTCACCCTCCGCGCCGACTGATGGGCTAAACGCGCCGCCAACAGTATTAGTTATCTGCCGCAGCGCACGCGTCTCTAAGTTCAGCGCATAGATATTGAAAATGCCGCTGAAATCCGACGCAAATACGAGCTCCGCGCCGTCTGCGCTCCACGCGGGGTCGCGGTCCGTACCCGGCGTGGCAATGGCGAGATCGAATGATTCTTCGGCGAGCAGAGCTCCCCCTGCGTCCAATTCCACCACGGCAATGTTGCGCTGCCCCTCGCGCGCAATCGCAAACGCCAGCTTGCGGCCGTCGGGCGAAAAGCGCGGCGTGTAAAGCTGGGTGCCATCCGCGAAATGAGTTAGATAGCGCAGGTCCGTGCCGTCGGCCCGCACCATCGCCAAGTTGTTGCTAGTGCCCTTGTTCTGCACGAAAACGATCCACTCGCCATCGGGAGAATAGGTCGGATATAGCGCACGCATCCCGCGCGTCAGCCGCCTAACACTCGGCGGCTCCGGTGCCGTGCCGCTGACCATAGCCGGCACAAACCACAGCATATTGCGCCAAAAACTAGGACCGGCGGCCGCAGAATCCCATTCGTAAATATCCGCCTGCCGCGAACCGTATTTGTCCGCCCGGTCGATGCGCGAAAAGAGCAGCTTGCGCCCGTCCGGCGACCAATCCACGGTCGAAGCTGCTGCCGGAAACGCGGCGATTTCCTCCTCGCCGGTAGCGAGGTCGCGCACGATCAAGCCGTGTGGGTAGTGGTGCCGCTTGCGCGTCGATAGATACGCCAATTTTTCGCCATTGGGCGCCAGCCGCGGCCGCAGATTGGAAAAGCCGACATCCACGATCCGCTCGCCCTCGCGCAGCGGCCCCAACGCCGCTACCTGCGCCCGATAGCCCTGTCGCATGGACTCGATCCACTCGTCGTACAGCTCGTCCGCGCTCTTGCCCAAGACCTTTTTGCACGCCCCGTCAATGGCGAGGGTATGCCACTGCGACGCGGCCCGGTACAGTTCGGCGACTTTTTCTTCCCCGTACGTCTCGGCAATGTAGCGCACCAAGCCAAAGCCGTGATCGTACACGTATTCGTTGCCAAAGCCCTGCTTGCCAAAGACGCCCATCTGCTCAAAGGATAGCTGCTCGTCCGCCAGCACCAACGAGCGGAGCACCATGTCGCGGTTGGCATCCCAGCGGTCGTGTCCCGTAGTCGCAGTACCATATTGGGCCGCGCCCTCAGCCAACCACATCGGCATCACCGTACCCATCACCGGATAGGACGCGATGACATCTGGGTAGCCGATGAGAATGTCAGGCCGATTTTTCTCTCGCTGGTAGCCAAAGTACTGCAAGTAGAGCGCGGGGACGCGCTGCACGCCTTTGCGCGCTGCCCCCAGCGAAATGATGTGGGCAAACTCGTGGGTTATTACGTTGCGCAGCCAGTCCGAACTGCCGCGCAAGTCGAAGTCGTGGTCCAGCGACGTGGCCCAAATCTCAATGGTGTCTTGATAGAAAAAAGCCGCGCCATTGGCGTAATCGTCGTGGTCCTTGAGCACGATCCGCACGCGCCCGTCAGGCTCGTACCCATACAGTTCGGTAAGGGGTGCGTACGCCGCTTCGGCAATGCGCGCCGCCCGCGCCGCCGCTCCTTCCAGCCCCTCGTGGTAAAAAATGCGGAAGTGCTCGGTCTCTACCACCTGCCACGCCAACTCCGGGTGGTTTTGGGCGCGGGATGCGCTCGTCCAGCCGAGCATTAGGCCGACCAGCAGCAGGGTCGTCAATTTCCCCATAGAAGAGTCCTCCTCAACTCGTAACCTCTAAAAGGCGATCTCACTGTTGCAAAGGCACTCCTCTTCCAATTCCTAATTCTCAATTCCCAATTCCCAACTCACTGACTCACCGCCATTTTGACCACGGCTTCCCCGCGCCGTCCGTCGTCGCCGTGCGCGATCAAGCGGCATAGATACAGGCCGCTCGCATAGCCTTCCACCGACCAAGTAATTTCGCGCTCGCCAGCTTCCAAGCCCTCCTTGCGAAGCTGGCTAACGTGCCCGCCCAACGCATCAAACACCTCCAATTCAATGCGTCCAGCCACGCTCAGCGCAAAGCGCAAATGCGCCGCTTCACCGGGGCCAACTGGATTGGGATAGCAATAGACCCGGCTTAGCAAGAGCACCTCGGGCCTTACAACGGGCCGACCAGCCACCAGCGCGGTCCGCGACCCAGCCGCATCGGCACCCGCCTGCGGCCAATGGGCCGGCCCGCCGGTGTACTGCGCCGCTACCCGCTGCAAATCCCACGCATACACAGCCGTGCTATCCAAAGCCGCTAGCGCCAACCGGCCATCGCCGTCTAAATCCACTACCACCGGCGACCCCGTCGGGGGAGCAGCCGTCAGCAGAGGAAAGCCCGGCAAGAGCCGTCCATCGTCATCTACGCCAAAAATCCCGCTGTGGCCGGCGACGAATATCTCCTGTTTGCCGTCGGCATCCACGTCGCAAAGCACCGGCTCAAAGACCAGATCGCCGACCTCGGCAAAGCGCGGCAAGGCCGTGGGAAAGTCGGCTTGGCGCAATCCGTCGATGCGCAGGGCGTGTACCGCTCCACCACGTGCAAGTAAAACCACCTCCAACAGGCCATCACCGTCCAAATCGCCCAAGACCGGCGGCGCGGCGAGCGAATCGCCCAACTCGACGACCTGTGCTCCGATCTCAACCTGTCCGCCGACCGTGGCAAAGATCGGCTCGACTTGACCATCGCCATCCAAATCGCCTACCGCCGAGGGCACCATCGGCGGTCTTTGTTCCTCTAACTCGCCGCTTATGGCATCTACCACATAGGTCTGTTCCGCTCCAGCGAGTAACAACTCGGCCTCCGCCCCCGCGCTGAACTGCGCGTCCAACGGTACCTCATCCAGCGCAAGCCGCCACCGCGGTTGGTCCGCCCCAACGTCCCACGCGCTAATCTCTGCGTCGCGCCGCAAAAAAACCTCGGGCCGGCCATCGCCATCTCCGTCTCCAGCCGCCAGCAACCGCGCTTCTGGCACTTGCCATGCCGCCACGCCATCTCCGGTCGCATAGCCGACTCCCCCCTCGGCCTCAAAGAGCAACTCTGCTATTCCGTCGCCGTCCAGATCCGCGGCTTGCAGCCGACCATCGCCCAGCAAATCCCGTGGCCAGCCCGGGCGCACGCGCCCGAAGCGTATGGCCACCTGCATGGTATCGCCGGGTGCGGAAAGCACTTCAATTTCAACGTCGGTCTCCCACTCCCGATTACTGCGCGAATCGGGCCGCGTCGCCGGGCCGAACAGCGTTTGTCCGCCGCCGAAAAACGGGTCGTCGGGCCATCCCTCGAATTGCAACTCCCACGCACGGCGTGGATTGCCAATGTCGCGGTACCCGTCGGCCTCCTCCAAGGCAATTGCCGGCCAATGGGCTCGATTATTCACCGTGGAGTCTTCAGCGTGCGCTATCACGCCCTCATCCACGTGCCATATCAGCACTCCCGACCCCGGGACAAAGGCGTCGTATTCGTCGATCTCCGTCCACACGCTCTCTTCTATAGTGATCTGATCGGGATCGATCCACACCTTATTTTCGTCTTCCCCAACGCCGCGTTGGCCGCGCTGCTGCCTGTTCTCCAGCAAAAAGTACTCGCCTGTGGCAATGGGAATGCGCACGGCCTTGGGCAGATCTCCACTGCGGTCGGTCGCCAGCAGCGATAGTACGGTATCGCGCCGCACCACCATCGGCTCGATCCACCTTAGCTGCATCTTGCTCCAAGCCATGGGGTGCGGCGGCGCGAAACCTCTCACCCACGCAAGGCTGTCGGTCCGCACATAGCCCAAAGCGTTGGCCCCTATGTCCATCAGACTCCAGCTTCCTAGCGCCGGCGAGCCAGTAGCGAAATTGGACAACCCAGGCAGGCCCAACTGATGGCCAAAGAACTTGGCCAACAAGCCATTGAGACCGACCCGACCATTGAGGCTGGGCGACTCCGGCAGGATCCATGCCTGCTCTATCTCCACACCACCCACGGTCAGCGGCCCGCCGTTAAAATCCGCAAAATCGCGCTCGGCTAGGAAGACTGAGCGAATGTCGTTCAGGCCGCCGGTCTCGTAGCCGACCCCGGCGTGGAACACGAGGAAGCTGTTGAATTCGTCCAAGCGCGGGCCGTCGGGATCGGCCTGCGCGGCGTGGAGGGCAGCGCGCACCAATTCGATCCACTTCGCGCCGATCTCCTGGGTCGTGCGCCCGTTGCCGTAGTGGAGCATGGATTGGGGAAGCGTGTACGCCTGCTGTGCGGCGCGGGGGAATACCTCGGCGGAAATCGCCACCCGACCTGCGGAAACGACCTCGTAATAACGCGCCAGGGCGGTCAAATGCCGCTCGAAATAAGCGCGGTCGTGCGGCGGCAGGTCATAGGGAAGCACGTAATCTTCTGCCGCTTCCTCTTCCTGCGCCGAGCGCAGATCAAACGCGCCGATTCCCGTGGTTGTCAGCTCATCGGGATTTTCGTGCGGAAAATCCACGCGCAAGGCCAAAATTCGCCACTCGGCGTCAGCGTCGGTGGCCGCTGACAACAGCAGTGAGAAGCAGAAGCCTAAGAGAAGCAAGGGAGCTAAATCGCAGCGTCGCCGCTCGACGCGGCAACGACTCGACGACTCGACTGAGCTCGCCGAAGTCTGAGCTCGCCGAAGACAAAACCAGCGTCCGATGGGAACACCCTCAGAAAATGATGTTCATGGAAATGGGCGTATTGTCTCCCACCACCGTCTCTTCACTACCGATTATATACGCCACGTCAAACTGGAAGCGATTGTATTTTAGCCCAACGCCAAAGGTCTTGGTGCTTACCTCGCCGTCGGTGTCCTGAGAAAGGCCCGCCCGCAACGCGATAAACGCCTCCCCTTCGCGCGCGGAAAGCCCATATTGGTATTCGCCGCCCACGTGCAGATCCATCTCCTCGAACTCGTTGCTCATGCCCTCGTCGGCCCAGGCCTTGGCCAAGTTGCTGACAAAAGACCCATCGGCAATCAGCGGTTTGTACAGGTCAAAGGAGAGCATCAGGTCGTTGTATTGGGTATCCATCACGTCGTACGCCACCCCGACGACGATGTGCTGGGGCAGCGGATCGGCCTGATCGGCGTCGATATAGGCGATCTTGGGGCCTAGGTTGCGCAGGGCCGCGCCAAAGCTGAGGCTGGGAGCGGGTTTCCATAAAAAACCCAAATCCGCGGCAAAGCTGTTGCCCACGCCTCGGCCTCGCTCAATGCCGGCCCCTGCATCGGCCAAGTTGCTGCGGATGAACTTCAAGCCGATACCAGCGGACGTATTGTCGCCGATATGCGCCCCGTAGGCCGCAGACACAGCCACGTCATAGCTGCGGAAGGTGCCTTGTTGGTTGCCGCGCTCGTCCGTGCGGATCTGCTCGCCTAGATTCAGCAGCGCGACATTGAAGCCAAAGCCACCCCATCCTTCCACGGGCTGGGAATAGGCCAGAAACTCGTAAGACAAGTCGTCGGCCAGCTTCGGCAGCCACCTGGTGTGCGAAAGATGGAGCTTTTTCTTGCTCTGCCCGACCAGCGCGGCTGGGTTGAAGTAGCTCGCCGTGGCATCATCGGCCACCGCCACGTACGATTCGCCCATAGCAATGGCGCGGGAACCCGGCTCGATCAACAACAGCAGTGGAGCACTGCGGCTCTCGGGCGTGGCCCGGACCCCATCGGGCAATGCGCCGACACAAAGGCCAGCCAACAGCAGGGTCGTCAATTTCCTCATAGCGGAGTCCTCCTCAGCTCGGAATAAAATATAAAAACGATGCCTCTAGTACTAAGGCAATATCACTGCTGCAAAGGCACTCCTCTTGCAATTCGCAATTCCTAATTCCTAACTGATGTTACGCAGTAGCTCGCTATCTTGTGGTTTATTGAAGCCTGTTGACCCAAGATATTGGGGCGAAATTGAGGATTTTCTAGAAAACTGCGTAACATCACTTCCTAATTCACCACATGCTCACTTGGCGACCTGCAAGACGGCGCGGCGCGCGACCGCAGCCCCGCTTTCCCGCTCGGCTTCTATTCGGTAAATATACGAACCGTTGGCCAAACCCGCCGATGGCGTCCAAGACACTTGGTTATAGCCAGCGCGCGTCTGCCCGTCTAGCCGCTCTATCAGCCGCCCGGCCAGCGAAAAGACCTCTATCTGCACCGTGCGCATCTCGTCTGCTAGCTCATACGTGAAGTAGCCGCTATCGCGCATGGGATTCGGGTAAAATAGAACGTTGGCAAGGCTCGTATCCCCTTCGTCTTCTCCAACCGTGACGACCACGGTCTCACGCGACGAATTGTTGAAGTTGTCCCAAGCCTTCAGGCGGATTTCGTGTTTGCCGGTTTCCAATTCGGGCAGGGGAAATTCGATCACGCCCTGCCGATAATCCCCGCCCTGCACGCTGTATAGATCCGTCAAAGTGAATAGCTCGCCGTCAATGGCCAGCTCGATTTCGTGTCCGGTCTCTCCGGTGATGTTGATGCCGCTGGGATCTGCAATCGAGGCCAACAACACCGTCTGCCGCGGAATCGTGCTGCCTTTGGCTCCCTCAAAGCGCAGGGAAATTTCCGGCCCTTCCACGTCCGCTTCCACCCCTTCAGCCGTGCCCGCCAGCACCAGTCCACCCACCGCGCCAAAGGCCGCCGGGCGATCATCGCTCCAGACGTAGGCGCTGATGCGGCCGTTTTGTCCGCCATACGTAATGTCTTTAGGCACCCTAAATGCGGCGCGGAAGCGGCCCTCGGCTACTGGAAAGCGGCCGCGAAAAATGGGGGCACCGGTCTGCTGATAAGTATAGCCCTCCAAGTCGCTCTCTTCACTCGAATCAAAAGCCTGCAACCACACTTGGCCCGCATAAGCAGTGGCCGACGCACCCGCGGCGTCGAGGACTTGGCCGGCGATGGCTACTTCGCCGAGAGCGCGGAGCGAGTCGGTCGCGTCAATCTGCACCTGAAAGCGCGGCATGGCCAAGCGCGTCGCCGGGTCGCCGAAGAGCGAGTAGCGCTGAATGTTGCGAAATGTAGTATTGCCGCTGGGAACGTAATACGGCAACAGCAATTGCTTGGCTTCGAAAAGGGCTAGCCCAATCGGCACGTGCTCCCTTCCGGTGTGGAACATCTGCCAGTAAAACTGGTTGGCCAACTGGACGTTGGTGGAGTGATACCCCACCCGGGTCGCGCAAATCATGCCGATCACGCCCCCGTCTTCCTTCTTCAGCAGCGCTTCGGGCAAGGAGAGGCGCACTGGATCGTCGAACACCCCAACTTGACTCGCAGCCGTGTAGAACAGGGGCAAACGAGCACCGTTGTTGAGTTTGTCCAAATCGCGAGCCAGCAAAAACATGCTCTCGTGGGCCAGCACGTTAAGGCTGCCGTGCCCCAAATAAGTCACAGTGAGCGCACCCTCGTTGAAGAGCCGAATAAACTCGTCGCGGGCCCGAGGTTTCTCTCGTCCCTCTAAGGGAAATTGGGCGATGTAGAGCTTGATCAAATCCAGCGAATTGGGCAGGATGTTGCGGGCCATGTATTCGCTGTCGCGGATGAAATAAGATTCGACCTTGTGCGGCGCGTCTCGATTGAGCAAGTCGTCCGAGACTAATGCCTGTCGGCTCTGCCAAGGCCCCACTTCGGGCGTGCGGTCGTAGGCGATGATTTTATCGACGACCACGTCGGCCTCGGCTGCCGTCTGCACCGTCAGCCGCCCAACGGCCATGTCGGGGTACAAATCGCCACCCACCACGCGCGTGTACCACTCGTCGTACGTGCTGTCGCCGTCTTGGAACGGCGGGATCCAATTGCCCTGACTGAGCGCTGAGTTGTTTTTGTAATCGTACGAACCATCGCCGATCAAGGCCACAAATAGCGGCGCGGGATCCCAGTTCTCGGCCGCGTACGCGAGAAAATTGCGGAGCGCCGCCGGGTCTAAAAGGCCGCCGGAAAATTCGTCGTAGATGTCTTGGACGTCGATAGCCGCCGTCCGCAGGGGCGGCCCAAAGCGGTTGTCTTCCGCCCGCCATTGGGCCAAGCGCTCGGCCGCAGCGCGAAAATCGCGGTGGTAAATCGCCACCCAATCGGCCCCCCGGCTCCTAGTCGTCAAATCGCCGGGCCAGTCGAGCTCAATGCGCATTGGTCGCTTCCAAGCAGCCGGGCCGCCTACTGCGTAATGACGCGGCACATCCCCGGGCCGATCCTGAAAAATTACCGTCCCGGCTTGTGCATCGTATTCGAAGTCCACGATCTCGGCCAACCCCGCAGACACCTCAAAGATGCGCGGCTGCTCGTCGGCAAAACCCGCGAGGCGAAATTGCGTGGTGCTCGTCAGCGGATAGGTGAAAAGCAACTCGCCGCGCTCGGCGACTAAGCCCCGGCTGTACTCCACTTCGTACCAATCGAAGCGAGACGGATTGCCGGAGTGAAAAATTCCCAAGTGGTTCAGCCCTTCCTGTGCTCCTCGCGTCGCCCACAACGTATCGGATGTAACCGGCATCTGGCCCGATCGCGCCGGGATTGCAAAAGCCGCTGTTCCAATGGTCTCTTCGTTCCAGCGCACCGAAAAACGCGGCTGTGTCCCAGGCACCCCGATAAAGCCCAACCGCACAGCCACCGGATCGGGGGCGGCCTGCCGCACCACTATCGGGAAATTGCGCGCATTGCCGCGAAAGTCCTCCCAGTACCAAGTGTAGCCGGATTTGATGCCTACGAGCTGGTTGAGGACGAACTGCTCGGCTTCCTCGTGGATTCGCTCCCGATAGCTCGTGGGCTGCGGCGGATCGGACTCCACCAGAGCACCGCTTCTTTGCTCGGCCCGCCGCCCCTCGCCTCCACCGCCGAAACCCAGCCAGTACGCGTTCTCGTGCGTGTAAACATTGTGCCGATACTGAAACGAGCGGCTGGCCGGAACGTATTCCCAGCGGCTGACCGGCTCGGCCCAAAACAAGACGAAGTCGTCCGCGTCCAAGCGGCCATCGCCCCCATCCTCCACGACTAAGCCCACTTCCCGCAGGGCTTGGGGCGGATTTATCTCGTCGATGGGCAAGGCGTTACCGCCGCCGTAGTGCAGGCGCAAACTCGCTGGATTGACGTCGCCGATTGCGACCCCAGCGGCCTCTAAGTCGGCTCCCGATATCCTGTAGATCCCCTCTTCCGCGACGGATATTCGCAGCCAAGTCCCTTCCTGCAACGCGGCTTTGCGCGCCGGCCGCCTTTTGGGCGGCAATCGCCAGTTCTTGGCTTGCTCGGGGTTGACGAGCAACCCTCGGTAGAATGCTTCGCCCCAAGGGTCGGCAACGCGAGAGCCGCTGCTGCCGGTCACGTGTAGGTCAACGACGATTCGATCGTACAGAGTCCGCGTTCCATCCGCTTCAACGAGCGGGGCAAACGCCACTGGAACGACGCGCTGGCGACGCACAAAACCGCTTTCGCCGAGAAATACCGGACCGGGCGTGGGCGCGTCGTCTTCAGCAGCGCGATCCGTCCGCGCTACGCGGGCTTCGACCAGTTCCAAGCGAACCTGTCCGTCGGTTGGGACGCCGATCAAGGCACCGCGCCCCTGCTCCAATTCTCGGCCCTCGGGCAGCCAAACCAACTGCAGGCGCTGTGGCGTCTGTTCGCTTACGCGCAATTCTGCCGTGGCCGCACTCCCGCAAAAAAGCACGAGCACCCAAAAACAGCATTTGAATCTCATAAAATGGTATAGGCGGGATAGGTCATTGGATCATGGTGATTGGCACTTTTAAGGTCATTCCAAGCCCTCTTTTTGTCAAGAGCATCTCACCTTGACTTATCGGCTTAGTGCCGCTATGTTTTATAGTTTTGTAACAGGGAGGCACTCATGGCCAGACAATGCAGCCTGACCAACGTTAAGGGCCTAGTTGGCAACAGCGTCAGCCACTCGCAGCGCAAAACCAAGCGCGTCCAACAGCCTAATCTCATCAAAAAGCGCATCTTCATTCCCGAGGAAAACCGCACCGTCACCCTCCGCCTAACCGCCCGTGCCCTACGCACTTTAAACAAAAAAGGCGTCCATCAGTTCCTGAAAGAAAACGGGATCAAGGTCTGAGCGGACAAAAGCGCTAGAGGCCGAGGGGCTGAGCCGCTGGGGACTGGACTGGGCCGGCGGCTTGCTGTGGGCATTGTTACCAGTGGCCACCCAAGCCGCGCATTTGCATCGCACCGCCGCGCGCTACCATGCCATCGGCTGGCGCTTTGCAGCCGACGAACACAACGAAGACGCCTTTACCCCGCTCAGCGCCGGCGCGGCGCACATGAATCAGATGCTCAAGCGCGCGCGCGCCCCCCAAGGCATTTTCAACCCCGGTAAGCTATACGCCTAGTAGATCTCGCCTGGCCGATAGTCCGGCGGCGGCGTTTCCCGTTCGCTGAGCCACAGCGACCGCCCAACCCGCGCCTGGACGTATTGATAGTCATAGCTCGTATCTGGAGCGGCGATATTGCCCTGCGATGGGTATTGGGCAATCGCCTCCTCGACCAAATCCACGCCCAGCCCGGGCGCATCCGGCACCGCGATATGGCTGTCGATCACTTCGGGCTGACCAGTCATCACCTCGTATCGCTGCGGCACATCGTCGGCTAGGTGCTCCAAGATCAGGAAATTGGGCAGCGTGGCCATTAGGTGGACAGCCGCCATTTCGGCCACCGGCCCCAACGAGCCGTCGTGCGGAGCCATCGTGCAGTAGTGCGCCTCGGCCATAGCGGCGATCTTCTTCATCTGCGACAGCCCCCCAGCGCGGCCCGTATCGGGCTGTACCACATCGATAATTTCGCGCTCAATCAGCTCTTTTACGCCCCAAATAGTGGCGTGGCGTTCGCCCGCAGCAATGGGAATATCTACGGCATCGGCAACCCGAGCGAGGGCGTCGATGTTTTCAGGAGCTACTGGATCTTCGTAAAATAGCAGGTCGTAATCTTCAAGCGCATGCCCCAAGGCAATGGCATCGCGCGTCGTTAACCAAGGTGGCCCGTGGACATCGACCATGAGATCCACCTCGTTGCCGACCTCCTTGCGGATGGCGGCAACCGTTTCCACGCAGTTGTTGATTCCCCCAGTCTTAATCGCCGTATAGCCTTGATCGACCAAAGCGCGGGCCCGCTCGGTCTCGTGCGCATGGGCATAGACCCGCACCCGGTCGCGCATCTTGCCACCCAAGAGATTCCACACCGGCTGCCCGAGGGCCTTGCCCTTGATGTCCCACAAGGCCATCTCAATGCCGGTCATGGCACCAGAGCCGACGATGCCGGTCATGCCGTGGCCCATCATCGCCACCTGCATCTTGCTCCACAGCCGCTCGATGTGAAACGGGTCTTCGCCGATCATCAAAGGCGTTAGATCGTGGATGGCCGTTTCGACCACGCGCGGCCAGCCCGACGCCTCGCCCACGCCGTAGATGCCAGCGTCGGTCTCGACCTTGACGAAGAGCCAGTTGCGCGCCGACCAGCCGCTCGCCTGCGGAGGCGCACACTGCATCAAATAAGTCTTGATTTGAGTAATTTTCATAGCGGTCTCCCCGTGTTGCAATGAAGCGACAAGTATAAGCCATAGAGCAAAATCAATCCATTGCCAGCACCCCTTGGCATAGATTGACAGGCATATTTTCAATACTTAGCTTCTAAATTTTCTATTTATGTAGTGATTTAATTCCAACAGATGCCTTTCTCATGGACCCCTGCATAGGTCTGATCGATCAAGAACTGGTCCGGTTTGAAAAGCGGCTCAACGCCGAACTCAATGCCGATGTCGAGCTGGTCCACGTCATTGCCCGCTACATGGCCACCCTCAAGGGCAAGCGCCTCCGGCCAGCCCTCATCCTGCTCGTGGCCAAAGCGTCTGGCCGCTGGAATGAACAGCTAATCGACACGGCCGTGGCCGTCGAAATGATTCACGCCGCCACCATGGCGCACGACGACGTAGTAGATTCAGCAACCGTGCGCCGGGGCCGCGATACGGTCAACGAGCGTTGGACCGGGCAGATCGCCGTACTCATGGGCGACTTTCTGCTCGCGCGCGCCCTGCGCCTGCTGATCGAGATCGGCAATCTGCAGGTCCTAAGCGCAGTCGCGCACGCCACCGAGCGGCTGAGCATAGGCGAAATTTTTGAAATCCAGATCGGCACTCAGTGCGACACGCGCGAAGAGTCGTACTTTGCCATGGTCAGCGACAAAACGGCTTCCCTGATCTCGGCCGCAGCGCGGATTGGCGCGATTCTCTCCGGCGCATCAGACGAGATCGTGCAATCTATGGGGCGCTACGGAGAATCGCTCGGCCGCGCCTTTCAAGTCGCCGACGACATCCTCGACCTCACCAGCGATCAGGCGACCATGGGCAAGCCCGTCGGACACGACCTGCGCGAAGGCAAGATCACCTTGCCATTGATACGCGCCTTACAGCAAGCCCCTTCAGCGGCGCGGGCCGAGATGGAGGCCCTTTTGACCCGGCCCGACAAAGACGAAGCCGAATGGGCGCAGATCGTAGCCTTTGTCGAAGAGTACCGAGGAGTCGCCGCCGCCACCGAGACCGCACACGAATACGCCGCCCAAGCTCAGCAATGCCTAAAAGTACTGGCCCCATCCCCGGCCCGCTCCGCGCTAGAACGAGCCGTGCAGCTCGTCGTCGAACGCAGCAATTGACGCGACCAGCCCATGCTCAAGCGCAGTCTGCTGGCCGTCGGCGGTTTGGCCGTGGTCCTGTACTTTCTGCCGTCGCCCCAGCCCGCCGTGCCGGTGCGCGCCGACCGCTTCTTGTTGGGAACCCTCGTCACGGTCAAGCTTTACGGAGACGAAGCAGTGGTTCGCCCGCACCTAGAGGCGGCGTACGCAGCGATCGCCCGCGTCGATTCGGCAATGAGCCACTACCGCGAGGACGGAGCCTTGCGGCGGCTAGAGCAGCAGGCGCAACTCACCCCAACGCACGGCTCGACCGGGCTGATTGCGGTCTTGACGCGCAGCCAGCACTTCGCCGCGTTGACCGATGGAGCTTTTGACTGCACGGTGGGGGCGTTGACGAGCCTGTGGAACTTCTCCGATGCGGTAGCACCGCCTGCCCCGGCGCAAATCGATTCGGCGCTGACGCTGGTGGGCTACAAAGGGTTGGAAGTTGCAGCCCAGTCGTTTCGGATCAACAGGCCGGGACTGCAGTTGGACCTGGGAGCAGCGGCCAAAGGCTACGCGGTTGACCAAGCCGTAGCGGCCATGCAGGAGTTGGGGGTAGAGGCCGGAGTTATTGAGGCTGGCGGCGACATTCGCTATTGGGGCGAAAAGCCGGACGGTCGGCCTTGGCTTTTTGGGGTCCAGCACCCGCGCGCCCCAGAGCAATACCTAGCAGTAGAGGACCTCGGGCTCGCGGCGATCGCGACCTCGGGCGACTACGAGCAGTACTTTGATTGGGAAGGCGAGCGCTATCACCACCTGCTCGACCCCAAGACTGGCTATCCAGCGCGGGCTAGCATAAGCGCCACTGTGTGGGCCGCGACTGCACTGGACGCCGACATCCTGTCAACCGCGGTCTTCGTCTTAGGGCCTGAGCAAGGGCTCGCGCTCGTCGAGGGCCTAACGAACGTTGAGGGCTTTATTTTCTTTGCGCGAGACGGGCAGCTCATGCACCGGGCGTCAACCGGGCTGCGCGACCGCTTTCGCTTTTGCAATAGCAACAAACCTTCGCCGGGCTGTGCTCGGCACTAGCGGAGTAAAGACCAATTTATGAAACGCAATCGAAGACTCGTGCTGATCGTGGCACTGATCGCCGCGGCAATGTACTACCTGCTGCCGAGCGTGGAATTTTACAGTATGGCGGACGACGAGCGAGAGGCCATGGAGCTAAAATCTCCCGGGCAACTCGTCGATCTGAAAAAGCGCTCGCTCAATTTGGGACTGGATTTGCAGGGCGGCATCCACCTCGTCCTAGAGGTCAAGACCGAGGGGATGGAGCAGCAGGAAGCCCAAGATGCGGTCGCCCAAGCCCAAGAAGTCATCCGCAACCGCGTCGATCAGTTTGGGGTGGCCGAGCCGACCATTCAGCGCCAAGGCGACAACCGCATTATCATCGAGTTGCCCGGCGTCCAAGACGTGCAACGCGCCAAAGATCTAGTGGGCCAAACCGCGCTGCTCGAATTCCAGCTCCTCGAACCCGCTGAGGATCGCACCCGCTTGATCCAGCGCATCGACCAAGTGCTGGCTCCGCAAGAAGAGGAAGAAGAGGAAGAAGAAGACCTCCTCCTTTCCTCCACCGCAGAAAGCGCCCCCCTCTCCTCCATGCTCAGTGGTGCAGGAGAAGACCTCACTGTCTCGGGCCGCGACTTGCAGCGCGTCAAGAACTTGCTCAACACCCCAGAGGCCCAAGAGCTCATCCCCGCAGACGTAGAATTCCTCTTTTCGAGTAAGCCCGCCGGAGCCGAGGGCAATGAGTTCTACTTCCTCTACTTGGTGCGCAAGAAGCCAGAAATGACCGGGCACATGATTCAAGACGCCTTTGTCTCCATCGGCCAAGTAGTAGAGTACATGGGCCAGCCCATCGTCAATTTCTCAACCACCGACGAAGGAGTGCGGCTCTTCAGCCGCATCACAGGTTCGCACATCGGCGAGCGCATGGCCATCGTCCTCGACGAATCCGTGTACTCGGCCCCGACCATCCAGAACAAAATCAGCGAGGGACGCGGCATTATCACCGGCAGCGGCACCCAAGAAGAGGCCAAAGACCTCGCCATCGTGCTGCGGGCCGGCGCACTACCGGCCGAAGTCGAGATCATCGAAGACCGCACGGTCGGCCCCTCGCTGGGGCGCGACTCCATCGAGCAAGGCAAGACCGCAGCCATCTACAGCATGGTACTGGTCGTGATCTTCATGGTCCTCTACTACCGAGCGGCTGGATTGATCGCCGACTGCGCCCTCCTGCTCAACATGCTCTTCATCATGGCGGTACTGGCCGGTTTTCACGCCACGCTGACCTTGCCCGGTATCGCCGGCATCATCCTGACCATCGGCATGGCCGTTGACGCCAATGTGCTGATCTTCGAGCGCATCCGCGAAGAGTTGCGCTCGGGTAAGACCGTGCGCGCGGCCATTGATTCCGGCTATGGCCACGCGCTTTCGGCCATCATCGACGCCAACGTGACCACGTTCCTAGTCGGCATCGTGCTCTATCAGTTCGGCACCGGGCCGATCCGCGGCTTTGCTTTGACCCTGTGCATCGGCATCATCTCCAGCCTCTTTACGGCCTTCTTTGTAACCCGCACGATCTTCGAGCTGATTACCCGGAAATCAGAGCAATCGAGCTTGAGCATCGGGCCGGTCGCACTGTTCTCCAAGTTGAACATCCGCTTCCTCTCGCTGCGCAACATTGGTTTCGGCACCTCGGCGGCCGTGCTGCTCATCGGCATCGTCTCCATCTTGGGCATCAATGGCATTCGCAAGGGCATTGACTTTGCCGGCGGCACCTTGCTGGAGTTGCACTTCGATCCAGCCGTCCAAGTCGAGGACATTCGCAGCCAGCTCGGTCGCGTCCCCGTGGGCGATGCCGAGATCGACCTGAGCAAGAGCGAGATCAAGCAATTCGGCTCGGAAAACGACATCCTCATCCGCGTCAGCGAGAGCGGGGCAGGCACCGAGGTGGCCGACGGCATTATGGGAGTTCTCGAGTCCGGATTTGCCGACAACATCGAAGAAATGGAGTGGATTCGCCGCCAAGAAAAGGTCGGCCCCAAAATCGGCAGCGAACTGAGCAACGCGGCCGTGCGCGCAGTGCTGGTGGCACTGGCGCTGATCCTGATCTACATGGCTTGGCGCTTCCACCGCTTCCTCTACGGCATCGCCGCGGTAGTCGCGCTCTTCCACGACGTGCTCATCACCCTCGGGCTACTCTCGCTCCTCAACATTGAGATTACCCTCGCGGTGGTCGCCGCCTTGCTGGCCATTGTCGGCTACTCGCTCAACGACACGATCGTGGTCTTCGACCGCATCCGCGAAAACCTGCACACGGCTCGCCGACAGGGTTTTGACGGCACGGTCAACCAGAGCATCAACGAGTGTTTGAGCCGCACGCTGATCACCTCGGCGACGACCCTTATGGCGGTACTAGTGCTGATGATCTTTGGCGGCGAGGTCAACCGCGACTTCACCATCACCTTGATGATCGGCGTTGTGGTCGGGACCTATTCATCCATATTCGTCGCCAGTCCAGTGCTTTACCTAGGCCAACAGCGGGCCGCCGCCAAAGAGGCCAACTAAAGCCAGCCGATTGCGGGCGGGGCCACCTCTCGCCATGAAAACGATAGTAGTAGCTGCCTTTGTCCTGCTCTTGATCTACTACGGACCGCCGCAGGATCGCTCTAGCCCCTTTGACGTCGCGTGGATGCTGGGTGCGCTGGCCCTCTTGGCCGCGGCTGGAGGCCAATTGGCACAGGCGATTCGCCTACCAGCCCTAGTGGGATGGATCGGGGCCGGGATGTTGCTGGGCACCGGCGGCTTGCAACTCGTCGATCTAGGCGCATTTTCCCTGCATCAATTGCTCTTTCTCACGGCGGGCCTCGGGGTCGGCTTCCAAGTAGGGCTGCACGTAGTATGGCCAACGCACGCTTGGCGCACGCTTGGGTTGGTAGCGGCGGTGACCGCGCTGGTCTTTGCCGCGGTCACCGCGGCCACCGCATTGCTCGGGCTGCCTTGGGAGCAAGCCGTACTCCTCGGCGCATTGGCCGGCTTGTGGGGGCCTTTCACGGGTGTACCGGAATTTGGCCGGCGCGGCGCACTAGTGCTGGCCGTGCTAGGGACGGGCTGCGCCCTCGGGGCATTGGCTGGAGCACTGGTTCTGCTGGAAACTGGAGCCGCAGGATGGGTCGGGCACGTCGGCCTATCGCTTGTAGCTGGCGGCGGGCTAGGGTTGGGGCTACGCCTTTTAAGGCGATTCGCCACGCCAAGCGCGACCATAGTCTCCGGCCTAGTCGGGGCTTTTTTCTTAACAGCTCTCGCGCTAGATATCCTCGGGCTGATGGCCTTGCCCTGCGGGTTGGTGGCGGGACTCGTACAAGACAAGCAGCAAAGCCGCCGCGTGCGGTTGCTACTGCACCGGAGTGCGCCAGTGGCCTTCATGCTCTTTTTCGCCCTCGTGGGAACCGCGCTCGATCTCGGTGCACTGTGGCCGCCCGCGGACGGGCTGTACGAGGCCGCGCTCGTCCTAGTGGCCGTGCCGCTGCTTTTGCGAGGCCTGACTCCCATGGCGTACTACCCGCTACCTGGGCCCCATCCAGGGCGGCGTATTGGCTGGCGTCTCCTGCCGCGCGGCGCGTTGCTGTTCGAGTTGTTCTGCGGCCCGCACGGGCTGGCCCCCTACGTAGGGGCCGAGGGTCTGTTGGCGCAGGCCGTGTTCTTGGACATTCTCGTTTCGACCCTGCTTTTCTCCTCCTTGTCATTGCTCGTAGATGAAAGCCTTAGCGCTGCAGAAAAGGCCCGCTCTGTAGAAGACGGCGCGACGGTCTGAGCCGAGCCGCTGTTGGTTTGTGTCCAACTAGGCTGATTCGTATCTTTGATAGTCTAGATATTTTTGTATGGACCACATCCGCGACAACTGGGAATTACTGCGCACCCGCATTGAGCGGGCGGCCGAGCGCAGCGGGCGCGCAGCGGGCGCGATTGAGGTCGTCGCCGTCAGCAAAACGCGCAGTGCATGCGAAATCGAGGCGGCTTACGCCTGCGGCTTGCGCCTCGTGGGCGAAAACCGCATCCAAGAAGCAGCAGTCAAGCGCCCACAGGTCGCCGCGCCCCTCGCTTGGCACTTTGTCGGCCACTTGCAGACGAACAAAGCCGGGCAGGCCGTCGAGCTTTTTGACCTCGTGCAGTCGGTCGATTCCGCACGACTAGCGCGGGCACTCAGCCGCCGCGCCGAGCAGGCCGGCTGCACCATCGAGGTGCTCTTGCAGGTAAACACGGCCGGCAGCCTGAGCCAAGGCGGGGTGGTTCCCGATCAGCTCGTCGATCTAGTCGCAGCCCTCGCGCCGCTGCCGCACTTGCGGATTCGCGGCCTGATGACCATTGCCGCCCACAGCGAGGACGAAACCACCGTCCGGGGCTGTTTTCGGACCTTGCGCGAGCTCGGCGAAAAAGTCGCCGAGTGTGACTTTACAGGCGTGTCCGTGGACTACCTATCCATGGGCATGAGCGGCGACTTTGAACTCGCCATCGCCGAAGGGGCCAATTTGTTGCGCCTCGGCACGGCGATCTTCGGCCCGCGGCCGACCTGATGCATAGGAGATAATCGTGTTCGATTTCGGCGGTTTTTTTACAGACGTCAAGGGCCTCCTCATTGGTCTCATCACGATCTATAGCTACGTGGTCCTCATCCGGGTGCTGATCTCGTGGTTTAATCCCAGCCCCCACAACCCACTCGTCCAATTCCTACGCGGCGTCACCGATCCGGCCCTCGATACAGTGCGCTCCTTCTTGCCGAGGTTTTTCTGGTCAACTGGAATAGACTTTACGCCGATAGTCCTGTTTTTCCTGCTCAGGCTCGTCGTCGTCTTTCTCCACAATATCTTCCCCGTAGCCGAATGAGCATGGCACCCCAAACCCCTTTTGCCTCTGTTCCGTCCCAAGTCGATTTCCCCGCTCAGGAACGCGAAATCCTCGAGGTCTGGCGCGACGGCAACCTGTATCGCAAATCCGTCGATGCCCGCTCGGTCAAGCGGCCCTTTCGCTTCTACGACGGGCCGCCCTTTGCAACCGGCCTGCCCCACTACGGACACCTGCTGGCGTCCATCACCAAAGACGTGGTGCCCCGCTACTGGACGATGCGCGGCTACCGGGTCGAGCGCCGCTGGGGCTGGGACTGCCACGGCCTACCCGTCGAAAACGAAGCTGAACAGCAGCTCGGGCTCCGGTCGCGGCGCGACATTCTCGAGTACGGCGTAACCCAGTTCAACGAGGCCTGTCGAGATTTGGTGCTGCGCTACACGGCCGAGTGGCAGCGGCTGATCGAGCGACTGGGGCGCTGGGTTGACTGGGACCATCAGTACCGGACGATGGACCCCGATTTCATGGAGTCCGTGTGGTGGGTTTTCAAGTCGCTGTGGGATAAGGGACTCGTCTATGAGGGCTACAAGTCCCTCGCCTACTGTCCCCGCTGCGCCACACCGCTGTCGAACTTCGAGGTCAACCAAGGCTACCAAGACACGCAGGACCCGTCGATCACAGTGCGCTTCCGCGTCGTCGGCGAGCCGCGCCTGTCCCTGCTCGCTTGGACGACGACCCCGTGGACGCTGCCCTCCAACATGGGCTTGGCCGTCGGCCGCGACATCGACTACGTGCGCGCCACCACCCGCGACGGAGAACAATTGATCCTCGCCGCTTCCCTCGTCGAAGACCATTTCCGTCGGCACGACAGCGAAATCGCCGAGGTAACGCCGATCGCCGTCGAAGACCTCGTCGGGCTGCGCTACGAGCCTCTGTTCTCCTACTTCGCTGGCCATGCCGAAGAGGGCGCTTTCCGCGTCGTGACGGCCGACTTTGTATCCACCGACGACGGCACCGGCATCGTCCACATTGCCCCGGGGTTTGGCGAGGACGACTACCAACTTGGCCTAGCCGAAGGCTTGCCCGTGGTATGCCCCATCGACGCCGACTGCTGCTTCACCGACGAGCTCCCAGACTTTGCGGGCACTTTCGTGAAGGACACCGATACGCCCCTCATCCGCCGCTTGCGCGCCTCGGGCCAGCTATTCTCCGAAGGCTCCATCGAGCACTCGTACCCCTTCTGCTGGCGCTGCGACTCGCCTCTCATCTACCGCACGATCTCCACTTGGTTCGTAAAAATCGAAGGCGAGGTAAAAGAGAAGATGCTCGCCGCCAATCAGCAGATCTGGTGGATTCCCGAGCACATCCGCGATGGCCGCTTTGGCAAGGGCATTGAGTCGGCACCAGACTGGGCCGTCAGCCGCAACCGCTACTGGGGAACGCCGCTGCCGATTTGGCGCAACGAGGAGACGGGCGAAGCCGTATGCATCGGCAGCCGCGAGGAGTTGTGCGAACTCACCGGCCGCGAAGTCGATGACCTACACAAGCACTTCATCGACGACCTCGAGATCCCGGCACCGTCGGGGAACGGCTCGCTGCGGCGCGTGTCCGAAGTCCTCGACTGCTGGTTCGAGTCTGGGTCCATGCCGTACGCGCAAAGCCATTACCCCTTCGGGCGGCGCGAGGACTTTGAGGCCTCTTTCCCAGCCAACTTCATCTCCGAGAACCTCGATCAGACCCGAGGGTGGTTCTACACCCTGACGATCTTGGCCGCGGCGCTATTCGACAAGCCGGCTTTCCACAACTGCATCGTCGGCGGCATGCTGCTAGCCGCCGACGGACGCAAGCTGAGCAAGCGCTTGAAGAACTATCCCGATCCGGCTGAGATGCTCGAGACCTACGGAGCCGACGCCCTGCGCCTCTATCTGCTCAACTCGCCGGCCATGAAGGCCGAAGAGATGCGTATGACCGAAGAGGGCATCAAGCAGAGCCTGCGCGATGTCATCATTCCCTTGTGGAATGCCTACAGCTTCTTCGTCACCTACGCGACCATTGACGGCTGGACGCCAGATGAGCGCCGTGCGCAGCCGCTCGACCACCGCCTCGACCGCTGGATTCTTTCGGAGTTGCAGACCCTGCTCCACGACCTCAACGCCGAAATGGAAGCCTACCGGCTCTATCGCACGGTACCGGCAATGGTGGCCTTTATCGAGAAGCTGACCAACTGGTACATCCGCCGCAGCCGCCGCCGCTTCTGGAAATCCGAAGACGACCAAGACAAGGCGGCCGCGTACGACACCCTCTATCGGGTGCTGGTGACCTTCATCAAAGCCCTCGCGCCGGTCTTGCCCTTTATCACCGAGATGATCTACCAAAACTTGGTGCGCCGCGTGGACCCCGAGGCACCTGAAAGCATCCACCTGTGCGACATGCCCCAGGCCGACGAGCACTTGCGCGACGCCGCCTTAGAACAGCAAATGGAACTAGCCACGCGGGCCGTGGTCTTGGGCCGCTCGCTGCGCAGCAAGCACGAGCTCAAGGTGCGCCAGCCGCTGCGGCACCTCTATCTTTTGCCCCCCAACGGACACAGCCACCACGGGCTGGAGCAGATGACCGACCTACTAGCCGACGAACTCAACGTCAAGGAGGTGGTGCTGGTGGAGGAAGAGACCGAGTTCAGCGAGGTCTCCTACCGGCCCGACTTCCGCGCCTTAGGACCGCGTTTCGGCAAGCGGATGCCAGAAGTCGCCGCTCGTATCCAAGCCCTGACGGTCGAGGATGTACACCTCCTCGAAAGCGGCGGCCAACTCTCCGTGGTCGGCGGCGAGATCGGGCTGGACGACATCGTCGTCCAGCGCCGCGAGAAGGAGGGCGTGGTGGTAGCCCTCGACAACAACCTCGGGGTGGGGTTAGACGTCCAACTCGACGACGAGTTAATCGCCGAATGCACTGCGCGCGAATTCGTCAACCGCGTGCAGAACATGCGCAAAGACGCCGGGCTAGACGTCGCCGACCGCATCCACGTCTGGGTACAAGGCACGACCACTCTGGAGGAAGCGGTTCAGCAGCACCGCGAGTACATCGCCGCCGAAATTTTAGCGCTAGCCCTCCACACCGGAGAATTGCCCCAAGAGGCGCTCTTGCAACAGGAGCGGCAGGTCAACGGCCACAATGGCACCATTGCCATCGCTAGGGCCTAGTACTAGTGAAGAGAGGTAAACGTAAAATGGACAACAAACCCAATCAGCTGGACCAAAAAGACCTCGATTTCTTCAAAAAATTGCTCCTCGAAAAAATTTCCCAGACCTCGGATGACGTCGAAGCCATCGAAAACACCTCGCGCAACGACGCCCGGGAAACAGCCTCCGAGGACCGCTCGACCTACTCGCTGCACATGGCCGACCACGGGACCGACGCCATGGAGCGGGAAAAATCCCTACTCCTCGCCCAGCGCGGGGGCGATTACATCATCTACTTAAACGAGGCCCTGCAACGCATCGAGGACGGCACTTTTGGCATCTGCCGCACCTGCAAAGGGACAATCGGCCGCGGCCGCCTAGAGGCCGTGCCCACCGCCACCCAGTGCATTAGCTGCAAATCCAAACGCGAAGAGGCGTCGGACTTAGAGTGACGTTTCTGTGGATCATACCACTGGCCGTGGCCATCGATCAAGCAAGCAAATTCATCGTCCGCGGCTCCATGGCGCTGTACCAGTCCGAACCTGTATTGGGCAACTTTTTCCGCCTGACCTACATCCACAACCCTGGCGCGGCCTTCGGGCTAAACATGGGCAGCCCGCTGTTGCACACGGTCTTCTCGTTCCTAGCCCTCGGCATCCTCATTTACCTCTACCGCTCGCTCACCGCAAATGAGCGGCTTTTGCGCCTAGCGCTCTGCCTAGTGTTAGGCGGTGCCGTGGGCAACATCATCGACCGCCTGTACTTGGGGGAAGTGGTGGATTTTTTCGACTTCGGCCTCGGGGATTTGCGCTGGCCGATCTTCAACTTTGCCGATTCCTTCGTCACCGTCGGCGTCTTGCTCTTGGCCTTGGGCTACTCTCGCCGCGAAAAGACGGACTCCTCCCCAGAGCAGCCGTCCTCTCCTGAGTCCGAAGAGGAAACCGTCCGGGAGTAAATTCCCATGGACCTCGCCGTCCCCGTCGAATCAGCCGCCGAGCGGCTCGATCTTTTCCTCCGCGTCCACTGTCCCCAACATTCGCGCAGCAGCATCCAAGCACTCATCAAGGCCGGAGCAATCCGCGTCAACGGCCAAAAGACGCGCCCGGCCTACTTGGTCCAGCCCGGAGACGAAATCGCCGTCGAACTGCCCGAGCCCGAGCCATTAGCCATGCGTCCCGAGCCGCTGCCCCTGTCCATCGCGTACGAAGACGACGATCTGCTAGTCGTGAACAAGGCGGCCGGCATGACCGTGCATCCGGCTCCAGGCGCGACCGAGGGCACCCTCGTCAACGCGCTGTTGCACCACTGCCGCGACCTGTCGGGCATCAACGGCGCGCTCCGGCCGGGAATCGTCCACCGGCTCGACAAGGAAACCAGCGGCTTGCTACTAGTCGCCAAGCGCGACGCCGCCCACCGGACGCTGGCCGCAAGCCTCCAAGCGCACCAGATCGAACGCCGGTACACCGCCTTAGTGTGGGGCGTCTTGCGCGAGGAAAATGGGCGGATCGAAGCGCCGATTGGCCGCCATCCCAAAAACCGCAAGAAGATGGCCGTGGTCGAGGATGGGCGAGCGGCGGCGACCCATTTCAGCGTCGCCAAGCGTTGTCCTTTTACGACCTTGATCGAGTGTCAGCTAGAGACCGGACGCACACACCAAATCCGCGTGCATCTGGCCCATATCGGCTATCCAGTCTTCGGCGACCCCGTGTACGGAGGCCGCGACCAAGCTAGAGGAGTTCGCCCCGAGTACCGACGCCAAGCCAACTGGATGCTGAGCCTGATCAAACGCCAAGCCCTGCACGCCAAAAAACTGCGCTTCGCACATCCGACTACTGGAGAGATGATGGAGTTCACCGCGCCGCTGCCGGAGGACTTTCAGGCCGCATTAGAAGCGGCGCGGATGGAAAGCGGATAGTACGCCACGACCCTAGACAACCGACGAGGAGGACGGCCGGTGGACTTTCGACTCAACGACGACGAGATACTCGCCTTTATCGCGCGCGGGTACCATATCTTCCACCCCGCGATCGACGCGGAGATACACCAAGCGGTTTACGCTCAGACCCGCGCCGCCTTTGTCGAGGGCAAAAATCCCGGCAACGCCATCTACGAACAGGTCCCGGCACTTGCGCAGGTATTGTCGCATCCACAGGTGGTAGGGGCGCTGACGAGCATCTTGGGCGCGGATTATCACATGCTCTGCCACCGCCATGCCCACCTGACCCAACCCGGCCAAGCAGCCGGCGGGTTTCACCAAGACGGAACGCCCCGAACCTTGCGGGGCTGGACCCGTCCCTGGCGCTATGGGCACCGGCCGCGCAAGGTGTTGCTGGTGTACTTCCCCCATGCAGTGCCCAAAGAGTTAGGGCCGACGACCTTGGTGCCCGGGTCGCAGTACTATCGACAGCGGCCCGAGGCAATGGAAGCCTTGGAATGCGGGGTCGAGGGCGACGCCGGGATAATGGCCATCTGCCACTTCTCGTCTTGGCATCGGGCCGGAGCTAATACGAGCAACACTGAGCGGATTATGCTCAAATTTGTCTTCGACCGCCGGGGCGAGCCGCAAGCGCCTAGCTGGCAGGCCGCAGCATCCTACCATCCCGATTTTACCGCAACCGCACGCCAATGGTCGGCGCTCCCCGACGGGCACCTGTTGTGCCTGCCCAAAACTTGGAAGACGATGTGGAACTGGCTTAGCGGCCGCGGAGCCGAACGGCTCGGCAGCACGGCGTCACTACCGTCGCTATTCCAAAATTTAGCGTCAGACCAAGAACACGAGGCGCTGGAAGCGGCCTATGGTCTGGGTGGGCAAGTAGATGCCGACGGAGCGCGGGCTTTAGTCGCCCGGATGCGCCACGGAGACGAGCAAGAGCGCGAGATGGCCGCAGTGGCGCTGAGTGCGGCGGGCCACGTCGCCGTGGATGCGCTGCGCGAGACGCTGGCGGACCCCGATCCGTGGCTGCGGGCGATGGCCGCGGACATCGCGGGCGACCTAGGCCGCGAAAGCCTAGCGCTACTGCCCGACATCGAGCGCGCCCTAGAAGACGAAGATGTCTGGGTGCGGCACAATGCCCTACAGGCGCTGGCACTGTGGGGCCGGGAGGCGCACGGTGCAGAGGATCGAGTAGTAGAGGCACTGACCGACGCCGAGCCTTTTGTGCGCTTCAACGCCCTCGGCGCACTGATGAGTATGCGTCCCTTGGATGCGCGTTGCGCCAAGTGGTTGCAGCACGTCGCCGCCAACGATGAAGCGCATCCCCAATGGCGAGCACAAGATGCGTTGCTGCGGTGGGACAACGCCACATTGCGCTATTAGCTGCGCCGAAAGGAAAAGTCATGCACGAGACCAACCTACTGCGAGCCGGAGCGGCGATGATCGACATCACCCCGCCGGCAGGGACGCATTTATCAGGCAGCGGGGCTGGCGAACACCGCCCGGCTCAGGCCGTGATGGACCCGCTCTTTGCCAAGGCCATCGTCTTTGAGGCGGGCGAGCGGCGCGTCTGCATGGTGATCTTGGACCTCACCATTGTCACTGGCGACTATACGGACCAAATCCGCGCCGCCATCGGCGAGCAAACGGGTATCTCACCCGAGGCGATCATGGTCCAGGCGACCCAGACGCACTCCGCCCCGAGCCTCGGCTACTTCATGCTGGACCCAGATTTCCCATTGGAGACGACCGAGGAGACCGAGTATCTGCGCGGGGCCGAGCGCGCCTATGGCGACCGGGCCGCTGCCGCCGCAGTCGAGGCCGCAGTCGAAGCGGTGGACAAACTGCAACCTGTGCGCATCGGTCTGGGGCGCGGCGTATTGGGGGATTTGGCCTTCAATCGCCGAGGCATACGCCGGGACGGCACCATCGCCATGCCCAAGCCGCTGGGTCGGGAGCAGCAGCCGTTCGGGATCGCGGATATCTGCTATCTCGAAGGGCCGATGGACCCGGAAGTCGGCGTGTGCTGCATACAAGATATGGATATGCAGCCGCTGGCCTTTCTCCTGCACTACACCTGTCACCCGGTCAATGCGTTCGGCTACCCCGAGACCTACCGGGCCGTGTCCGCGGATTGGCCTGGTGCTTGGACGAAACAGATGCAGCAGCTATTCGGCTCCGCCGCCGTGCCGTTGGTCGTCAACGGCTGTTGCGGCAACATCAACCCCTGGCACCCCTTCGACCCGGATTGCCGACCAGATCACCAGCGGATGGGGCGAGAATTGGCCCAGATGAGCGAGCGAATCGTACACAATATGGCGTTTGCCAACGACGCTACGTTGGACTTTAAGCTGGAAAAGGTCGGCCTGCCCTTGCGCGAAATTCCAGCCGAGCGCTTGCGCGAGGTCAACGCGATCCTCACTGAGCATCCGCAACCGCCGCGCGGTGCCAACGGCGAAGTGGACCCGCACTGGTTCCGGGCCGCATCGACCCACAGCGTCGAACTATGCCGCCAGCGGGACGCCGAGTTCCCCTATGAAATCCAAGCTTTCCGCATCGGCGACCTCGGCGTAATCGGCCTGCCGGGGGAACCTTTTGTCGAAGGACAACTCGCGCTCAAAACGAACTCAGCGGCCCCTTTTCTCTTTCCAGCGCACCTCACCACGCACTACGTCGGCTACCTGCCGACGCGGGCGGCCTACGCCCGAGGCGGACACGAGGCCAATGAAGACGTTACCTACTGGGCCAAACTCGCCCCCGGCAGCCTCGAAACGGTCGTCGAGCAGGCCCGGACGCTGGTAGAAGAGCTGTTCGCATGAACCATTTATCAAACGCATTCCTCGTCGCCGCAATAACCCTACTCACCGGTGCAGTCGCCTCCTTGGCTGAAGAAGGAATGCAGCCGCAAGTCGCGATCATTACTGGCGAATTTCGGGATCCCCGCTCGCGGGAAATCGGGTTTCAATACGACTCTGCTCCGGCACGGACCACGTCTCGCGTCATCCTAGACGAGCAGAATCGCTTCTCCCTCTCGGTGCCCACTGCGTGGGGGACCCTCGTCATCGGACGGTACGAAAGCGGGTTCCCTAACTTGTGGCAGCTACTGAAGTTCATGGTCTTTGACAAGCGCGAGCTGTTCTTCTTCTATGTCGAACCCGGCGATAGTTTGCACATCGCCGTGGAGGAGAGCTTTTTCGGACCTTCCTATTCGTTTAGCGGCCCAGGAGCCGACAACAACCGCTTCGTGGTCGAATGGATGTCCGAATTCGGCCCCTTCAGTCTAGACTACGAGGGGCTGGAAATCGCGGATTTCAAGCACCAAGTAGATCAGCGGCGGCAAGACCAGTTCGAGTTTCTGGCCGAAGGACGCGAGGAATACGCGCTCACCCCGGGATTTGTCGATTATGCTACGGCATTCATCAAGTACGAATGGGCTCAGCGCATGGTTTCCTACCCGAGGCATTACTATCGCGCCAACGGACGCGAGAACAAAGCTATTGTGCCGGCCTACTACGACTTCCTGCTAGATATTCCCCTAGCGGACGAAAAGGCCATAGTCACGCCGGATTATGACACATTTGTAGATCTTGCGCTCGACTGGTTTGCGAAGATGGAAGCGGAAGATAGAGAGCAACACAAAGCTCCTGCCATGTCTAAGCTCCTGCAACTGTCGCAGTACGGCCTGTCGGATTCGGCCCAAGCTCGCTTTGATTCAATCTACGAAAAGAACAACGTTCCTATCCTAGGCCTGTCACAGCGAATCGATTTGTCTCGGTACGGTCTGTCGGACTCGCTCCAAGCTCGGCTCGATTCAAGTTACGAAAAGGCCGAGAAACCAAAACTGTCCGAACAATTCGACTTGTCGCGGCTGGGCGCGTCGCAAGCAAAGCAAGCCCTCCTCGACTCGCTGTTCGCCCAGACCAGATCCTATAGGAGTACCTATCCAAGTGAAGACGCGCCGAGAGTCGATACTACGGACGGGAAGGTGGTTTTTCACCTAGCCAAAGAAGGACAGTTGGAAGAGTTCGCCAAGACGCGCAAGCTATCCGAGAAAATCGATGTGTCGGGATTGGGGCTGTCGCATTCGCTCCAGGCCCAGCTCGATTCAAGTTACGCAAACCACAAACCGCGCAAGCTGTCGGACATCGTCGATCTAGCGCAGTTCGATTTGTCGGCGGCAGCCCAAGCCCAGCTCGACTCGCTATTCGCCGAACCACTAGGTTGGACGACTTGGAGTTTTGCACAGCGATACGATCAAGCGAAGAAGTCCATGGAGGGGCGGGTGCTATACTGGTATCTGGCCGGGCAGGTAATCAAGGGATTTGAAGGCGGTAGCGAGCAATTTGAATTGGCCCGCGAGAAGTGGGAGGATTTCGAGAAAATCAACCCGCACCCAGAATACACCGAGGCGGTCGCCGCGGCGTTGCACAAGGCCCTTCGTCTGCGCCCTAAGCAACCTGCCCCCGATTTCACCCTCTCCGACCTCAACGGCCAGCCAGTATCCCTGAGTCAGTTCAAAGAGAAGGCGGTATTCTTGGATTTCTGGGCAAGTTGGTGCGGGCCGTGTATCAGCAACTTGGCTTTTCTGCGACAGATCAAAGCGCAAATGGCTGACCAGCAGGTCGTGTTCCTCAATATCTCGTTGGATGAAAGCGATTCCGCCTGGCGCAAGGCCGTCGCCGAACACGGAATCAAAGGCGTCCACGTGCGGGCTCACGGATGGGGCTCCGAAGTGGCGAAAAGCTATAACGTGACGAGCTTGCCCGAGTATTATATAGTGGACGCGCAGGGATTGATTGCGGAGCGTCTATCTACAGTACGCGATACAGACGAGATTATAGCGACGATCGAGAAGAGCTTGTGAAGGAGAAAGTCAATGCCCGCGTCTTCGCCACGCCGCCTGTCAGAATTGATGCGGTACAGGCATGACAGTAGATTCATGATGTCATGCCTGCTACTCAGATTATCCTTCGCAATGTCGATCCCGAACTCTTGCGGCGACTTCGCGCTATCAGCACAGAACGCGGCGAGAGCTTGAACAGCACCGTGCTGCGTCTCCTGAAAGACGCGGTCGGGCTAGATGCGCGTCGCGACCGCCTGCGCCGGTACGTCACCTGGACGGCCGACGACCTCTCGGAGTTTACCGATGCGCTACGTGCACAGCGAATCGTCAATGAACGGCAGGCAGTGAACTTCCTACCGGGTATCCACGGGTGATCGACTATGTGGGCACTCCCACCTTTCAGCTATTGAACCCAACTTCGCGCTCTCCCCTGTCGGCCGCCTCCTGAATGCGAACGACGTTGCGCGTCGAGCCTAGTACCGCAGCGGTGTCGAGGCCGTTGGCGGGAACTTCGTCGGCGATGTCGTCGAGGAAGGAGCGCAGATAGCCGCCCCGTTGGGCCGGGGGTAGCGGCTCGATCTGCACAGTGGCGTCTTCCCTGCCGAGCACTTGAATTTCCTTGGCCGTAGTCGCAGTCTCGATTACTCCATCCCGCCCCCAAAACGTAGTCCGCCAGTAGTAGGGCATGGTGTAGCCCGCCCTATCGGGAGCGAAGTACGACACGTCGCCCAACACCCCACAGCCATTGTCCATCTCCAGCATCATCTGCCCGGCGTCCTGCATGTGGAAATCCTCGGGGACAAAGGCCCGCCAGCAGCGCGCGGCGTTGATTTTCGACCACTGGCGGCCCGTGACCCAAGGCAAGGCGTCGATGGCGTGGATGCCAATATCAGTGATGGTGCCGCCGTGTTTGCCCTGTTCAAAATACCAGCCGGGCCGCGAGCCCAAGAGCAGTGGGTGTTGGCCACCAAAGGCGATGGCGTGGACTTCGCCGATGCGGCCAGCTTGGATCAGGTTGCGCGCGCCGATAAACGCAGCCGAGTCGCGCATGGTCAACATGCAGCCGACCTTGAGGTTTTTCTCGCCCGCCAATGCCTCAATGCGGTCGAGATCGGCCATTTTGGTGCACAGAGGTTTGTCGCCGATGACGTGCTTACCGCGCGTGAGAGCATCGATCAGCACCGGGCCGCGACCGGCGAAATAGGTACCGGTCGCAACGATATCACAGTCCACCTCGTCGAGCATCTGCTCGATCCGGTCGTGGGTAATTGCGGCAGTGCCCTTTGCGCGGATTTCGGCGCGTGTCTCCGCGTGCTCCTCGCACGCAGCTACCACTTCGAGCGTGGACGAGTCGCAAGCTAGTGCGTAGAGGTCGAAGATGTGGCCGTGGCGGAAACCGGCGAAGGCGATTTTGTGAGGGGCTTCACTCATTCTTACCTCGACTCACGATTCCTCTTCCTCGTCGCCGTACGAGTGCCCGCCGAAAATGGCCCGCAGTTCGGCCGCGGACGTGGCTTGGCGCATCTGGGCCATGCGCTCGGCCTCGTGTTTTTGCAGAGCGCGGACGTTTTCCAGCACCGCGCTGAGCTTGTCAGCGGGGAATTTCACCGCGCCGTTTTCGTCCATGTGAATGATCTCGCCCGGGGCCACATCCATGCCGGCGACTGAGACCGGCACATTAACCGCGTGAATGGCTTGGGCACCGTGACCAGCGGTGACGCCGCTGAGCAAGTACTGGAACTTCATCGGGCGGATCTCGTCAATGTCGCGCGAGGGCCCGTTGGAAATCGCGCCAACGCAGCCAATGGCCTGCATAGCAGTAGTCATGTTGCCGCCGGCTAGGCCGACCTTGCCCGCGATTTCGGGCGGAAACTTCTGCTGGAAGACCAAGATCGTCGGCTTGGGCGAGGCGTCGAGGGCATCGAGAACGTCCATGAAGCTAACGCCGCTGTAATTGGGATCGGGCAGGCCGTAAGTGCAAGTGACCGCGTAGCCGACCGTAGGGCCAAGCTCGGGATACATGCAGCGCAGCGACTGATCGGTGTACCAGTTTTCGCTCCAGGGATTGTATAGTCCCAAGCACAAGGGGTCGCCCGGATAGGTGGCGACGACATTGGTAATGGAAGGCGTGTCGAAGTTTTTCAGTTCTTCAAGCATTTCTTGTTCGGTCATTAGAAGCTCCTGATTAGGTAATGGGAAAGGTCAACCCGCGTCTGCCGCTTTCTTCTTTAGCGCATGGTAAAACAGATTCGCTACGAGGCACATAGCGAGGATGACCAAATAGGCACCTATTGTGCCGATCTCTTGCTTAAGAATGTCCATCACAACGTTGAGGATGATCAGCGCAGCACCGTACAGTGCGAGGACATGCCACCACTTCACGGCACTTCTTCCTTCCGTCGTCGCTTTCTTCTTTAGCATCTGATAAAACAGACCAGCAGATACGAAAATCATAGCGAGGAAGGCCAAATAGGCTCCTATCACGCCGATCGCACTCTGGGTAATGACCGTCACAGCATTGATGACGATCAGCGCAGCATACAGTGCGAAAAAATGCCGCCACTCAAAGTTCCAACGGTCCATAACACTCGCTCCTTATCGGTAGTAGTTCCAATGTGCGCGTCGCGTCAATGCTGATCGCGCCGCGGCAGAATCGGCTGATTCTTCAACTCGCGGATTAGCTCTACCAGCCCCTCAGTCGCCGCTGCTAAAAATTTTTCGCCCTTTTCCTTGGTAGCTTTAGTCGCGTCCCCCATAACCCCGCTGCCCGTCTGCTGGCTCCAATAGGGTATCAGCCGCGCACCCGATCCCTCGGGATGCGTGCCGGCCAACAGGTCGGTGCGGAAACTAGGCGACAGCGGCGAACGCTCGTCAACAGCCTTGTCCATTTCGACGAGTTCCGGCTTGAGCGCCAAGTAAAGCGAAGTCTCGTATTCGCCGGCGTGCGAAGTGCCGCCGTAGTCCGAGTCGCGCAGTTCGTTGCCCACGGTCTTGGCGCGGCGTATATCCCAGTGATTGACCGAGGCACAGAGGATCTGCCCCTCGTATTCGAGGACGGTGAGACGGGCCGCTAGGTCGAGCGGCGAGGTGTTGGAGCCGTGGCCATTGACGATGAGGATGCGCTTAAAGCCGTGGTGGGCCAAGCTGCAACACACGTCCTTGACGTAGCGGATAAAGGTGTCCCACGTAATGGTCAGGGTGCCGTGGAAATCCATGTGGTGCGGGCTGTAGCCGTGGGTGACGGGCGGAGCGAGCACGGCTTCCTCTGGGATGCGGGCCACGGCGCGCTCGCAAATGCCGTGACACAGCACCACGTCCGTATCCACCGGCAGATGCGGACCGTGGTCTTCGTGGGTGGCGACGGGCAGCACGGCCACGCGGCCCGCGGCGGCAGCGTCCCGGGTCTCGTTCCAGATCATTTCAGCGTAGCGGTATTTCACGGCAGTTCGCTCCTTGAGTGTAGTAGAGTCAGCGCACGAGAACGCGGGAAGAAATACGCAATTCGTGCAGCAGGGGCAAGTTGCCGTTCCTCGACAGTTTTTGGCATCCCTTCTATATTGGTAGAAGGGGCAACGATACTCGCAACTTAATCGAAGGAACAGCAATACATGGGTCGCAAGATACGCCTCGGTGTGCTCTGCGGCGGGCGCTCGGCCGAGCACGAGGTCTCGGTGATTTCAGCGCGCTCGATGTTGGAAGCCATCGACAAGGACAAGTACGAATTGGTGATGATCGGCATCTCCAAGGAAGGGCGCTGGCTGTCCGCTGCGGACACGCAGCAACTTCTGGCGTCCAGTCAGGTCCACGAGGACGGACTAACACCAGTAGCACTCGACTATCTGGGGACGCGCTCGCTCGTGGCGCAGCGAGGCGATGTGCAGGACCAAGCCCTCGACGTAATCTTCCCCCTCTTGCACGGCCCCTACGGCGAGGACGGCACCATACAGGGCCTGATGGAACTGGCCAATGTAGCGTATGTAGGGGCCGGAGTCGTCGGCTCGGCCGTGGGCATGGACAAGGAGCTGATGAAGCGGGTCTTCAAGGCCGAGGGATTGCCGCAGGTGGACTACCAAGTAGTGCGGCGCAGCCGGTGGGAAAAGGACCGCGCCGGAGTGCGGGCCGAAGTTGAAGCCGCGCTGGACTACCCCGTCTTCGTCAAGCCAGTGAACCTCGGTTCGAGCGTCGGGGTGAGCAAAGCCTGCGATGGTGCCGAACTGGAACAGGCCATCGACGACGCAGCGCAATACGACTACAAGATCGTGGTCGAAGCCGAAGCTACTGGCTGCCGCGAAGTCGAAGTGGCGATCTTGGGCAACGAGTCGCCGGAAGCGTCCATTACCGGCGAGATCGTGCCGGGCAACGACTTTTACGACTACAACGCCAAATACATCGACGACAATTCCGATCTAATCATTCCAGCGCGTATCTCACCCGCCACCCAAGAGGCCGTGCGCGAGCTAGGCATCCGGGCCTTTCAGGCGATAGAAGCCTGGGGGTTAGCTCGGGTGGACTTTTTCGTGCGCGAAAGCGATGAGACGATTTTCGTCAACGAGATCAACACCATGCCGGGGTTTACGCCCATCAGCATGTATCCCAAGCTGTGGGAGGCGAGCGGCGTGAGTTACGGTGATTTGATCGACCGGTTGGTCCAGTTGGGAATCGAGCGACACGAGGACAAGCAGAAGACGAAGACAGCGCGGTAAGCGGTATGCACATTCTGCGTCCTTCTGCGTCCTTCTGCGGATAATCGTATTGATTGCGAATTGATCTATGAAAACAGCACGCTGGGAAAAGGGCAACGTCAGCAACCTAATTTCGTTTGCCCTATTGGTGGCGGGCCTCTGGGGACGCGTTGAGGATGTAGCTGGCAGCGAATGGGTACTGGCGGTCGGGTTGTTTGGCTTTGCCGGCGGCGCGACCAACTGGTTAGCAGTAAAAATGCTCTTCGACCGGGTGCCCCTGCTGTACGGGTCAGGAGTGATCCCAGCGCGGTTTCGCGCCATCCGGGAAGCGGTCAAAGACGCCATCATGCGCTACTTCTTCGACGAGGAGTATCTAGAGCGATTCTTTGCCGAGCGGATGGCCGGAGACGACGTGGGAGAAAAGGTGCAAAAGGTGCTGGCGTCCGACGAGGTTGACGCGATCATCGACCGCAAGCTAGACGAGTTGGCGGAATCGCCGCAGGGGATGATGCTCCAGTTGGTCGGGACGCAGACGGTCAAGCCGCTAGTCAAGCAGTTCGTGATTGGGTTCGGAAGCGAGATCGCGCCGCTTTTGGCCGACGAGGCGGGCATTGACGTCAGCACCATGCGGCAGCAGGTTGACGGCCTGCTGGAAACCAAGTTGGAGGAGTTGACGCCCGACCGAGTCAAGGAGATGATGGAGGAAGTAATCCGCGAGCACTTGGGCTGGCTAATCATCTGGGGCAATGTGTTCGGCGGCACTATTGGACTTTTATCTAAAGCACTGGGGTATTAAAAATGAGCCAATGGAATTTGCAGGGCGAAGTAGCAGTAGTCATCGGTGGCACCGGCGTATTGGGCGGAGCAATGGCCCAGGGATTGGCCGAGGCCGGAGCCTCCGTAGCGGTGTTGGGGCGGGACCACGACCGGGGAAATAAGCGAGTAGCGGCGATAGAGGCCGCAGGAGGCACAGGCGTTTTTGCCGCCTGCGACGCCACGGACAAAGCGTCGCTCAAGGACGCCCACGAAGCGGTCGTCGCGGCGTTGGGCCCTGTCAACGTGCTCCTCAACGCAGCCGGCGGCAATCAGCCGCAGGTGACCCTGAACGACGACTTAGACTTCGCCGCGATAGCAACCGACGATTGGCAGCGTTGTTTCGACTTGAACTTGGGGGCTGGTGCGCTGTTGCCCTGCCAAGAATTCGGCTCAGCCATGGCCGCACAAGGCCGGGGCAGCATCATCAACATCGCCTCGATCGCCGCCCACCTGCCGGTTTCGCGGGTGGTGGCGTACTCCGCGGCCAAAGCGGCCGTATTGAACCTAACGCAATTCCTCGCGCGGGAGTGGGCCGACAAAGGCGTGCGGGTCAACTCCATCACCCCGGGCTTCTTCCCCGCCGAGCAAAACCGCCGCTTGCTCTTTGAAGACGACGGCACCCCAACCGAACGCGGCCAACAAATCCTCTCCCACACCCCCATGGACCGCTTTGGCCGCCCCGAGGAGTTAGTCGGCGCAGCGGTATTTCTCGCATCGGACGCAGCCAGCGGCTTCGTCACCGGCACGGACATCCGCGTTGACGGGGGGTTTTTGGCGACGACGATTTAAGATAGCCCGCTCAATCGTCATTCGAAAATGGCGTCCCTTGATGGAATCTCAGCTTCCAACCACCAGACGACCGCGTCCAGATTGAACTCCTTCGTGCTTTCTCGATATTTTCGCCGTAGGTGATGATACTATTGTACGTTACCTGTGCGACTCCTTCAGCAAGAAGACGCGCATCAAAGTCTGGAAGTGGAATCACCGCTTCTATGGGCGTTGAAGGTACCGAAAGCGTGTCGGCGCGCTGGTAGATACGCCCAGACCTGCCAAACTCGAAGAAGTCCTCGGCGATGACTTCCTCCATCCTCGATAAGTCGAAACGCGTTTCCGCCCGCCACAACTCTTCTTCTAGGCGCTGTAGGAGTTGCCGATCTTCGGCCGTAAGTTCAGTCTCCATTGATGGTTGTTCCTCCCTGTTTCTATTCGATCCAATCAGCACCTCATACGGCGTTATAGGCTGTGGGAAATCTCAGGATAGATTCTCGATCACGGGGGAATGAAGTCATGACCTTTACTGTTTTTGCGAAACTGGCGTTGTAGTATTTTCCACAAGGGGTTCATTCCTCGTGGCTTGAATTGCTCGGGATCTTTGCCCTGTTCGACAGCTTGCCAATAATGCCAACTCATCTTGTGACTCGATGCAATCTCATAATCTAACCCCGTCCATGACCCATCACCGCGAAAGGCGTAAAACGCCCAATGCCAACCTCGGCTGTTATAGATTTCTATTAGGTCGCTCAGGTAGGCCGCAGCGCCTGCGAGCCGGCGGTCGTACCAAAATTCTGAAGCTATGATTCGGTGAGAAGGTATCTCATATCGCTCAGCAAACCGCTGTACCGCGTTGACCTCCTCCGCAAGACGATCAATAGTCCACGACTCCACAGGACCATCCCACCACTTCGGAACTCGGTCTGGATAGGCGTACCGGTCCTTATTGACTCGATAAGTCACCATCTGCCACGGCCCAGGATTGTGAAAAGCGTATAACACTTTGTCATCATCTACAGGGCGATTGAAGCCGAACGCTTGAGGAGCGGCATAGAACCAGCCATCGAGCATGATGGGCGTATCTGCATCTACTGAACGGATGGATTCGACCATCCGCTGGTTAAATCGGTTGAGGTCCGCTGGCGTATCCTGGATACTCTGAAACCATTGGCTGAAATTCTCGTCCCGTTCTTCAAAGCCGAATACCTTCTCTGGATGTGGTTCATTGAGAGGGTTGTAAGCTACGATTGCAGGATGCTTTTCCAAACGCCTTGCTAACTGACGCCAGAAATTGAAGGCTTGTTTATGGTAGCTTTCGTCACGCCAGAGCCGGCCATCATCTTGGTTCTCATTCAACTGCTTCCAGCGTGCACCAGGCAAGCTGGCCATCGCAAGGACAACTTTGATACCATTGCTCTCGGCTTCATTGAGTGCTTCTATCAACAGGGCTAGATCGGTCTCATTGATTGCTGCGAAATTATCGGCGTTGCCGATTAGAAAGTCTCTATTATCGGCGGGCCATGCATCGGGTAAAATCCGAACATAATCCAGTCCCAGTTCACCTGCCGCCCTGTACCACTCAGGACGATGTCGCTCGTTCTGCTGATTAGCTCCCTTACGCTGCTTTTCCCAAAAGCCAATCTTGGGAGCATCGGACATAACGCCGCTGGTGAAGCACAAAATAGATATTATTGAAACTATGTATCTATAAATACCCCGTTGCCGCCCTTCCTTATAACTGTTTCCGTTCCGAATAAGCATCTGTGCTCTATGGTTTCGTGTTCCTTCAATCATGCTTTCTTCCTGCGAAATGCCAAAGCAGTTTCGTAGTGCTTGGTGATCGATCCTCCGTAGTTCTTGTTTATCAGGTCGGCGATACCATCAAATAGATGCATGTGATTGAGTTCGGGCAGCGCGATGTGGTCAGAATAGGTGCCAATGAGTTTGATGTACTGTTTCGCCTCTATCCATTCCGCAAAGGTCCAAGACATCCCTGACAAGATCATCAGGGTCCGGGCCTCACTTCGTCATAGAGCAAGGCAACGGTATTGAAGTCACCGCGCCTACTTCCACAGCAACCGGAGGTAAAACAGCGGATTCGTCAGCATCTTGCGCGGCACGGCGTCGGCCATCATGCCGCAGATCATGTCGCTGACCTCGGCATTTTTGGCGGCCTTGCGAATGACCAAGTTCATCAGGTAGGGCCAGCGGCCCAAATTGTGCAGCTTGGTGCTCAACTTCAGCTCGCTGCCCAGCGCATCCCACAGCCGATCCTCATAGCGCCGCAAAAAGCCAGCCGAATAATCCTCGGCCTCCCGAGCTTGAACTGCGGTCTCCACGGCAAAGCGGGCCGAGTATAGGGCATTGCCAATGCCCTCGCCCGTGAATGGGTCAATCAAACCGGCCGCGTCCCCCAAGAGCAAAAAGCCATTCCCGTGCGCCGGTCGCCGCCGCGAGCCAACCGGCAAATTCCAGCCGACCGGGTCTTCGAGGGGACGGGCGTCGCGGAAGCGCGCGCCAAAGGTCGTACTCGCCACCGCTGCTGCGAGCGCGTCCTTGAGGTCGATGCCGCGCGCCTTGATGTCTCGATGATCCATGCCGATGCCGACATTGGCGCGGTCGCCCTCTAGGGGAAAAATCCAAAAATACCCAGGCCGCACCTCGTCTATAAAGTGCAATTCGATCTGATCGCTTAGGCCCGCCACGCCCTCGAAATACTGCCGCAGGGCCACCATCCAATCGCGGCCCTCGTGGCGGTACAACCCGCTCTTGCGGGCGACGATCGAGTTGAAGCCATCGCACCCCAACACCAAGGGCGCGCGAAATTCCAAGCACGTGCCGTCGGCTGTACGCCCCCGCACCCCACAGACCTGCCCGCCCGCCCTCAGCAGCTCGCGCACGGCAAAACCCTCTAAAGTGTGGGCGGCCGCAGCCCGCGCCTTGCCAAAGAGAAAGTCGTCGAAGACCTCGCGGCGGATGACAAACCCCTCCATCGGCAACACCCGACCAGTCAGGGTATTGCACAGATCGTAGCGGCTCAGGTCGATAGACGCAGCAGTCGCGTCTGGGCTGCCGAAGACAATGCGGGCAACAGCCGCCCCAGGCAGGTCGCACACCTCCTCAAACAGCCCCAGTTCGTGGAGGATGGCTACCGTCTTGCCGGAGAGGGCGTCGCCGCAAATTTTGTCGCGGGGGAAACACTGCTTGTCCAGCAGCAGAGCCGCCAACCCGTGGCGTTGCGCATACATTGCGGCCGTGGCACCGGCCGGACCGCCGCCGACGATGATGAGGTCGTAAGTTTGCACGTGGCCAGAAAATAGCCCGTCCAGCCCTCGCTACAAGGGCGCGGGCCGAATTTGCTTTGTAGGTGATCTTCCTTACATTTTCGGTTTCGTCAACACAAGCACCAAAGGAGTTGCAACAAGATGTCCGAAGATGCTCAAACCGAAGATCCACAGGTTGAAAAACGGGCTTTCCAAACCGAGGTCCAACAGCTACTCCACCTGTTGGTTCACTCGCTGTACACCCAAAAAGAGATTTTCTTGCGCGAGCTGATTTCCAACGCCTCAGACGCCCTAGACAAAATCCACCACCGCTCGCTGACCGACCGCAATATCCTCGACCCAGACGCCGAACTGGACATTGAGCTCGAGGTATCGAGCAGCAATAAGACCCTGACGATCCGCGACCGGGGGATCGGCATGACCCGCGACGAGGTCGAAAATAACATCGGCACCATCGCTCGCTCCGGCTCGGCCGAATTTGCCAAACAACTAGCCGATGCCGACGATGAGGAAGAAAAGCTCAAACTGATCGGCCAATTCGGGGTGGGCTTCTATTCGGTCTTCATGGTCGCCGACCGAGTAGTGATCACCACGCGCGCGGCCGACCCAGAAGCCGACGGCGTGCTGTGGGAATCCACCGGCGACGGAGCCTACACTCTATCCCACGCCGACAAAGCCGACCGCGGCACTGAGATCAAAATCTACATCCGCTCGGACTGCGAGGAATTTCTCGACGCCCACCGGCTAGAGGCTATCATCCGCAAGCACTCGGATTTTGTCGCCTATCCCATCAAGGTCGCTGGCAAACAAGTCAACGACACGGCCGCGCTGTGGACCCGACCGCGCAACGAAATCACCCCCGAACAGTACAACGAGTTTTACACGCACCTAACCGGCGATCCCGAGGAACCGCTCGCGCGCGAGCACATCGTCGTGGATGTGCCGATCCAATTTTACGCCGTGCTCTACATCCCCAAGCGCGCCCCAGTCCAATGGCTGCACACAGAGCCGACGATCTCGCTCAACCTGCACGTCGCGCGGGTCTTTATCCAAGACGACTGCAAGGAGCTTTTGCCGCTGTGGCTGCGCTTTGTGCGCGGCGTGGTTGACTGCGACGACTTGCCGCTCAATGTCTCGCGCGAAACCCTCCAGCAAAACCCCATCATCGGCAAAATCCGCGCTACCTTGGTGCGGCGCATCATCGGCATGTTAGAGGGCATGGCGAAGAAGGACGAAGAACAGTACATGACCTTTTGGCACGCCTGCGGCACCATCCTCAAAGAAGGCGTGGCCACCGATGCCGCACACCAAGCCCAACTCGCCAAGCTCCTGCGCTACCGCTCCTCGCTGACCGACGATGACACGCCCTACATCTCGTTGCAGACCTACGTCGATCGGATGCAGAGCGAGCAGGACAAGATCTACTACCTCGCCGGCGAGAGCAAAGAGGCCATCGCCCAAAGCCCCCTCTTGGAAACCTTCCGCAAGCGCGGCCTAGAGGTGCTCTACTTCGACGAACCGGTCGATGAATGGGTCGTCCAAGGACTGCAAAAGTTCGCCGACAAAGAATTCGTGGGCGTGGATGCGGCAGAGTTAGACTTGGAAGAGGACGCAGTCGAGTTAGAAGGGGTCGATGAGCAGAAGGCCGAGACCATTGAGCTGATTTCCTTTCTCAAGAACAAGCTCGCCGGCCGAGTCGAAGACGTGGTCGAGTCCAAACGGCTGACCGACAGCCCTTGCTTACTAGTCGCCAGTCAAGGCGGCTTGAGCCGCAACATGGAGCGGCTGATGAAAATGACCGACCAGGAGTTCAAAGGCTCGCTGCGCACGCTAGAAATCAATCGCCAACACCCCATCATCCGCAACATGGCCGCGGTGCTCAAGCGCGACCGCGACTCCGAGCAATTGGAAAGCTGGGCGCATTTTCTAGTTGATTTCGTCTTGCTAGGCGAGGGCACGATCGAGGATCCACAGCGGCTGAGCCAGAGCTTGCAGTCCATCATGGGCGCGGCCACAGAGCACGCGACCGAGGAGAGTTAGACATGTCCGATCAAGTGCGCCAACAAGCCCTAGCGGCCCGCGCCGCATCGCGCGTCCTCGCCGCGACCTCCGCAACGGTGCGCAACCAAGCCCTCGAAGCCATTGCCACAGATCTCGAAGCCAATCGCGAGCGCATCTTGGCGGCCAACGCCGAAGACCTAAAAGCCGGCGAGCAAGACGGGCTGGCCTCGCCTTTGCTCAAGCGACTCGATCTGAGTGGAAGCAAGTTCGCCAGCACGGTGGAGATGGTGCGTGAGGTCTGTGCCCAGCCCGATCCCCTCGGCCAGACCCAGAGCGCGACCGAGCTAGACGACCAACTCCACCTCTACCGAGTGACCGTGCCCATCGGCGTGATCGGCGTGATCTTTGAATCCCGGCCCGACGCCTTGGTGCAGATCGCCTCCCTGTGTCTCAAGTCCGGCAATGCCGCCCTGCTCAAGGGCGGACGCGAGGCCACCGTAACCAATCAGACCCTCGCCGAGATAATGTGCCAAGCCACGCATGGCATCCTACCAGAGGGGTGGATGACGCTCCTGCCCGGCCGCGAGGAAGTCCGCGCCCTGCTCGGCGAGGAAGAACTGATCGACCTCATCATCCCGCGCGGCAGCAACGAGTTTGTGCAATACATCATGCACAACACCAAGATCCCGGTCATGGGCCACGCCGACGGAATCTGCCACGTGTACGTCGATGCCAGCGCGGATCTGGACAAGGCCGTGCAAATCGCCGTCGATGCCAAGACCCAATACGTGGCCGTGTGCAACGCAGCCGAGACCCTGCTCGTCCACAGTGGCATTGCCCCGGCTTTTTTGTCGCGGGCCGTACCGGCACTGATCGCAAGGAACGTGGAGTTGCGCGGCGACGAGCGCGCCCTCGCCCTTGCCAACGCCAACGGGCAAGTCAAACCAGCCACTGAATCCGACTGGTCCACCGAATACTTGGACTTGATGCTAGCGGTAAAAGTCGTCGATAGCACGGCCGAGGCCATCGAACACATCAACGCATACGGTAGCCATCACACCGACGCGATCGTGACCGAGGACTTGGAGGCTGCGCACACCTTTTTGCGCGAGGTGGATTCAGCCTCGGTGATTCACAACGCCTCGACGCGCTTTGCCGATGGCTTCAAATACGGGCTAGGGGCTGAGGTCGGCATCAGCACCAACCGCCTGCACAGCCGCGGCCCGGTAGGCCTAGAGGGCCTCGTCATCTACAAGTACATTCTCCAAGGGGACGGCCACATCGTCGATATGTACGATGGCCAACAGCAGCGCCCCTTCATCCATCGCCCCCTCGACCAACACTGGCAGGCCTAACATGAGCGAGCACACCACAGATCCGACTTACACTCCGGTAGAGCGCCACATCTTTCTCTGCGCCACGCCCACCAAGCCCAAGTGCCACAGCGACGGCACCGGGGCCGAGTGCTGGGAGTACCTGAAAAAGCGCTTGTCCGAATTGGGCTACGGCCATCCGGGCAAGGGCGGCATCCACCGCACCAAGGCCGACTGCCTGCGCGTCTGCGAGGTCGGGCCGACGGTTGTGGTATATCCCGAGGGCGTCTGGTACCACTCCATGACCGTCGAGAAGCTGGAGCGCATCATCCAAGAGCACTTAATCGGCGGACAAGTCGTAGAAGACTTGGTCAATCGGGAACCGTTCCGCAGCCTATAGTAGCCGGCCGCAAAAGCGCATGGCGAAATCCAAATCCAAACACATCGACCTCGAGATCAAGGACGCCAGCCTGATCTTCGACCGCGTCTGGAGCGACCTAGAGCAAGAATTCGGTCGCGCCGAGCTCTGCTTCCCCGGAGAAATCATCTGGCTCGGCGGCGCGCCCGGCGCTGGCAAGGGCACCAATACCCCCTTCATCCTCGAAGCGCGGGGCATTACAGCAGCGGCCATCGTGATCAGCGACTTGCTCGACAGCCCCCGCGCCCAACAGATCAAGGACGCCGGCGGCTTGGTCGGCGACGAGGAGGTCACCTACCTGCTCTTGCACAAGCTGCTCGACCCAATCTACCAGCGCGGCGTGATCGTCGATGGCTTCCCGCGCACCCAAGTGCAGGTCGAGTGCCTCAAGCTGTTCTACGACAAGATGACCGAATTGCGCGAGGAATTCCGCAATCACAACTTCCCGCGCCCCCTCTTCCGCACTGTGTTGCTCTTCGTCGATGAAGAAGTCAGCGTCGCGCGCCAACTCCACCGCGGCCGGGAGGCCCAAGAGCATAACCGCAAGGCCACGGAGTCAAGCGTTGGCCAGCTCGCCGAGATCCGCGCCACCGACCTCGACCCAGCGGCCGCGCGCAAGCGCTACCAAGTTTTCAAGGAGACGACCTTTGAGGCATTGCGCTCGCTGCGCGCTATTTTCCACTTTCGCTTCATCGACGCCAGCCAGCCGCTCGCCAAAGTGCAACAGGAGATTGAGGAGGAGTTTTCCTACCAGAGTTCGCTAGAGCTTTCGCACAAGACCTTCGACCGCGTCCGCACCATCACGCCGGCCAGCCGCCTCGTGCTCTACGCCCGCCAAGAACTGGTCAAGCGGCTGGAGATCTACAACGAGGATCATCCCGAGCTGTTCCAGCGGGTCATCGACAAAGTCAACTCCAAGTTCATGCCCATTGTCACCCGCTATGCCATTACCGGCATGACGCTGGTCAACTCCGAGGATTCGCTCTTTGACAATCCTTTGGCCTTAGCCATGCTAATCGACGTCTTTTCCGAGCGCGGCTATCAGGCCCTCGTCGATGTCGAAACCATTGAGGCCCCCCACCGCATCGATCCCAACACGCACGAAATCATCTGCCGACAAAAGCGCGTCTATCGCTTTCAGATCCGCTTTGCGGCCTTGGCCATCCGGCACGGGACCGACTAGCCCGGCCCGATCTGCCCCTCTTTTAGCATGGTAATCAGAGCCGAGTCCTCCACGTCGAGGGGGAGCAACACCCGGCTGCGGCGGCGGCTCGACTCATAGGTGGCAAAAATCAGTTCGGTCGCTTGCAGTGCCCTACGCGCCGACAAGCGCGGCTCCACACCGCTTTCGAGACAGGCGATCAGGTCGAGCACCGACAGCACAGTGTCGTCACCCGGCGGCTCGCCATCGGCGATCTCTTCATCCGCAAAGTCCTGCCACGCCGCACCCGCGCGCAACAGCCGCAGCGGTGCCCGCTCCGCGCCGCCGACTTCGATAATGCCCTCGCTGCCGATGAGCCGGTTGCGCGGGCCTTGCACGTGCGCGGCTCCTGTGCCGAGCAAACCCTCGACGCCATTTTGCCAGCGGATCCACGCCAGACCGCTGGTATCTAGGGGCACGCCAAACACCGAGCTCTCGGATTCGACGGCGATCTGGCCCATGACCCATTCGGCGGGCACTTCGTCGTTGTAAAAAAAGAACATGTCAAACCAATGCGTGCCCCAATCAAACAGGTTGGAGCACGCGCCTTCGAGCCGCTGGAGCGCGCCTATGGCCCCTTCGTCGAGCAATTGCTTGGCCTTGACAAACACAGCACCAAAGCGGCGTTGGTGGCAGAAGGTGAGGAGCACGTCGCGGTCGGCACAGGCCCGAGCCAGCGCCTTGGCATCCCCCCATGTGCTGGCCATGGGCTTTTCGCAATGGATGGCTTTGACGCCGGCCGCGGCCGCGGCTTCGACCATCTCGCGGTGCAGGCCGGTCCACGTGCAGATGCTCACTACATCGAGGGCTTCGCTTTCTAACATGGCGCGGTAATCTTCGTACGGGGACGCCACGGCAAAGTCCTCGGCAAAGGACGCGCGGGACGCTTCCACTGGATCGGCGCAGGCTGCGATTGCGACTTGGGCGGAGGCTTGGTAGCCCTCGGCGTGGCGACGACCGCGATTGCCGCAGCCGATCACGCCGACTTTGTACTGAGTCATCTTGTGCTCCCTATGAGTTTGCGTAAAATTGCGCGTTGTAAAATAGAGATTACTTCGTCTCGCCAAAACTCAACAGGAGAACGCCATGCCCATCACCGACGCCCTCCCCGACATGGAGCGCGAACTCAAATTTTTCAGCGCGACCAACGACAACCCGCAAAGGCTCACCCGCGCCCAGATCCGCCAGTTCAACGAACAGGGCTACATCTGTCCCTTGGACGTGTTCACGCCCGAGGAAGCCGCAGCCAATCGCCGCTATTTCGACGCGCTCATGGCCGAGGCCAAGGCCCACGGACACAACAGCTATTCGATCAACGGCTGGCATCGCCACTGCCGGGGCATCTACGACCTGTTGCACGAACCGCGCATTCTCGATTACGTCGAAGACCTCCTCGGCCCCAACCTCGTCAGCGTCATGACCCACTACTTTTGCAAGGAGCCGGGCGAACAAAAACAAGTCGTCTGGCACCAAGACGCCTCGTACTGGCCGCTAACCCCGAGCAAGGTAGTGACCGCTTGGCTGGCCATCGACGATGTATATGAAGAAAACGGGCCGATGACCGTCGTCCCCGGCTCGCATTTGCAAGGCCAGATTCCCTTTGAGCACAGCACCGCCGAGGAGCAAAACGTCTTGGGTCAGAGCGTGCACGATCCACTCCAATGGGGCGGCGAGCCAGTGGCCTTTACCATGCGCGCCGGCCAGATGTCCCTGCACACCGACCTGCTCTTGCACGGCTCGGCCCCCAACCGCTCCACGCGCCGCCGCTGCGGCCTGACGCTGCGCTACATGCCGCCCGAGGTGCGCACCCGCGAGGAGAAGCGCGCCCACGGCTATATCTGCCGCGGTACCGACCCGAGCGGCTACTGGATCAACCACCCCGTGCCGACCGGCGACGAGACGCCCTCCAAAGGCTAGCTACCGTGTTCCTACCGGAAGCTTTTCGCGACCGCTTGCAGGCCATCCTCCCAGCCGAGCACTTTGCCACCTGCTGGCAGAGCTTGGCCGCTGAGCAGCCTACGGCCTTCCGCGCCAACGCACTCAAGGGCACGCCTGACGCGCTCGTGGCCGAGCTAACGGCGGAGGGCTTTGCGCTGACGCCGCTCGCTTGGAAGGCCGACGCCTTTGTCGTCCCGGCTACCCAACGCCGCGCCCTCACCGAATGCGCGGCCTACCGCGAAGGCCGGCTCTACATCCAAAACCCCTCCAGCATGGTACCGCCGATTCTCCTGTCGCCGCAAAGCGAAGAGTGCATTCTCGACCTCGGAGCCGCCCCAGGCAGCAAGACCTTGCAGCTCGCCGAGCTGATGGACAATCAAGGAAGCATCTGGGCTGTGGAGTCCGTGCGCGGCCGCTTCTTTCGCCTGCGGGACAACCTAGCGCGGCACGGAGCCGAAAACGTGCAAACCCATCTCGCCGACGGAACCCGCATCTGGCGTCGCCATCCAGAGCGCTTCGACCGCGTGCTCCTCGATGCGCCATGCTCGTCCGAAGGGCGATTCCGCGCCGATGCTCCCAAGACCTATGCCTATTGGAGCCAGAAGAAGATCGCCGAGGCCAGCCGCAAACAGCGGCGGCTCTGCTACTCAGCCGTGCAATGCCTCAAGCCGGGCGGGGTGTTGGTCTATTCGACCTGCACCTTCGCACCCGAAGAAAACGAGGCCATCATCAACCGAGTGCTGCGGCAATTCGCCGATGCCCTAACCGTCGAGGACATCGCACTGCCTTTTGCCAATGCGGTGTCGGGCTTGAGCGAGTGGCGGGGGAAGGCATTTGATGCCCAAGTACAGCGAGCTAAGCGGATTTTACCGCTGGAGGGAATGGAGGGGTTTTTCGTGTGTCGATTGCGTAAGACGGCGAGTACAGTTAGCGACCTACCTCAGCGCTAAGCCCCAAGCGCCAAGTCCGGCCCGCAGCGGGTTCGAAGAAGCGCCCGCCAAAGGCGTTGGGAACCACTGAGCCGTTGTACCGGGCATCAAACAAGTTATCGACCGCGACAAAGGGCCTCGCTGCGCGATAGTCAATCCCCAAGCGCAGATCGACTCGCAGGTACGCACCATTGAAAAACTCGTCGGACGCGGCGTCGCTGCCGGGCGGCGGGCCGTTGAAATCATTGGCCCAGTAGCGGCCAACCCGCTCTAATTCGATCTCGGCAAACAGACCCTGCGGGCTGTCGTAGCTCAGCGCGGCGAAGAGCCGATGGCGCGGCACGCCCGGCACCTCGTTGCCAGCGAGCTGAACAAGTTCACCGTCGGTCTCAACCTCGTAGTCCTCAAAAACGTAGTCGCCAAAAGTGTACGCGAGGGTGGTCCGCAGCCCCGAGACCGGCACCGCCGAAAGCGAGAGCTCCAACCCCCGGTTGCGCGCTTGACCGGCGTTGCGGAAGTAAATCTCCTCGCTGTCTTCACTCTCGACCTGAAAGGGAATCAGCGCGTCGGCGATCTGGAGTTGATACAAGGCGACCTCCAGATCCAAGCGCGCCCGGCGCACGTGGCGGCGCAATCCCGTCTCCAACCCGAGGACGCGCTCAGGGCCTAGATCCGGGTTGAAGCCGCCCTCGCCGCTGGGCCGGTTGCCCAACTCAGAGGTCGTGGGCGTCTGGAAGGCCGTGGCAACATGGGCGTACCAGCGCGAGAAGGGATCGAGGCGGTACACCATGCCCACCATCGGACTGAACTGGCCCATGTCACGCGAATTATCGTCCACGGCAAATCGGTAGCGGTCGTAGCGCCCCCCTACGGTCGCAGTCAGCGCATCACCCAAATCTCTCTCCACGGAGACAAAGGGCCCGAAACTCCGCACCTGTTCCTCCTGATCCACTTGGCTATCGCCGTATTGCACGAGTGCGAAGACGCGCTCGTCTTCTACTCGCACGCCCTCGGGCAAGCCCTCGTTGGCAAACTCGCGGCGGTCGTCGCGTTGGAAGTCCAAGTCGAGGCCAGTCACGAGGCGCGTACTGGCCCAAGCAAATTGGTGCTCGCTGCGCAGGCCGCCAGCGCGGCGGTCGAGCTCAATGATGCGGCCTGGAATGGGGTTTTTGAGCGCGCGGCCAACGCCGTACAGCACGAGGCTCGACGCGCGATGGTGCTGTGCGTGCGGCGGGCGATATTCGAGACGAATGCCGCCTTGGCCCTGCTGCACCTGCTTGGATGCCCCCTGCCCTACCACAAATCCGCGTGCGCTGCGTGGACTGGTGCGCACAGGTTCCGCAGCGAGCGAACTCGGATTGAACAAGTACGGAGCATCGTACAAATGCAGTAGAAGCGTCAACTCAGTATTAGGAGTGAGAGCGTGGCCGACGAGTGCGTTGAGGCTGCGAGCGCGGGCGTCGGCATGGTCGCGATAGCCCTCGCTGCGCAGCTCGTACAAGCTGGCGAACGCATGAGTATTATCAGTTCGCCCCGCAAGACTCGTCTGCGCGCGGAACAGGCCGTTGCTGCCGGCGATCAAGCGCGGCTCCACGCGCCAAGCCTCCTCAGCCGGAGCTTGGGTGTGGGCTGCGAGCACGCCGCCGCCCGCATTGCCGTACAGCGAAGAACTGGGACCGCGCAGAACCTCAATGCGTCCGGTTGACCCCAAGTCGAGGTTGTTGAGCTGGCTCTGGCCGTCGGGCATGGTCAGGGGAATGCCGTCGAGCAAGACCTTGATCCCACGCACGCCAAACGCCGCGCGTGCGCCCAAGCCTCGCACACTGAGCCGATCGCCTTGAGACAGGTTGTGGCGGTTGGCGATGAACAGCCCAGGCACCGGACGCAGCGACTCGGCCAGCGAGAGCCCGGGCCGGGCGCGCCCGACCTCAGCGATCACGGTCGTAGCCAGCGGCAAATCAAATCCCTCGCGAGGCGCGCGTGTCGCCGTGATTTCGATGGGGGACATTTGGTAGCGGGGTTCAGGATCGTCGGCGCGAGCGGCTGCGGCGATCAGGATTAGCGTTAGGCACTGGATTAACTGATTTTTTTTCATAGCATTATTATGACGTTACGCATTTTCCTTGTCATGCTGAGCGGAGCGAAGCATCCCATACTTAAGAAGCCGTACATAATCAGTTTCTAAAGAACACCACGAAGAAATACAGACGCAAACCGGGAATTAGGACCAAGCCATGAGCATGGGAATCGCCCTACTGCTGTTGCTAGGCGGATGCTTTGCCGCAGAGGACGGACCAAGCGGCGCAGTAGAAGCCCTGCGCAGCGAGGTGGAGTTTGTCGAGGACGCGGGATTGGAGGGCAGCGTGTCGATCGACAGCTTGACTTGGTTGCCGTTTTTTCCAGAGCCGGGATTCGGGGGAACAGCGGAATTCGAGGGGGCCTTTGCGGCCGTGTTTAGCAATGTCGGCGACGCCACCGTGTGGGTGCGCTACGACTTGCGGTTTTTCGACCAAGAGGAATTTCTAATCGACGCGTTTATACCGTTTGGGCAACCGGTAATCCTCAGCGCCGGGGAAACGCGCCGCGTGGAAGGAGATTTTCTAATTCGCACCGACGACCCGCGCGATTTTGAACGACTCGCCCTAATGAAGCTCGTAGCGCACATCAGGCGACCTTCTCAATTAGGAATTAGGAACTGAGAATTAGGAATTACCCCGCCCTAATTCGTAATTCCTAATTCCTAACTGACGTTACGCAGTCGCTCTATATCTTGCGGATTATCAAAGCCTGTTGACCCAAGATATTGGGGCGAAATTGCGGATTTGCTGGAAAACTGCGTAACATCAGTTCCTAATTCCTAATTCAAAACGCCACAAAGCCCCCACAAACCGGAATGCACTGCCCAGTGACGTAATCCGACAGGTCGGACGCCAAAAACTCCACCACTTTAGCGCAGTCCTCGGGCGTGCCCAAGCGGCGGAGAGGAATCTGCGACTCTAAGCGCTGGCGCGATTCCTCGCTGTTGCGGCCCTGGGCCACGGCGCGGGACGACAAAATTAGGCCCGGGGCAATGCAGTTGACGTGGATGCCATACGGGCCTAGCTCGGCGGCGAGTACCCGCGTGTAGTGGACGATACCGGCCTTGGCCACCTTGTAGGGCATCCCACCGCCGTCGCGTCCGCTCCACAGCCCCGCTTGCGAGGCCACGTTGATGATTTTGCCGGATTGGGCCTCCTTCATCGCCGCGCTGACCGCTTGACAGCAGTGGATGGTGGCGGTGAGGTTGATGTCCATGATGTAGCGGTAGTGGTCTTCTCCAGCCAAGGAGGCGGCTTGTTCCTCGTGCGAGCGCAAGTTGCCGCCGGCGTTGTTGACCAGTATGTCGATGCGGCCAAAAGTATCGAGTCCCTCGGCGACCAAGGCATCTACTGCTTGGCGGTCGGTGACATCCACGGCAATGCCCACGGCGCGGCGACCGAGGTTGACGACTTCGGCTTCCACAGTCTCGGCCGCGAGTTCTTCGCCGTATTCGCGCGCGGCCTGCAGGTCTATGTCGGCGATGATAACGTCCGCGCCCAAGCGAGCCAGATGGAGGACGTAAGCGCGACCCAAGCCGCGCGCACCACCCGTGATGAGAGCAACCTTGCCTTCAAGCGACATCAAAAATCTCCTTTTCCAAATAATTAGGACACGACATCAATCGTCGGCAATCCACGAAGAGCCAAGAGAATTGGATAAAACTTGCATGACAAGAGGAGCGTTTGGCAAATTAGGTGCTAGCGAATGCGCGTTACCTAACAGAAAGAGGTCGAATGGCAGAGCAAATCGGTGCAATCATTGAACAGGGGCCAGAGGACTGGCAGATCGTACAACAGGACGAGCGTGGGGAAGGAAGGATTGAGCTAGAGGGTCGATGGAAGTTTGAAACGCCCGGACAAGTGGAGGTGCGCTTGGTGTGGGAGGATACAGGGGTGGCCGTTGCGGCCGGTTTGGACTGGCAGGCGGTACCGACAGCGGAGGATGGTACTTGGAAAGGTGCTTTGAAACGCATACCCGCAGGAGGGCTTTACCGGCTGGAGACGCGGTTGCGGACGGCGGACAACCCGGCTGGGGAATGGTCGCCGCGCGGGGATATGCGGCACTTTTTGGGGGTAGGCGATTTGTGGGTGATTGCCGGGCAGAGCAATTCGGCCGGATACGGACGCGGACCGTACGAGGATCCAGTCGAGTTGGGGGTCCATCTGTTTAGGAACAGCGAGCACTGGGCACTGGCGACGCACCCGATGAACGAATCGACCGCTACCCAACACGCAGTGAACCGCGAGGCCGCCAACCCAGGGCATTCGCCCTACCTGCAATTTGGCCGCACGCTCAAAAGAGTGCTCGCGCACCCAGTGGGTTTAGTACAGACGGCATTGGGAGGCTCTCCGCTCACTCGTTGGAACCCCGGCGAGCCTGGGGCGGCGGATTTGTTCGACAATATGGTGCAGTGCGTGGACAAGGTCGGAGGAACGGTCCGGGGTATTGTGTGGTACCAAGGGGAAAGCGATGCGGGGACCGACGCGGACGCGACCAGTTACGCGCAGCGGTTCCAGCAAGCAGTCGCCGCCTGGCGGGAGGCCCTTGCCGATGCGGAGTTGCCGGTGCTCACCGTGCAGCTAAACCGCGTGTACCAACCCGCCGACCCGGATGCCGATCGGCACTGGAGCCAAGTGCGCGAGGCCCAGCGGCAGGTGGCGCGGCAAGTGCCGGGCATAGGTGTGGTGCCCGCACTCGACTTGCCGCTTGCCGATCTGATCCACACCAGTCCCGCCGGCAACATGCTCTTGGGCGAGCGGTTGGCGCAGGCGGCTTTGGGGCTGGTCTATGGCCAAGTAGTAGCTTGGCAAGCACCGGATTTAGCGGCGGCCCGGCGGCGGGAGGACCGCGTCGAATTGGAGTTTACTGCCGTCGAGAGCCGGATGGACAGCATCGACTTAGAGGCCAATAGCTTCCGGGTCGAGGATGAAGCCGGCGAGGTGCCAATCGCAGCGGTGGTCTATCCCCAGGACCACCGCGTCGAACTGATCTTGGAGCGGCCTTTGCAAGGGGCGGCTAGGGTTCACGGCGGCTACGGCAAGGATCCAGCGACCGTGCCAGCGGATATGGAGCGATTCTTGCCCATGTTGGGCTTTTGGGGCGTGGAGATTGTCTGATGATTATGGTACGCGCAAGTATCTTATCGGCTGCCCTGCTGTTCGGCAGCGCTGGGGCGCAGACGAATCTGGTAGGTTCCTGGGAGAGCTGCCAGAGCGAGTTGGGCTCCTTCGTAGAGCACTTCTATATCGAGTTCAATAGCAATGGGCGCTTCCGCCGCGTCGCGCTGCGGGACGATTCCGAGCGGCCGGTAACAGAAGATCAAGGCCAGTACGAAGCCGCTAACGGCATTGTTACCCTGCGCTATACCGCCAACGTCAGCGGGGTGCTGGCCGAACAAAGCGAGACGGTGCCCTTCCAGCTAGAGGACGACACCCTGTATTGGGGAGCCGAACCCGCAATCGCCTTGGCGCGAGCACAGGAACTAGGCGACGAACTATTGGGTCGGTGGGGCATCGTCAATTTTGCCGATGGGACGCTGGCCGGACACGTGGTCTTCCGGGCCGATGGAACCTACGAGCTAGAATTGGGTGGCGTCGGGCACAGCGGGGTGTGGTCGCGAGCGGGGTCGGGCGTAGTCCACTGGCCGACCACTGCCGATGAAGCCGGGGTCGTTGGGTTGCCGGCGGTGTGGACCAATGTGCGCGTCGAGGGCGACCAGCTCTTCTACGACATCGCCTGTAGTTTCACCGTTGAAGCCGTGCGGTTGGCCACGGCTGTGGCGGAGGTGTCTTGGGGGGCGATCAAGCACCGTCTCGCAGGCCCGCCAAAATAGCCGTCGCAAGCTCCATCGTCGCGATGGCCTCGTCCAAGTCCGCAGCCGGCGGGCCGATGGGACGACCGGCCTTAATGCAGTCGAAGAAGTGGGCGGCCTGTGCTAGGGTGCTGTCCGTACCCTCCTTTTGCAAGTGCTTGCGCTCCCCGTCGCAGACCAACTCGCAGGTGGAAATCCCCTCTATATAGGCTGAGATGTCGCGGCCGTGGATTTCGTAGCGCTCTAGGCGGGCGTCGGTGGTGTAGTTGGCGCAGATCTGGGCGACGCAGTCGTTTTCAAAGACGACCAACGCGGCGTGGACGTCCTTGTAGGCGGATGCGCGCCGGACAAAGCTGTGGACTTCGGCGACCGGCGCTCCACCCAAGTGGCGCACCAGATCAATCGCGTGGATCGGGCTTTCGAGCAGCATGTTGTCCATGACGATTTCGGGAAAGCGGCCACCGGCGATAAAACCGCTCATGCTCTTGTGGAACTCGCCGACTAGCTGGTAGATCGGGCCGCGAGACTCGATCTCCCCGCGCACCTGCAAGACCAACGGATCAAAGCGGCGATTCCAACCGACCATGCCACGGGCACCGCTGGCCTCAGCAGCCTCTTTCAGAGCGCGGGTCTGGTCCAAACTCATACCCGGCGGCTTCTCCAGCAGAGTATCGATCCCTCGCTCCAAGCACGGCAGGGCCGCCTCGGCATTGAGATGGGCCGGGGTCGCGACGATCGCCGCGGCCAATTCCTCGGCGTCGAGCATAGCCTCTACGTCCGCGTAGCGGCGTTCGATGCCCCACTCGTCGCCGACCTGTTCGCGGCTTGCCGCAACCGGATCGCAGACGGCGACCAACTCGACGTCCTCCAGCTCATGCAGGGCGCGCACGTGGCCGCGACCGCGACCGCCGCAGCCAATTAATCCAACAGGTATATTCGCCATAGATAGCTCCTTTTAGTACCTAGGGACCGATTTAGTTTCCCTCTCCAGATAGCGCAAGTGCATCAACCACGCATCTTTCTGGCACTCTCGAAGTCCTTTTCCAACTCTTCACGGGTTAAGTTCGCAACAGGAACTTGGTACGACTTCAAAATATCAAAAAAAGCCACTCTGCCTAGGCCAGCGAGTTCTGCGGCTCGCCCTGAGGATAAGCGACCAATTTCATAAAGCTTTGCTGCCAAAAGTATTCGTGCTTCCTGTGCAAATTCATCAGGGGTTTCTTTTAGCGCATTCAGGATGTTGGCAGGGCATTCAATCTTTATATCTACAGACGACATCTTGGGCCTCCGACGGGCGGCGAGGGCGGTTATGCCTTAGCTTACATCAGAAAACATACGGGGGAGATAAAGGCGTTGTCAACGGAGCATTTAGTGCAGCAGTAAGCCTGTCGTTGGTCGGGATGCGATCTTGAAAACTATCGACAGAAAGGGCTCCTGGTAGGGCCATAAACGCCTCTTTCCCACCAAAGCAAAACGGGCTACGTCTTTTGACGTAACCCGTTGTTTTTAATGGCGCACCCACAGGGACTCGAACCCCGAACCTTCTGATCCGTAGTCAGGTGCTCTATCCAATTGAGCTATGGGTGCAAAGCAGTGTCATAAAATAGACTCCGCCCCCATACTCGTCAAGGTGCGAACCCCTCGGACAAAGCCTCCAAATACTTGTAACCCGATCCCGTATTAAAGAGCACCACGCGCTCGTCCGGGGCCACTAGCCCCTGCTCCTTGAGCTTGATTAGGGCCGCTAGCGTCGCCCCGCCTTCGGGTGCGGGGAAAATGCCCGCGTGCGCCGCCATGCTGTGCGAATGCGCGATCAATTCCTCGTCGCTGACGGCAATGGCAGTGCCGCCGCTTTCCCGCAACACCTGCAACATCAGAAAATCGCCGACCGCACTGGGGACGCGCAGACCCGAAGCCACGGTGTGAGCGCCTTCCCAAGCCTCGGCAGCTTCATCGCCGCGAGCAAAGGCCCGCACAATCGGCGCACAGCCCTCGGCCTGCACCGAGATCATCCGCGGCCGGTGCTCGCCAATCCAGCCGAGTTGCTCCAGCTCGGCGAATGCCTTCCACATCCCGATCAACCCCGTGCCCCCGCCGGTGGGATAAATCACCACGTCGGGCAACAACCAATCCATCTGCTCGGCCAGCTCGTAGCCTAGCGTTTTCTTCCCCTCGATGCGGTACGGCTCCTTGAGCGTCGATACCTCAAACCACCCCTCGGCTTCTTTGCGCTCGCCGACGATGCGACCGCAATCGCTGATTAGCCCGTCAACCAGTTTGACCTCGGCACCGCAGGACCGACACTCGACGACAAAAGCCTGCGGCGTATCGCGAGGCATAAAGACAATCGCCGACAGGCCACAGGCGGCGGCGTAGGCTGCCATCGCGCCACCGGCATTGCCCGCCGTGGGGATGGCCAGCTTTTGCACGCCGCGCGCGCGAGCACAGGTAACGGCAGCCGAGAGTCCGCGCGCCTTGAAGGAGCCGGTGGGATTGGGCGATTCGTCCTTGATGTAGAGCTGAGAAAAGTCCGTCCAGCGACCCAAGCGCTCCGGGCGCAGCAACGGGGTGAAACCCTCGCCGAGAGAGACGATCTCCTCGGGCGTGCGAATGGGCATGACTTCCCGGTAGCGCCACATCGTCGGCGGGCGGCTGCTAAGCGCGTCGCGGGTCAACGCACGTCCGGCCCGGTCTAAGTCGTAGCGGGCGAGGAGGGGCGCACCGACCTCCGACAGGTTCTGCAACACGTCGGCGTCGTAACGGGCACCCGTACGGGAACATTCTAGATGCGTCATGAACACGGGGTGGCGTACAATCCTTTCGCAAGTATGTGAGCCTCGACCGCTTCGGGCACCATGTAGCGGATCGGTAGGCCAGCGGCCCGGCGCGACCTAATCTCGGTCGAGGACAGCTCAATGAGCGGAGTATCTATGAAATGCAGAAGCGCCAGCAGCTTGGGGTCGTCGCTTGCCACCTCGCCGGGACGCGCCCCTACTACCACCGTACACTGGGCAAAAATGCCTTCGAGATCGTGCCACTCGTCTAGCTGGCCGATGTTGTCCGCGCCGATAATAAAAAATAGCGCAGCACGAGGATGAAGCTGGTGCAGCAGGCGCAGGGTTTCAACGGTATAGGACTTGCCCGGGCGGTCTAGCTCCAAGCGCGAGGCCGCAAAATCGGCGCAGTCAGCCACGGCTAGTTCAACCATGGTCCAGCGCTCCTCAGCCGGTGCGTACGCGCCCTGCTTGAGCGGCTGATCGGCTGCGGGAATGAAGAGCACTTCGTCGAGGGGGATTTGCTCTAAGGCGAAGCGGGCCAAGAGCAGATGGCCGTGGTGGATGGGGTCAAAACTGCCGCCGATGACGCCGATGCGCCGCATCTTTAGCCCGGCGATTGGCTCAGCCCGGATAGGTGCTTCTGCACGCCCTCCACCAGCTCCGGGTCGCCGCTGTCTTGCAGTACTTCCTTCCAATAGCGCACCGCTAGATCCACATCGCCTTGCTCGCGGGCGATTTCGCCCATGTGGAAAAGCGTGGTGTAATACCACTCACCGACATCCGGGTACTCGCGCAAAACTTCCTCGTAGGTCATTTTGGCCGCGTCGAGATGGCCCTGCTTGTGGTACAGGCGGCCACTTAGGTACTGCTTTTGCGCTAGGCGGCTCCGGCACTCGACGATGCGCTCGCGCGCCTGTTCCGCCAAGGGCGCGTCGGGATTGTCTTCAATAAAGTTGCGGAAGGCCGTCAGGGCCTCAAAGGTCTCCTTCTGGTCGAGCTCTGGGCGGCGCAATTGCTTGAAGTACGACTCGCCTACCTTGAACTGCGCCTCAACCGCCCACTCGCTAGACGGATAAATATCGACGATGCGCTGATACTCAAAGGCGGCATTGACCCAATCGCGATTGCAAAAGTGCGCTTCGGCGAGGAGAAACTGCGCCTCGGCCACCCGGCGCGAGCCGGGAAAGTTGCTGACTAAGCGCTTGAAGTGTTCGGAGGCCTCTAGGCAGCGGTTTTTCTCCATGGCCTTTTGGCCTTCTTCAAAGTAGTAATCCGCGCCTTGGAGTTTCTCCGGCGGCGTGCTGGCGCAGGCGGCGACGCACAGGGCGAGCGGGAAAGCGAGATATTTCATAGCTAGCGGTTAGAAAAGAACAAATAGATAAGCCCACCGAGCACAGTGGAGACGATCACAGGTTCGACGAACTTGCTCCACGTTTGTTCCTCTAACTCGGTCTGGGCGAATTTGAACTGGTCGTGCTGGAGTAGGTCTAGCTGCTTTTTGGGGATCTGATCGCGCTGCGTGCGAGTGATTTCGTCCTGCCAGTGGACCACGTCGTCGCGCTCGTCGCTCAAGCGCAGGGCGAGCGTTACCCGGCCCTGGCGGCTGACTTTGCTGCCGCGCAGTCCCGAATACGCGGAGACGCCCAAGTCGAGCACTCGGTAGGACAGGCGCATACTCGCCGGTTGGGCCGCGGTCGAATCCAAGGTCACGCTAAAGCCGCGCGTCAGCAGCCGGTTGGCCAGCAGGTGTTCAACCATCCAATTGGCATCGTGCTTGCTCTGCGCCACGATCAACAAGGGAGCCGACGCGGCATCCGCTGGCATTTCAATGCGCCCCAAACTCTCATCGACCGCACTCGCCACGGTCTCGACCAACAAGTCCATATTGGTGGGAAAAGGAATGGCGGCCGACGCGGTGGCACCGATCATCAGCGCGGCCAAAAGGCGATAACAAATTCGCAACAAGATCGTTCTCATCAACCACCGAGGTGTTTTATCTGTTCGCGGGCTGTGGGCACATATTCGCTGTCTGGATATTCATCGACTAGCTTGCGCAAGGCCACAAGCGCCCGGTCGCGCTCGTCCAAAGCGAGGTGACAGCGGGCAATTTTTAGCTGGGAGTCGTCGGCTTTATCCGTGTTGCTGAAGGCAAACACCTTGGTGAATTCGATGAGCGCCTGCTGGTATTGGCGCAGCCCGTAATAGCACTCGCCTTTCCAATACTGGGCGTTATCGGACCATTCGCTCAGGGGTGCTTTCTGCAGCAAGCGATCAAACTCGGCCAAGGCGCGGTCGTATTGTTTGTGGCGATAGTAGTAGAGCGCACCTTGGTACATGTTGAACGCATCGCTTTTGCCGCTATCGGACGTCGCCGTGGGGCGCGGCGACTGGGCGCGGCGCGGTAAAGAATCCAGTCGCGCACTTAGGACGCGGCTTTGGCTTTGGAGGGCTCTGAGTGCTTGCCGCAACTGGGCGTTGGACGCCTCTAGCTGGCGCACGCGCTCAGCCATGGCTTGCTCGCGCTCGTATGCGACCGCAACAGCGCGTTCGAGGGACTGAAATGCTTCGCTTTCCTCTGGCTGGACCTCTTCCCGCTGGACGAGGGGTTGTTCGACCGGCGGCACAGGCGGCGCAGCACAAGCCCCAAGGCCCAAGGCCAACACCAACGCGCTCTTCGCGCTTTTCATTGCATTTTTTATTGGAATCACAAATGAACCATCTTCGATAAATATAGCACAATCCCCCTCTCCAGACCAAATCGCGCAAGGGACGTCACGCACACGCGCTGGGCAGCGCCTTGATGCGCTCGACTAATTGGGTAGTGGAAGTGCCCGGCCACAGCGGCAAGGCGCGCACTTGGCCGCCGCGCACTTCGACGTATTCGCGGCCGACGATCGCGGCCGGGGTGTAATCGCCCCCCTTGACCAAGACATCGGGCGCGAGCGCGGCCACGAGGCCCTCGACGCTCTCACCCGAGAAGATACACACATGCGAAACGCATTCTAAAGCCGCGAGCACCGCGGCGCGGTCGTCTTGCGGGCAGACGGGCCGTCCGTGGCCCTTGAGGGCGCGGACCCCGTCGTCGTCGTTTAACCCCACCGCGAGACAGTCACCCAAGGCACGCGCCGCGCACAAGTACTCGACGTGACCACGATGCAGCAAGTCAAAGCATCCATTGGTGAAGACGAAGGTCTGCCGCGCTTTTTTTAATTGGCTGCGGACGGCGAGCAACTGGTCGCACGTAATGATTTTGGCGGGACCGACCAAGGTCGGCTGTGCATCGGGCGACTGCATGGGCAAAGACGAGATTAGAAGATGGGGTGGATGACGGGAGTTGAACCCGCGCCCTCCAGGGCCACAACCTGGCGCTCTAACCAACTGAGCTACACCCACCACCTAGATCTTGAGGGCTTGCATGGCGTGCCCAGTAGGACTCGAACCTACGACCGTCTGCTTAGAAGGCAGATGCTCTATCCAACTGAGCTATGGGCACATCGCCAAGCGGTGCAAGCATTTAAAAATATTAGGGCCTATCCCGCGCAAAGTCAACGCGACTCGCGGCTAGGCCGGGCCGACGCTTTCGTTGTTGACGGCCTGCACCAGCGCCCGCATATAGGCGATAGAGTACGCGACGCCGGCGCGGCTGCCTCCGATCATCTCGGGAATGTGGTCGGGAATGATGGCCCCGTCGAACTCGACGGCGCGCAGGGCCTGCATCACGCGGTGCATGTCCTGATAGCCGTCGTCCATCAGGGTTTCGACCCACGGGTCCGGCATGGGGTTGGAGACGTTGCGGAAGTGAATTTTGAAGAGCTTGTTGCGCGCACCAAAGTAGTGTATCGCTTCTTCGACCGACGCCCCCATGCCCTGCTTGCCGCCCTCCAGCCAACAGCCGACGCACAGACAGACGCCGATATTGGGACTGTCGGCAATGTCCATCGCCCGCTTGTACCCGGCAAAATTGCCGAAGATGCAGCGCGGTATTCCGCCTAGGGCATAGACCGGCGGGTCGTCGGGATGGATGCCGATATAAACTCCGACTTCCTCGGCGACCGGCGCGACCTTGCGGATCATGTACTCGTAGTTTTCCCACAGCTCGTCTTCCGCGTAGGCGCGGCCGTGGGTCAAGTCGCCGGCAAAGGTCTCGCTGCCCCAGCGACCTGTGGCGCTTTTGATGTCGAGAGTCCGCGCGCTCATGCCGCCGCGGCGAGTGGTGCGGCCGGTGCTCCAGATGCCATTGCCCATGTGGGCGTACGTGTGGTAGTGGATGCCAGCGGCGCCGAGGTCGCGGATGAATTGGATTAATTCTGCGACTTTCTCGTCGCGGCCGGGCAGATTGAGCGTAATCTCCGGAACGTTGTGGACCGCGTGATTGGCGATGCGATAGATCTGCAGGCCGTATTGGGCAAAGCGCACGGCGAACTGTTTGTAGTGTTCGACGCTGTGCAACGCCGGGTCGTCAATGCCGAGCATGACCCATTCGACGCCGAGCTGTTGGAAGAATTGCAAATCCTCGTCGCTGGCCTTGTGCGAGGTCTGAACGGCGACTTGGATTCCCGGTTTGCTGGAGTACAGGCCGGGGACGGCGCGCAATGCGTAGGGTCTGTTGGCGGTCATAGAGTGCCTTCCTTTATCAGTTCGGAAACCGGCTGCGACCTTTCCCAGCGCAGCGCGACTTCTTGGTCAATACCGCAGAGCCAGTTCCAGGTGCGGATGCGCCGCACCCGATCGCGGTAGGATTCAACTTCGGTTACATAGGGCAGGCGCAGACGATCGCGATAGGCGGGAATTTCCGCCGCATCGCAGCGCCAGTCTCGCTGTGGTGCAGCCGTGCGGTGGTAGGAGAACTTGATCATGCTGCGGGCGCGGTCGTTGGTTTTAGGACCGGCCTTGTGCCAGATGCCATAGCGGGTCAGCACCACCGTGCCGGCCGGCACCGTCAGCGAGACTTGGCCGAGGATGTCGCCGTAGTGGGCGATGGCCTCGCGATCGACGGCGCGGCAATGCGAGCCGGGCAGAACCATAGTTGGCCCGTCGACGAGCGCGACGCTGTGCGGGTAGTAGTAGCACTGGAGTTCAAAGACGTCGTAGCCGCTGCCCGAAAGCCCGTCCGAATGCCAAGTCTGGCCGAAGTGCGGCTCCTTGAAAAAGTGGTGGTGGCCGCCTCGGGGCACCAAGAAATCCTCGCCCAACAGCGAGCGCGCGACCCCGGCGACTTGGGGATGCAGGAGCACCTGCTGAGTGAAGTCGTCCGCGGCGATAAAGGCGTCGCAATTGCCGGGAGCGAGGTCGTCGCAGCAGCGATTGAAGCCCTCGTCAATGACGCTTTCGAGGACCACCAAGCCGGAGGCGACAAAGTCCATGACGCCATCGTCGTCTAGCGTCGGTTTAATTGGCGACATCCGTTCCTCCTAAGCGAATTTTTCGAGCACGAACTCATAGCCGAGATAGTCGTTGTCCTGGCCCTCGTACGCGTAGAGCTTGGCAATGGGAAACTGCACCACGCGCCAGCCAGCGGCCACGGCCGCGAGCACTGATTCGTAGGGTGCTTCGTCGCTAGGCAGAGTCGGCTTCTGCGGCTGGGTGGCGTCGTACAAGGCCCAGCTAGCCAGCGGCGAGCGCATATTGGTCGATTTGGCGTAGAGATAGAGAATCTGCTGGCGGGGTTCAGCGAGCAATTCACCAAGGCGGTCGAGATCCGCAGCGGTAATAGCCTCGGTGCGGAGCTTGTCGCGGCACTGTGCCAACCAGTCTTTTACAGCTTCGTGCATATCGGCTCCCTATGGCGTCGGCGACATAAGAAAGCGCCCTCGTGTAGCGCGGTCAACAACCAGCGATGCACCTAGTAATCAACCACCACCTTGACGGTTTGGGGCTGGAGCGCTGCGTCGAAACCAGCAACTAAGTCGGGAAAGGGGACGCACTGCGAAATGAGGGGGGCCACGTCTAATTGCCGCCGTGCCAACAGGTCCAGGGACTGGGGAAATACGTGGGCAAAGCGGAAGGAGCCGCGGACGGTCAACTCCTTTTGCATGACCAAGTTGACCGGCAGTTCAATCGGACCGCCTTGGACACCCAACTGCACGATGGTGCCACCGGCCTTGCAGTGCGCGTACGCGGCTTGCAGGGCGGCTGGAGCACCGGAGGCTTCCACGACGACGTCGAATCCTTCGCCCGCCACCCGCGCCATGGCCGCCGAATCGTCGGCGCGCACGGGCTGATCGGCCCACAGCGACGCCGCCAAGTCGAGCGCACTTTGGCGAATATCGCTGACGACAAGGTGAGCCGCTCCGTAGTGCCGAGCGACCAAGCCGATGAGCTGGCCAATAGGACCGGCTCCCGTCACCAGTACGCGCTTGCCAGCGATGCCTCCCGTTTGGCCGACGCCGTGGACGGCGATGGATAGCGGTTCGAGGAGGGCCGCTTGGCGATAGTCCATCGCCGTGGGCAGCGGATGGCAGTTGTGCGCATGGACTTGCACGTATTCGCGGAACGAGCCGTCTTGGGGCGGGCTACAGGCAGCAGAACCAAAGTAGCGCATCTGCGGGCAGAGATTGTAGCGGCCCTGGCGGCAGTGGGCGCACGTGCGACAGGGATGGGATGGGTCAATGGCCACTCGGCTGCCCGCTGGCAGCGCGTCTGCGAACGCGCCCGCATCGACGACTTCCCCGGCCGACTCGTGCCCGAGGACAAAGGGTCGCTCTGGGACGAAATCGCCGTTTCTGCCGTGGACGTAGTAGTGCAGATCCGAGCCGCAGATACCAGTGGCGCGAACCCGCACCAAGACTTCGTCCGCGGCGATCTGCGGACGCTCGATTTCCGCGGCGCGCAGGTCGCGGGCACCGTGTAGGTAAAAAGCTCTCATGCAGCGGATAGTAGCGGCCAAAGTACGGCGCGTCAAGGGAAGGGCTGGCCGCGGCGAGATTTGCCTGCCGCAGGCGTTGTGCGTACTGTGCAGACACCATTCTCGTTAGAAAGGGAACCCACCATGAAACTCGGTCTCAAGTTCGGTCTCGACACACTCAGCAAAGAAAACCTGCAATTCGCCCAGCAGATGGGCGTCACGCACATCGTCGTCCACAGCCCCCACCTCGGCAACGAGGGCGTGCTCGATTACTTCGAGTTGCTGCGGATGAAAAAATTCATCGACTCGTTCGGCTTGGAACTGTGCGCCATCGAGAACTTGCCCGGCGACCACATGCACCCCATCATCCACGCAACGCCAGCGCGCGACGCCCAATTGGCGAAAGTCTGCACGTCCATTGAAAACATGGGGAAAATCGGCATCCCGATCCTCGGCTACTACTTCAGTTTGGCCGGCGTCTCCGGCCACTGGCGCACGTACGAAAGCGGCGGCGGGCGCGGTGGTGCCGGCCTTAAGAGCTTCGACTACAGCTTAGTCCAAGACGCGCCGCCGATCGTCGACGAACCGGTCTCAGTCGCCGAGATGTGGGAGCGGTTGGCCTATTTTCTCGAACGAGTAGTGCCCGTCGCCGAAAACGCCGGGGTCAAACTCGCCGCCCACCAAGACGATCCCCCGGCCGAAACCCTCTTCGGCACGGGCCGACTCCTGACCAATCACGACGCCTTGCAGCGGCTGATTGACCTCGTGCCCAGTCCGAGCAATGGGTTGGAGTTTTGTCAAGGAACCGTAGCCGAGATGGGGCCGGACGAGACGATCTCAGCCGTGCGCCGCTTCGCCGCTCAGGGCAAGATATTCTACGTGCATTTCCGCAATGTGCGCGGCGGCTTCCCCAAGTTCGACGAGGTCTTTATCGACGAGGGCGACGTCAACATGATCGCCGCGCTCAAAGCCTATCGCGATGCCGGCTACGACGGGGTCATCACGCCCGACCACACGCCCCGCGTAATCGGCGACGAGCCGTACGGACACCGGGGCCGGGCTTTCGCTCTAGGGTACATTCGCGCCGGAATGCAGGCGCTAGAATTGCTGGATTAGTAAGAAGTGATGCAGGGAGTGGTGCCGAGGGCCGGACTCGAACCGGCACGTCCTTAAGCGGACAGTGGATTTTAAGTCCACCGCGTCTACCAATTCCGCCACCCCGGCGCACAAACAAAAAAATGGAGGCGACGCCCGGAATCGAACCGGGGATAAGGGCTTTGCAGGCCCCTGCCTTACCACTTGGCCACGTCGCCTCAACAGGGGTTTTAAAGTACGCGGCGGGCATGTTCCTGTCAACCATCCCGCCCGCCGGTTGCACTTAGCCAAAATAGGTTGAAGATGCGCTGACGCCTCGTCCACAGCCGACCGCACAAAACGCCTTTGACACGGTGCACAAAACCTATAAACTAAAAAAGAGCTTTCACAATGCGACAATACCTCGACCTAGTAAACCATTGCCTCGACCACGGCGAGACCAAAGCCGACCGCACGGGCGTCGGCACCCTCGCCATCTTCGGCTATCAGATGCGCTTTGATCTCGCGGACGGGTTCCCCTGCCTGACCACCAAGAAGCTGCATCTGCGCTCCATCATTCACGAACTCTTGTGGTTCCTCAAGGGCGACACCAACACGGCCTATTTGCAAAAGGAAAAGGTCAGTATCTGGGACGAATGGGCCGATGAAAACGGCGACCTCGGCCCCATCTACGGCAAGCAGTGGCGCAACTGGACAACCCCAGAAGCCCCCATCGACCAAATTCAACGCGCCATTGATCTGATTAAGACCAACCCCGATTCGCGCCGCATCCTCGTCAGCGCGTGGAACGTCGGCGAGTTGGAACAAATGGCCCTCATGCCCTGCCACTGCCTGTTCCAGTTCTTCGTCGCGCGCGGTCGGCTTTCCTGCCAGCTCTATCAACGCTCTTGCGACGTGGGGCTTGGCGTGCCGTTCAACATCGCCAGTTACAGCCTGTTGACCATGATGATGGCCCAAGTCTGCGGCTTGCAGCCCGGGGAATTCGTCTGGACTGGCGGCGACGTCCACATCTATCAGAACCACGTCGCCGCGCTGCGCCAACAACTCGCCCGCACCCCCCGGCCACAGCCGATTATGACCATTAAAAATCGCGGCCAGTCGATTTCCGACTTCCGCTACGACGACTTCAAACTGCTCAACTACCATCCCCATCCCTCCATCCGCATGGAAATCGCCGTCTGACGGGTCTGTTGTACCGACCTTATCGTGCTGGTCGGGCACGGTGTAACGGTCGCGGATACAACTTTGCTCAGTCTTGATTTAAGATCTTCACTTGCGGATGTGCAGCATCTATGGTCCAAGCCCCAAGCTGACCGTCCCCGTCCAAATCGGCCCGCACCACCAACCAGAATCCTGTGTTCATAGGCCAGAACTCCCAAGTATAACCCTCTATCTGCCACCAAGCGCGCCGAATTCCCTTGTCATTCGGGTCGAAGTAGCGACCATGCTTGGCAAAATAGGCTTTTTCTAACAGGTAGAGCTGCTCCAAGCACGCCTCCATTTGGATCAGGGCCCGCTCATGTGGGGTCAAGCGAGAAAAATGCACAACCCCTAAGCCTATGAGTACCAGCACCAAAAACGTCAACTCGATCACTCTCAGCGGCATGGGATATCTACCTCTTCGACGATTTGGTCCTCATCTAAGTCAATCGGCTCGCCATAGCGTCCATAAGGCTCGGAATAGCGAAAGGGGCTGAGCGAGCCACTGCTGTACTCGCCGTCGCCATCGCGATCTACAAACGCCCACAGCAAATAGGTCCCGGCCAGCAGACCATTTAGATCAAATCGCCCCGCTTCGTCCGCCCACTCGGCGTACGTCCGCCCGTCCTCGTTGATGGCCGCGATTCGGACGCGACCTTCTTCCCCGGCCTGCACCTGCCCCCGAATCGCCACAGTCTCCGCGCCGACTGTAAACGAGAGCGCGAGCAGGCTATCGGCGAGGCCATTGCCAGCCCGATCCGCGAGCCGAGCGGCCGGCCCCGCGAGCCGATACGCACCCGGTGCCAGCGGTTCGGCGGGCGCAAAGCGGGCGCAGTTGGGCGCTGGCCACAGCCAATCCCCCGCTAGTGCTTGCGTCGAATCACTCTCCGTCCAAAACCCTTCCAACGCGGCAGACTGCATGGCCTCAGAAAAAAGCAAGTCCAAAGCATCCCTTGGGGCCAGTTGATTTCGCGCCAGCGCGACAAAAGAGGGTGGCTTGCGGTCGGCCCGTCCGCTGCCGCGGACAGGCGCATCCCACTGCACGGGCGCACCAGCGAGCGCGAGTTGCACGGGATAGCGCCGGCCCGGCTCCTGCGCTGCCGTTTCGGCGTAAATTTTTTCCTCTGCATTCGGGGCCGCATATAGCGACTCCACCGCCAGCCCAGTGACCTCCAGTTCTAAGTCTCGCGGGTCCACGGCTGCAGTAAACAGCAACATCAGCCGCTCGGCGTGTACGGCTTGGACCCGCTTGAGTACGGGCGCGGACATCTGTCGATGCATGAGCGCTAAATCGCCAGCCAGCACTTCTTCCTCCCCCACTTCCACAGAGGACGCTGGCAGAGCCAACCACTCGTCGTCGTCAGGCAGGGCGTTGCGATTGGCATCCCTAAAGGCCAGTACCCGATAGTGGCCCGGAGCGAGGCGGGCGAACTCATAGCCTCCATCGGCACCGCTCTGCGTCTGATAGGACGGTTCGTCCAAACCTACCTCTCCGCTAAAAGTTCCCAAGTCATAGGCCCAAACGTGGACACCAGCCACGGGTTGATGGTCTTGGTACACCCGCCCCCGCACCAGCCCCTGATCGAGCTGTGAGCCGGTGGCAAAAGCCAAGGTAAAGGATTCCGTCAAGGCATTGCCCCGTAGATCCCGCGCCCCGGTACCCACCGTCAGCACATAAGTTCGCTCCTCGGCCAAAGGCATGGCAATGCGCAGCCGTGGGCCACGCCACGACAGTTGCAGCGGTCCGGCCGGCGATGTGAAAAGAGCAGCTTCAGTCTGCTCGCGATTCATGGGTTCGCTGAAGACGATTACTATTTGGGTATCCCGCGTCACTTCCAAGGCGTCGCTCTCCGGGTAGTGAGACAGAATGCGGGGCGGCTCTTTGTCCACCGGCCCTCCGGTGGGCGGCCCGACTTTGGCGCAGCCCAACAACAAGGCGACCAAGATGCTAATCAGCACCGTGCGGATGAGCCTCGGCGTAGATGGCTTGCAGGTGCTCCAAGCTCACTTCGGTATAACTCTGAGTCGCGGCCAAGGTAGCGTGGCCGAGGAGCTCTTTGACGGCCACTAGATCGGCACCAGCGTCGAGCAGGTGGGCGGCAAAGGAGTGGCGCAGACGATGCGGGCTGAGCGAATCGTCTTCTGAGACAGCGCGCAGATGGCGCTCGACGATGCGCTGCACGGTGCGGCGACTCAAGCGCTTGCCGCGCCCGTTGAGGAAGAGGGCACCGGCTTCTACTTGCGACATGTCGCATTCGAGCAGGACCTCGGCGCGACGTTGCAAATACGCTTCGAGTGCCTCTTGTGCCTTCGCGCCAATGGGGGCGATCCGCTCCTTGCGCCCCTTGCCCATCACCTTGATGGTGCCTTCGGCCAGATCCAGCGACGAGAGATTGAGCGCCACCAACTCCCCGAGGCGAATGCCCCCTCCGTAGAACACCTCTAGAATGGCCCGATCCCGCACGCCGCTAAACCGCTCGGTCACCGGAGCCTCCATGGCCTCGGCGACCTGCTCTACGGGCAGGTGCCGCGGCAATGCGCGCTCGACCAAGGGCGATGCCACCGCACCAGCCGGGTTGGCGACAATCGCACCCTCGCGACAGAGATAGCGAAAGAGCGAGCGCAGAGCCGCCAATTTGCGGGCAACAGTGCTGGCCTTAAGGCCCTTTTCCCCTAAGTCGGCGACAAAGGCCTGCACCTGCTCGCGCTGCACCACTCGCAGCGGCAGTTGCAAATTATCGACTCGCGGATAGAGAAAGCGGGCAAATTGCTGCAAGTCGCAGCGATATGAACTGAGGGTGTACTCGGCGCAGTTGCGCTCTTTGTGCAAGTATTCTAAAAAGCGGGCAATGCCCTCTTCGAGGCTAGATCCGGCGTGCAGAGCGCTCTGCGATGCATCGGCCATGGCAGTTAACGAGCCAAGGAGAAATGAATACTCAGGCAGCTTGGGCGCTTTTGTCTTTTTCGCCCTCTTCGCTTTCGTACTCGGTGCCGCAGACCCGGCAGTACATGGTAGGGGCACCCGAGCGGCTACTCTTTTCGTAGAGCAAAGCAGCGTCGCAATGGGTGCACTTGCGATCTATGGGACGGTCCCAGCTAGCGAACTTGCACTGGGGATAGGTGCTGCAACCAAAAAAGACCTTGCCCTTGCGCGACCGCCTCTCTACGATCAGGCCATCGCAGCCGTCCTCTGGGCACTGAATCCCGAGAACATAGGGCTTGACGTTTTTGCAATCTGGATAGCTGCTACAAGCCAAAAAGCGGCCATAGCGACCCGTCTTGACGACCATGGGCGCGCTGCACTGATCGCAGACTTCGTCGGTCTCCACCTCGCTTTGCTCTTCGAGAGGTTTTGTATTTTTGCACTTGGGATAACCAGAGCAAGCGAGGAAGCGGCCGTTGCGACCCCACTTGACGACCATGTCGGCCCCGCAGTCCTCGCAGTCCTCGTCCGACACCTCTTGCAGCGAGCGCTTTAGCTCTTTGCGTTGGCTATTGGCCGTGTCTAAATCGCCCTTCCACGAGCCGTAGAACTGCTGCACGATCTCCACCCAGTTGGTGCCCCCATCTTCGATTTGATCGAGCTTGTCCTCCATATTGGCCGTGAAAGCTACGTTGAAGAGGTGCGGAAAGGTATCGACGAGTAGTTTGTTGACAGTCTGGCCGCGCTCAGTGGCCACGAAGTAGCGATTATCGACCTTTTCGACGTACTCGCGATCGAGGATGGTAGTGATGATTTGCGCATAGGTTGAGGGACGACCAATGCCCTCGGACTCCAGTTGCTTGACCAGAGACGCCTCGGTAAAGCGCGGCGGCGGCTTAGTAAAGTGCTGCTCGGGAAAAATCTTCTCTAACTTCAGCACTTCGCCCTCGGCAATGCCAGCAGGCATGGCCCGCGATTCGTTGTCCTTCTGGGCCATGCCGTTAGACATGGTCTCCGGCTTGTCCTCGTCTTCTTTGCTCTCGCTGTAGAGCAGGGTAAAGCCCGGAAACTTGACGATGCTACCTGTAGCGCGGAGCAAATAGGGGCCGGCCTCGACATTAGCCGTCGTGATACTGAGCACCTGCGGCTTCATCTGCGAGGTTACGAACCGCTTCCAAATCAGGGAGTACACCCGCGCCTGATCCGGCTTGAGCAGGTCCTTGATCTTGTCTGGATGCAAAGCTACGGAGGTGGGGCGTATAGCCTCATGGGCGTCTTGGGCGCTGTTTTTGGTCCGGTAGTGATTGGGCGTTTCGGGCACGTATTCGTGGCCGTAGAGGGTGCCGATCTGCTCGCGCACCTCGGCAATGGCGTCGGCTGCAACGCGCACTGAATCCGTGCGCATATAGGTAATTAGACCACGGGTTTCACCCTCGACCTCAATGCCTTCGTATAGCTGCTGAGCTACAGCCATAGTGCGCTTGACCGAAAAGCGCATCCGCCGGGCGCATTCCTGCTGCAGGGTGCTGGTTGTGAAGGGCGGGGCCGGGCGGCGCATTTGGTCGCGCTGCTTGACCTCTTTGACCGCTATATCCTGCGCGGCCAACTCGGCGGCGATGCGATCAGCTTCCTCCTGATTGGCGATGTCGAGCTTCTCGCCGTCTTTGGCCAAAAGGCGCGCCCAGAACGAACCTTGGCTCTCGCGGCCCAAAAGGGCCTCAATCGACCAGTACTCTTGAGGTTCAAAGGCCTTGATCTCGCGGTCGCGCTCGCAGATTAACCGCACGGCTACGGACTGCACGCGGCCGGCTGAGAGCCCGGAGTGTATGACCTTCCACAACAGCGGACTGATCTCGTATCCGACCAAGCGGTCCAGCACGCGCCGCGCCTGCTGGGCATCGACTTTGTGGAGATCCAGCACACTCGATTGATCCAGCGACTCGCGCACTGCCTTGGGCGTGATCTCGTTGAAGAGAATGCGCTTGACATTGTCGTCCTTGCGGGAGATGGCCTGGGCCACGTGCCAAGCAATGGCTTCGCCCTCGCGGTCGGGGTCGGTGGCCAAGTAGGTGGTATCGGCGGCTTGAGCTGCTTTGCGAAGGCCGTCCAGAATCTTGCCCTTGCCCCGAATCGTTACGTAGCGCGGCTTAAAGCCGTCTTCAATGTCGATGCCCATCTCTTTGGGCGGCAGATCCCGCACGTGCCCCATACAGGGTTTAACCACAAAATCTTTGCCCAAAATTTTGTTGATTGTCTTGGCCTTGGCCGGCGACTCGACAACCACCAATGACTTACCCATCTGCTCCCTCGGTTGATAGGACTGAAAGCCGTAAATTACGTAAGTTATGTAATTTTTTGAATATATAGACGCCCTAAGACAATCGCAAGACGCGCTCTTGACAAACTAAAGCCGCCGCCTTTTTGTAACGCATTTGGTTTTACGCACTGCATTCTCTGGGGTTTTTACCTTGATCCACCGCAAGAAATCAAGCGAAATAGAACACATCGCCGCTAGCTGCGAGATCGTCTTCGCCGTCCAGCAGAAGCTCGAAGCGCTCATTGCGCCTGGCGTGAGCACTCTCGAGCTGGATCAAATCGCCGAGGCCGAAATTCGCGCCTTAGGGGCGGTGCCCGCCTTCAAGGGATACCACGGCTTCCCCTACTCGATTTGCACTTCAGTAAATGCCGCAATCGTGCATGGGTTCCCCGACGAAACCCCACTGCAAGAGGGCGACATCGTCAGCATTGACGTGGGTGCCTGCCTCGACGGCTATTATGGCGACGGGGCCTTTACCGTCGCGGTCGGCGCAATCAGCGCGCAGGCGCAGCACCTTATCAATGGTACCCTCGCTTGCCTCGCCCAAGGCATTGACCGAGCGCGGCCCGGCGGGCGGCTCTCCGACATTTCGCACGCCATCCAGCGCCACGCCGAAAGCCAAGGACTATCCGTAGTGCGCGAGTACGGGGGCCACGGCATTGGCCGCGAACTGCACGAATCGCCCTACATCGAAAATTATGGCTCCCCCGGCAAAGGCCCACTGCTCAAGCCCGGACACGTATTCTGCATCGAGCCTATTCTCTGCCTAGGCAACCCTCAAATCGACCATCTCGACGACTGGACCACTCTCACCTCCGACCGCTCGCTCGCTGCTCACGCCGAACATACCGTCGCCATTACTGAGGACGGGCCGCGTATTCTGACCCTGTCCGCTGTGCCAGCATGAAGGTCACCTTTCTTGGCACTGGCACCTCTATCGGGGTGCCGCGCATCGGCTGCTACTGCCCAGTTTGCGCCTCGGACGATCCGAAAAACAAGCGCTTGCGCTGCGCTTTACACCTAGCACATCAAGGTCGGTCAATCCTCGTAGATGCCGGCCCAGATCTCAGAACTCAAGCCCTGCGCTATCGGATTGACCGCGTCGATTGCGTGCTGTTGACCCACGGCCACGCCGATCATCTGCACGGCCTCGACGACGTACGCTCCTATTGCTTTGACCGCGACCAGCCGCTGCCTTGCTATGCGGATCCGCACACCATTGCACGCATCGAACGAGTATTCGACTACGCCTTTGACAAAGACGCTCCCAGCGCGACGCCACAGCTAACCCTGCGTCCGATTGCCGGGCCGTTCACTGCCTGTGGGCTCGCCATCGAGCCGCTCACCATCTATCACGGTCGCGCCCCGGTTCTGGCCTTCCGCATCGGCAACTTCGCCTATGCCACGGACACCAACTACATCCCAGAGGCGGCCATGGCGCGACTGCATGGCCTAGAGGTCTTGGTCCTCGACGCATTGCGCCACAAGGAACATCCCACCCATTTCAACGTCGAGCAGGCGTTGGCCGTTGTCGCCGAGCTCCGGCCCGCTCGCACCTACCTCACGCATATAGCCCACGACCTCGACCACCATCAGACCAATGCCGAACTTCCCCCAAGTGTGGAACTTGCCTACGACGGATTGGTGCTGGAGTTAGAATTAAAATAAAAAACAAGGATGCCGCCGGTTTCCCGACGACATCCTCGCCTCAATCAAAAAGCACTGTCTGGCTTTAGTTTCAACACTTGGACCACCCGCAGTGCTTGCACATCAGACAGCTACTCTCATATGTTACCGTCGCCCCGCACTCTGGACAGGTCGTTAGCGTCTTCGGCTCGCTGCTCTCGACGGAACTAGGCGGTACGCCCTCGGGAACATTAACATCGGGCTGTTTGCCTGCCTTCCGCTGCAAATAGCGCTCCATCGCCTTGCCAATGGCGTCCGGCGTTGACAGCACGAGCTCGCCGCCTTCCCACACCGGACTTGGCCCCGAAATGCCCTTCAACTTACTGATGACTTCCCGCGGGTCAACTCCCGAGCGCAACGCGAGCGAAATTAGCCGACAGATAGCCTCCGACTGGGCGGCCGCATTGCCCCCCGCCTTGCCGATGGTGCTAAAGACCTCGCAGAGCCCGTATTCGTCTTCGTTGATCGTTACGTAGATCTTGCCCTCGCCGGTGTTGATCCGCTCGGTAATGCCCGCGGTGACGGCCGGACGACGGCGACGGTGGAGGAAGCCATCTGACCCCATGTAGTTAGGGACCTCCGCAGCCGAAGCTTCCTTCTTGTCGGCTTGGCCCTCGGTCTGCAGAATGCCCTCACGGCTGCCCTCGCGGTACACCGTCACGCCCTTGAGACCTTCCTTGTACGCGGTGATGTAGATGTCGGCGACCGTCTCTAGCGTGATGTCTTCGGGCAGGTTGATCGTCGAAGAAATACTACTATCGGTATACTTCTGGATCACGCCCTGCATCTTGACGCGGAAGTAAGGGTCGATTTCATGGGCCGTCACCACGTAATCGGGCAAGTCCTCGTCGTCGCCGAAGACGCGCTGGATGAGCGGGTGATAGACCTTGTATTCGCGAAAACTCTCGCCGTCGTCCTGCTTTACCCGGCGGGTGTAGCTAGTGCAGAAGATCGGCTCAATCCCCGAACTCGTCTGCGCCACAATCGAACCGGTACCCACCGGCGGCATCGTGATCAAGGTGCAATTGCGCAGGCCGTGCTCGGCGATTTTCTCTTGCAGCGCTTGAGGCAGGCTCTGGATGAACTTGCTCTGCTTGACGCCCTCCCAGTCAAAAAGCGGAAAGGCTCCCTTCTCCTGAGCCAGTTCGACGGACATTTCATAGGCGTTGTGGCAGATGGTGGCCATAATGCGGTCAATGATCGCCAGAGCCTCGTCCGAATCGTACTTACTCTGCATCAAGACCAGCGCATCGGCCATGCCGGTGATACCCAAACCCACTCGGCGGTCAGAGGCTACGGCTTCGCGAATTTTGGGCAAGGCATGGTTGTCCACGTTGTAGTCAATGACATTATCTAAAAAGCGGGTCGCCACGCGGGCGGCCTGCCCCAACTCCTCGTAGTCGAGTTCGCCATCGGCCCGGACGAAGTTCACCAAATTGAGATTGCCTAAGTTGCAGGCTGTGTACGAGGCCAGTGGCTGTTCGCCGCAGGGATTGGTGCTAGTGAGTGGGTTGGCGTATTCGACATTGTGATGCTCACGCATCGTGTCCCAAAAAATAATCCCCGGCTCGGCGCTAGCGTGGGCATTGGCAATGATCTTGTCCCATAACTGGCACGCCTTGACCGTGCGGAACACCTTGCCACCCCAGCGCAAGTCAAAGTCCGAGTCGGCCAACACAGCCTGCATAAACTCGTGGGTAATCAACACGCTGATGTTGGCGTACTGCACTTTGGTGCGGTTGGCGTCGTTTTTGATGGTTATGAAGTCTTCGATATCGGGATGATCGACCCGCAAAGTCAGCATCAGGGCACCGCGTCGGCCAGCTTGGGAGACGGCATTGGTGCTTTCGGAGAGCAGGTTCATAAACGCGGTGCAACCCGGCGAGGCATCCACCGTGGCGTTGACCGGAGCCCCTTGCGGCCTGAGAATCGACAAATCCGTGCCGACTCCACCGCCCGTGCGGTACACCATCGCCGACTCGCTCAGACAACGATAAATGCCTTCTAAGCTATCTTCTTCAATGGGAACGACATAGCAGTTGGACAGCGTCGGCTTGCGCCTAGCCTCGTCCCGGCCCGCGCCGTGCATGACGCGCCCGCCGGGGATGAACTTGAAGTCCATCAATAATGAGAAGAAGCGGTCGTACCAGTATTGAGGATCCTTCTCCACCGAGGCCATGGCCCGGGCGATGCGATCCCAGATGTGCAATGGGCCGGTTTCATCGGGTGCCAAGTACTTGTTGCGCAAAACGTCAATGGCCAAGTCATTGTCCCCGTAATAGGTTTCGGCATCAGCGGCGCGAGCCAAGAGAGCATCGTGGCCGTTACGCTTGAGCCCGTGGCCTTCGAGTTGCGCTAGCATGTCTTCAAATCGGTGTGCAACTACGCGTTCGGATTCCATTCATGCCCTCCCATTGAAGCAAAAAAGATCCATGGGCGAAGTGGAGAACATCGCCAAAAATAAGGACTTAGGTTAACTGCTGTTAGGATTAGGGGAGAGAGCAAAAGCGTAGCCCCGAGACACATTATCTCAGGGCATTACACTCATTTGACACTATATGTAGTAGTGCCGAGTCCTAAGTTAAGAGAGGGGTTGCGTATTTGTCAAGTCAAAAACAAGGTCCAGAGCAATTTCTTTTCAATCCGGTTACGATGCGCTAAAAAAAACAGTTCTGGACTTTAATTATTGGCCAATTGATCCAATTCGCGCATGAAATCGCTCTTGTCTTTGAACTGGCGATAGACCGAGGCAAAACGCACGTACGCCACATCGTTGAGCTGGCGCAGATGCTCTATGACTCGCTCGCCGAGCTGTTTGGAGGGAATTTCCTTCACGTTGAGACTGCCCACTTCGGCCTCGACCTGATCGACGAGTTGCTCGATCTCCTCGGCCGAAACGGTCGTCTTGTAACAGGCTACCTGTATCTTGTCGAGCAGTTTACTGCGATCAAAAGGCTCGCGGCGACCGTCAGCCTTAATGACGGATAGGGGCACGTTCTCGATGTATTCATAGGTTGTAAAGCGCTTGTCGCAGCTTGTGCACTCGCGGCGACGACGAATCGCCATACCTTCGCGGCACGACCGCGAATCCACCACCCGATCTTCTTCACAATTGCAATAGGGACACCGCATAGACTAATCCTCCTAGCGTACGGTGGACGGCGTTTGGGTGGGGAAGAAAGGGAAGAAGAATAATACTAAATACGTGATGTGCGACTTTTTACATCTGTACGAGTCCATCAAAATCGAGCGGTTGTCTTTTGAGTTGTATATTGAGCCCTACACAGATGGTATGGGTGAGTATCTTGGTGGTCCATAGGCTCTGCAAATGCCATGCGTCGC
>JAJEFJ010000094.1 GCA_022820485.1 Candidatus Latescibacterota bacterium
TGGCCTGACGTTTGACCCGGCCACCCGAACCATCGCCGGCATGCCGATAGCAGCCACCGACGGCGCCGTCTCTGTTCTCTATTATGTAACCGACAGCGGCGACGAGATGGACACCTTGATCTTTACCATTACGGTCAACCCGCCGCTGAGTTTTGGCGACCTGTTCGGTGCCGGCAAGGGGTAGGCTTTGGCGGGTGGTTTGGCTGAGACTTCGGCTAGCTCAGCCGAACCACCCGTTACGCACACACAGCACCTAGGCTAGAAATTTGCACTGTCGCTACTAAATGGGTAAACTAAAATTATCGGCATAGAATGGTTCTTTACTTACCCCAAGAATAGCTCCAAAATACCCCATGGCACTAAAAGACGAGTTCCAGTACTACTTAGATCACCAAGCGGAGTTAGCTGCGCAGTACGAGGGTAAGGTAATCGTCATCAAAGCTCACCGCGTCATCGGGGCCTACTCCAGCGAGATAGAGGCCATACGCCAGACAACAAAACAGCATGCCCTAGGCACTTTCTTGGTACAACCATGCTCTGCCGATCCAGAAAGTACGTTACAGACCTACCATTCGCGGGTATGCTTCTCATAGATGACCGAGTATATCGCGCCGGGTGCATTCACCTATGTCACCCGAAGCATTGCATCCGTTCTCATCACTCCGATTTTCATCTGTGCCGCCTATGATCCCCAAGGGAAGGACGAATCGACCTTCCGCCAGTATAGTGCCATTTGGGATACGGGCGCAACAAAGACGATGGTTACGCAGCACGTAGCTAAGGACTGTGGGTTAGTACCTACGGCCCAATCTCGTGTACAAGGGATCTTCGGGGTAAAGACGGTCAACGGCTATCTGGTGAATATCGCACTTCCCATACAATATCCGAATCGCGCCCAAGAGAGTATTGCTATACATCACCTTTCAGTCCTTGAGGCTCCTGCCCTAACAAACTCGCTCGGCCAGCAGGCGGGGCAGTTCGCCTAGATGGGATATTTGGTGGTATCGCTGGCGCTCGGCCTCCGAAGGCTCGACGCGTTCGTGGAGCCAAGTGGTGTAGTACGGCACATAGACGGCGTGTCCGCCCAAGGCGACGACGGGCAGGATATCCGATTTGAGCGAATTGCCCACCATGCAAAAGTCCGCTGGCTGGATACCGTGGCGCTGTAGCAGAGCCGCGTAAGTTCCCTCATTTTTTTCGCTGACGATTTCGATGTGGGTGAAGTGATCGGCCAAGCCGGAGCGGGCGATCTTGGCCTCTTGGTCGAACAAATCGCCCTTGGTCAGCAGCATCAGTGGACAAGTCCTGGACAGATGGGCGAGCACTTCCTCGACGTGCGGCAGCGGTTCAATGGGCATTTGCAGCATCTCTTTGCCATAGTCCAAAATCTGGCGGATTTGCTGCCCCGTTACCGCGCCCTTCGTCAGGTCGAGCGCCGTCTCGACCATCGACAAGGTGAAGCCTTTGATGCCGTAGCCAAAGTGAGACAAGTTGCGCATTTCGGTCTCGTACAACTCCCGCTCAGTCCACGCCGGATCGCAGTCGGAGGCCAATAGATCCTTAAAGCGGTCTTTGGCCGTTTCAAAGTAGATTTCGTTTTCCCACAAGGTGTCGTCGGCGTCAAAGGCGATTAGGGCGGGCATGGCGGAGTGGGCCGAATGCTCTCCCATCACAGGTGCAGCAGCGGCTGGTCGGGGGAGAGGGGATTGGGGACCAGTTTTTGCCCTAACGGATCAATGTGCCAGTCCATTTCTTCGAGCGGAACGGCCCCTAACAGCGGTTGGGTGCCGCGAGGCAATTCAATGGCTCTGACCTGACATATCCGTCCCTGCACCTCGAGCTCAACCATGCCTAAAACGCGGCATTCTCGTTGGCCCCCATCCGCGGTAACCACGCGCATGGCCCCCAGCTCTTCGAGCTTGAGCGAATCCATGATTTCAGCGGGCAGTGCCAACTCAGCCGCACCGGAATCCACCAGCATGTCACAGGAGACCTCTTGTCCCTGTTTCCCTGGCGGCAGGAACCGATTCTGCCAGTTTCTCATTTTGGCGGGAACGCGAAAGATACCCATTAGCTTATCCTCCGTAGTGTCGTTTTCAAATAATACGTTATAGATTATGAATACCGTTGAGCCGCGCAAGGTCGGCTCTCTTCGCCCCATCCACTTCATAACGAAATAGCTCATGCCGACGCATCGACTTCGCTTCTTGCCTTTTCTGTCCGTCCTACTCTGGATCGTCCTGCCCAACGGAGCTTGGGCACAATCCCAAGCGACCACCGGCGTAATTCGTGGCTCTGTCTGGGACCAGTTCGGCAATCCCATCGCCAACGCCACCATCGCACTCAAGGAAATCCGCACCAATTACGAACGCACCCTCACCTCGTCCGATTTAGGGCTATTCACCGCGACCTTGTTGCCCCTCGGCTCCTACGACGTGACGGTACAGGCAGCCGGACGGGCCGAAGTGCGGCAGACCGGGGTGCAAGTGCGCGTCGGCGAGACCGTGGAATTGATCGTCAAGATGCTTCCACAGATGGAGGAAATGGTCGTCGAGGCGGCCTTATCGACGGTGGATATAACGCAGAGCGAACCGGCTACGCGCCTGCCCGAAGAGGCCGTGCAGGACCTGCCCAACAACGGGCGCAACTTCCTCAACCTGACGCTGTTGACGCCAGGCGTGGCCATTGTCCAAGGCCCCGACGGCGACGAGCTGAGCCTTGGCGGGCAGCGCGGCATTCACAACAACATCTCAGTGGATGGTGCCGATTTCAACAACCCCTTCTTCGGCGAGCAGCGCGGCGGCCAGCGCCCGGCCTTCACCTTTAACTTGGACGCAGTGGAGGAAATGGTGGTGGTGCCGCAGGGGGCCAACGCGGAATTCGGTCGTTCCAGCGGCGGCTTTGTCAACGTCATCACCAAGTCGGGCACCAACCAGTTGCACGGCTCAGTTCATTTTTTCGGCAAAAACGACGCCCTGTCGGGCACGGCGCGGCACGAGGGCCTAGCGCGCGCGCCGGATTTTAGTCAGGGGCAGTTCGGCTTCACTATGGGCGGGCCGCTGATAAAGGACCGGGCCTTTTTTTTTACCGCCTACGACCAGCAGGTTTTTAGCGACACCAAGCAGAGCGATAGCGCACGCATCGATGCTCGGCTGCGCGCATTCATGGACGAGCAATTCAACGGGGCGCTAGCCGGCGACTACGGGCCGATTGACCGCACCAACGACGCCCGCGCTTTCCTCGCCAAAATCGACGCCCACCTGTCGGATGCGCACTACGCCACCTTTAAATACAATTACACTTGGTCCGAACAGGAAAACGGCACCTTTGACGTGGACGCGTGGACGCGCAGCGCCAACGCCGTAGAACAGGACTGGTCCCACGCCTTCAACGGCAGCTTGCTGTCGCTTCTGTCCGCGACCACCACCAACGAATTCCGCTTCCAAGTTTCCCGCGAAGATCGCCCGCGTCCCTACCTTGGCCCGGACAACCCCAACACCGGGCGGCCCTTCCCCGATACGGGCATGGATTTTGTCCACGGCTATCGCTTTGGCATGCCGTTCTTCATTCCGGTCGAGTACCACGACTCCCGCATCCAGATGCTCGACAATATCTCCATAGCTAAAGGCGATCACTTAATCAAAGCCGGAGTCGAGTGGAACCACGTCGAATCCGTGCAGACCTTCATTGGTTTTGCCAATGGCCGCTACATCTTCAACTCGACAGATGGCTTTCTCAACTTCGTCGAGCAGGGCAACGGCTACGTCGAGTGCGCCGACGGCAGCACCAGCACCACCGGAGCTTGCCCCGACGGGACGGATATCACCGGGCCGGTCCTGCTCTATTTGCAGCAGTCCGGCGTCGGCGGCCTGACCGTGGAAGAAGCGGGCACCCAGCAGATTCCACAGCACGAATTAGCCCTGTTCGTGCAGGACAGTTGGCAGCCTTCAAACAAGCTGACGCTCAACTACGGCCTGCGCTGGGAAGCGCAAATTCAGCCCGATGTGCTCACCGATCCAGACGAGGTATTCTTCGCCTATTTTATCGGCAAAACGGTGACCAACGAGACGGGTACCTACGAATTCCCCTCCAACGGCACCATTCCTTCGGACTGGGACATGTTCCAGCCGCGCTTGGGGGTGGCCTACGATGTACACGGCGACAACAAGACCTTGCTGCGCGGCAGCGCCGGGATGTACTACGCCCGCATCCCGGGCTTGAACTTGGCCAGCACGCGCTCGACCAATGGCTCGCGCGGGCAATCCATTTTCCGCTCCAGCGCCCTGACGCCCGTTTTAGGACCGCCGCCGACCTACGGCGAATTGCTACCCACGCCCCAAGGCGATCCCTTCCGGCCCAGCATCTTTGTCTTCGATCAGAATTTCGAAAACCCGCGCACCATCAGCGCAAACGTCGGCATTGAACGCGAATTACATGCGTCGGGTCTGGTCGGCTCCTTCGGGTACACCTACGCCCGTGCCGACAAGCTGACGCGCTTTGTCAACCGCAACGACGCAATCTTCGGCTCTCCGTGGGCGACGGGTCTAGGGGCCGATGGCAGCAACGGCATCGGCGATTTGACCGTGGTCGAGAGCACGGCCAAGTCGCGCTACCACGGCCTCAGCTTCGGCTTGCGCCAGATGGTGCACGACGCCTTGCAATTCCAGTTCAACTATACCTTGTCGTGGGACAAATCCGACGACGACAACGAGCGCGACCCCTTCACCTTCCGCTACGTCGATCCGACCCAACTAGAGCGCGAGTGGGGCTATTCGGACCGCGACCAGCGCCACCGCTTCAATGCGTGGGCCTTGGCCGCATTGCCCGGCGGAATGTTGCTCAACCAGCGCCTGAGCTACTATTCAGCGCAGCCAGTCTCCGCATCCTGCGCGGGCGGCCGCTCAACCAACCCGTGGGGCGCAGCCTCCGACCGAATCTGCAACGACAATAGCATCACGGCGCGCAACACGCTGCGCAAGGACAACGAATTCTTCTCCTATGACGTGCGCTTGTCGCGGCCTATCTTGGTGGGCAGCGGCCAGCTAGAAGCCATCGTCGAGGTCTTCAACCTGCTCAACACGGACAACTTCCGCGATCCATCTAGCGTCGGCCTGCTGTTCAATTTCGACGGCACCGTGCAGTCGGGCTTGGGCGACCCGCGCCAAGTGCAGGTCGGCTTGCGCTACGTCTATTGAACGGCGTGTTTGACGATTTACCTCTTTTGTATGTTAATAACAACTTTGATTCATTATGCCAGAAATACGGGTTGTATTCTACAAGGAAGCCAATGGAAGCGTACCAACGCAGAACTGGTTAAATCGCCTTAACCGTCGGGCTCAAGCGAAATGCAGATGGTTGATTGAACGTCTGCAAGAGCGGGGGCACGAATGCAGGCGTCCGCAAGCTGATTACTTACGAGATGAGATTTATGAACTGAGAACTCGAATGGGAAATGTGCAGTATCGAATGCTCTATTTCTTTCACGGTAATGTTGCCGCTGTGATCGCTCACGGGATCACGAAGACTACGACAGAGGTTCCACCCCGAGAAATCGAAAGAGCGATTAGACGGAAAAAGCAGTTCGAGCAAAACCCGGAACAACATATACAGGAGATTGAACTATGACAGACAAAAGAACCACAACATCCGCAGTGGAGATTCTCCACCATCTCTACTTCAAAAACGATCCCGAAATGATGCAAATGATTGAAGCCGAACGCATCAAGGGAGATATTGCTCAACGAGTTTACGATCTTCGTGAAACTGCATCGCTGACCCAAGAGCAGCTAGCTGAAAAGGCCGGGACCACCGCAAAAGTTATTGATGACCTCGAAATGACCGACTATGAGGACGACTCAATTGGCGACGCAGTTTTAATGCTTCAGCGTATCGCCAAAGCTACTGGTAAGCAGATTGATATTCCAAATGCACCACTGACTATCGAGGCGATGCAGGAGGCCCGCAAGGGTGGCCTACCTCGATTCGACAGCGTGCAGGCCCTCATAGACGATCTGCATGAGGAAAATTGAGCGCACCAGCCAATTATCGATCGAATTCGCTCCGCCCACTGCGGCACTGGATCCCGCTAGCGGCCCTCCTGCTGGCGATTGCTCCCACCCAACTACATGCCGGCGCTTGGACGCAGGACTCGGGTGGAATGTACTTCAAAATCGCCGGACTTTCCTTCCGCTCCCAAGATTATCTGGACGCCACCGGCGACCGGAGGGAGCGAGTGGCAAAACCCAGCATGGAAGAATTGAGCGACGAGAGTATGTCGGCCTACCTAGAATATGGTTTGCACGAACGCTTGACCTTGGTGGCCACTCTGCCCTACAAGCGCTTGGTGTACAAGAATACCGAAGTGAAGGTATTCAAAAGCGACGTTCTCGATACCACCATAACCCGCATCCACCCCGACGAAATCAACTCGGGCCTGGCCGACTTGGAACTGCGCCTGCGCTGGCGCTTGCTGCGCAATCCAGCGGTGGTCTCCCTAGCGCTAGGAGGAAAATTCCCTTTAGGCTACGACATGGATCAAGACAGCATTGGCTCCCTCAGCGCGGGCGGGCTTGGCTTGGGGCCGAGCCCAGTGGCTGACGGCGCAGGTGCCGACGACAAGGTTCCCTTGGGCACGGGCGAGCGGGACATCGACATGCGTCTGTTGGTAGGCAAATCGCTGTACCCACTCCCGGGCTACTTGACGAGCACGGTCGGCTATCGCAAGCGAGGTGGGGCCTTCAGCGACGAATTCTTCTATGGCTTGGAGGCCGGTGTCACCTATAAACGCCTGCTAGTCAAAGGCGTGGTCGAAGGGATGCGCACCATGGGCGACTGCGGCGCTATGGGACAAGGCGGTCTCGTCGGAGACCAAGATATCCTCAAGCTGGCCCCGGGGTTGATCTGGTCGCTCAGTAAGCACCTCGAAATTGGCGTCGATCTGTTCCACACGCAGGCTGGTTGCAACACCGCCGCGGGCACGACCTACGCCGCCGGGCTGGCTTTCAAGCGCTAGAATCGCGGCGTCAGAGCCAATCTGTTATATTCTCCTTGTCCAACCTAGCAAGGAGGCTGTGATGTCGCGCAAAAAATGGAACCTTCCCGAGCGTCAGGCCACTGACGAAGATGTCTATCTCAACCGTCGCAAGTTCATCCGACGAGCTGGCTTGGGCACCATCGGCCTGCTGGCCGGATGCATCCCCGAAAAGCTCCTCAATCCAGCAACGCTCGTCGATCCAACAAAATACCTTGCCCCCGAGATCGTCGATCCAATCCCGCCTTCAGAGTGGTATCCGGCTCCCACCAACGATGAATTTTCCACGCTCGACCGACCGCTCACCGATGAGAAAATAGCAGCCCTATACAACAACTTCTATGAATTCTCCACCACCAAGGAAGTGTGGCGCTTCATCGACAATTTTGAGCCGGCTCCCTGGACCGTGGAAATAAGCGGCCTAGTGCCGGAGCCCAAGACCTACGACATCGACTATCTAATCGGCATCATGGATCTGGAAGAGCGCCTCTACCGCCACCGCTGCGTCGAGGCTTGGTCCATGGCCATCCCGTGGACGGGCTTCCCCATGCGGGACCTCATCGACTTTGTCCAACCGCTGTCATCGGCTCGCTATGTGCGCATGATCTCCTTCTTTAATCCCGAGGTGGCCCCAGTCCAATGGGATCGCTCGGATTGGCCTTGGCCCTATACCGAGGGCCTGACCATGGAGGAAGCGACCAATGAGCTAACTCTGCTGGTGACGGGCGTTTACGGCCACGAAATGCCCAAGCAACACGGTGCCCCTCTGCGCTTGGTGACGCCGTGGAAATACGGCTATAAGGGCCTCAAGTCGATCACCAAAATCGAATTCACCAGCGAACAGCCGAAGACCTTTTGGAATACCCTAGCGCCCCACGAGTACGGCTTTATCTCCAACGTCGAACCTGACGTTCCCCATCCCCGCTGGTCGCAAGCCAACGAGCGCTTCATTTCCACCGATTTGAACCCAACCGAACTACGCGAGACCCTCCCCTACAACGGCTACGCAGAGTACGTCGCCCATTTGTACGAGTAAGGAAGCCCTTATGCACCAACTTCTGTCGTCTGTCCTCTTACTCTGTCTGCTCGTCCCGCCGCTCGCCGCCCAGCAAGAAGCTCTGCACGGCACTTGGGAGGGCACTATCGTCGATGAGCAAATCGGCGAGATTGCCATTCGCCTGACCTTTGAGGAAGATGGAGCCTTTGAGATCAACCAAGTCATTCAGGTGAAAGACGATTTCCTAGCCGATGTCCAAGGCCCGGAGCCACCCACCATAGAGACGATTGTTGCCCACGGCACCGGCACCTATGGCATCTTATTCGACGCTATCGTGGTTAGTATAACCGCATTAGATATTTCCGTTGACGGCAAAGACTTCGTCGAATTCTTTACCCAAGTGGCCCGCGACTTCGCCCGTTATGTAGCGGACTCGCACGAAATCCCCGCAGAAAATTACCCGGCCTTCGAACAGGAATTCATCGACGCCTTTTTCGCTGAACTCGATAAGGTGCAATTCTTCGCCATACTCAATGAGTGGGGGGTTAGCGCGTATGCCCTTGAAGGCGACACCCTGATCCTCACGACCACGCGGGAGACTGGCGTCACAATCTGGGAACTCCATCCCGTTGATGAACCCAGTGCTGTTGCCCAAACCACTTGGGGCCGCCTAAAAGCAGCTTGGCGGCGGTAAAATTTCAACAGCCCCGCTTGGACGGAACGGGATCTTTTGCGTCATCATTTACATTCTGTACCCTCTCAATTAATCGCCTTTTGCTCCCATCTCATCCCTTGTTAGTCTGCGCATTATTGATCCTCGCCGCCGTCGCGGCCCGAGGCGAGGAATGGCCCTACTACGCGGCCGACGCCAAGAGCAGCAAGTACGCACCCCTGTCGCAGATTGACGCCGACAACTTCGCCCAGTTGCAGGAAGTTTGGCGCTACACGGCTCCCGACAAGGAAATCGCCGAGCGTCAGTACATGTGGACCGGTACCAACAAGGGGACTCCCCTAATGGTCGATGGCGTGCTCTACTACGGGTCGCCTTTCAACATCCTCTGTGCGGTCGATCCGACCAGCGGCGAAGAGCTGTGGACCTTTGATCCGAAAGTATGGGAAGACTACGAGGGCTTCACGGGCATCTTGCGCGGCATCGCCTACTGGGAAAGTGGCGACAAGAAGCGCATCTTCTACGCCACCTCCACCGACCGCCTCTACTCAATCGACATCGAGACCGGCCAACCCGACCCAGAATTCGGCGAGGGCGGCTTCGCCGACTTAAGTAAAGGACTGCGCCGTCCCATCGACCGCAAGGGCTACTGCGTTACCTCGGCACCAATCGTCTGCCGCGATGTGGTGGTGGTAGGTTCCGCTATCGTCGATTGGCACGGCGAGTCTCCCCCTCAATACTCCACCCCCGGCGACGTGCGCGGCTTCGACGCCCACACCGGCGAACAGGTATGGGTCTTTCAGACGGTGCCGCAGGAGGGCGAGCACGGCAACGACACTTGGGAAAACGACGCGTGGCAAACCTTCGGCCAAGCCAATGTGTGGGCCGCGATGAGCGCCGACGACGAGCTCGGCTACGTGTACCTGCCCGTCAGCAGCACCACCCACAACCACTACGGCGGCGAGCGCCCCGGTGCCAACCTCTTCAGCCAAACGCTGGTCTGCCTCAAGGCGGCAACTGGCGAGCGCATCTGGCACTACCAGTTCATCCACCACGGCCTGTGGAACTACGACCCACCAGCACCGCCGGTACTGGCCGATATCAAAGTCGCAGGCAAAGCGATCAAGGCGCTGGCCTTGGTGAGCAAACAGGCCTTCTGCTATGTGCTCGACCGCACGACCGGCGAACCGGTCTGGCCGATCGACGAGCGCGAGGTTCCCCAGTCGAAAACCCCGGGCGAGCAAAGCTGGCCGACCCAGCCCTTTCCCAGCAAGCCCGCGCCCTACGACCGCCAGAGTCTGCAGGAAGACGATCTGATCGACTTCACGCCCGAGCTGAGAAAAAGGGCGCTGGCGATCCTCGAAAAATACGATTACGGCCCGCTATTTACTCCGCCCAGCGAAAAGGGCACGCTGGTATTACCTGGGGGTTTGGGCGGCTCGGATTGGAGCGGCGCAGCGCTAGTGCCCAAAAAGAACGTGCTCTACGTGCCTTCGCGCACCGACGCCGATATCGTATGGCTGGAAAAGGTGAGGAACCCGCGTGCCTTTTCGGCCTACGCATCCTTCAAGAGAAGTGCCGAATACGTCGATGGCCTACCGCTGACCAAACCCCCCTACGGCCGAATCACCGCCATCGACTTGGACACCGGCGAGCACGTTTGGATGAGCCCAGTGGGTCAAGGTCCGGTCAACCACAGAGCTTTGCGCGATCTCGACCTGCCCGCTATGGGCTGGTTCCACTACAACTTTATACTCGCCACCGAGACCGTGCTGGTGGTGGTCTCGCAGCAGCCCGATGGGTGGGGCCACCTCCGCGACTCCGACTTTGTCGAACAAGCACCCTATCTGCGCGCCTTCGACCTAGATACAGGCGCAGTGCTGGCCGAGATGGAATTCCCCGGCCGTCCCAACGGCAGTCCCATCAGCTATATGGCCAACGGACGCCAGTATCTCGTATTCCCAATCAATGACGACGACGGGGGGCCGCAGCTTTTGGCGATGGCGTTGCCGGAGTGAAGCTGGAACGCCTTAGCGAGCGCCAGCGTCAAGAGCACGTACCGCGTCAATCGCCTCGGCAATCCACCTGAGATTGCGCTGGGAAATCATGCCGTAATTGTAATACGAAAACCGCCTCGCTCCCGCTTCGTAAACCGCCGTGATGATGTCTCTCATCTGTTCGGCGTTGTCTATGGGCTGGTGGCCGTTCAGGCCGCAGATCAACATCGACGGATCGTCCATGCCGGCGAGGGTCTCCTGCGCCCTTTGGCTGGCCTGTTCGGGCGAGCCGCTGTAGCACAGGACGTTGACCCAATCGACGATCTTTTCGATGGGCTTGCCGTCGATGCCGTTGTTGTAATAATTGCCCATGTACAAAAAAGAAACGGGCATTTTTACGGCCTCTTTCACCTCCGCCGCCAGCGACGTCACCACATCCGCACGCATCTTTAGGTACTCGTTCACCAAAGGCTCGTCGGCGACGAATTCTTCCACGCTGCACTCCGGCGGCCCCTCCTCAAAGATGTCCAAGAGCCACTTTTCTACTTGCCTCTTCAACTCCTCCACATCTATACCCCTGTCCGCCGCCCGCTGCACACACCCATCGCAAAAGCACAGCGACATCAACAGCGATCCCACCGCGCCGAGATCGACTCCCACCTTGGCGTGGTTGCGGAACATGCCAAAGCCCATGTAGTGGAGGGACTCGTACTCGATCATCTGCACACCGCAGTTGGTGGCCAAGTCCAAGCTCAAGCCTAGTACGTACTCCCGCACCTCGGGATTGGCCGGGCACAGGCAACCCGGATAGCGATCCCCGAACACACCGAGCAAGGCGCAGTCAGGATGTTGCCTCGCCATGTAGTGGTTGTGCAGGGGCACAGTCCACGAAATCAGTTCCAAACCGCGTGCGCGGCAAGCCTCGGCGATAATCCGCACCGGATCTTGGTCCCTAGCCATAGGATGCACATGCGGCTTGATCTTGGTATCCTCGTACAGCTCGCGCTGAGGCTGGAAGTAGATGGCGTCCTCGTACCCGGAAAAGAGCTTTTTGCCGGGTATATGGGTGCGTAGCTGATCGTAGGTGTGATAAACCGTGGACAGGCTGATCGCATCCAGCCCTACCTCTTCCTTGAGCAAGCCAATGACGCGGTCCACCCCCTCGTCAATCACATCCCAAGGATAGGTCCACATAGTCGTATGAATCATGGTTATAGCTCCTTTTCCGTTGAATGGCTAGTCGTGTCTATTCTTCTATGTCCAACTAGTCAGGTGCGCCAAACTCCAAATCGTGCCCAGCCGCTTGCTCCGCCTGCCACACCCGCCAATAGCCCCGCAAGCGTCGGGTGAACTCTCGGGGCCGTTCCACGTAGATGCGCTCGCCCAGCAGACGCGCCTGACCCTGCATCCGGGAACGCACCTCGCCAACCCGCCTTTCCAGAGCCATCAACGTGGCCGTCGCCCCGGCTCTAGGGAACTCAGGCAGAACCGTGGTGCGCAATAGGGCCAAGTCGTGATCCTGGCCCAGCAACTCCCCTAGCTGGTCCAGTTCCTCTGTTAGAGACTGCATAACCGGCGGCCAGACATTCTCCAGTATCTGGGTGTGGTACCACAGGTATTTCACCTGCTTGCGCCAGTCGTGGAATGCCTCGTCGCTGGGCAGCGCGTAGGCTGCGGCAAAATCGCGCCGACCCCGCGCGTATATCCGCTGCACCCCCACCCGAATCCCTCCCCAGCCCCGGCGCTGTAGATTCCAATGTTCCACGCGCTCGCCGGCCTGCACGAGCTCGGCGATTACTTCCTGAACAGCTCGATTGTTGCTATCCGCTTGGCCATAGACCCGATCGCGGCGCTCCACCAGCCACACCCGCACCCGGGCGAACCGACTCTTCGGGACATCTTCGCCTAGCGATTCCACCAAGCGGTCCAAGGTCTCGACCAGCACTGTGGCGTCGCGCAGCCCCGAAAGCCGCTGACCGACGGCCCGATAGCACTGGTTTTCCAAGGTGTACACTTCGTCTCCCAAGTCGCGGCGGACCAAGCGCACCAAGGCCCGCAGACGCTTGGTGGCCTTGCGGGCCTCGTGAATGTGCTCATCTAGTGTGCCGTCTCGACAGTTAAGATGCGCCAGAGCTTTATCAAGCTGTTCGACGGCCATCCGCCGCACCCCTGTGGGTACGCTTTCACTGTGTTTCAGGCGATATTCCACGGAGCTAATTTATTTTCAAACTTAATGGTAGCGTTGCTAGTCAATTGCTGTGTAGGAACCCTTGTTATTATAATAGAAACCCTACGGCGATCCGGGAACTTTTTGTTCTCGCAAACCTCGCTTGCAGGGTTTGGAGCTGTGGGGAGTGGGGTTGCGCTTCTAGTCCTAAAGAAGGAGATACATTCAAATGAGCGTACAAGTTAAGTGGGAACGAAAAGAAGGCATCTTGATTGCGATGCTCATTGGTCATATCGACAGTACTTAAACCCGACGGGTTTTCTCTTTTAGGCGTCCTTTTTCAGTTTCAAGTGTAGGGTATGTTCGAGTTGTTGTTGGGCGGTCTGCCAAGCGAAGTTTCGCTTCAAGGTAAAGGCACTCCACGGTCCCTTGTGCGG
>JAJEFJ010000001.1 GCA_022820485.1 Candidatus Latescibacterota bacterium
TGGCCTGACGTTTGACCCGGCCACCCGAACCATCGCCGGCATGCCGATAGCAGCCACCGACGGCGCCGTCTCTGTTCTCTATTATGTAACCGACAGCGGCGACGAGATGGACACCTTGATCTTTACCATTACGGTCAACCCACCGCTGAGTTTTGGCGACCTGTTCGGCTCCGGCAAGGGGTAGGCTTTGGCGCGTGGTTTGGCTGAGACTTCGGCTAGCTCAGCCGAACCACCCGCCATCGAAGCCTCCGATTACCAAGTGCCCTATCAGCAACGTATATCGAATCGCCTTCCTCCTTCCAATCCACGCTTGCCTCTCACGTATTACCCTTGTTATTGTAGAGGCAAGCCCACCAACCGCGCACCCATCGGAGGAAACCCATGCCCGCGCTCACCCCCAGCCAACTCGACCACTTTGCCAGCGAAGGCTACGTCGTCGTCAAAGGCGTCCTCGACCCGGTCACCACCCTCGACCCAGTCATCGACGAATACGCCACGGTCCTCGACAGCTTGGCCGACGAGCTCTACGCTCAAGGCGAAATCACCTCGCGCTACGAAGAGCTCGAGTTTGGCGACCGCTACATCCAGATCTGCGTTGAAACTGGCCGCATCCACAGCCAGTACTTCGACTTCTCACTGCCCTTTCAAAACGTCCAGCCCGACACTCCCTTCTGGGCCGGGCCGGCCGTATTCCGCGCCTTCACCGACCCGAACCTGCTCGACGTCGTCGAGTCGCTGATTGGCCCGGAGATCTATTCCAATCCCGTCCAGCACGTGCGCATCAAGCCGCCCGAGCACCACCTGCCCAAAAACCAGTTCGGCAACGCCGTCCTCGGCGCGACCCAGTGGCACCAAGACCACGGCGTCGTAACCGAAGAAGCGGACGACACCCAGATGCTAACGGTGTGGTTCTCGCTCCAAGACACCCCCATCGAAAAAGGGCCGCTGATGGTCGCGCCCGGCTCGCACAAAAACGGGCTGCTGCCACACTGCCCCAACTACATGGACAACGCGCCCCAATTCGCCGGCGCGACCCAAGTCCCGGAAAAGCTCTTCGCCGCCGATCGGGCCATCCCCGTGCCGGTCGAGCGCGGCGACGTCATCTTCGTTCACAAGCAGACCGTCCACGGGTCCTATCCCAACGTCAGCGACGAGGTCCGCTGGAGCTTTGACCTGCGCTACAATCCCACCGACCAGCCCACCGGGCGCATCGCCTTCCCCGGATTCGTCGCCCGCAGCCGCCGCGATCCAGACAGCGAGCTGCGCGACCCGGCCGAGTGGCACCGACTGTGGCTAGAAGCGCGGGCCAGAATGTCCACTCTCAACCAAGACGGCCAAATCGACGTCCCCTTCCGCCGCGAGCAAATGGCGCATCCTCTGTGTGCCTAAACGCCATGCAGCCATTCGACAGCTACGCCGATCTGCTCACCTGTATCCAAGACAACGGCCACACTCCACAGATCCTCGGCCGCGCACCCGACGGACAGCCCATTGTCGCAGTCAAAAGCGGCGGCGACAAAACACCGGCCATTTTCATCAGCGCTGGCAGCCATGCCACCGAACAAGCTGGCGTCAGCGCGGCTTGTGCCCTCATCGACGAGATCGAGACCGAGCACCAGCTCTACACCATTCCCAGCCGCGATCCCATCGGCATGAACGGCCTCGCCTACGCGCTCGGCCTGAGCCTAGACGAAGCCCCGAATCTCGGTGGCCTCGCCGACGTCGCCCCCTTGCTCAGAAAGCACGGCGAAGTCCTCTATGAAGAAGGCGATACTGTGGTCGCCCTCATCGGCGAGTACGGCTACGCGACGAGCAACCTATACAACCATCGAGTAGGGGACTGGATCGAAGCACTCAAGGGCCGGAGGCTCTACTTCCCCGCTAGCAATCCCGGCGTCGAACGCGCGTACACACTGATAATCGATCCCACCGGCGAAGTCCTCCACCTCAACCGCTTCCACGACACCTCCTGGGCACCCGTCGAGCCGCGCTGCACTCGCGACCTGATGGCCGCCATACAACCCGGCTTGACGCTGGACCTCCACGAGCACGGGGGCGACTTCTTCTGGTTTTCAGCGCGGCACCAGCGCACTCCCAGCGACCAAGAGTGGGAAGAAACCATGGCCAACGAGATGATCGCCGAGGTCGCCGCCTCCGGTGCGCCCCTCGCTCCAAGTGAGTATTTGCCCGGCTCTTTTTTCACAACAGGGCCGCATAGCGTCTTCTGGCTCAATCCCCAACAGCGCGGCGAGGGCCTCAACCTCGCCGACTTTGCCGCGCATACCTACGGCTTGGCCTTCACCATTGAGACCGGCATGGAACTGCCCTTTGCCGAGCGGGTCCACACCGCAAAGATCGTCGTGCAAAAGGCCGTCGAGGTCTTTGACAGACGCCACGCCGGATGCTCATCGGCCACGCCCTAAGCCGCTTTCGGCTGCGGGAGTTCAACCGCAATGTCCGGCTGTTCTTCGCTTTTGGCACCTCGATCAACGCCGGCATGGCGCTTTTTTCCCTGCTGTACAACCTCTATTTACTGCGCCTGAGTTACCAAGAGGATTTCATCGGCCAAGTCGCCAGCATGGCACCGCTGGCGACTGGCCTATTAGCACTACCCACCGGCATCCTGAGCGACCGCTTCGGCCGCCGACCCTTTCTCATAGCCTCGGGTCTGCTGCTGGCCATCTCCCAGTTGGGCCTGTGCTTGACCACATCGCCTGGTTCACTGCTGGCGTTCTCATTTGTCGGTGGCGTGGCCATGGCCTTCGTCTGGGTCAACCACGTGCCCTTCCTCTCGGACAACGCCCATCCAGCGCGCCGCGCCGAAGCCCTCGCCATCTGGTCGGCCCTGCAAATAGTGGTTCGCATGCTCTTGAGCCTAATCGGCGGCTTCATGCCCGGGGTCATGGGCTACTTTCTCGGCCTTTCCACCGAAGTTCCAGAGCCCTTCCGCTACGCACTGTTCTTCGGCGCGGCGTGTTCGCTCGTCGCCGTCGTGCCGCTATTGTACGCATCCGGTCAAACCCGCCGCGAAAGAGAACCTGCGCCAACCCAGCGTCGCCCTAAGCTCGACAGTTCGGCTAATCTCACCGAAGCCCGAAAGTCGCCAAGCGAAGACGAGCCAACGACCTCGCCGTGGCGCGTCTTTGCCGCCATTACCGCCCTCAGTGGCACGCGCGGCTTCTCTATGGGGCTGACGTACCCGTTCTTCAACGTATTCTTCGAGGCCGAGTTGGGCGTCGGCCCGGCTGCGATCGGTGCGATCTTCTTCCTCAGCCAACTCGCCGGCCTACCAGCGACCTTCGCCGCACCAACGCTAGTGCGCCGCTTCGGGCCGACGCTGACCATTCTCCCGTCCCGCATTATGGGCGGTAGTGCCCTCGGGATCATGGGAGCCTTTATCAGTCTGCCATTGGCCATACCCATGTTCCTACTCGTGCGCATCGGCGAAGTCATCGACAACCCATCTGACCAGCACTTTTCCACCCAAGTGCTGCCCCGGCGCTTCTGGGCGCGGATCCAGGGCCTCCGCGTCTGCGGCTTCCAGCTTCTGAACTTCCTCGGCAGCCTCATCGGCGGCATGCTCATCCTCGACTATGGCTACGGGGCCGTCTTTGGCTTGGCCTGCGCGTCGCGGATTGCCAGCGGCTTGATCATGGCAGCTTTTTTCGGGCTGCGGCCAGCGCGTCCTCCTGCAAGCGAGCGCTAATACAGGAATCCAATCTCCCACAACTCGCTATAGTACTTCCCGCACAACGACGAAATTCCTATTGACACAGGAACTCCGTTCTGGTAGTGGTTAGGGGAAGTTTCTGTTGGCCACTAGCCACTAAGCTGCTGAAAATCTCCACAAGAGGTCCCCCATGCGATATGCGTTCGCTCTTGCCTTCATGCTAAGCGGCCTATCGGCGCACTCATGGGCAGTAGATGAGTTTCGCCTCGGCGGCACCGAGCCGTGGGCGGCGTGGACGTGGCAAAACAGGATGATGGACGACACCACCGACCCGTCCGTACTCCAGCCACGCGAACTCAAACCCGGCGAGAACTTGCTCCCCCAACTAGGGCCTTGGTATCGCTGGCGCTCCCCTGGAGAATCCACGTATCGCCTAGGGGATGTCCGCATCTGGCGCGGCATCAACTACCTCCGCCCACGCGCCGAGCCACGCGACTTTGTCGATGGCGATATCACGACCTTCTTTGCGGCGCAAACCTACTCCGAGTACAACGAATTCTACACAATCGACCTCGGCGTGCCCGTGCCAGTGGATCGCTTTGCGTTCTATCCACCCGAGGGCCGAGACGCCCTCACCCAAGAGCCGTATCGCCCCAACTTCGCCTTTGCCAAATACGAACTCTCCGGCAGCCTTGATCCAGTGGGTGTCGCAAAGGAAGAGGGCACCCACTACCGACCTTTGGACATTCTGCTAGCCAGCGTCGATCTGAACACCGAGGCCGTCGTACATATCGAGTTCCCACTGCAATACCTGCGCTTTCTGCGCATCTACTTCTTTCCAGACATCGGCCGGTTCTACAACAAGTTCGCCTTGGCTGAGCTAGAGGTGTCCGGCCGGGGATTTCCGCCACAAGCGATCTGGACGTCGCAGGTAGCCGACCTCGGCCAAGTGGTCAACATCGGGCGCGTGCGCTTTGGCGCGGGCAAGTGGCGGCGCGACGGCGACCAACTCGCAGCCGCACCCGACGCACCAACATCCGTGCAAGTAGAAATCAAAACCGGCCTAGACCCCACACCCACTGGCTATCACGGATACGACGACATCGGCCAACTCGTGGAAGTAACGCAAAGCGCATACGAACGGCTCAAGCAGCGCACCTGGCCTTGGGATCCCCCGGCCGTAGGCTGGCGCGGCCCCATCATCGACGACGCGGACAACTGGAGCTTTTGGTCGCCACCGCTGCGCCGTTCCGGCGAACTACCCCGCGTGCCGAGCGGCCGCTACCTGCAAGTGCGACTGACCTTAGAGACCGAAACGCTGTGGGATTTTACGCGCTTGGATTCGCTGGCGATTGAGTATTCTCCGCTGCTGGCCGAGCGGGTGGTGGGCGAGATAGCTGCGGCCAGCGACCTACAACCCGCAGGCCATATCGCCGAGGTGCCAGTCGGCCAAAAGATCGAGTTGATCTGCGACCTGCGAGCCGAGTTTGCAGCGGACCAAGCCGGTTTTGACGCGGTGCGTTTAACCCTGCCTAACGCGGGTGCCCTGCTCGGCTTGGAGATGGGCGATCCCCTACAGCGAGTGAATGCCGACAGCGTAATCGCCGAACCCGAGGGCTTAGCGATCTACTTGCCCGAACCCATCCGCGACGGAGGCCCGCAAACGCTGCGCCTGCATTTGGAAACCGTCATGTACACGGCTTCGAGCACTGTGCAAGCCGAGGTGTTCGTGCGCTCCGAGCAGAGCCTACCGCAGCAAGTAGAAGGAGGCGACGCCAGCGACGCGCTAGGCACCAATCAACTGCGCCTAGTCGCCATTGGGGAGGCATTGGATGAGGTGTTGGGCGCTATAGAGGTGCAGCCGACCGCGTTCACCCCGCAGGGTGACGGCATCAACGACCGCGTGACGATCCAGTACAACTTGTTCCGCTTGCTAGCCCCCGCCGAGGTAGAGTTGGAAATCTACGCGCTAGACGGCCGCTCTATGTGGCGGCAAGCCCTCGGTGTACAGCTCAACGGGCACCATCAAGCCATGTGGAACGGGCGAGACGAAGAAGACCAACTCGTCGCACCCGGGATATACGTCGTGCAAGTGCGCGCCAAAACGGACCAAGGGCAATGGGCGCAAGAACGCAGCCTCGCCGTGGTCTATTGAAACGCGCTTTTCACCTCGTCATCGACGTCGCCGGGAAGCTCTGCGCTGTTGCGGACAGTCACTGAAGTCCCGACGCGGATCCTCGCTGACCACATCTGGAAAATCGAGCGGCTGGTCCGCTTCGACCAGCATCCCGTCGCCCCGCATGATCTGGTTAGATGTTCGGGACTTTATCCGGCTCGGATACTGCTTGTGATATTGCGCACTTTCCCGCCTCGTCGCCTCGATGGCTTCCGCAAAATCAAAACCATCGAAGAGCACGGACTTGAGTTGCTCCAGTTCGGTAGCCGTCTCCCCTGCGGCGCGGCCTACCAGATTGCGCTGTTCGTCTGGATCGTCCATCAAGTCGAAGGCCAGGTCCTCATAGGTGTGGAAGGCAATGTACTTGTAGCGCGGCGAGCGGATCATGCGGTATCCTTTGCCCAAGTTCTCGACGATGACGCCAGGGCGTGCTGCCAGAGCCGGGCAGACATCGCCCTGCACTGCCGGTGCCAAGTCAATGCCGTCCAGATCGTCAAGCAGGGGCGCGTCGGTCAGGCCACAGAGCGTAGGGAAAATATCAGCCAAGCTCACCGGCGCGGCGATTTCAGCCGGCGAGAGCTGGCCTCTGCGGTGCTCCGGTAAGGAGACGAGCAGCGGCACCCGCACAGAAGCTTCGTGCCAAGTCTGTTTCCACCACAGGCCGTGCTCTCCAGCCAATTCGCCGTGGTCCGAGGTATAGACGATGACGGTGTTGTCGAGCAGCCCGTCGCGTTCCAAGACCGCTAAAAAATCCCCTATGATCTCGTCCAACTGATCTACGCAGGCAGCGTAGGCCGCCCGGGCGCGCAGGGTCTGCTCCGCAGTGATCTCTTCGGCAGGATGCCCCTGAGACTCGCCGCTATCCGACCTCAGCGCTTCCAAGGTCATGGGGTGGTTTTGGGCGTCCCCGTTGCGGCCTACCCGCGGCGGGGTAACTCCCTCGGGATAGTAGCGCTCGAAGAAGCGGCGGGGCGCGTTCATCGGGAAGTGCGGGTGGACGAACGAAGTGTACATCAACCAGGGCTGATTCGGGTGGGCGTGGCGGTGTTCGCGCAGCCACGCCGTGGCCTCGCGCACGACAAACTGCTCCTGGAGCAAAGATTCGGGAATATCGCTGAGACCGGCATCCTCAATAATGGAGGGCATGAAGATGTGATCTTGGACCCCAGGCAGAAAAAGGGGGTCTTTCTGATGGCCCGGCGAGGGCGCGTCAAAGTCGCCGTAGGGGCGTGCCCCGAAGCCGGCGTACTGACGGGAGCCCTGCAGGTGCATCTTGCCGACGGCGGCTGTGGCGTAGCCGTGCTGTCCCAAGTGCGAAGCAAAGGTAGGGGTGTCGGGCCACAGGACCGGGCAGCGATGCGAGTGTCGGCCGGACAACATCGACATGCGGCTGGGCGTACAAAGGGGCATCTGACAATAGGCGGTTTCAAAGTGGACGCCCTGCTGGATGAGGCGATCAAGCGTCGGCGTGCGGCAGGGTTCGCCGCCGCGCTCTGGCGAGCGGGCCGAGAGAAAGCGAAAACTGTGTTCATCACTGAGGAGAAAGAGGATATTGGGGCGATTGGGCATGGGTATCGCTCCTGTAGAATTAGATCATCACTTGGACAAAACTCTATTTTCTCAGGGTGTAATAGCGCAAAACATATCTCGGACCGCCGACGGTAGCGGTCAAAAATAAAGCCCCTGATTGCTCAGGGGCTTGTAACATGGTGGGCGATCCCAGACTCGAACTGGGGACATCCTGCTTGTAAGGCAGGCGCTCTGACCAACTGAGCTAACCGCCCGGCTTTTAAGCATAGTCATTCCGGCCCTTATACGCAAAATGAGCGACGCCCATTTACTGCTCATCAGCCGCGGCGATTTGTTCATACCGGGCCATGGCCTCCCCCGCCTCGGCGTGCAGCCCCTGTTCCCTATAGACCATAGCCAGCCCGTAATACGCATCGGCATAGTCCGGGCGAATCCGCAGCGCGCGTTGGTAGCACGCCAGCGCCTGATGCGGTCGGCCATTGAGTAGCTGGGCACTCCCCAAATTGTTGTAAGCCAGTGCGTACGCCGTATCAATGCGGACGGCGACTTCGTACATCGCAATGGCTTCCCCGGTATCTCCCAAGCGCAAATATGCGTTGCCGAGGTTGTTGTACGCCGGGGCGTAATCCGGTCGCACGGCGAGACAGCTTCTCAGGGCACTGATTGCCAGAGAAGGCATATTCAGTTTGGCGTAAATTCCCGCCAGAGCGTAATGGGCCAGCGCATTATCCGGCTCTCGCCGCAGTCGGTCTCTGAGTTGCGCTAGATCGTCAGCATGGGGTGCCAGCTCTTCAAAGCGGCCCAAGTATCGTCGGGCTTCCTCCTTTCTTCCCTGCCTGACGTAGAGCGTCCCGAGCTTGAAATAGGTCCGCGCCCGCACCGGATCCAAGGCAATGGCGCGCAAATAGTGTGCCTCGGCGAGCGTCTCGGCACCCCGTCGCTCCTCGGCCAACCCCAACCCTACGTGGGCTTGGGCCGCACTCGGATCGAGTGCGAGGGCCTCGCCAAAAGCCGCTGCGGCTTCATCTACTTGGCCAGTATTCAGCAGGGCGTGGCCTAGACCTATCCGCGCGCTAGGCCAGTCCACTCTCTGCGCCACTGCCCGCCTGAACGCCGCGATACCTTCTTGGTACTCGCCGAGGCGCTCGGCGTAAATCTGGCCTAGGGCGTAAAATGCCAAACTGTACCCCGTATCAATGCGAGTAGCCTGCCGTAGGGCTGTAATCGCCTCGTAGTACGCCTTGAGCTTGATGTACGCCAAAGCAAGATTGTAGAACGCCCCGGCATTTTCTGGATCAAGTGCCAGCGCCTGTCGATACAAATCGCGGCTGTCGGCGTATTCCTCTTGTTCCAAGGCCAAACTGGCCAAGCTACACAACGCACCCACGTGCTCATCGTCCAGCGAGAGGGCGTTGCGGAAGTGGCTTTCGGCTTGCTCGTATAGGCCCTGTTTGTAGGAGATATTCCCCAGCCCGACCCAAGCGTCCGCAGTCATCGGATTGATGCTCATAGCCGTGCGGTAGTGGTGCTCTGCTCCTTGGTAATCCCGCTCTTGCAAGAGTAGATCGGCCAGTTGCCCATGGGCTTCGCTATCCTGCGGATGCCGCTCCAGCCACATTTGGTAGTCGGCCTTGGTCGTGGGGAGACGCTCGCATGTAACCAGCGTGGCCAGCGCTATCCCTAAGAGAACAGATGGACGGCAACACAGATGAACGCAGATGAACGCAGAGGTGAAATGACGTTGAGCGAAGCGCACTTAGAATTTTGAGACAGCTTCTTAGCGCAATCCGGCGAAGATAGTCACAAACGTGAGGAAATTGGTTTCATCGCCTTGTTGCAATGCTCGGCGTTGCCAGCGCACGCCGATCTTGGTGGACAGTGCGTAGCCCTGATACTCGGAGTTATTGGTAAACTGAGTGGCCAAGGTCAGGGTAGTGAAATCCTCGACAAAGGCCGGCGGCAGCGGATCGGGCTCTTGCTGTAGGTTCCGAAAGACCTCCCATTCGATTCCCGACTCCGAGACAAGCTGGCCGGGGATGAGATCATAAGTCCCGATTAAGAAAAAAATCTCCGACAGCTCATTGCGTCGCAGCGCCAAGGGATCTGTCGGGACTTGGCGGGTGTACTGCTGCTTCCACTTGGGCGAAATGGTGATCCCCGCAAACGGCTCGTAGAAGTACTCCGCTCTCAGGATGGCACCTAAGAAACTCTCGTCGCGATTTTCCTGCGCCTGATCTCCGCGCTGAAAATAATGGTCCCACTTGACTTTACCAGCCACGTTCAGCGGTCGCAGACGATGAACGGTAAAATCGAGGTACGATGTGTTGATCATCGTATTTTGGGCGATCAAGCGATCTTGCACATCCTGTAGCCCCCCTGCCGAAAAGGGAGACTGAACCCACTGGATTAGCGCGTCGGGAATATCGTCGCGGGCAAGGCGCAAAAATTCCATGAAGCGAAACTTAAAGCCGCGCAATGGCAGGTCTTCCTGCCAAGTAAAAAGCCCATAGCTCGTCTGGTTGCGCCGGGCACTACCGATCAACCACTCGCGCAGATGCCCGACCATGACCTTAGACCCGGGCTGCATTTCAGCCCCCGCGTAGAAATTGTAGCCCCGGTGGTCGCGCTTGTAGGGATAATCAGGTTCGGTATCGTTTTCGAGGCGGTCTATGACGGTATTGTTGTTCATGTCGGTGCCAAAGAGAAATTCGGGCGGATCGACATTGTAGCGCAGAAAGGGCTCGACGTAATCGGGCTGCAAATTGTCGTTCTGGTTAAAGTCGTTGACCAAGTCGTTGTTCTCGTCGAGGCCGGGAAATACCTCGACATCCGCGGCGCGGGTCGTCTGCTGCCCCGGCACAAAGCCGCCGCCGGTAACGCGCCGCCGCCAGTCGGGGAAGCGGTCTTGGTCGTCGTTGTCTTCGACAAATTCATAGGTGAAGTTGAGCTCATCTTCGTAGTCGATAAAACCGCGCTGGTCGGGAATGACCATAGAGGTGCCGTAGTTCGGATCCATGGAGAAGGCCTCGCCATAGGCGAACCAAGGATAGGTCAACCGCGAGGCCGTGACGTAAAAAGCCTCGGCGCGGTCGGACGCTAGGGCCTGCCTCTTGACGATGTTCTGATTGGGAAACTTGCGGTGGTGGCGGTTGACGTTGAATTCAGAGCGGAGATTGAATCCGGCAAGCTCGGAAACTTCAAACGTAAAACCCATGATTTCGTTGGCCGTCGGCAGGCCATATTGGAAGCGAACGACCTGCTGATTGGAGCCATCGCTGATATTGCCGTTGCTCCGCTTGACGGGCAAGAAGACCGTCTCGCCGGTGAAATTAGTCTGCATATTGGAGGTTACTTCGATGCGAAAATCATTGGCCACCACCAGCTCGATATCGATCTTGCGGGCTTCTTTGAAATCGCCGATCTGGTCCTTTACGCCCGGGACGAAATCGCGTTCGATGTCGTAACTAAGCGTCAGCACATCGCCGCCGTTGGCTTCGAGCAAGCCTTGACGCCGCGTCCCCCCGTCAATCGAAGGTTTTATTTCCGGGTGCTCGACATCGTCGATGAAGATCCGTTCGCGGAACAACAGTGCGCCGCCGGTATTATCTTCGGGCGAATCGTCGCTAAGGCGAACGACGATGCGGCGGACGTTTTCCGCATTCAAGCGCCCCCCCAAGACGCCCTTGAGGGAATTTTCCTCGACGCTCAAGCGGCTGTTTCCGTGGTTGGCATTGACATACGTCAATCCGAGTGTGGCGAAATCCCCGACTTGGGCAACTCCGCGCAAGCCGTACAAATTGGTAAAGACCGTCTCTCTCGCTTCGGAGATTTCGCTATCGAGGCGCTGGACGGCAGGATTGTCAATGCGCGAGGCAATGAGGGTCAAGGCGTATTTGTCAGACTGCATATCCCACTGGATACCGTCGAAGAGCGGCTTTGAAAAAGTCATCGGCGTAAGCGTGGTCCGCAACTGTTCGCCGACGGTCAGCGCGGTGTAGAATTGCCCTTTGGAAGCCGAGGATATCAGGACGCGGTTAAACCAACTATTGAAGCGAGGATTCTTGAAAATGCTGCTACCAAAATCGAGCGGGTGTTCCTGACGCCAGTCGTAGATGCGCCAACCCCGGGTGATATAGTTGCCGTACAGATCGTAATAGCGATCTCCTTCCAAGAAGAGGTTGACGTAGCGCTGGTAGTTGTCCCGGGCGTAGTTGGTGTACTCGTAGGTCTTCCAGCCATAGAGATAAAGTAGCGTCTGGGGCACGTACCATTTTCGCAGCACCGGACTCAGCGATTCAAAATCGACCGGCGTTCCCGTCGCTCTGTACGGATTGAAGAACCCACTCTGCAAGTCGGCCTTGAGCTCCAGTGGCAAGAGGGCGAGCAAGACAAAAGACCAAATGGCTTTATTCATCGCGCTAGTTTCCCATCTCGATAGCGGCTTCGCCTTGCGGTCTGACTAATAGACCACATGGACGACGCGCTGTCGCCGCTCCGTTGTAGTGTCGGTCTCTACCTTGGCGTCCAGAATGTAGATACCGGGGCGCAACAATAGACCACTCTCATCCCGACCATCCCACACATAGTGCGTCTGGTCCACCTGTTCCGTGCTAGCGACTAGCGCACCACTCAAGTCGTAAATCGCGACCTTGGGTTGAGCAGTGGTTTTTACCACTAGCAGGCGTAGCTGTAGCCTGTCGTTGATGCCGTCTCCGTTGGGCGTAACAATCGCCGAGGACACCTCCAAGGCGCGGATGATGTGGTCCTCTTGGGCGATCTCGGGCACGAACACCGTCAAAGCCCCCTGGTCTTCCGGCTGGATCCCTTGGCGAATATCGGGCTGCGTCGTAGAGCTTACCCAAGCGTCGAAAGCAGCCGCATCGGCCAACAGACGCAACGGCAGTCCTACTTCGATGCTATCTCCGCGGACCTGTTCGGGCAAGTCGATCACGACCGAATCTCCGCTGGCCTCCACCTGCAAGGGTTCAACCCGACGATCCCCTATCCGCAATTGCACCTCGCCTTCGAGGGAGTTCGGCAAATCGAACACGAGGCGGTTGAAACCCCGATCTGTCGGCCTAGTGCGACCTCCGAGGCGGAAGGTAAAAACCGTCAGCGAATCGAGGGTTACTTCGCGCGGGGAGACGCTGGCGAAAACCCCGCCGCCGATGAGCGGATCGTCGAAATCGAGGGCTAGCTCGCGCAGCGTCGGTGCCACCTCGGGATCTTCGGTCTGTAGGCGCACCTCCATTTGGACGAATCTCCTCGGCGTGGGCGAGCGGAAGGTTTCCCCAGATTCCTTGTAGGCCGAGCTCCACGCGCTCCAGTCGGCACCGGCTTTCGTCACTGTTACTTCGGGCAATTTCTGGCTGGCCGGCAGTTTGTCCCAACGTCCTTTGGGAACTTCGCGACCATTTTTGTCGTAATAGAATATCTCTTCGTCTAGTGTATTGCCGGTGCGCGTGCGAATTTCTATGCGCGTCTCATCCGTTGTCTCGGCCTCCCAGCGCATCCGCCGCAGGCTTTTGGCTCCTGCCAGATCGATAAAATTCGAGGTCATTATCACCTCGGCCGGATGGCCTGCGCCGTAGAGGAAAATCTCGAATAAATGAAAAACGGTTTGCCTATTGAGGGGAGCTTCGTGGTGATAGAACAGATAGCGCACTTTGCGGGCGGGAAAGCGAAAATCAAAGTTGCGGTTTCTCACGCCCGCGCTGCTCAGCGTTTCGTTATTGACGAAGCTGAGTAGCTGGTAATCGACCGGACTCTGAAGCCGCTCTTCCCCCTGAGTGGGAATCGGCGTGCCGTCCGAGGTCAATAATTCAAAACCGGACTGATTCCGGTACGAATTCACCCCCAGCGTGGCAAACCCCGGCGGCGGCTCTACCATCGTTAGTTGATCAATCCAGAAGGTAGCTCCCAGATCCCATTCAAACCAATCGCCTTTATCGCGCCAGTCGAGGTCCCCCCGCGAGGTCAAAGTCCACCACGTGGCCGCGGTTCCGTCCATGATGTTGGCGATGGTGCGCGCGTCGCGCCCAGTCCGTATAACGCCTCCCCGCTCGATTGTCCCTGGAGCGATATTGTCGCCTATGGCCTCGACCTCGACGGCTGCCAGCGCCGCATCCAGACTTTTAGCGTGAGCGACGACCCGCACGTACTGGATGGACATATACTCTAAGGTATCGCTGGTCGCCAAATACTCGCCGGTCGCGTTGCCCAACTCCGGCGTCACAAGGTCGTACTCTATTACGGTCTCCCGGCTGGGCTGAGTCGTGCCACCCACCCGGTCGTAGCGGAAGACGTCTTGGCCGGTGAGAAAAGGCGTTCCTTCGGTGACGAAAACGGAAAACTCCCGCAGTGGCCGCGCCCCCTCGGTATCGGGAAAGGTCAGCCGGATCTTTTTCGCTTGGACGAGGCGGCCCAAATCGATCTCAACCCACCAATCGTCGAGCGGAGCCTCTTGGCTGGGTTGCCACCAAGTAGTGGCCGCGCCATCGAGAATATGGGCAGCTTGGTCAATGTGGGTCCCCGCACCGCGAATCCCTCCCTGTACCTCTTTCCCCTTGGCGTTTAGATGAAAGAATTCGGCCGCGTCGGCGACGGCATCTATATTGCGCCGGAAGTGTCTCAAGGCCACGCTGCCATCTGCCGCCAACGACAGCACCCCTTGTGGGAAAGTCCATTGCTGCCACTGGTCTTGGCTGTTGATGAGCAGCGTTCCAGCACCTATTTCCCCTAGCGGAAAGAGCACCAACAGCGTCAACAAGTATATCCGTTGCAACATGCTATCCTCGGACTATTGCAATTTAGCATGATTTGAACGATTCGAGCGGTGGATCGTCTTGTGCATCCTATTCTGCGTCTATCTGCGTCCATCTGCGGATTCAATATACGACCGACACCGAACGAAATTGCTCTGATACTTCCTTGTCAGCATCTACCTTTATGTGCAAAAGATAGATGCCCGGCGGGACCAGCGCCCCTTGGTCGTCGCGCCCATCCCATTGCTCAGTGTAAAAACCCTTGTTGAATTTCCCGCGCACCAAGTCCCTGATCCGCTGGCCTGTAAGAGTATAGACGCCGATCTCAGTGGCGGTATTTTCGACGCCTAGTAGCGTAAACGCGATGCCGAGTTCGTCGTTGATGCGATCGCCGTTGGGCGTCAGGAACGACGAGTCCAACGCAATCTCGGAAAGCGCTTCTATCGAGGTCCCCGTAGCGAAGACGCGGATGTCGTCGCTATGGAGTTCTGCACTCGCGTCGCCAGGATCGATCGACTGGGGCAAGTTTTCTCCCGTCATTTCCAACACCTCGCCGAGGAAGTAGGTAGTGAAATCCAACAAGGCCGTGCGAAAGGTCAGCCGCAGATGCTCCTCGCCATCGGCGCGCACTACTTTATGCGAGGGAAAATACACGGCTAAAACCCCATCGGCGAAACGAACGCTGTCGGGTTCTACTTCCGCTAGCGGCTGTCCAATCTCCAACTTGGCGAACTCGGCCTCAGCTACCGTATTGAGTTTAATCGCATCAAAGCCTAGCTGACCGTCGCTGCCAAAACTAGCCAAAACGTCGTAGATAAATGTGGTCTCCTGACCTGCTGGCGCTTCGGGCACCCGGTCTCCTCTCCCAGCCAGACCTACCTCGCCAACGAGGGATTCCACAAGGAGCGGCGAGTACTCAATCGCCACGGATTTCACCCGACCGAAAGTGTGGAAATCCTCAGCTACCATATTGAACTGAAGCTGCATATAGCGCCGTGCATCCGGCGAACGAAGCAATTGGCCGGAAAGGTCGTAGGGCGTTGACCAGAAACTCCAGTTTTGCTCGTCGAGCTTGATCGACGATTTGTCACCGGGGCGATTGCCTTGGACAAAGGGCGATTTCTCCAGCGCCTTATTGTAAACCGCTTCCTCTACTTGCCGTTCCGCACCTATGTCGCTGATGATGTAGTACGCCTTCGGGGTATCGTCCCTGCCAGTGCGCGTTTCTAACACCAAGCTAATAGGCGCGTCCGGGGCCAGAACGGGTTCTGGTTCACCCGGCGTTTTGCGAAACTTTTCGAACTCCCAAAAAATGCGCCCGAAATTCACCGGCGCTCCCAAGTCGATAACCGATGTGCGATAACTAGTCTCCGGCGCAAAACCCTCGCCGTACACTTCAATTTCGCTCAGCATGTACACCTGTGCGATCAGATTGAAGGCAATGCGCAAAAAACGCAGGGTCTGCGTGGGAAAGCGGACATCTATAACGCGGTCTGAGTTGACGAAGGTACGCGATAGTACCTGCTCTAGGGTGTGGGGCCGGTCTTCTTCGCTGAGCAGGAGAAAATCCACCGATTCTCTGGCACCCGATATTTCATAGGCCCGGGGGAAGCGCTGCTTTCTCAAGCCTCCGCCTTCGTCCAGTCCGGTAGCTGGAGGATAGAATACCACGCGGTTTATGGGAATGGGAAACGCAAAGTCGAAAGTATATATATCTTCCCGACGCCCCCCACCCACTACAGACCAGCGCAGTTTAGTCACCGTAGCGAGATCCCCGTCGATGACCTGAAAGGGTGCCGTGTGGTAGAGAGGCAGAATGCTGGTCCAGAAACGAGGCGTTACCCCCAGTTCAAAATCGTCCCTTTTGGGTTGTTTACCTAGCTGCCAAGTGCTACCCAGAATCGTGGTGTATTCGCCGCTTTCCGTGCGGGGGCCGGCGATGATATTCTGCTGCGGCAAAAGTTCGAGGGGCTGTAGGGCACCATCGATTGGGATCGTCTCCAAGCCTACTACTCGCTCACCTAGTTCGTCCCATGGGATCCCGCCCTGTCCAAGGACCAAGGTGTGGATCTCGGCCCACAGCGGACCGACGCCACTGAACAACACCGCAGCAACGGCAATGAAAGTACTCTTCATTAGTCCGAACTCTGGGTTGCAACCCCCGTATTTTAGACGGGAGCGTTTGTATCGCCCTTTGGGCGAGTGAATCAGCGAGTGACTTGTGTTCGGTACCAGTCGCAAGGATCTAGGCGACAGAAGATACGGCAGAACGATGGCTATACAAACCCCTCGCCACTAGACGAGAAACCGCTTGGCACTGTTGCTGTTCTGCCCTAGAATTAAAAGCTGACGCGGATTAGATTAGCGAAAACACGACATGACCAACGCCACGCACACCCTACTGCTCCCCAACCAAGTTGACGAGACCCTCGCCGCGCATTTTGCCACGCTCGGCGTCGGCACAATCGCCGCCTACAAGCTCTGGTGCCACCGGCACGGCCTGAGCACAGCGTTAGATAAGACGCCGCAAGAGCGGTCTGAGGAACGAGCGCTTTTCGCCGCGTTGCAGCCCTCGGTAGATCCAGCAGCCAGCAAAGAGCACGACCCGCGCCGCGCCGCACTGATCCGTCGGCTATTCAACGGCGAGCTAGAGAACGAAAAGCTCAACGACCTGCTCTCGCGGTTGCGCGTCGAACGCAACGCGCTAGCCAGCGCCCCAGACGCCCAAGAGGCCCTAGGGTGCCTAGTCCTGCACGTCGAAAAATACGGCCATTTGCTGCGGCCCATGCCAGTGCTCAAGCGCCTCGGTGCCAACCGAGCCAACACCTACATCGCCGCCTTGGGACAACTAGCGCGGCACCACCGCGACTGGCTGCGACCAGTGGAGGAGTGGCGACCCTACACGGCCAAGGAGCGGCCGCAGTTCCAGTCGCTGGCACGACACCTGCTCGCTCGCTACGAGGTCCCCGCGCCCATGGACACCGCTTGGCTCCAAGGGCATACCGCAGAAGCCTATCAACAGCAGGAGTGGTTCAAGCACGTAGCCGGCGGTCAAAACCTGCGTACTGCGGGTGTGCCGATGAAGGTCACCAAGCGCATGGCGCATATCTTCATGCAGATGAAGCATCCACATCATACCCTGCTTCAAGCACTGCGCATCGCCCAAGCGGAGGCACTCGGCAGCGATTCCCACTGCTCTTGGTACGTAGCCGCCACGCCGCTGGGCGACTCGTTGGAAAACGAGGAGTTTTGGATCTCGGTCGTCCACTTCTACGTCAACAACTACCCCATGCTACACCGCACCTACTTCCTGCCGGTTTACGACTACATCCGCCACCAGAAGTACCTGCCCCAACAGATCACCCAGCCCGATGGCACCCAAATCGAAACCCCACCGCCGCAGCCCAACTTCTGCATGAAAGGCCGCAGCGCCGCCAAGCTGCTCAACCAAGTGGATGAGTGGCACGAGACATTGTCGGGAGCAGAAGATGTGCCTCTCAAGACGTGGGCGGCTACAGGTTTGGCTGGTTTCCGCCTCGAAGAATACGACGCGCAACTCAAGTGCAACCTCGTCTGGACCATCTACGAACTCTGCACCTCACAACAACTTCAAGCCGAGGGCCGCATCATGGGCCACTGCGTCTTTTCTTACACCGACCAGTGCCTTGCTGGCGACACTTCGATTTGGTCGCTGCGAGCACTCAACGCCGACGCCGAAGAGGCCCTCGAAAAGCGCGTCCTCACCATCGCCGTCGACAACCGCCAGCGGGCCGTCACCCAAGCCCGAGGCAAGTTCAACATGGCGCTCAATCAGCGGGAGCGGCTCGAAAAGAGAAGTCGAGCCGGTTCTCTATACGTGCATTTGTTGCGCGAGTCAGCGCGGATTTTGCGCTTGTGGAGCGATAAGGTGGGATTGGTGCAGAAGAACACGTAGGGCAACCTCGTACTAGATACATTGACTAAATAGACCAAATAGACTAAATTTTCTACTATAGTTTCACTTTCATAAGGAGTGATACCATGGTACAAACGAAGAGTCGAGACGTAGAGGCGTTGACCGTCGTGGTGCAGGATGCTGCAAAAAACCTCAGTCCGTATGCGATTGCTACATTGGTTGCACACCCCGACGCCGTGCAGTCCGCTTTAGCGGTCGCGGCGGATGCGCTCTCAGTGAAAAGTGCTGGCGAGGACCTTGAGATAATCAGGGGAACTAACCCGCTTTCGGTCGATACGAAAGAGGCGGAGCAACGAATCACAGCGCGTACCCAGACCGGAAAGAAGGAGGAATTGCTGACCTCGAAAGAACTGACTAGTCGCGCCGGTCTCAAGACCCGTCAATCCGTTCACGACTGGCTACAGAAAGGCCGAATCATCGGATGGCAAGGTGCCAAGCGTGGCTATGTTTTTCCTGCTGGACAGTTTGACGGGCGCGGTCGGCCTCTCGACGGGCTAGATCGCATCACTCCGCATTTTGACGACGGTTATGCCGCTTGGATCTGGCTAACAACGCCGCGTGCCGCCATCGGTGGGGCTACACCACTTGATCTTCTTCGCAAAGGCGAATTCGATCAAGTGGCGGCGGCTGTTATAGGGGACACCCAAGGCGATTTTGCGTGAGCGCCCAGTACGATCCAGAGCGCATTCGTCGGCAGATTCGCGTGATTCGGGTAGAGCAGATGTTCCGCGTGATCCACCACAAACACCGCAGGCAGCCGCTCGGCACCGTTCCCTCGGCGAGCCGGTTCAGCGATCCAGCCGGAAATTATGCTGTCCTCTATGTCGCCGAATCGGTGCGGTGCGGCTTCTGGGAGGCTGTGGCGCGTAACCGGTTCACGCGCCGTCGCTGTCGCGAACTACCGAGAGCGGACATTGAGGCTAGGTTGGTGGTGTCGGTCCGATCTCGTGAGGATTTATCCTTGATAGATCTCCGGGGGGATGGACCGATCCGCATCGGTGCCCCTACGGCAGTTGCCCATGACTCGAACCAAGCCGCAGGCCGTGCGCTATCCGCAGCCACTTTTGCCGACGTTTCGGAAGCCGATGGATTCCTGTTTCAGTCTAGGTTCACGGGGCATCTCTGTATAGCGATATTCGATCGGGCGATTTGCAAGCTAGACGTGCTAGAGATCGCTCCCCTGATTGAGAACACCGATTTCCTCAGCGCCCTAGAAGACTACGACATCCAGCTTACGACGCCACCGTAGTGATTTGCGATTTCAGTTCCATCAGTTGAATTCAATACGCCACACTGAGCGTCCTAGCCAACACCTCTTCCCCCGATTCAGTCTCAGCCGCAATGCGCGCGATATAAGCCCCCGGAGGCACTAGCTCACCGGTCGCATCGCGGCCATCCCAAGTGTGCTCGTAGGCTCCGGCGGACAAGGCGTCGAAAAATAGCCGACGCACCCGGCGTCCAGCCAAATCGTAGATGCCGATGGAAAATTCGACTTCTTGTACCAGACGCAGGACTTGGAAAACAATGCGACTCTCTTCGTTGACGCCGTCCCCATTGGGCGTACATATCGCCGGTACGACTTGCATAGCGGATAAAATCCCACCCCCTGCGGCGTTAGAGAAAAAGACCCGGTTGGTGTTGGTGCCAACACTCGGACTGGCATCGCCGGCAGCGACCGGCTGGGGCAAACGGCCCCCGGAGTCGATTAGGTGGCTCACCAAATCAGTGGCATAGACCAGAATAGCCGTGCGAAAGGTAACGCGCAGGGGCTGATTGTTGCTCGGCGTGACCCGGTTCGATGGGAAGTACAGCATCAGCCCCTGCGCATCTGCGTGGACGCTGTCGGGCATCACTTCGACAAGCGGTTCCCCCATCTCGAATTTGAGCAACGTCGGTTTGGTTTGGGTCGCAATGTGCAAGCCATCGAACCCAACCTGTGCATCGCTGTCAAATTCCGCTCGGATGTCATAGGTAAAAAGGGTGTCTCGGCCCGCTGGCACCGCAACTACACCACCGGGCGGGAACGGATCTGCGAGAACAGCCACCTCGCCTACGGCGCGGTCGGCCAGCGGCAGTGAGTAGCTAATAGCCAAGCTATCGATCTGGACGAGATCGGTAGAAGTGCCGCGAAAAAAGAGCTGGAAATCGAAATACTGCCTCGGGCCGGGCAGTTCGAGGGGATAGGTAAAAGTCCCGGTCGAATCAATGCGGATCGGATTCTTCCAAGTCCAGTTTTCGGCATCGTCGAGGATGGAACCGCGGAAATCCTCTGCCAGCTTGGCATAGGCGTCTGCGGTCGTGGGCTGTTCCGAACCCGTTTCGCGATCGACAATTTCAAAATGGACTAGGGGAGTTTCGTCCGTGCCGTTGCGCAGGGTCAGGTCCACGGACGCGGTGGCTGCCGCTGTCGGGAGCAGGACGCCGTCCGACTGTCGGCGCAACTTAGTGGCTTTGACAGAGAGCGCGCCGAGAATCGCTGCTGTGGGCAATTCAATGAGCTTGGAAAGATACGTGCCCTTAGGCACGAAACCCGTACCAAAAGCTTGGATTTCCGCTATTTCAAACGGATTGGGCGACAGGATGCGCAACCTGATGAAGCGGATTAGCTGCACTGGAAAGTCGATTACCGTCCTCGGCTCGGTCTGTAGATCAACGCGTTTCAAAACCTGATAGCGCGGTGCCCCTTGTTGGGTATAGTCGCGGCCATCGTTCACGGAAAGTTCAAAGGCCCTCGGGAAGTCGTCGGGAAAGGATGGACTAGGGAAATAGACCAGGCGATTGACCGGAAAGGAAGCCCCCAAGTCCAAGAAAAAGATGCGTCCGGTCTGATCGGTGCCCAGCCCTTTGAAGCGGTCGCCGGAAGAAGTCTGCTCATCGCCATCGACCAAGGTAGCGGCAGAGCCTTCAATCGCAGCGTTATCCCAGATATGGGCACGGCCTTCGGCGACAAAGTCCAAGGTCGGCGAGTCGCTCCAATCGAGCGAGCGGAGGATATTGTCGGTTTCTGCCAAACCGATGGGACGAATCAGAGCCGGGTTTTGCATATCTACTCCCCCGGCGACCGCGGCCTGAGAATCCCAAGAAAGCCCGTCCCCACCGACCCGATAGCTTTCGACCTGTGCTCCGAGCGGCGCACTCAGCCAACATACTCCGCACAGAGCGAGGCTGCCCGCAAGCAATCTCATTCCTGCGCCCAATCTGCCGGTGGCTGATACCCTCTGAACACCTCGCGCTGAAAGCGATACGCCAGATCTATGGTCTCGACGGGTTGCTGCCTGAAGTCGAAGCGAATCGCCACGTCGCTGAGGTGAACGGTAAACTCATTGATATCGTGAGGCAATGCGGGGAACACCACATATCCCTCTACTTCTTGGCCGCTGAAAACGTCTTCGGCTGGATACATGGTGCGAGTCAGAATCTCCCGGCGCTCTTGGAAGACGCTGTAGGCATTACCCGCATATCCGGGAATCATAGAAGCATAGAATTCGAGGATGTCCGTTCTGTTGAGCGGATCGTACTCGCGGCCAGCCTGTTGAGAGACGAGGGTTATGCGGGTGGGATCCAGATGCACCTTGGGATACTCGTAATTTTTCACCTGAACCGAAAAGACAGTGTACTTGGGCGGCGTATAGGTATCACCCAGCGGCTTCCAGTTGCCAAAGGTATAGGGATTCTTGGAATTGGCACCCGCCTTAGAGTAGTCGGCGAATTGCCGGTTCAACTCTCCGTCCGTCATGGGACGCAGGGAAACTTCGAGGCGGTTGAAAACGGCGATAATGGTTCCGTCGTCTTCGACCGAGGCATAGGCTTCCTGGCGATTTTCGGGCGCAGGTTCGATCGGCCCTGGGAAATAGCGACCGCAACCGCCCAGCACCAGCAGCACCAAGGCACCCAAGTATCGACTCATGGCAAAACGCTTCCCAAACGTCCTACAAAACGCGAAAGCGGGGGAGTAGAGATAATCACGCCTCTCCTCCCCCGCTTGCAAAATAAAATGGAGAAATGTTACTCGTCGAAAGTCGCCTTAATTTTTCCCCAAGTACTGCCTTCGACCGCAGTGCCAGCGTCGTTGCCCCGGGTGTACTCATCTACCGTCAACAAGGTAAAGTCAGAGGCGAAATCCTGATCCCTATGCGCTCCGTTGACGTCCCCGGTGACTAGCTGATGCGTCCGGGCGGCACCCTCAGAAGGCGTCGTATCGGCCTCGTTGAGCTGATAGGTGAGACCAACCGTCATTCCCGGCTGCAGGACCACGCGTTCGGTAGAGGCCTCGTCGTTTTCCAAGTTGACCCACAGCGGCATGGCGAACTCATAGCCTAAGGTGACATTGGTCGAGCCGTGCGTAGCGCCAGGCGGGCTGAGGCTGACATCGGCCTCAATGTAGGCCGTGGCCCACTGCTTGGCCGGGTCGGCGTCTTTGCGCAGCCAAGTCGTGCCATTGCCATAGGGCGTCGAATACCCGCCGGGCACCTGCACGTGCATGGTCCACTGCTGCGCGTTCACTTGGTTCGGATCGCGGTACGGGCCACCACTGTGGTCGCCGTCGGTGATAATTTCGAGATCGTCCTCAAACCACCCGTTTTCCGGATCCGTTTCGGCCGCGTGCAGCGAATCGTCCGTCACCCGCACAAAGCCATAGATGCGGTTGTCGGGTGCCTGCGTCCAAGCGGTCCTGATGGAAACATCGATATCGCTCTTGTCGGGAATTACTTGCTGTACGACCTCGCCCATTTCGTCGGGAGTGACGATAAAATTGGGATCGTACCACGCCCAATCTCCGTCCTCACCATCGGCGACGTACGTCACATCCGCGGGCCATTCCAAAGCGAAATACCCAAAACCATTGGCGTTACTGTGCGCAAAGCACGTGCTAGTAGCCAACAGCAAAACGCCAAAAACAGCACAGACTCTCATAGTTATCCTCCTTTTAGAGATTAAATTGGCTGTTTTGTTTGTCAGATATGCTCTTTCTGCTAACAACTAAAACCTCCTTTTTGAAGAGTTATACCATACGCCCTTTTGCCCGTTCAAGGTATTTAATAGCATAGTGAAAGTCAACTTTCACGACGATTGGTACACGAAGGCTAGATGCCATGCTTAACTACGTGCTAAGCGGCTTGCTCGCCTGCTGCCTGCTCTTTGCCTGCGGCGGGGATGTCAACGACGAAGCTGACGTCCCCCGCAACCGCTCGCTCATAATGAACTGCACGCCGCCCAACACCTGCGCCGGCCAGATCCAGGACTACGATTCCTTCAACCCTTTTCTCCCCGGCAGCATCTCCAGCACCGGCCACAACTTCCTCTACGAACCACTCTACTTCTACAACCCCTATGGCAAAGAACAAAACCTCATACCTTGGATCGCCACCGGCCACGAGTACAACGACGACTTCACCGAAGTGACCATCCACCTCAGAGAAGGAGTAAAATGGAGCGACGGCACGCCTTGGACTGCGGCGGATCTGGTATTCACAATCGACATGCTCAAAAAGAACGCTCCCGTCCTCAACGCCTCGGTCGATATGGAGCTATGGGTTGCAGAGGCCAGCGTCGTAGAAGACCTACAGGCGAAAATCGCGCTAAAATCGCCAAATCCGCGCTTCGTATTCGAGTATTTAACTAACAATTTCGGCAACGGCATCCCCATTGTCCCCAAGCACATCTGGGAGGGAGAAGACGCGAAAACCTTCGCCAACCTAGATATCCAACGCGGCTGGCCCGTAGTCAGTGGCCCCTACCGGCTCGTCCGCTCCGAGCCTCAGCAACGGATCTGGGATCTGCGGCAAGACTGGTGGGCGGCTGAGATAGGCTTTCGCCGACTCCCCCGCGTAGAACGCCTGATCTATCTGCCCTACGTGGACGAAGACAAAAGGGTGCAACTATTGATCAGCAACCAAATGGATACCTGTCTGGACCTGCGCCCGTCCAATATCAAAACCATTCTCGACCAAAATCCCGACGTATCTACTTGGACCGGTCGCGAACCACCCTACGGCTACCTCGATTGGTGGCCTATCGCCTTGGGCTTTAACAATCTCGAAGCGCCGTTTGCAGATGCGGAAATCCGCTGGGCCATCAACTACGCCATTGACCGGCAGCAACTCGTCGAGGTCGGCTGGCAGGGCGCGGGAACCTATTCCCTGCTGCCCTTTCCAGATTTCCCGCCCTTGCGCCGTTTCACGGACCAGATCGGGGATTTGCTCGCCCGCTATCCAGTTGGCACACACGACCCAGCCAAGACCGAGGAGATCATGCAACGCCAAGGCTGGTCCCTCGAAAAAGGCATCTGGACCAAGGAAGGCACGCCGTTCAAAATCACCATCGACCTGCATCCAAATCTCCACGACATCGTCCCCGTACTGGTCGAACAGCTACGCCGCGCCGGCTTTGATGCCGGTTTCAGAATGACTTCCGATTATTACACTCGCATGACAGTGGGCGACGCCCGGGCCTTTCTGATCGGCAACTCGGGTAGCGTGCGCGATCCGTATTTCACCCTCCGCCTCTATCACAGCCGCTACGTGCAACCAACCGGTACAGCCGCTATCTACTTCTGGCGCTGGCAAAACACCCACTTTGACCAAATCATCGATCGCATGGCTGGCACGGCCCCCGACGATCCGCAACTGCTCGAACACTTTCGCCAAGCCATGGAAATCTGGCTGCGTGAGCTACCTTCCATTCCGATACTCCAGTGGTACCACAGAATTCCCCACAACGAAACCTACTGGCAAAACTGGCCCACTGCGGAGACGCCTTATATCAACAGCGCTTACTGGGCGCGCACATGGCTGCTGGTTCTCCTCCAGCTTGAACCTACAGAGTAGCGACCCATGGCAATAGCAGCGGTAGTCCTTTTCCTCTTGGGATGCGCGGAAAACCATTCCGTAGCAGCGCGGATCGCCGATCGCACCATCGCGATCGATCAGGTGGAACGGGTCTGGGACAAGCTGCCGCAGGAGCAAAAAAAATCAAAGCAAGATGTCCTAGAGACGCTTATCAATCGCGAGTTGCTGTTCATAGAGGCCAAGAATAGGGAACTGGATAAGAGCGCACGGGTCCTATCCAGCTTAGAACACGTGCGCCGACAACGAGCCGTAGAACGCCTCATCAAAAGAAAAGTTAAAAGCCATATAACAGTCTCTGAAGCAGAGATCAGGACCTATTACGAAAACAGCGACTTGCACACCAAACGCGAGATGCGAGGACGGCATCTCATGGTGAAAACAGCGGCAGAAGCGCAAACGCTCTACCAAGCGCTCCTAGACGGCGAAGATTTCGCCGAGCTAGCCCGTCGCTTTTCTCTAGACCAACAGACCGCTGATAAAGGAGGCGACCTAGGCTACTGGGACGAGTCCTTGATGGCCGGCCCGGTCAGCAAGGAGCTCTTCTCCATGCAGTTGGGCGAGCTGTCTGAGCCTTTCCAAGGCCGAGAGGGCTACTTCCACATCGTGCGCGTGGAGGACGAGCGGCCGCTGCCCTATGAGTCCTTAAAAAAGAGGATCAAAGACCGGCTCTATGCAGATCGCCTTGCCATGCGCACAGCGGAGTTTCGCACGAACATCAGAAAGCAGTTCAATCTACAGCTAGTCGAAGAAACTTGGTTGCAGCTAGTCAAGCTGGGCAAAACCGCCTCTCACGGCATCCCCGAGTTCGACGAGGACGAGCAGTCAGCAAAGCAGCTAATACTCTATGAAGGAGGACAGGTCGCGCTTGGGCAGTACCTGCAATGGCTCGTAGCAACCCCATCCCAACGGCGTCCCGTAACCGTAGATACCGCGAGCATCGCTCGGTACGCCAGACGCACGGCCATCGATTCCGTGCTGCTGCCGCTAGCCGCTCAGCAGGCAGGGCTAGCCGACGACGACGAGATGAAGCGCTACCTAGAAAAACGTCAATCGCTACTAATGATCGAAGAGCTGCGCCGCCTCGAGGCAGAAGCGCCGATTGTCAATGAAGCTGCTATGCGGACCTATTACGAGGAGCATCTATCTTGGTTTACCGATCCCGATCTGCTCATCTACGAAGCCATCCTGCTCCACCACGAAGCAGACGCACTCGACGTCGCCGAAAAAGTGCGCCAAGGAGCCGACATGTGGACGTTGGCCCAAGGTTATCCGCGCTTTCACGACGCTTGGTTTCACTATAACATTTACCACATCCACCGCGAGGAAGACGAGCAACACGCCCACTCCCCGCATACCATGTCGGCCGTGTTAGCAGCCGTCCGCAAAACTCCAGTGGGAAAAGTCGGCGGGCCTTTCTTGGTGCATTTCCAGCCGCGCGAAAAAATCTGGCCGGGATACATCGTGTTTCGCACGCTGGAGCAACGCCCTGCCCGATTGTTACCTTTTGCCCATCCCGAGGTTCAGCAAACCGTAAAAAAGATGGTGCGCTCGGCAAATCGCCAGCGCATTGAAGAGCGCTTTGAAGCTTTTCTGAGCCAACTGCGGGAGAAGTACGCAGAGCAAATTGAAATATACCCCGAGAATCTCGCCTCCGAACCGGCCTTATAAATCCGCTTCCACGAAAGGCATCCCATGCACATCACCAAAGTCGAAATACGCACCGTAGCCCCGCCGGTTGACCGCTTCACTTGGTCGGACGACCTGCCAGATCAATACTCGACTAACACAGTCGTCCGCATCTATACAGACGAGGGCATCGAGGGCGTAGCTGGCGTCTGGAACGCGACCTCCTTTGACTTCGAACGCTATACCGCCGAATCCATACGCCACTTAGCTCCCATCCTGCTGGGCAAGGACCCGCTCTTGCGGGAACACATATGGCACGAGATTAGACCGCGCGTCTTTCCGCTGCCGCCCCAGTCGCTGGCCGCTATCGACATCGCCCTGTGGGACCTAGCGGGCAAGGTAGCGGGCCTGCCGCTCTATCGCCTGTTGGGCGGAGCACGCGACAAAATCCCCGCCTACGCCAGCACCCCGCTTTTTGAAGACGTCGAATCCTATCTGAAGAACGCCGAGGAGTTCATCGCCCAAGGCTTCAAGGCCATCAAGTTCCACACTTGGTGCATTCCCGAGCTAGACCTCGAACTCGCCCGCGCCGTCCGCAAGCAGTACCCCGGCAACGACGTCGCCTTCATGCTCGACGCCGAGAACAACTACGACCGCGACGGTGCCCTGCGCGTTGCCCAAGAACTCGAAGCAATGGGTTTCACGTGGTTTGAGGCCCCATTGCACGACTCGGATCTCGACGGCTACCGGGAGCTGACCAGCCGAGTAACCATTCCCATCCTACCGTCCGGCAACTGGTTCCAAGACCTCCACACCTTTGCCGAAGCCCTCCATTCAAAGGCGTGGGGCCGCGCCCGCACCGACGCAGCCATGATGGGCGGAATCACACAGACCAACAAAGCAATCGCCCTCACCGAAGCGGCTGGCATGAAATGCGAGATCATGTCGTGGGGCTACAGCCTCGTGTCGGCCGCCAACCTGCACCTAATGCTAGCGCACGACAACTGCTCCTATTTCGAGCAGTCGGTTCCCTGCGAACCCTACGAATACGGAATGCAAGACGTCATCCGCGCCCAACCCGACGGCTATGCCTATGCACCCGCTGGGCCGGGCCTCGGCCTCGCCGTGGACTGGGAGGCCATGGACGCAGCCACGATCCATTCGATTGTCGTCGAGTAGGACGCTGCTGGAGCTATCAGATGTACGGGACTAGCCCTGTCGCCAGCAAACCCTCAACCATCTATTTTTCGCAGACGGCGACTCCGATGTGGCGGTAAATACCGTCTTGATCAACTTGTATTGTGCCGTCGCCCGCGCCGTAGATATTGCCTTGGTCACGAGCCGAGTAATAGAGCAAATAGCGGTCGTCGTCTGCGAGGACGCACGGCGTTGAGGTATAGCGACCGTCAAAGTGATCGGGATGGCGCGTGGCCGGAAAGGCCGAGCGCTCAAAGTGGTGCGTCCAATGCAAACCGTCGGCCGAGGTCGAGGCGTAAATTTCGAAAATGCCGTCCGCCACGTGACAGCCGTACCACATGGTGTAGCTGCCGTTGTTTTCTAGGACATAGGGATAGACGACGCTCCTGTGGGTTTCATTGGCCACAACCGCTGGTTCTGCATCGCGGCTCCAGTGCAGACCATCTTCCGAGGTGAAGCGGTAGATGTGGCGAGCCATAGCGCGAAAATCGTCGTCCGCCGCTGGCGCAGAATTCATCCACATGCGATAGCGGGCCGGGCCATCCTTGAGCACACAGGGGCGACGACCGCTCGGATAGAGTGGCTCGGGATGAACTTCCCAGCGCCGGCCATCCGGGCTGGTGGCATAACCAAGCATCTGCCGCATAAGGGGACCTTTACTCGTGGTGCCGAGGCGCTGGCTCATCACGAACCACATCTTGTACAGACCCTCATCGGCATCAAAGAGGACGTGCGGCGTCTGCCACGCTTGGCCCACAGGGGTCTCGCCCGTGCGCAGAATGGGATTGTCGAGGAAGGCCTTCCAGTGCAGGCCGTCCTCTGATTCGGCATAGCCCAAATCCATGTCGTTGTTGCGCGTGGCACTGCTGTTGCCCAGATACCACATCTCGTACCGGCCGTTGACCTTGATCACCGTGGGATTGTAGAGCGTCACCCGGCACCAAGTCTGCTCTGTCGTCATGGTCGAGAGCACGGGCTGGGACGACCGCTGCCAAGCTAATTCGTGGAGAAATGCATCCGCCATTTTACTCGCCGATCATGGCAGCAGTAAGACGATCCAACAGCGCATCATCGGACGGCAGCAGACCAGAGGCCGGCAAACGCCGCAGTAAGTCGGCCCAGCGGTCGTACTGTGCCTGCGCCCGTTGCAGATAGGGCACCGCTTCCTCCTCGCGTCCCTCAGAAGCCAAGGTCACACCCACCCAGAACGGAGCCTCGCCGCCCGTTGCCTCATCGGACACCAGTTCGGTCGCTGCTCGATAGGCATCCATAGCCGCCTCCATGTCCCCCGCGGTCACCCATTCGTCGCCCTCGTTTAGCTTGTGATAGGCCCGCGCTAGACGCACCAAGCGGCGCAGTTCCTCCACTGGCTCGGGATGATCTTCCACGCGCAGGTCGAACACGCGGTCAACCCACGGCCGGCCCGTATCCTCAGCGGAGACCACGAGGATGGCCGCGGACTGCCGACCGCGCAGGTCGCCCCCCTCGGCCTCGGCGACCTCCAAAGCCACGAGCAGCCGCTCGGCCAGATCGCCTTCGGCATTCTCGTAGGCGTGCGCCATCGCCGGCCACACGCTGTCTTGATCCATCAGATTGGCCTGGACGCTGTACTGGGCACCGGTTTGATGGCCAGCAGCGGCAATGGCGCGCTCGCCCGTGTGAACAGCCACGTTCCCCTTGGCATCGACCATGGCCACTTGCCTCACCGCAGCGTCGGCATCCCCTGCAAGCAGAGCGGTGAGCGCTGCCTGAGCCGTCTTGCCCATGGCCATCAGTTCGAGGCCGAGCGGACCGTAAGCCGGGTCAACAAGAGATTGGGTAGCCACAGCGCCAACGCCAGGACGAGCCCACGGAACGATAGGCCCCACGGAAAACCAGTGGGACTGAACGGCGACGCCTAGTTGACCACTGAGGGAGTCGCGGGCGACGATGGAATAAGTAGCCACGGGTCTCCGCCAGTCGGGTGCATCGGCCGCAGCTAGCTGAGCCGTGGCGAGAATTAGGATGAGTAGGCGCATGATTCCTCCAAGCGTCAGCGGATATAGCAATCCGCATGATTTGAACGTTCTAATGTGGATCGTCTCGTGCATCCTATTCTGCGTCCATCTGCGTCCATCTGCGGATCACCTTGCACACGATGTGGTCTATCGCTCTTTCTTGTCCTTTGCCAACGGCCCGGCCGGCGCTTCCTTGCTGTAGAGCGACGATCCCCGCTCGTACGACACGGTCACCTCGCCATTGGCCACGTCCAGTCGCGGCACGTTGTTGTTGAACACATCGCGGTCCGGGCCGCGCATCACCGCCAACTGGGCGTCGCTCATCCCCTCGACCAATTCGCCCCAGCGGTTTTCCGGGTGGGCCATCTCGCCGCCGCTGCGATTAAAGTTGCGCGACGAATACTTGATCAGGATACCCCGCCGCGCAATCTCGCTCTTCCAAGCCAACGCTCCGTGCGTCGTACCGCCGTCGCCGAAGAACAGCACATCGCCAGCCTGCATCTCGACGTGTTTGACTAGCCCCATATCGCGGTCGCAAGTCCGCACGCCGGGGGGCATCTTGTAGTACGCCTTGTGACTGCCCGGCACGCAGGCAAAACCCCCGTCGCCCGCCCGCACGTCCCTGAGTTGCCAAGTCACAGTAATCGCCTCGCAATAGCTGCGGCCATTGTGGTACACATAGCCGCGACCGGGGTTGAGCGGCTCGTTGGCGTCGTGCAGCGCGTGGCCGCTAGTTCCCTTGACCGCGACAAAACCCGTCGCCCCACCCATCCGCCCGCCACTGCCGCCCATCCAGTTCAGCCGGTGCTCGACTACCGGATGCGCGACCATCCGCCGGAACGGTTCGCAATACGGCTGGGGCAGTTCCAGCAGTCCGTTCAACAAGGGCCGCCCAGTTCCCGCCAGACTTTTGGACCCCCGCGCCAACTCTTCACCGACTTGGATCCGATCCTCAAAGCGATCAACCGCCTCGTTGGCCGCGGCCAACCACTCCTCGTCCATCACGCCGCGCAAAACCAGATAGCCGTTGAGGTCCCAAAAGTAAAATTCCCGGCAGTCAATGTCGCTGTTGGGATCCACTTTCAAAAGCGACGGGTGAAAACCCCCAGACTCCATCCGCGTCGTCTTGCCATCGGTCACAATCGTCGGCGGTGGAGTCGTGGCTTGATAGCTCGGCTTGTAGAGCGAGGCCCGCTGCACCTCACTCAATTCAGCGTGCCACTCCGGGCGCGGCTCCGCTTCGGTCTTCGGCCCCGTCCCCGCGCTGCGGATCACGCCGCGCCCCACAAATTCGTAACTCAACAGCCGCTGGCGTCCCTTCCCCTTCCACGGCCGCATCCCCTGCACCGTCGCCAGCGCCACGATCAGCAAATCCCCCGCCTTGAGCGCCGGCTGCAAGGTAAGCCCCATATCGTCGGCTCCGGTCGCCACCTCCTCCGGCGTCGCCACATTGCCCTTGTGGCTGCACGGCACCAGCACAAAGCCGCCATCCCCTTCCTCCACATCCTCCAGCGCCCACAGCACCCGCACCCCCTCGCTGAAGCGCCGCCCGTTCTGGAAGTAGTACGCAATGGCGGGATCCCGAGGCTCGTTGCCGCCGACCAGCGGCGCACTTGTGTCGTAGGTCTCCTCACACCAGACTTCCGGTGCGCGATCGAGGATAAACCCCTGGCCAACGAGCTGGTTGAGATACCACACCAACGCCGGATGCACCAGCAAATCGCGGAACGGCTCCCGCGCCTGCCCCGGCCAACCCAGCATCCCCTCCATCGCCCCCACGGCGTCGATCTCCCTATTGAGCCGCTCGACCTCCGGCCGAGTCAACGTCCCCGGCACGTGCAAATACCCAGCCACGTCAAAACAGTAATTCTCTTCGTTGGTCATCACTTCGCGGTCCATTGGACACCTCCTTTGTCCGGTGTGGTATTTAGGCAGCTACGGGATCGCTGACCTCAACTGCAAGGCGTAAGCCCAACTCGCGCAGAACCGCGGTCAAACTTAGGAGTTGGGGATTACCCTGGTCGGACAGCATTCGATACATCGACTCGCGATTGAGCTGAGCGCCCTCTGCAAGCCGCTTCATGCCGTGGGCTTCGGCTACATCGCGCAACGCGAGGAGGAATACATCAGGGGAGCCATCCTCAAGGGCAGCAGTCAAATACGCAGCCGCTTCGCTAGGATCTCTGAGGTCCTCAAGTAGCCCTTCTTTGTACGGGCGAGATGCTTTGCTCATAATGACCTTCTTCTATAGTCGCGCCAGAAAATCCGCGCCTGTTCAATGTCCCGTGACTGGGTTCTTTTAGTACCGCCGCAAAGCAACAACACAAGGCGGTCACCTGCCCGACCGAAATAGACCCGGTAACCGGGACCGTGGTCGATGCGTAGCTCGTGCAGACCACCACCGAGCGAGTTGGTGTCGCCGAAGTTCCCCAATCGCAACCGTGCCAGTCGAGTGCGAACGCGAGCCCTAGCAGTACGATCCCTCAAGTTGCGAATCCATTCCGAGAAGGGAGACCGACCGTCCTCTGTCTGATATACCTCAACCTCGTGTGATACCGCCTCTGACATGGGAAAAGTGTAGCCGAAAAGCTACAACGCCGCAAGGATAGCTGATAGCAAGAATAAGCCCAACGTGAGAAGCTGAATCAGCGAGTTGGCCGGGCATATACACGATCAAATCAAACGGTCACCGCTATCACGCTCACCTACTACTGCTTCGGGTTAGTGCAGTAGCATTACTGTTGACTATTCAGCGAATCCCGCAGGAGATCAACAACTCGTCTGAAGGCCCAGACTTCACCTCGTGAGAGCGCAACTCCTGAATGCAGTGCCAAGGAAAGAAGACCATATAGTTGTTTGACCCACTGGTTCAAAGCGGGCGTCACATGGCCAGCGGCACGATGGAGTTTCAATGCCGCGTCCCAGGCATCCGCACTCAGCGGCTCTTGGCCTTCAAGTGATGCGGTCAAGTCTTTGCGGAACAGCACCGCCTCAAGGTGTGATCTCACGAGGCCAGCAGCGACGATTGGGCTGCCTGTATAGTTTGAGTTCAACAGCCTAGGAGAAGGAGCACGCATGAAACCAAGCAGTACCTGCTCGCCCATGAAATCTGAATCATGCGACCAGCTTTCCACTCGGCACGAATAGCGTGAGCCGTCTGTTCCGACCAAGAGGTCCTCAGCCCCAAAGGCGAAATCCTCGACTTCGTACTGAACACTTTTTATCGAATTGACGAGCGCCCGCATGTTCGTGAACCGGTACACGCGGGTAAACTCGTCGGGCGCGGTGGAACTGCGTGCATTCATAACGACCGCCTTTGGCAGCGCGCGCAAGTGGCGTATCAGCGTCTGCTGGAGAGCGTCGCTCATGTGAAATACGACTGCAGCACGACAGCCGTCTAGGTGGTCAGGGGGCTGCGACGGCACTTTGAAGCTGTAAGCTTTGTTTCCGAAATAGCAGTTGAACAAGCGCTTGTCGGATGCCAAGAACTCGTTACGTAGTCCATCTGCCCACTTGTTGAAGCCCTTATCACGAAGGGTACTCTCAAGATGGCACCGTAGACCACTGTTGAGTTCATTATTGACCTTCACGTAAGTTGATTTACCGCGTCGATCCCAATGCCAATACGGAGTGTTGTAAATCAAATTTGGTGAACCTCAATAAGCTTGTCACATACTGCAACTACGGCCTCCGCGTCCAACTCCTCGCTCGGTCTCGCCGTCTCTAACGGCTCAAGGTACTCCCACCCCGTCGTCATTCTCGACTCCTCTACTTCAGCTTTTATGTGTACGCGTTTTTTTCACCGACGGTTGTTGATCCTTGCGTTTTGAATCCAAGAGCACCCCAAGGGCCGCACCTACAGCCGTTCCGATCCCAGGCAAAAGGATGCTGCCAATCGCCGCGCCGGCTAGAGTGCTGGCTGCAGTGCCCCCCTTAGCTGACGCTGCGGCGACACCCATTTTGATTGCCTTGTTCCTGTTGCGCGAGATACCCGAATGCAGAAGACGGCGCATCGTCTCAATGTCCTCTTCTGAAAGCTCATCCGACTCTACAGGCAGGCCTTCGGCATTTCGCAGGTTGGAAAGTGCTTCAAGATCTTCATGCCCAAGAAGCAAGAACATCGGAGAAACGCTAAGTACATCAGCCAAGCTCACCAATGTGGAAAGCCTAGGGTCGCCTTCGCCTCCTTCGATCTGAATCACCGTCGCCCGGGAGACCGAGGCCTTAGTAGCCAAGGTGTCCTGGGATATCTCCAGCGCAGTTCGGGCGGCCACCAGATTTCGGGCGAGGTTCATCCGCACCTGATCCACGTCGAGAATATTGCTGAATGGTGTGCTTCGTCGCTTACTCATGGCCATCTCCATTGGGGAGTATGTGGATTTTCGTGACACCGACTTTGTTTTTCCAGAATACGGAGTTGCCTCCGGTTAAGCCCCGCCAGACCGAACCGACAATTTGGCATCGCGAAGTTCGAGAGAGGAGAGTCTGGCGGTTTCCTTTCCTACACCGAGAGCGGAGACATTCCGTTTCCACCACACATGTTTGTGCATGAGACTCAAGACCTTCGACGGATGGGAAATTCTCCAGAAGCTCGCAGTGTTCACCGGCCTTCGCCTTATAGATACGTCGCTATGTGAACAGACGCTATTATAACACCTAGGGGATGATCTTTAATACGTCGTCCATATATCTTCTGTTCAATGGACTTTTTCCGGGGATCTTTCCCCTTTTTCAAGCACTTCCTTTTCTTATCCATGACATTCTCCTTATTAAAGACTCAGGATCACGGCGTTCTAGTATGAGATAAGATGTCCGCCGGATTGTGCCCTATCGCGTGGTACACCCATGCCCCTTCAATCCGGTGGTCTTGACATTGGGGAAACTTCACTCTTCTGAGCCATCGCGCAAAGCAACGATGCCTAGGTACAGACATATCGGAACGGTCTTCCGATATGCCGGACCTTGAAGATCCAGAGCTATCCAAGCGCCGGAGATCACCCATAATACAGGGCCGAGCGCATTCAGCCACGGGTTGCGTTTCATAAGTTCCTTGACTAGATGCTTGGCTGCCTCTCTTCCGACAATTTGAGCCAGTATCGTGACAATGATAGTCTCAATTATCCCAAGGGCAACTTTGGGTCCAAGAACCTCAAAGAGAATAGGTAAGACTGCTGCCTTCCCGTCTCTCTTTAGGTGATCCATGATGAGGTCTCGGTCTGCGTCGCCAACCCCAATATCCTCGAATGCCTCTGAGAGTTCTTCCGGGGACTTACTCTGAAGTTCTTTCTCAACCACAGCTTTCACCAAACGCTCAAGCCTAACCTCAATGCTGCCACCGCGTTTGATGGGTACCTTGAGTTTTTTGCAAACGTCATTGAGCAATTCAGTGGCAGCCACCCCAGCCTCATTTTCACATATAAAAAGGAAGCGCCCCAAATAGGCTAAGTCGGACGATCCGTAGTACCGGATTTGTTTTTCAATCAACGAGATGAGTTCAGGTCTTGCGGCGTTATTGCTCTTACTCTTGTCGAGCAACTGTTTCCGCTTATTGTCATCTGTAAATGAAAGGTAGCTGTCGAGCACCTTTGACAAATACTCGAAGTCAGCGTACTCACATTTCTCTAGAATCTCTTTCATACTCATCCTCCTCAGACGTATAAGTAACTGACGTTACACAGTTTTCCAGAAAATCCTCGATTCCGTCCCAATATCTTGAGTCAACAGGCTTTGAAACCATACGATAGAGAGCTACTGAGTAACGTCAGTTAAGATATATACCTAAACGATGAATGTCAAATATAATTTACATTGATTAATTTAGAAAACAATGCCTATACCTAATTAGTCGTAGTCGAATTGCTGATCCGTTCACCGATGGAACTCCCGCGAGCTACTGCGTCTCTGGAAGGAAGATGGCCGACATCTGCTTGTGGCAACGGACCGAGCACCCGAGATGCCCAACTCCGTTGCGGCTGTGGGCAGCCGTCTCATGCCATCAACGGTAGTCGGGCTACGAGCTGAATGAAATTTCGACAGCAGGAGGGTGCTTTTTTGCTTATTGATTTAGCCTCGCCTCAGAAGGCGGGAGAATCGTATCAGATCGTCGGCGGTAGGGTAGAACCGCTGTCTTCTACGCCGCCCTCCATCGTCATATCGCACACGTTACTCTTCCATCCGAGAGGCTACTGTGAGGATCGTCGGAGCTAACGATCCAGAGCTCACGGAGCAAACCTCGATACGTTCGATCTTTACGGGGCTCTCCTCGCCACTCCCGTCTCCTTCGCATCACTGCCCCTGTCGTAGATGTATCTCACGGGCCATTCCGGGTCGCGGCCCTGCTCGGGTAAAGCCTATGCCCAAGCTACACGCCTAGGCCAAGCTAGAGACCCCTATTGAGAATCCGACGATACGAAATCTGCAGGATGGTGACTAAGGGTCGGAGACCTACCTATTATCGAACGGCGTTCACCTCGAGCTGGACGCCCTCGTGCTGCTGAATGCGGCTGATGACCTCGAATAGGTTGCGGGCGTGGGGATTGCCGGACGGTCCGAACATGCGCATCAGACTCTTGGGCGGCTTGTTTGTGAGGGAGCCAAGCTCCTCGAACCCGATGGTGGCGTTGATGTAGTCGCGCAGTACGATCTTGCCAGCATCGACGTCCCCGGCAAGCAGGCATTCGACGCCTTCCTTCAGCAATCCCTCTCGAAATGCCGGGTCGCGCACAGCGCGGGCCAGCACAGTCTCCTTGAAGTCACGGGTGAGCGGCATGTTTCAGACCTCCTGTTGCTTGCGACCCCGATCATGTAGATATAGTAACGCTGTTGTTACCATATCGCAAGAATTCGTATAGACAGTGGAACAGGCAACATCGGATCAGAGGGCGTTCGGCGAGTCAAGATGAATGGACGCCGCCCCGCCAGCGCAATATATTCCGCCTACCCATCAACAGGAGAACACGCCATGGCTCTAATCCCCTGGATCCGCATCGGCCAGCCCTTAGAAGCGGTCATGTCCGACTACGAGCGCATCTTCGACGCCTGGGAACAAGGCGGCATTCGCGGCCTTGTCTTTGGCCGTCTGGTCTTTGCCGATGAGCAAGGCCAGAGTACCATCCCCGCGTTCAAGGGCGATCCCGCGCCCTACCAAAAGCGCGGCCTCAAAGCCGAACTGCGCGACGTCCCCCTGCAACCCGACAAAGAGAAGCTCCTGCACGCCATGCTGGCCGACGCCAAAGAGCGCGGCTGGACCGTGATGATCTTCGCGCCCGCCTCCGGCACCATTGCCGCTGAGGGTCTGCCGCTGGAGGAGGACCCCTACGGCACGCAGGCACACGCTGCGTCTTGGGAGGACATCTTCGCGGCTTTCCCAGAAGCTGACGGCGGCATTGTCGATGGCTGGACCGAGTCGCCCTACGAGCTGACGTATCACCACGGCAACGCAGTCTTCCGCCCACTCAACGACGGCCAGCGCCGGGAAGCAACGGCTAGAGGCTACGACGCTGAACGCTTAGAGCAGGGCCGCCAGCACTTGCACCAGCGCTTCCAGAGCTTCACGCCCGCCGAAGTGTCCTACTATGGCGATTACGGCGTGCTCTCGGAGATGAACCTCTTCGATATCAACGAGGACGCGCTCTACTGGCTGCGCTGGCGACGCGAAGACGGCATCCGCCAAGGCCGCGAATTCCGTCAAGCCATCGACGAGTTGCCGCGCCAACTACTCTTGGGCAACGGCCCGCGCTCGGCTGTGTTTTCCGGCATGACCGCGCTCGACTTCCACGCTTGGGGCCAGATCGTGGATTTGCTCTTGGTCAAGCACTACTTCTGGCATCGCGGCTTTGACGGGATGTACGGCACAGTTGCCCGCTGGATACAGCAGATTCAGGAGTGGAATCCGGTGTTGAGCGAGGCGCAGTGCTGGACGGTGCTCCGCGCCTGGCTCGGCATCCGCCTGCCCGAGGTGGAGTGCCTAGCCGACATGGAATTGGGATTTCCGCAGGCGTTTTTCGACGAGGTAGTGCAAGAGGAGACGCGCCGCGCCATCGCCGCAGTCGGCGACCCGCAAAAGATTCTGCCTTGGGTCGATACCGGGCGCATGCCTCACGGCGGCGACCCCATGACCTCCGGCGATCTCTACCGCATCCTCCAAGCCTCAGAAGAAGCCGGGCTGCAGCGCTTCCTCTTCCACAATCACGCCCATTTGACCGCAGCCGAATGGGCGGTTATTTCCCGGATGTGCGGCACGGCGTGGGATGAAGACCCCGACGGCTACTGGCCTCCGGCGACGCCTAAGCCTGGGACGTTCTAAAATACGAAAGGATTGAAATGCCTAGGTCTTCTAGGTCTTATAGAGGAGTACTCCAGCATTACGAAGCAGCCCCTGAGCGTATCCGTAGCTACTTTCCGGACTTTGCAGAGTTGGTAACACGGCACAACTGGGAAGTGTCGATTAGCTACGTATTTTCGCGTATAGAAAGAGCTAAACGAATGACGATCTATTGTGGCATCATGAAGCTCCATTGGTGTGAATCTTCACTAACATGGAAGCTTGTTAGTAAAGATCACCTATCTCGTCGACGATTTCGCGAACTATTCGAGATAGTTTTTGGACAGAAAATTCCTAATCATCTCATTGAAAAGCTGGAAAAGGGCGAGCGCGTTAGAGACAAGATTGCTCACGGGATGACGTGGACGCCTGCCGAGGCGCGAGAAGGGCTTACTAACGTGATCGATTTCACGGCGGAGTTCAACGAGTTCGTAGCAGAACATGCAGGCTTTCGTCCGTTTGGCGATCTCCGTGGATATAAAGGGAGGAAGGAACCTTTGACGCAAGATACTACCAAATGGGTTTTGCGAGGAATGGGAATTCCTAAGAGAGAGGAAAACTAACCAATAAATGGATCGGGGGTAGTGACACGTATTTACAGAGGAGGTGATGCACGCCTTGGAAGTCCCTCGGGACTATTTCGAGGGACTTGACCTCGACCCAGTGCAACAGGTCCGAGTGGTAGCACGCACTTTTCTCGACTCAGAACTTCTTATATTCTCGGACGAGTTATGATCGAGCCGGAATCAAGCTTCACCGTGATGCCCTTTTCAAGTATTCGTATTAGGCCTTCTTTCTAGGCCTCCAAACTGCAATGGAGTTGTAATGACTATTGACGTCCAACAAATCACAGGAACCGCTCGCTCAGTGAGCCAGCTCCTCTCGAACAACCGTTATGGGTTAGACTTTTACCAGCGGGAGTTTAGCTGGGAGGCGACACAGGTTGGTGAACTGATCGATGACCTTGCTAGCCGCTTCCTCGACGAGTTCAACCCGATGCATGAACGACGACAAGTTGCATCTTACAGGCCTTATTTCCTTGGTCCAATTGTCACGGCACAAAGAGACGGTGTTCGTTATCTCGTCGATGGACAGCAACGGATCACGACACTCAGCCTTCTACTGATCTGCATTCGTCGTTGGCTCGCCGAGACTCACCAAGAGGATGCCAACTCGCTCGAATCACTCATCTTCTCAGCGTCATTCGGCCAGAAGACGTTCAACCTCGACGTCAACGAACGAGATAAATGCCTGACGGCTATACTTGAGGAACAGGACTTTGATCCCCAGACCGAATCGGAGTCAGTTCGGAACCTGTGGGATCGATACGGAACCATCGTCGAACGCTTCCCGAGTGACCTCCAAGGTGAGACGCTGCCTTACTTCGCCGATTGGCTCCTACACAGGGTAATCCTAGTTGACATTGGTGCGCCGGATCAGGACATGGCGCTTGAGATCTTCGAGACTATGAACGATCGGGGGCTACGACTGAGCAACACCGACATGCTCAAGAGCTTCCTGCTGGCCCGGGTTGGCGAAGACAACTTGATTAGCGACCTGAATGACTGCTGGCGTCGGCGAGTGACAGAGCTAACCGACGCTGAGAAGAACGCTGATGCCGAATTCGTCAAGGCTTGGCTGCGTGGACACTACGCGAACACTCAGCGCGAGCGAAAGCCCAACGCTTCCCCGGGCGACTTCGACATTATCGGTACCGCCTTTCACAAATGGGTCCGCGACAATGCAGATAGCATCGGGCTCGATAAAGAGGCCGACTACCGGCGATTCGTAGAACGCGAATTCTTCGGACTAAGTGACCGGTACCTTCAACTTCTGCATGCTTCGCAACAGCTTCGGCCGGCGCTTGAAGCCGTATACTACAACGCCCGAACAGGATTCACATTGCAGCTACCAGTAATCTTGGCAGCCATCACGCCGGACGATGATGACGCAACTTTCAATGAGAAGACAGCGCTTGTTGCTGGTGCGCTCGATATCTTCGTGGCACGGCGAATGGTGAACTTTCGCAACTTCGGTTACTCTACCATCGTCTACACGATGTTCAACCTCATCAAGGAGCTCCGCAACCGACCAACCGACGAGATTCGAGTGGTCCTTGCCCTATGGCTGGAGCAAGAAGACGAGCGGTTCGACGGAATTCGTTCCTTCCGTCTGACTCAGCGTAACCGTAGCCACATCCATTACCTGCTTGCGCGCCTCACGGCTTGGCTCGACGACGAGTTGGAAACCGGCACGACCTTTGTTGACTATATCGATCGATCACGGAAATACCCCTACGAGGTCGAACATATCTGGGCCAATCACTTCGACCGCCATGCCGACGAGTTCGCCAACAGCTTCGAATTTGAAGAACATCGGGACAAGTTCGGAGACCTTCTACTACTTCCCAAAGACTTTAACTCCAGCTTCGGCGACATGCCCTACGAAGACAAAGTGTATCACTACAACGCTCAGAATCCTCTTGCCCGTTCGCTTCACCCAATGTCGTACGAAAACAACCCAAGTTTTCGTCGGCTGTGTGAGACCTATGAGCTCTCTTTCACTGCGTACCCGTCGTCGTTTTCCAAGACAGACGTTGATGAGCGACAGGAGCTCTACCGCAGCTTGGCCGAAATTGTGTGGGATCCAACTCGGCTTGGGCTAGCTTGACGATGTGCGGATGAACGAGAACTGAGAATCTGCATGATCCCAGAGACCGCCAACCGCGTTCAGAAGTGAGGGGCGGATCCCAAAGCAACATTAGTCCCTCCACGTAACTAGCGAGTCTTCCTACACACAAATACACAGGATTAAATCATGGCCAAAAAACGCGGCAAACAACGTCCCATCCGCGTCGGCGTAGTCGGCGTCGGTCGCGGCCGCTCCTTCATGCAGGCAGCCGCGGCGACCGGCATGGAACTGGTCGCCATTTGCGACATTTGGGAAAAGCGCCTCATTGCAGAAGGCAAAGCGCTCAACGTGCCGACATTCGTCGATTACGACGAATTCCTCGGCTGCGACATGGACGCGGTCGTGCTGGCCAACTACTTCCACCAGCACGCCCCGTTTGCTATCAAAGCGCTCAACGCCGGCAAACACGTAATGAGCGAAACCGCGGCCTGCCACACCTTGGGCGAAGGCGTGGCGCTGGCGCGAGCGGTCGAGAAAAGCGACAAGATCTACATGTTCGCCGAGAACTACCCCTACATGGTCTTCAACCAAGAGATGAAGCGGCTCTACCAACAGGGCCGCGTCGGCGAATTCAAATACGGCGAGGGCGAGTACGTCCACCCCGACCCACCCGAAGTGAAACTGGCGCGCAGTTGCGGCCGCGACCACTGGCGCAACTGGATCCCCTCCACGTACTACTGCACCCATTCCATCGCCCCGGTCATGTACATCACCGACACCCGGCCGGTAAAAGTAAACGGCTTTGTCATCCCCTTTGATTTCGCCGACCCTACCCAAACGCTGCACATGAACCGCAGTGACACCGCCGCGGTAATCATCTGCCGGATGGACAACGATGCGGTGATGAAGTCGCTGCACGGCGGACTGCGCGGCCACGGCAACTACGTCCGCATCCACGGCAACAAGGGGGTGATGGAAAACTGCCGCCACGGCGACAAACAGCGGCTGCGCGTGTGGTACGAGCCTTGGGAAAAGCGCAAGAGCGATCCAGTCGAAACCGTGTACAGTCCCAACTTCCCCGTGCATCACGGCCTAGCGGCGCGCGCTGGCCACGGCGGCGGCGACTTTTTCACCAGCTACCACTTTGCCGAGGCCATCCGCACCGGCGAGCCGCCCTATTTAGACGTGTACCGCGGCATCGACATGAGCATCGCCGGGATCCAAGCGTGGCGTTCGGTGCTAAACGACTCGGCACCAATGGAAATACCCGACTTCCGCCGCGAGTCAGTGCGCAAAAAATACGCCAAAGACGACTGGTCGCCCGACCCCGAGCGCAAAAAGAAGGGGCAACCGCCGAGCAGTATCTTGGGCGCAATCGAACCGGACGCCGCAGCGAAAAAGCTAGCGAGCAAAGTCTGGGCAGCACAGGGCTATCTCGGCGATTGACTCTTCACAAAGCGCTCTTGGGACGCTCTTTGGTTGGATCAAAGAACGGCACCCGCACCACCTCGGCATCCACAATGCCGTCCTTTGGCAACTGAACCTTCACTTGAGTGCCCCTGTTCCAGTGCGACCGAGGCATGACGGCCAGCGCTATATTCGACTCCACATTCGGCGACCAGAAAGCGCTAGTCACGTAGCCTACGTCGTCGCCCGAGTCGCGGTCCTTAACTAAGTAAAAGTCCTCGTTATACCAAGTAATCGGCTCGCCGCCGACCTTCAGGCCGACCAGTCTCTGCTTAACGCCCTCTTCCTTGATCTTAGCCAGCTCCTCTTTGCCAATGAAGTCCCCTTTATCCAAGTCCACCTGCCAGCCAAGCCGAACTTCAAATGGATTGTTCTCTATATCCATGTCCTGGCCGTAGGACAAGATGCCGGCCTCCAAACGACGGACGTGACTGGGGGCGATCACACCCAAGTTGAACTCCTCTCCCTGTTCCAAGATATGCGGCCAGACGTCGTCGGCATGGAACATGGCACCGTGTAGGTATATCTCAAACCCAACCTCGGCGGAGAAACCCGTGCGCGAAATCGTGACCGCATGGCCGTTCAGCGTGTCGTGAATCAGGTGGTAGTATGGGATTTCCCTGATGTGGGAGCCGAACATCTTCTCCATCAGCAACACGGACTTGGGCCCCTGTATCTGGACTGGCGACACATCAATCTCGCGGATGTCAACGTTGAACTTGCCGGATACGTTGACCCCCTGCGCCCAAAGCAGGAGATCGGAGTCGGAAATACTAAACCAGAACTCGTCGTCAGCCACCCGCAGCAACACCGGATCGTTTATGACGCCGCCGTACTGGTTACACAAAATCACATAACGGGCTTGCATGGTCGGCACTCCGGTGACATCGCGGGTGATGAGCATGTTCACAAAATCCGCGGCGTCGGGGCCCTTGATCTGAATCTGACGCTCGACTGCCACATCCCACATACTGACATGCTCGGTCAGATATTTGTACTCCGCAAACAGTCCACCATCCTCGGGCTTGATATACGCGCGCGGATGATACATGTGATTGTACGTCGTATATGCCCAGCAGCCTGCCGCCTTTGATAGATGCCACCACGGCGACTTCCTGATGCGGGCAGATATTAGCATTTGGGCATCGCTGTTGCCGCTCTGCCGCAGGTTAATCGGCAAGGTACGCCGCTTGAGACCGTCGATTACCAGAGTTTGTGCCATCTGAGAACCTCCAGTTGTTTGGATTTCTATATCAATTCGACGCAACACGCAAGGGTTTCACGCCTTCATCTTCTTGCCTTCCGGGTCGTACAAAGGCTCCTGCGCAACCGTTGCTTGCAGACGCTCGCCAAAGTAGAGAATGTCAACGCTGGTCCCCACCTCGGCGTAGTTCATCGGCAGGTAACCATACGCAATGCCAAGGCCGATCGAGTGACCGTAGTTGGCGCTCGTCACGTAGCCCAGCACGCGGTCATCGTCCAAGATTGGCTCCTTGCCCATAACGACGGCATTGGGATCGTCCAGCGTCATACAGCACAGCTTGCGCGTCAGTCCTTGGGTGAGAATCTTCCTCAACTCGTCCCTGCCTAAAAAATCGCCTTTCCCCATCCTCACCGCGAAACCTATACCAGCCTCGTAAGGATTGTACTCAGTGTGGATGTCATTCCCCCACAGTCGGTAGCCTTTTTCCAAGCGCAGTGAGTCAAAGGCACCTCCACCTGCCGCGATGACTCCAAGCGGCTGGCCAGCCTCCCACAGGACATCCCACAACCGCAAGCCTTGCTCGGCGGGCGCGTAGATTTCCCAGCCGAGTTCGCCCACGTATGAGATGCGCAGCGCCAGTGCGGGAACCTCGGCTATTCGCATCGGCTTCGCAGCCAAGTAGGGAAACCCCTCATTGCTTACATCCTCCTCACAAACCCGGCTCAGCAAGTCGCGCGCGCTCGGCCCCCACAAGCCGATACAGCACAGCCCCGACGAAATGTCAGCTACCCCAACCGATCCATCGTCCGCTAGATGCGCCTGAATCCAGCCCAGATCATGGAGACCCATAGCTCCACCCGTGACCACCATGAAGCGGTTCTCACCCAGCCGCGTCACGGTCAAGTCGCACTTAATTCCGCCCCGAGGTGTGAGCATAGACGTGTACGTGATAGTCCCGATGGGCTTGTCCATCTGATTGGTCGCAAGGCGCTGGAGTGCTTCAAGCGAGCCTTCTCCAGTCACCTCGAATTTGGCGAAGGGCGTGAGGTCGAACAGGGCTACTCGCTCGCGAGTGGCGACGTGTTCTGCGGCGATCGTCGGCGACCATTCTCGCGCCTCCCAGCCAGTTCGCGCCGCGCCGGCAATGGTAAGGGAGTCGAGCAGCCCCTCGTTCGCACGGTACCACTGGGGACGCTCCCATCCCGCGTTCTCAAAGAAGACAGCGCCCAATCCTTGTTGGCGCGCATAGAACGGCGTCAGGCGGAGGTTGCGCGGATTGGCTATCTGCTGGCGCGGGTGGATGATGTCGTACACCTCGCGGTACTGTTGCGCAGCCCGGGCGCGGACGTAAGAGCGGCTGTACGCGTGCGGATGAAAGCGCCTTATGTCGCACTCCCGCAGGTCGCTAGTCGGCTCGCCGTTTGCAATCCACTCAGCGACCGCCTTGCCAACGCCGCCAGCGTGCGTAATCCAGACGGCCTGCGCCGACCAGAAACCGCGCACTTGGGGCGCTTCGCCGAGTACGGGAAATCCGTCGGTAGTGAACGAGAAGAGGCCGTTGAACTTGCGCGTCAACCCCACGCCCTTCAGGCTCGGTAGCACCTCTCCCGCCGCCGCCAGCGCCTTCTCAAAGTGAGGCGGCGTAAACGGCATCTCGGCTGGAGCAACCGGCGCTTCCTCGTGGTCGAGAATGTCGTTGGCGTCCACTAAGAGAGGTTCGTGCTGGTACGAGCCGATGCCGTAGCACTCGCCGACCTGCCGGAAGTACATGGCCCCGTCTTGGTGGCGCAAGAACGGCTGCGCTATCTCCTCGGTCGCACCGGCGAATTCCCTCAGTGGCGTCGTAACGGCGTAGAGATGTTGCATCGGCGACAGCGGAATGGGCACATCGGCAAGCCCACCAACCTTTGGAGCCCAGATGCCAGTAGCAGCGACTACCAGGTCCGTCTTAATGTCACCGCGCGTGGTATGGACCGCCGCAATTCGTCCATCCGCGATGGCGAAGCCGGTAACCTTGACATTGCTGTAGAACGCTGCACCACTCCGTTCCGCCTCTCGCGCCATCGCTTCAGCCGGCCTCGTCGCCTTCGTCTGGATGTCGGAAGGAACATACAGCGCACCCAAGATGCGATCAGACAGCATCGGAATCAGCCTGCGTGCTTCATTGGCGCTGAGCAGATGGGCCTCCACGCCCCAACTCATGCCATACCCGGCCTTGCGTTTCAAGTCCGTGAGGCGCTCCTGCGTCCAAGCCACTTCAAGACTACCTACGCTCTTGGCGCACGGCTCGCCATCGAGCTCCAACTCGCTCCAAAGCTCAACCGTATAGCGCGCAAAGCCCGTCATGGTCTTCGACGGGTTAAGCTGGAAAACGAGGCCCGGGGCGTGCGAGGTCGAGCCGCCGGTCTCAAACAGCGGTCCTTGCTCGACGACGACTATATCCCGCCAGCCGAGTTTCGTCAGATGGTACGCGACGCTGCAACCTACGATGCCTGCGCCAATGATGACGCCCCTAGCTTGCTGCGGCAATGTGGTATCAGACATCTCCTATGTCTCCCGAGTCAGCTCATCGGTTGCGGTGCGGAAGTTTCCCCTCAGACATCCATCGTCGGCGGTCCATCGTAGCCAATGCTCTGCCACCCGGCGACATCGCCGCCGCTGAGGCGATAGGGATGCGGATACAGCTTGAGCGTGCGGTCCGCAAACGGCAGGGACACCCGCTCGTGTCCCCGGTGGGCCGAGCGCACTAAGGCGATGGCCACTTCGAGCGAGTGGCGGTAGTCGTCACCGCTGCTATACGGCTCAGTGCCGTCCCGATGAGCGCGCATCAGGCGCTCAATCGTATAGGTGAAGGCGTCGGCCGCGGGCTGATCCAAAAAGTCGGGATACACCGGAGAAGCCGCTGCGCCAGTTCCTTCGATCAACACCGGCCGCGGGCGCGCCAAAAAGACCTGCCCGCGCTCGCCGACGACCGAGATAAAGGTAGGCACGCGACCATCCGGCTCAGGCGCGACGACCTCGCAGACAATGCCGCCGCTCAGTCCTAAGCGACCGTACGCGGGTACATCTCCCTCCTCTACAGGCGTGCCTTCCGCCACGTACCCCGGCACCGCCGGCAAGGTGTACCCTTCCACCCATTCCACGTCCATCCCAGTGAGGATGCGCAAAGCCGCAATCTGCACGCAACCTCCACCCGACACCTCAGTCGGCAACCCACCCGGGATCGCCGCCGCGGTCAGCCGGCCAATGCGCCCCTGCCGCACCCACTCGACCACCTCGGGCATATACGGCGTCGCCCATCCGGCCTGAGCACAGCCGAACAAGGTGCCGTGTTCCCGGCAGATGCGAATCATTTCATCGGCCTCGTGCAATTCGTGCGAAATCGGCTTCTCGCAGGAAACCACCCGCACACCAGCGCGAGCGCAGGCGGTGACGCAGGGGTAATTCTGACCCACCGGCACCACCGCAGAGACAATGTCGGGCACTTCGGCCGCCAACAGGTCATCGAGATCGTCGTACACCTTCTCCACACCGTAGCGCCGGGCAATGGCGTCCCTCCGCTCTCTGGCGCGATCGACGAGACCAACAATCTCACAGTTGGGGTGAGCGGCATACGCGCGCGTGTAATAGCGGCCCCACGTACCGGCTGCACCGACGACGGCCACCCGGTATTGTTCATTAGTCATGTTAGCCTCCTGATTGACGGGAATAGAGGTCGCGGTTATATTGTTGCGCGGAGAATGAATGATGCAGAACCTACGCTCTGATCGCCACTATTACTATACCCCGCTTCATAGACAGGGGTAGTACGTCCGCTTTATCGTCTCAACCGCATTTACAAGCCCCTGATTAACAGGGGCTTTTTTTATGCCCAAAAGGAACTGTGATGAACATCATACCCGATCTTGAATTTCGCGGCCTGATCTACCAAGTCACCGACCTCGACAGCCTCGCCGAGCGCCTCGCCACCGGACCGATCGTGCTCTACAATGGCTTCGACCCAACCGCCGACAGCCTGACGGTAGGCAACCTCGTGCCGATCCTGCTCCTGCGCCGCTTCCAGCTCGCCGGTCACAAGGTCATCGCCTTAGCTGGCGGCGGCACCGGCCTAATCGGCGACCCCGGCGGCAAGACCGAGGAGCGCCAACTCAATGCCACCGACGTCGTGGCCGAGTGGACGCATCAGGTCAAAGCCCAGCTAGAGCGCTTCCTCGAATTCGACGGCCCCAACCCCGCGATCATGGTCGATAACCACGACTGGCTCGGCCAACTCGCGGCCATCGACTTTATGCGCGACGTCGGCAAGCACTTTCCCGTCCCCTACATGCTGGCTAAGGACTCGGTCGCCTCGCGCCTCGAAACGGGCATTTCCTACACCGAGTTCAGCTACATGGCGCTACAAGCGTACGACTTCTTGGTCCTCAATGAAAAATACAACTGCGAGTTGCAAACCGGCGGCTCTGACCAGTGGGGCAATATCACCGCTGGCACCGATCTGATCCGCCGCTCCGCCGGCAACCGGGCCTTTGGCCTGACCTGTCCGCTGGTGACCAAAGCAGACGGCACCAAATTCGGTAAGACCGAGGCGGGCACCGTCTGGCTCGACGCCGCTAAGACCTCGCCTTACCAGTTTTACCAGTTCTGGATCAACGCCGAAGACCAGAAGGTCGTCGATCACCTGAAAACGTACACCTTCTTGGAACAGGATTCGATCCTCCAGCTCGCCGAAACCGTCCGCGACCAACCCGAACGGCGCGAGGCCCAGCGCACTCTCGCCACCGAGGCAACGACCATCGTGCACGGAGCCGACGCTGCTCGCCGGGCCGAACGCATCTCGCACGCGCTCTTTTACGGGGAGTTTCAAGACCTATCCGAGGAGGAAATCCTCGAAGGTTTTAACGACGTGCCAACGCACGCGATGGGTCAGGAGGCACTAGGACTGATTGATCTGCTCGTCGCAGCCGGCGTCTCGTCCTCCAAGCGCCAAGCCCGCCAAGACGTGCAAAACGGCTCAATCTACATCAACGGCGAGCGCTGCACGGACATGGCGCGGAGCATGCGGTGCCAAGAGGGCTTACACGGCAAGTACTTAATCGTGCGCCGCGGCAAGAAGCAGTACACCCTCGTCTGCTAGCTACTCAGGCCGCAAGAGCGCTAAGAATCGCTCAAAGTCCCGCGCAAAATCTTGCTGGATGCACACGGCTTTGGCCGCCAAATTCGCCACCTTGTCGGGATCCAAATCCGCGGTGTATGCGTGGCGAAACCGATGGCGGAATCGCCTCAATTCGTCCAAGTCGGAAGCGGTCTCTGTGGACAAGAGCGCCGGGCGGATGCCCTCGATCTCTAGCTGCATCCGCCTAATCATATCCGCGTGATACCTTGCTTCATCGATTTGGTTCTCAAAGAATCGCGCTACTTCCTCAAACAACTGCTCAAACGCGCCATAGAGGTTGTGGAGCTGGTATCCCATGCTGTCCACTCCTTCGGCACTATGGGCAAACGTGCCCAGGCGTTCCTCAATGCGACCGCCGGTGCGACTGATGTCTCGGACACGCGCTCGCAACCCCGCTTCGAGAACTGCGAAAGCCTCTTTATCCATATACCTTGACTCCAGACTGGGTAAAGGATTGAGAGGAAGGATGCCGGTCGAGGTCAATTACGTCCACCACTCTGCCGGTAGCGTCCTCTAGTTTTTTCATCAGCTCAAGCACAACAGGTGAGCAGCCTGCCACGGCCACATCAATGTCGGACGACTCCCGCCAAAAATCGGGCGACCGCAACGAGCCGACAATGTACGCGGCCTCGATTCCGAAGGGTTCCCGCAGTTCCAACAGAGTGCGACGAACACAGTCAAGCAACTCGGCTTGCTCGGCCGCTAGCCGCTGCCGTCGCGCTCTTATGGCTTCGTCGAGGATGCTAGTGTCGAACATATTTTTGCCGCTTGGGCTTTATTCCCACTCCACCGTGCCCGGCGGCTTGTGGGTAATGTCGTAAAAGACCGCCTCAATGCCCGCTAGTGCCAACAGCCGCTCGCACACGTCGTCTAAAAACGCCTGCGGCAACGGGCAAAAGCGCGCGGTCATAAAGTCGGAAGTCGCAATCGGCCGCAGCACCACGCTCTCTTGCACCCCATCCGACGACAGCGGCAGCAGCACTGTCGGCATCTGGGTCACTTCCTCCATCAGCTCGTGGCGCTCCAACGCCGCCATGCTGATAGCATCGGCCCGACGCAGCAGATCGAGCCGGTCACGGGTCAAATACCCCGCTTTGATGTTTTGCTGCGGCCGCGGTGTCGGCCCTAACAGGTAAATCACCCGATTGATCGACGGGAAGTTATTGGTCAACTCGGTAGAAAGGGCCTCCAGCGTCTTCCACTCCCCCTGGCCGGTAACTACCGCTGGATGCGCGTAGGTCCGCGAATCGCCCTGCACGCCGACGCTGCGCAACGGCAGCACATCGAGCGCTAGGCCGAATGTCGCCGCCACCTGCTGCGCTTCGACAAGCTCAGCGCCACGCGCTTTGGTCTCCGCACTCGGCCCATCGCTGCACAAAGCCCGCACCGCCAGCCCCGGCCCTGGGAACGGATGCCGCCAGACCAAGTGGTGCGGCAGGCCGAGCGTCTCACCCAAGGTGCGCGCCTCGTCCTTGTAGAGCTGGTCTAGCGGCTCGACGACCTTGCCCTCGGCCAAGAGCTGATCGATAACACCGACGCGGTTGTGGTGGGTCTTGATAACCGCTGCATTTTCCGTGCCGCCGGACTCAATCGTATCCGTGTAGAGCGTCCCCTGGCCCAACAGCCACTCGTCCGGGTCCAGTGCCAGCGCCGCCAGCGCCCGGTCGCGGACGCGGATAAACTCCTCGCCAATCCGCCGCCGCTTTTCCTCGGGTTCGGCAATGCCCTCTGTGGCGGCGAGGAATTCCGCGCTGGCATCAACTACTTCCAGATTGTGCAGACCCGCGCCCTTCATCAGCCGCTCGACCATCGCAGTCTCGCCCTCGCGCATAAAGCCGTTGTCAATGTGCAAGCCCAGCACTCGCTCTGCTCCTAAGGCGCGGTTGAGCAGGAGAAACGCCACCGACGAATCGACTCCGCCGCTGACGAACAAAAAGACGTTGCGCCCCTTCGCCTGCTCTTGGAGCCGCTCTATTGTCTCCTCGGTGTAGCGCTCCATCGTCCAGTTCCGCTCTGCGCCACACAGCGCGGCGAAGTTATCGAGAATATCCATGCCCCGGACAGTGTGCGTCACTTCTGGATGGAACTGCAAGCCGTAAATCTTGCGCTCGGCGTCGCCCATTGCCGCCACCGGGCAGTCCTCGGTCGCACCCAAGACGGCAAACCCAGGTGGCAATGCTGCAACGTGGTCGCGATGGCTCATCCACACCCGCTCGCGCACGTCTAGCCCAGCCAACACGCCCTCTGCTTTGGCAACGTGTAGATAAGCCGCGCCAAACTCGTGAGTCGTCCCCATCTCGACTTGGCCACCCAAGCGATGGCAGAGCAGTTGGTGGCCATAGCACAAGCCCAGCATCGGCTTGCCCATCGCCAAAATCTCGGGATTGTACGCCGGAGCTTCCGGGTCATAGACACTGGCCGGTCCGCCCGACAGAATCAACCCGTCGGCGTCTTGCAAATCGGCAACCGCAGTCTCTGGCGAGCGAATCTCAGCATGGACGCGGAGGCGGCGAATGCGGTTGGCAATCAGGTGGGCGTACTGCCCGCCGAAGTCGAGGACGACGAGGCTCAAGGGGAATCTCCTGTGGGTTACAACGATTGTAAATGTGTAAAATTCAACGCTGCTACCTTTCCTTCTGCAAAAGCTGCCACAAACAAATCCAAATCTACGGTAACCAATGGAGTTTCTTCGGAGATGACCTCCAAGAGCGCAGCGTCGGTCAATCCAAGTCGCACGAATGCGTCGTTGCCGGAGGCAGCCTTGCTCGCAACGACGATCTCCTCGCTTTTTCCAATGATACGGCGGAACACTGCGAAAAATCGGGAACGCTCTGGGTTCGGATGTTGAGCGAGTAGATTGGAGGCTTCGGTTAGCGTGTTGGGCGTCAAGAACACCTGACCAGCTTGCTCAATTAGCCCGACCAAACGCCCGTAATCTTCCACCATGAATGTTCGCAGGCGACGATGCTTGGCAATCAACGCTTGATCTGTCGCACCCACGACGAGTAGCACGAGCAGGTTGGCGTCAATGAATATCCCTTTCCGGGCCATTGGCTCAATTATGATCAGCTAGAGTGCGGTTCATAACGGATAAGACGCGACCATCATTGTCGCGTACGCTAACGATCTTGTAGGAGCGCTGTGTTAAAGGTGGCGGCTTTAACTCATCAAGCACAGAACTAAAAGAAGGCGAGGGAGAATCCTCAGGAAATTCCCAAGGTCGAGAGAAACCGATAGTTATGCGCCAAACTTTCGCTAGGTCGTCGAATTCAACCTCTTCTAGACCGACATGTTTCACATTTTCATCAGCAAAAAGGTTAGTAATATATTCTCGAGCCGTCCGCGCGGCTTCCTTCACATCCATTGTGAGCCTCCTTTTTTGCAGGCCTAGGCATTGGCTCGGTTACACCTGCCCTTTCAAGCTACCCCACGAAATGGGCGCTACATTGGTCTGCTCCGAATCAATATACAACCCTGCGCCAATGTAATAGGATGCCCCATCAATCTCGATGGGGGCCACGTAGCTTACCTTAGTGGACTCGTCCTCTCCTGCGATCGCCGGATTATCAAAAAGATATTCCGTAAATCCGCCCCCGGCTTGTGCCGCCGCGATATTCTGCTGTACGATCTTAACGCCATTGCTGTCTTCTGAGTCGATATTATTGACCCCTTCGCGCTCGGGTTGGGTCGCGTGGAAAAAGCCCGTGCCGTCGAAACTGGTGATGAAGATATAAATCGGCCCATGTCGCCATTTTTCGTCGGTCCTGAAGGTCTCCAAAATGGCCGTCCGCTCCGCCTCGTCTTGCGCAGACTCCACCAGGCTCTTCGCTTCCAGCACGAAATTCTTCAGCGTCTCTCGATCTACTACATCCCTTGCGGCAGCAGCGGCTTTTTCTACTCCGCCGAGCAGCCCTATCGCAACTAGGACAAATGACAATATTCGGATCATGATTTTCTCCCCGTAGTTGGTTAATGAGTGATAAATAGTACGTAAAGGGGCTTTAAGCATATAGTCAAGACGCGTCGCCTCTTTTCGCTTTTAGTAAACGGACTGATAGGACGCGAGCGCGCCGCCAACCTATATTTGGTCGCATGACTTCCACACCCACCCCGTCCGAACGCCTGCGTCCCGAGTTGGGCCTAATCGGCACCATCGCCCTCGGCTTGGGTTCGATCGTCGGCACCGGCGTCTTCGTCAGCATTGGCATCGGCGCTGGCATCGCTGGCCCGGCGGTTCTCGTCGCCATCGCCATTGGGGCGCTGGTCGCCCTCTGCAACGGCCTGTCCAGCGCCCAGCTAGCTGCCAGCCATCCGCTCAGCGGCGGCACGTACCAATACGGCTATGAGTACGCTTCGCCAGCCATCGGCTTTACTGCCGGGTGGATGTTTCTATGCGCCAAGAGCGCGACCGCGGCTACCGCGGCGATGGGACTGGCCGGCTACCTGCTCAACGCACTAGATCAGGCCGCATCAATCACCCCGGTCGCCTTGGCTGCCGTGCTAGTACTCACCCTCATCTCCCTCCTAGGCATCAACCGCACCAACAAGGTCAACATCGCCATCGTCGCCGCGACGCTTTGCTCGCTAATCGCCTTTATCGTCGCTGGCACACCCAGCGCCCAGCGCAACCTGCACCTGACCCCTTTCTTGGGAGACCAAGGCTGGTCGGCCCTATTGCATGCCAGCGCCCTGATGTTCGTCGCCTATACGGGCTACGGTCGCATCGCCACGCTCGGCGAAGAAGTCCGCCAACCCCGCAAGACGATCCCCCGTGCCATCGTCGCCGTGTTGCTCATTTCCATGATGCTCTACATCGGCGTCGGTGCCATCGCCATAGCCGCCGTAGGCTCGGAGGCTTTTTACGCGGCCACCATGGAGAAAGCCGCCCCCCTAAAGGTCATCGCCCACACCTTTGATGCACCCGGCATCTCTTCGCTCCTAGCCCTGGGAGCCATCACCGCTATGGCCGGGGTGCTGCTCAACCTAATCCTCGGTCTGTCGCGAGTCCTGCTGGCCATGGGCCGCCGTGGGGATATGCCCCAAGCGCTTGCCCGTCTCAATCGGGATCAGACTACGCCCTCTATTGCCGTGGTGGTCGTCGGACTGGCGATCGCCGGGCTAGTCCTCGTAGGCAACATCAAGACCACTTGGTCCTTTAGCGCCTTCACTATTCTGGTCTATTACGCCATTACCAACTTCTGCGCCCTGCGCTTGCCAGCCGACCAACGGCTCTACCCCCGGTGGATAGCCATAGTGGGTCTAGTCGCCTGCTTAGGGCTGGCGTTTTTTGTCGAGCGCACGATCTGGATCAGCGGCTTGGGATTGCTCTTGCTCGGCTGGTGCTGGCACCGCGTGGCGCAACGCCGCATGACGAAAGCCTAGGCGGCCAATTAGCGCGTGGAACGCACGGACGCGCTTGTTCGGCTATATTATTTTGCAGGTATTGCAGAAGAGTTCTGAGGAGCGCGTGTCCTTCTGTCGTTCCCAATGACTGATTACGCATGGGGCCGTTAGATAAGGTGGCGGCGCTAGTGTATTTTTGACGCCGCTATCCGCTCCTTCACCAGCAGCGTCGGCCGCTGCCAGCGAGCATCGTCGCGCACGGGATGGTCGCAGTTGTAGTGGACGCCGCGGCTTTCCAAGCGCTGCCGCGCCGAGCGGGCAATGAGCTGCGCCACAGTCGCCAAGCTGCGTAGCTGAACTAGCTCGCCGTCGAGCCGGTGCCTGCTGTACAAAGCCTCAATTTCGCACGCCATCCGCTCCGTCTCCTCCTGAGCCCGCTGCAAACCTCGGTCGCTACGCACGATCCCCACTTCGTCCCACATCAAGCGCCGCAGCAACTCCCGCCGCTTCTCCAACGTATCAGGCGCAACGGCATCGCCCGCATGCTCCATCTCGAACCGCCCCTCAGCCACGGGCGCAACTGTACTGGCGTGTTCGACAGCGCGGCGCGCAAAAACCAAGCCTTCCAACAGCGAATTACTCGCCAGCCGATTCGCCCCCTGAAACCCGCTCATCGCCACCTCGCCAGCCGCGTACAGACCCGCAATATCCGTCTGGCCATGAGCCTCCGTCCACACCCCGCCGCAGCTATAGTGCGCCGCCGGCACCACCGGAATAGGTGTCTCAGTCATTTCTACGCCCATCCCCAGACAATGCTGATAAATGTTGGGAAAGCGGCGACGGGTCTGGTCGGCATCTTGGCCGGTAACGTCCAAATAGACGCACTCAGCAGCGCTTTGCTGCATCTGCGCGACAATGGCCCGCGACACCACATCGCGCGTCTGCAACGGGTCGGTAAACGCCGCGCCGCGCTCGTCGATCAGCACGGCACCAAAGCCGCGCAAAGCCTCGGTAATCAGGAACGAGGGCCGCCCCGGATCGTAGAGCATGGTCGGATGGAACTGCATAAACTCCATGTTGCTCACCCTCGCCCCGGCCCGCCAAGCCATAGCGACCCCATCGCCAGAAGCCACACGCGGATTGGTCGTATGCAAAAAGACCTGGCCACAGCCACCCGTGGCCAGCAGCGTAACCGGCGCCACCGCGGCAATAGGATCAGCTTGCTGCGAGTCCAATACCCAAGCCCCGTGGCAACGCCGCTGCTCGTCCACGATTAATTCCACGGCCAAATGGTGATCGTACAACGTCACTTGCGGCAGCGCTTGCACGGCCGCAACCAAGGTGCGCGTAACCTCGCGGCCAGTCATGTCGTCCGCATGCACTACCCGCGCATGGGCGTGCCCACCCTCGCGCCCCAACGCCAACACCCCAGGCCGCACTTCGTTGAACTGCGCGCCAATCGCCAACAGCTCGTCCACCACCTCTGGCCCTTCAGCTACCACCCCTTCGACGACTGCGCGGTCGCACAGACCCGCGCCCGCCTCAATCGTATCCTGCGCGTGGCTAGCCACTGAATCAGCCGCATCCATGACCGCAGCAATGCCGCCTTGCGCGTATTGCGTGTTAGACTCGCGCCGCTCGCGCTTGGTCAGCACGGCCACGGACCCCTGCTGAGCGGCCTTGAGGGCAAAGAACAAACCGGCAATCCCGCTGCCGAGGACTAGATAATCCGCCTCGATTTTCATTTGATAAAGATCATTTTTTTGGCGTGGGCGATCGGCCCGATGCGCAACACGTAGTAATACATGCCACTGGCCACGCGCTCGCCACGTTCGTCGCGGCCATCCCAAGAAGTGCTGTACAACCCCGGGGCTGCCAACCCCTCAACTAAGTGCCGCACCAAGCCACCGGTCAAGGTGCGAACTTCCAACTTGACCGTAGTCTCGCCGGCAACAATGGGGTCGTTGATCCCGATCTGATAGTCGATCTGCGTACCTTCGTTGAACGGGTTGGGGTAATTCTGCCCCAAGGCAAAATCCAACGGCGTACGCGGATCGAAGTTGAGGAAGGGCTGCCAGTTGACATCGCCGCTGATCCGGGCCGCGATCCAACTCTCGTCCTCGTTCCCCCACCAATTGTTAATCGCCTGCAACGGTTGATTGGTTTGATTATCGAGCAGTTGCTCGCCCTCTTGGACGCCGTTCAAGACCAGCCGCGCCGGCACCACGCTCCCCTCCATCCGCATAGCCAACGCATTGCGGAAGAATTGATTGCGCACAATGCGCGGGCGCGCACTTCTAGTCCAAAGGCCGACTTCGTGATGGTACAGCTCGTTGCCCTCAATTTCGACTTCCCGCGTCTCCACGCAGTAAATCCCAACCCCACCGGTAAACGAATTGCCCGCCACCTTGCCGCTGGTCCCCCGCCCCAAGACCAAGTTGGCCTCCTCGGGCGCAGCCGAGCCGTTGGCGTTGAAGCGGCTATCGAGCAACGACAAAAATCCGCCCTCGCGCCAGAGGCCAGCGCGGCCATTGTCGTGCAGTTCAGCTCGGTTTATCCGCGTCAAGCCCGGGCCAGCGATCCAAATGCCCACCCCACCTGCTTCCTCGACATGCACGCGATCTAAGAGAATCTCCTCCTCGACCTTTTCTAAGCGAATGCCGTCCGCGCTGGCGTGGCGGATGGTCACATCTTCCAAGGTAGTGGCGTGATCGATTTCCTCGGCCAATAGGCCATAGTGGGCATGGTCGATCAGGACGCTGCGCACATAGGCCGTGGCCGTTTGGTGCAGTACGATGCCGTGCCAATCTCCGGGCTGCGGGTCGGCGGCAGCCGAGTGGAAGGCGGTTTCCCCCTGCCCCGAAACGCCGATGACGAGATCGCCGTACACTATCAGCTCCACGCGCGCCGTATCCGCACCCGCAGTTAGCGCGTCCGGCCCCACCTGCACCTGCGCACCAGCGCGGACATCGAGGTGCCCGCCGGGCAGGACGGTCACGTCGCCGACCATCTCAATGCGGTCGCGCCAGATTTCCATGTCGCCAATCGGACCAGCGCGACGGCGGTCTTGCAGCTTGAGATCGGCCACCATCTGATCGCCCGCACGGCGGATGTTAGTCACGCTAATCCCCGTCGTCGATGCCGGGTTGGACGCGGCCCAGAAGTCGGTAAATTGCTCGCCGTCAAACACATCGGTGGCGTCACCAAGGTTGCCACCAAAATCCGTGCGATAGCGCTCGTCGTGCGCCCAAAAGTCGAGGTTGTCGCGGCCTCTAAACGGGGCGGGCTTGCGGCCCAAGGGGAAGCCCGCATCGCCAAAAAGCCCATCGGCGCATACTAAATCCACCTGTTTGATGGCCTCCATATTATTGCCGTTGCGCGTGGGATTTATGCGCCAGATCAACAAGCCCTCGGCGGGTAGATTGCGCTCGTAATAGCTGTGCTGGCGGCTGCGGAACTCCACGAGAAAAAAGTGCTCAGCAGGCGCAGACGCGGGCAGCAAATACACATCACCGCCGGCGTTGACATCGGCAAAAACCACATCGTCTTGGTCCTCGCTCAGCACGTTGAGTTGTTGGTTGTTTACCCCCAGCCAGCCGAGCTGCCCCAAGCTCCACGCGCAGAAGGGATTGGGGCCATCTACCTCGTTCCAGCCGCGATTGCCGTGCCCCATCAAGCCCCAATAGCCAATGCCGCCCGAGTCGTCTTCCGGCTCATCATCAAACTCGCGGTCGTACAGGTCGGGCAGGCCCAGAAAGTGTCCAAACTCGTGGGCCATGCTGCCTACGGCCTCGACAAAAGACCGTCCGCGCTGGACGGCACCTTTCTTCGAGGCGACCCGGATGAAACCGCCGCGCAGGGCGCGGTCTTGGCTCACATAGTCGTTGCCCAGCCCGAGCCGCGCAACGCCGGTGGCCTCTTCGACGATAAAGCCCGTTGGGGCCGAGGCCGAGATGAGAAAAATAAAATCCACGTACCCATCGTCGTCGCCAGAGTTAGGTACTCCGTCGGGGCCGTCGTTGTCGTAGCGGCCAAAGTCCATGTCGGCATCAACGGCCTCGATGATCTCGCGGGCAAAGCGACCATACCCGACCTCCTGGCCTGCGTACACCTCGGCATTGCTGCGGGACGCGTACCAGCGGGGCAGCACCTCCCCAGTGAGTTCGAACTGCCCGCGCGACATCTCGCGGTAAAAGTGAGTTAGGCTGCCCGGCTGGTCGGCAAAAATCCCCGTCGCAAAAGACGGGACCTCGCGTCCCAAGCCGCCCTCATCGGCAAAATGCGCGAAGATGGTCAGGGCGTGGATGTGCCCGGTTTGGGAGACGACGTCTTGCAGGGGGGCTGCGCTTACTTCGACGACGGCGACCCAAGCGGCGATGAGTGCATTTTTGGCAACGGGTTTAAGCATCAAGCTCAGGTGGGGCGGATTAAGCGGCTCGCTTTTCGAGCAAAAACAAGAATTCGCGATTAGCCTGACTCGCATCTCGCGTCCATTCATGCGTCCACTTCATACCCGCCATGACGTTCTTCTTGTATTCGATCTCGACCACATCTAAAATCCTGCCATGCCTTCTCAGGACATCGTCCAATTCTTGAGCTGTTGCCCGACCGCCTGAGCTATAGGACAGGATCGTCCAGCGTGCTGGCGTGGCCTCGATGAGTTGCTCAATGGCCTCGACGGCTTTGAAGCGGCCTCGATCACTCCGGCGAAACTCCTCAAAGGCAGATGCAGCGACTGAGTCCGCTGTGTCGCAACGTCGATTGGCCTTACCGAAAAGGTCAGGTTTGTCAAAGAGCACAACGCTCGTCCACACGTGGTAATAAGCGGCATAACGCACGCGCGAAGGCGGCATTTTCTCGTTATTAGACCCATACGGCGGATCGAAATACGCCAGATCAACCGCGACATGGTGTACCAAGTCCAAGATGTCCCGTTGGAATACTTGGTGTGGTAACGACGATGGAACGACGTGGGGGATGTCGAGAACGAGGTCTCCATAGGAGCGAGGTGACCAGTCTTTGAGATACGAGGCAAAGTGCCCTAGGCTGCTATCGACGCGATCTAGGGCCAACATCAGACTCGTCAGCGCCACGGCCTTGGCGACGGAATCGAGCGCGAGTACTTCGATCTCCTGGCGGATGGCATCGAGCTTGCGGGTATTGTGTATTTGCCAAGGCTTCTTGCGGCCATCGCGCTGGATGGCGCAGCCGCCGTTGGGCTGTCCTCCGTAGTGCTGCGTGAACCACCCATCCATTGGCGGCACGGCATTGAGGTGATCGATAAGCGATTGGTATTCCTCGCGTTTCTTCTTGTTGAGCAGATAGCACGTGCCAAACACCTTGGACCACGCGGCAATATCGTTGCAGATAACCGTATAACCACGACGGGCGAGGGCCTGCGATACGCGCGTCGTGCCAGAGAACCCATCCAAAATGGTTTTGGCTTCTACTTTTTCGACCATCTGCAAGATGTGTGGGAGCAGTTTTAGCTTGGACCCGGCGTACTTGATACCCTCTGTGCGAGGAACATCTACGATGATATCTCCAAAGAGCGTCAGTTGTGTCACCTCGCTATCCCCGATCCACGCTGCAATCGCGCAATATCTTCTTTGATCTCTGCCAACATTCGCCCCTTTATTTCACCCCCCTCTTTTTCTAACCGAGGAAACATGCGGAAGTTCTTGTCGGTGGAAAGTTGAAGAGGGCCGTCCCCGTAGGCTTTAAGGCTGACCGGAAACTCAGCTTTGGTAATTTCATTGATGCCCTTAATATCCTCCTCTTTTGATTTTGCCCGATAAAGATCTTTGCCGACGTGAATGGAGCGAAAGTCGTACATGTATCTGGTTGATGAATTCGGCAATTGCTATCTCTGCCAAGTCGCCGTGCGTTTTATTTCCAATAAGACGCATAGTAAAGACGTTGCTGAGCGTGGTCGTGATCAAGTCTGGGTGTTTACTACTTAACAGTTTCAGTCGAGCAGTGAAGTCTTTATAGGGGTTGGGACCGTTCATACGGATCCTTTAACTGCTGAAAATGTTGATAGTTAAATAAAGATAAAAGACTTTTACTGGGGGCATGTTTCAAATTATCTGCGCTGCTAACGCTTGTCAATACGACCTCGGCTCCAGTCGATCTGCACACCGCCGTAGTGCCTCAACCGCTGGTCGCGCTGGATGCGGTAGCGGCTGCTCAGCCGCCAGCCGCGATAGGCAATCTCCACTAGCGCATACCCACGCCAACCCGTGCCGTAGAGCGGGCGAATACTCACGGCCCCGGGCAAATCCACCTCGTATTCGTAAATCCGCGTCCACCACGAGTCCGTGCGGAACCGGCTCACGTGCAAGGTCAGCCAGCGCGTCTTAAACCGCACACTGCCCAGCAGGCCCCACTCGGCGCGAGCGGCGCGGTGCCAGCGCACCAATTCGCCGCGCCAGCGCCAAGCTCCTCGCTCCAAATCCAAACGCCATTTGTGGCTGCGCTCTTGCACCAACCGCTCGTCCGCCCAGCGCGGCCGCAGGCGTCTCTGCCACTGCCCGCGCATCGCCCAGAGACCACCCAACCGCCGCCGCAACTCACCTCCCCAAGTAGCATACGTAGCTGGCACGGGTATGAAGTAGGAGCGCGCCGGCCGGCGATACACGTCCAAATAGCCGCGCCAGCCCCGTCCACTGACCTCGGCGACGCCACCCTGTTCGTTCTGCATGGCCGAAGTCCCCGGAGCCGCGCCAAAGAAGCTGTGAAATCCCGGCGCGTAGTAGCGGCCCAGCGTCCTCAGCCGCAGCCCCCCATACCGCCCTCGCAGTTCCCCAACCATCCCCCAGTGCCCTACCCCATCGCCAGCCACCGCCAACGCCGCACGTCCCCGCTCCCAATCCACGCGCACATCCACGGCTCCCATCCGCTGCTCGTCGCCGACAAAGCCCCAAGGCGTCCGCCCATTCCGGCGCAAGTCGATACGATGAGAAAAGTCCAAGGCCAGCAGGGTCGTCCCCCACTGCCAATGCTCGCCCCGCCAGTGCAGCCGGCCACCGCCAGCCCGGATGCCCAGCAGGTCGCGGCCAGCTATCTCGGTCGCGGTCACGTGATAGCCACTCTCGGGCAGCGACCGCACCTGTCCCTGTTCGTCCAAGCGCCCATCCCGGCGCGTCCAACCCCCAAGCAGCATCCCACTCCACGCCCGACCCTCGTAGCGCCACGCCGCTCCGCGCAGGGCGTGATTCTCCCCGCTAGAGCGATAGCCCAAGCGCCGACTGTCCCCCGCCGACATCCTCGGCGCAATACTCCCACGCCGGCTGCGCCCAAACACCAAGCCCGCACCTGTGCCGGGCCGCAGGTCGCCGACGACCCATTCGGATTGCCGCCTCTGCACTGCGTAGTAAAACGTCCTAAAATCGCTCCACCCCGATTCGCCTGGGTCGCGCTCGGCCAAGCCAAAAAACGCCTGTCCACTGACCGGCGCGATCTCTACCCGCTGATACAACTGCCACCGCTCCCGCGCCACTTCCGCCCCGCGCACCCGCCACCGCACGGCTGCCGCGTCTAATCCTCCCAAGTCGTCCAACCACCGCTCCAAATAACCCGCGTCCTCCTCCCCCAAATCCCCCTCGGCCCACACCGGGCCCACCAATGCTAATACCCACAGTCGCCACATAGTCCTTCCTCCTTTATCTGGACGCTTGCAACAACTGTGCCATGAGGCTCGGTCAGTGGAGGAGACAGTGGCTAGTGTATCCTTTGATTCCCTATTCTGTTTCCTTTAGGTTACAGTCCCAAGCAGGCAGTCGCCGAGGTGATTGGGCGTTTCCGTCCCCCAACGAGATCATACATGAGAGTCTTCAAATACACTATTTTGCTCACCAATGCCCTGTTCATCGCCTGCAGCGACGACAATCCCATCGACGGTAGTAGAGATCATACTGGTAGAGGGAAACTCACCACTGCACAAGAGCACGATGGCGAAGACCATGCGATTGGGAATGCAGAAAGCCATTGGCGAGGGATCGAGATTCGGGACGAAAGTAGATGTTCCTCTTATGATCGCAACGACTATCGCTACTCGCAGTCTGTCGAGGATGACATTGTCGAAGAACTCGGCGGCATATACAGTCCTTACACTGGAGAATGTTTTTCTAGTAAGCAGGAGACGGAAATTGAGCACATAGTCGCACTTTCCGAGGCACATGACAGTGGGCTATGCGAGCCTATTCCCAATATCATGCAGATACGTCGAGACTTTGCTTCCGATCCGCTCAATCTGACGCTTGCCAGCCCTGCATTAAACGGTTCCGATAAGAGGCACTACGACGGGGCCGAATGGATGCCGCCCATGAATAAGTGCTGGTTTGCCCAGCGCATCGTCGAAGTGCGGCAAAAGTATGGCCTCACTATTGACCGGCCGGAGGCGGAAGCACTGGAGCGCATACTTTCGGCCTGCTCCTCTGTCGAAATAGAGTTTATTGATTGTGCATCGGCAATCCCGGTAGATTCAGATGCGCTCAACGAGTATGACGTTGACGGCGATGGGCGCATCTCTTGTGCAGAGGCGGAGCACCATAGCATAGCTCCTGTTTGCAGCAGCCACCCAGTTTATCCATTTATAGACGAGGAAGACGAAGACGAAGACGGCATCGTATGTGACGATGAGTATTCCTATCCGCTCGAATATGACGACGACGGCAATGGACGTATCACTTGCGCGGAGGCACGACGCCACGGCATAGCTCCTGTCTGTAGTAGCCACCCAGCTTATCCATTTATGCGGGACGGCGATGGCGACGGCGTCGTATGCGAATGAACCCATCATCCGGCTCAAATCGTCGCTGGCCGTATTCTATCGGAGTCTGTACCGTTATTTTATCTGAGACTTGGAGGATCGCGATGAAAGAAATAGGCATTTCCGAATTCAAGGCGAAGTGCATCGACGAATTGAAGAAGGTGCAACAGACGGGGGAACCGCTTCTCGTAACCTTGAACAAACGGCCCATAGCCACGGTCAATCCATACCGTGAAGAAAGCCATTCGAACAGAGAGCTAGGCAAACTGCGCGGTCAGATGACCATCCACGGCGACATCGTTCATACTGATTAGCTTATTCCCATCTACTCTCGCTCGACGCACGTAGTTGAGAAATCCGGACCCAGAGACCGCAATCCTCGCCCTCGTCTTCGCTGCCTCAGTGACCGCCAAAATGGCGCAAGTCACCTCTAAGCCCAACCCCACAAGGAGCACCCCACATGAAACTCACCACCTGCAACGAATACTTCACTGACTGGCCCATCGAAGAGGTCTTCGACTACGCCGCCGACCTCGGATACGAAGCCGTCGAAATCGCCCCCTTTACCCTCGCCGACAGCGTCGAAGACATCCCCGCGTCGCGCCGCGCCCAAATCCGCGCTGCCGCCGAAAGCGCCGGCGTGGAAATCGCCGGACTGCACTGGCTCTTGGCCAGCCCCGACGGGCTGTATATCACCCACCCCGACCCAGCCATCTACCAGCGCACCTGCGCGTACTTCAAGGAGCTAGTCCAATTCTGCGGCGACCTCGGCGGCCAAGTGATGATCATCGGCTCGCCCATGCAGCGCAACGTGCAGGAGGGGTGGGATTACCAAGCGTGCTGGAACCGCATGCGCGGAGCGTTTGAAGGCAGCTTGGAGTTGGCCCAACAGCACGGCGTCTATCTCTGCATCGAGTCGCTGAGCAAGGAGCAGACGAACATCATCACCACCTGTGCCCAAGCGCGCAAAATGATCGCCGAGATCGACCACCCGCACTTCCAAACCATGGTCGATGTATGCTCCGGCTCGACCGAGGAAATTCCCGTCGCCCAGCTTTTGCGCGACTCCGGCGAGCACCTCTACCACGTCCACGTCAACGATGCCAACAAGCGCGGCCCCGGCTTTGGCAACACCGACTTCGCCAGCGTCATGCGGACGCTCAAGGAGCTGGACTATCAGCGCTACGTCTCCGTAGAAGTGTTCGATTTTAACCCAGACCCGCGCACCATCGCCGCTGGCAGTTTGCACTACCTCAAGGGCCTTGCCGACGCACTGTGACACAAACCCACCTCCCTTGACAGTAGCGCCCTTTTTGCCAACTTTCGGGCGCTCATAAAGAAAGGATTTCTCATGCCCAACTACACCCTCAACCACGTCCACCACGAGGCCGTCGACGTCCACGCCGCGGTTGACTGGTACAAAAAGCTCTTCGGTGCCACCAGCGATCCGCCCTTTGAGCGCGGCGGTGCGACTTGGGTGCCAGTCCACATCGGCGCAGTGCAAATCACCGTCACGGACCGCGAGTTTGCCCCCATGGAATTGGGGCGCTACCAAGGCTACGACCACATCGCCCTCGTCTCCGACGACTTCGATCAAACCCTCGCCGACATCGCCGAGCAAGGCGTCGAGATCTGGATGGGGCCGGTCGCGCTCGATGACGGCAGCCGCATCGTCTTCATCAACGGCCCGGACAACGTCAAGATCGAGTTGATGGAGTAGCGCTAAGATGGAAATCCGCCCCTTCGGCTTGTGGCCCAGCCCTCTCTCGCCCGACGAGTTGGCCAGCTCTACGCGCCTGCGCGACGTGGTTTGGGATACCGACGGCCGCACGCTCGTCTGGCTGGAGGGACGCGGGCCGAAGGGCGTGCTCGTCTGCCAACCGCCGGGGGCCGCTCCACGTGATCTTAATGCCGCGCTCTCGGTGCGTGCCCAAGTCGGCTACGGCGGTGGCGACTTTGCCGTCGCTCGCGCCCACGCGTACTTCGCCGAGCACGGCGGACGCCTCTATCGCCAGCCGCTAGCCGGCGGCCCAGCCCAGCCGATCACGCCTCAGTTTGGCCACGCCGCGTCTCCTGTGCCTGCGCCAACAGGGCGTCATCTCGTATACGTCCACACGTACGAGGACCGCGACACATTAGCCATCGTCGATGTCGCCGGATGCTCTTGGCCGCAAATCCTTGCGGAGGGGGCCGACTTCTATATGCAGCCAGCCTGGCATCCCAGAGGCGACCGCTTGGCCTGGATCGAGTGGGATCATCCGCAGATGCCTTGGGACGGCACCCGCCTAGTGCTGGGCCAGCTTGCGCGCAGCCGCCACGGGCTGCCCAGCCTGCGCACAACCGAGGTGCTCGCCGGCGACGCAGACACCGCCATTGCCCAGCCTTGCTTTTCACCCGACGGCCGCTATTTGGTCTATGCCTCGGACGAGCGCGGCTACAGCAACCTCTGGTGCCGCGATCTCGCCAACGGGGACACGCGTTGCCTGTACGAGGACGCCAACGACGTCGCCACTCCCGCCTGGGCGCAGGGCATGCGGGCGTTCTCGTGGGCCGCCAATAGCCGCACTTTGTATTTCGTGCGCAGCGAAAACTCCCAGCGCTTAGCATACGCGCTCGATTTCGCCAGTGGAGCAGTCGCCAAGGTCGAGGCGCTATCCGCCTACACCCACATCGAACAGCTCGCGGCAGCCCCGCGCGGCAAGGGCTTGGCCTGCATTGCCGCGGCCAGCGCAATCCCCGCCCGCATCGTCGCTGGTACTGCCACCCAAGTAGCAGTCCGCGCCCGCTCGGCCAGTGAGTCGCTTGCCCCAGCCGATCTCTCCACGCCCGAGCCAGTTTCTTGGGCCAGCGAGGACGCCGCGCAAGTCCACGGGCTGTACTATCCTCCGGCCAACCGCCGCTTTACCGGCCGCGGCCGACCGCCGCTGATCGTGGCCATCCACGGCGGCCCCACCGGTCAGATAGAGACCGGCTTTGAAGGTAGCCACCAATACTTTGCCACTCGCGGCTGGGCCGTCCTCGACGTGGATTACCGCGGCAGCACCGGCCACGGGCGCGCCTACATGACCGCCCTGCGCACCCAGTGGGGCCTGCTCGACGTGACAGACGCCATCAGCGGTGCCCAGCACCTCGTCTCCAGCGGCCTCGCCGACCCAGAGTGCCTCGTCATCATGGGTGGTAGCGCCGGTGGCTACACGGTTTTGCGGGCGCTCACCACGCGGCCCGGCTTCTTCCGCGCCGGCATCTGCCTCTACGGCGTGGCCAACCTGTTCACCCTCGCCGCAGACACCCACAAATTTGAATCCCGCTACCTCGATTCCATGATCGGCCCGCTGCCCGCAGCGGCTGCGGCCTATCGCAACCGCTCGCCGGTCTATGCCGCCGACCAGCTACGCGACCCGATCGCCATCTTTCAGGGAACCGACGACCAAGTCGTGCCTCCGGCCCAAGCCGAGGAGATCGTCGCCTCGTTGCGCCGCCGCAACATACCACACGTCTATCATTTGTACGAAGGCGAGGGCCACGGCTGGCGCAAACCCGAGACCGTGCGGGCCTTCTACCAAGCCTGCGAGGCTTTCCTCCGCCAACACGTCCTCTTTGCCTAAAGCTCGCCCAAAGGAGCATCCCTTGCCCTACGAAACCGTCATCGGCATGGAAGTCCACGTCGAGTTGCAAACCGCCTCTAAGATGTTTTGCGCCTGTGCGGCCGATCACTTTCAGGTGGCGGCCAACGCCCACATCTGCCCGGTGTGTACTGGCCAGCCCGGCGCTTTGCCCGTGATCAATGGCCGCGCCGTCGAGCTGACGGTTATGACCGGCATGGCCCTCCATTGCCAAGTCAAGCCCCGCAGCGTCTTTGCGCGCAAAAACTACGTCTATCCCGACCTGCCCAAGGGCTACCAAATCTCGCAATACGAGCAGCCCCTGTGCGAGAGCGGCTGGATCGAGATCGACGGCGAGCGCGGCCCCAAGCAAATCGGCGTCGTCCGCGTCCACCTCGAAGAAGACACCGGCAAGCTCCAACACGCCGGCAGCTCCAGCCTGATCGACTACAACCGCGCCGGCGTACCACTGATGGAAATCGTCACCGACTCTTCGCTCCGCTCGGCCGACGAGAGCTATGCGTACCTGACCCAAATCCGCCAAATCGTCCGCTACCTAGGCGCGTCCTCCGGCGACATGGAAAAAGGGGCCATGCGCTGCGAGGCCAACATCTCGATCCGGCCTGTGGGCAGCCGCGCATTGGGCACCAAGGTCGAGGTCAAAAACCTCAATTCCTTCCGCGCCGTGCGCAGCGCCATCGCCTATGAAGCCGAGCGCCAGCAACAGATCATCGAAGCCGGCGGCCACGTCCAGCAAGAGACCATGGGCTGGGACGAACGCGCCAATATCACCCGTCCGCAGCGCAGCAAAGAGACCTCGGATGACTACCGCTACTTCCCGGAGCCAGACCTGCTCGTCGCGGAGTTAGACGACGAGTGGATTGCCAGAGTCCACGCCAGCTTGCCCGAGCTGCCGGCGGCCAAAGCTGAACGCTTTGCCGATGCCTACGGACTCAACCCACAGGAAATCGCCGCCTTGGTCGAAGACCATGCCGTGGCCGCGTATTTCGAAGAGGCTGCACAGGTGCAAGGCGCAGATCCCAAGCAAGTGGGCCACTGGATCACCGGGGAGGTTTTCCGCCGCCTCAACGCCGAGGGCCGGTCGATAGAGGACGTCGAAGTTCAGCCAGCCGCACTCGTCGAGTTACTCGCCTTAGTCAACAAGGGCACGATCAATCAAAACGCGGCCCGCGAAGTCTTTGGCCAACTGTGGGAACAGGGCGGCTCGCCCGCCGAGATCGTCGCCGCGCGCGGCCTCGGACAAATCTCCGACAGCGGCGAACTCGACCAAGCAGTAGCCGAAGTGATCGCCGCGCATCCCGACGCCGTCGAAAAAATCAAGGGCGGCAACCACAACACCGTGCAATTTCTGATGGGTCAAGTGATGCGGGCGACGCGAGGGAAGGCCAACCCGCAGCTCGTGCAAGAATTGTTGCGCAAGCAGTTGGAGATATAAAGTCGGCTCTCAAGAGTCAGCTAACGCCGCGCTGGATCCACTGAATCCACATCTGCCCTTGACGATAGCCGGGCAATTCTGTTATATTATCAGTTATGACAAACATAACAGAATTATCCGACATTCCGGCCGTATTACGCGCCATCCGCTCCCGCCTCGATCTCACTCAAGAGCAGCTCGCTGAGCGGCTCGGCGTCTCCTTCGCTAGTATCAACCGATGGGAGGGTGGCGCGATCAAGCCGCAGAAGGCCGCGCAGGAAGCCATAGCCGCACTCGCTGTCGAAGCGGGCGTTGACGCGGCCGAGCCAACCGAAGCCGCCGTCCGCGTGACCCAGCGGCGGAAAGGCAAAGGCCGTGCGGCCGTGCCTTCCACCAAGCCCATGGAGCAGATGCTATGGGACGCGGCCTGCTCCATCCGCGGCGAGAAGGACGCGGCCAAGTTCAAGGATTACCTGCTGCCGCTCCTCTTCCTCAAGCGACTGTCCGACGTGTTCGACGACGAGATCGAGCGGCTAGTCGAGGAATACGGCGAACGAGACATCGCGCTGGAAATCGCCGAGAGCGACCACGCGCTGCTGCGCTTCTACCTGCCCCCGGAAGCGCGCTGGGGCATCATCAGCGGTCGCGAAAATTACGAGTGGCCGACCGACAACCAAGGGCGCAGCACGCAGCCAAGGGACATTGGCGAGCATCTGACCAAGGCAGTGCGGGCAGTCGCGCGGCAGAATCCCTCGCTTTCAGGCGTCATCGACTTTGTCGATTTCGCGTCCGAGCGCAACGGCGAGCGCGACATCAACCCATCCAAGCTCGCCGCAGTCATCGAGACCTTTTCCGATCCGCGCTACCGGCTCGGCCTCGCCGACGTGCAACCCGATTTCCTCGGTCGCGCCTACGAGTATCTGCTGCGCAAGTTCGCCGAAGGTTCCGGCCAAAGCGCCGGTGAGTTCTTCACCCCCACCGAGGTCGGTTTCCTCATGGCGCACATCATGCGCCCGAGGCCCGGCGAGGATTGCCACGACTACGCCTGCGGCTCGGCTGGTTTGCTCGTCAAGCTCCAACTCGTCGCCCGCGAACTCGACCCCATCAGCCGCGTGCCGCTCAAGCTCTACGGCCAAGAACTGCAAGCCGAGAGCTACGCCGTTGCCCGCATGAACGGGATCATCCACGACATGGAGATGGAAATCGAACGCGGCGACACCATGATTAACCCCAAGTTCAAGACCGCGACCGGCCAGATCGCCACCCATGACATCGTGGTCGCCAATCCCATGTGGAACCAGCCATTTAGCCCGGAACTCTTCGCCAATGACCCATTCGACCGCTTCCGCACCCAAGGCGGCGCGACCACCGGCAAGGGCGATTGGGCTTGGCTCCAGCACACCCTCTCCTGTCTGAACGAGCGCGGGCGGGCTGCGGTGGTGCTCGACACCGGCGCGGTGACGCGCGGCTCGGGTGCCAAGCACGAGGACCGGGAGCGCAACATCCGCAAGTGGTTCGTTGACCGCGACCTGATCGACGGCGTGATCCTGCTGCCGGACAACCTGTTCTACAACACCAGTGCCGCCGGCGTGATCGTGGTGCTGTCGAAGCGCAAGCCAAAGGCGCGGCAGGACAAGATCGTGCTGCTCAACGCCAGCAAGCGCGTGGGCAAGGGACGGCCCAAGAATTTTATCCCGGAGGAGGATATTCGTCTGATTGCAGCGGCGTTTGGGAAGGGGGAGCCGGTGGAGGGGGAGGTTGCTGTTATCACGCGGGAGCAGGCGGAGGGGGCGGATTACAACTTGAGTCCGAGCCGGTGGGTGGGGCAGACGGATGCAGTGTCTCAGCGTCCGATTAAAGAAATCATTGCCGAAATGCAGCGCCTCGATGAAGAGGCCCGCGAGATTGAAGCGTCGATGGCTCAAATGTTGGCCCGATTGCAGTAGGCACGCACTCAATGACATAAGGAGGCAAGAAGATGGGAGCGACACACGTAACAGTCAGGATCACGAACCCCGCTGACTCGGACAGGTACTGGGAGGGACTATTCTTGGTCGATACAGGAGCCACAGATTCCCTGGTGCCCAGACCGCATCTGGAGGCTATCGGCTTGGAGCCGAAGGGCCGCAGGGTATATCAACTAGCCGATGGGAGCGACCTTGTTCTGGATGTGACCACTGCTGACATTGAGTTTATGGGCGAGATAGTTGGTGGGACGATCATATTCGGCGAGGCCGACGCAGAACCATTGCTGGGCGTGACGGCGCTGGAATCCGTCGGCATAGAAGTGGACCCGCTGAATCAGCGGCTAAAGAGGCTGCCGGCCGTGCGGCTCAAGGGAATGGCAGATTTGCGATGAATGAAGCGTGGACATGGCGTCCCCTCGGGGAGATGTTCGAGATCGGCGCGGGCAAGACAATGTCCGCCGCCGCACGCAACGGTCCTCACAAGACTCCATTCCTTCGGACATCGAATGTCCTCTGGGATGAAATTGACCTGTCGTCTGTAGATGAGATGGCGATTCCAGACCGAGAATTCCCTGCCAAGCTGTTGCGTCGGGGCGACCTACTTGTGTGCGAGGGTGGCGAGATCGGGCGGGCTGCGATATGGAACGGCAAGGTCAAAAAGATGTCATTTCAGAACCACTTGCATCGGCTACGGCCCATTGTCGAGGAGGTCGAGCCACGCTTTTACGTGTACTTCCTGCAATCTGCCTTTACCCAACTCGGGATATTCGAGGGGGCGGGCAACAAGACGACGATCCCAAACCTGTCGCGTAGTCGATTGGCAGGACTTGAGGTGCCGCAGCCAAGGATTGACGAGCAGCTAGCGATAGTCGCCGCGCTTTCTCGGGTTCGGGAAGCCATCAAGACACAGCATCAGAGCGTCGAGCTTGCACAGGATTTGAAACGTGCCGCGATGCAGGCTCTCTTCACTCGTGGACTCAGGGGTGAGGCGCAGAAGGAAACCGAGATTGGACCGGTGCCGGCGAGTTGGAGGCCCACACCAATCGTCTCTATAAGTCTCGTAAAGGGTGGAAAGCGTATGCCAAAAGGCGTTTCGCTGACCGACGAGAATACCGGAAAGCCATATATCCGTGTGACCGACTTCCAAGATCATAGTATTGCAGTTGACTATGTGCTCTTCGTGCCGAAGGGTTATGAAGACGTGATTGCCCGTTACGTTATCTATAGCGACGACGTTTATATTTCGATTGCAGGCACAATCGGGCTTGTTGGGCAAGTCCCGAATACTCTCGACGGTGCTAACTTGACGGAAAATGCCGCTAAAATCTGCGTCACTAAACCAGATATAATAGCGCGTTACGTGATGTATGCGTTAGCCTCGGAGATGTGTCAGGTTCAGATTGCCCAAGCTATAGGAAAGAACGCACAGCCGAAGCTCGCCTTGGCAAGGGTTGAGCAGATCAAGCTTCCATTGCCCCCTACACTCGATGAACAGCACGAAATCGTCGCCATCCTCGACGCCATTGACCGCAAGATCGACCTGCACCGCAGGAAATGGGCGGTGCTCGACGATTTGTTCAAGGCGCTGCTGCACAAGCTGATGACGGGCGAAATTCGGGTTGACGATTTCGATTTATCTTATGACTACACAAGGAAGTAAGTGAATGCGCGGAATTGCCCTAAACTTTTTCCCTCTCACAACGGATCAGTTCACAATCGCCCTCTACTACCTCCCCTTTGTCGAGGGTGAGCGTCCCAAAGCTGGAGACGAAGAGGCTGTTCGGCGGTATCTCAAGATAGATGGCAAGGGAGATCACTACTGGACTTTCTTCCAACAACCACCTGAAGGAGGGGCCAAAGTAGTTTGCGAACCATTCGATAATATTTACGGAACAATAGACGCACTTAGATTAGCCTTGATCCAAAGTTGTGAAAATAATCTAGATTCCAACTGCTTCCGCGTCGTCGAGGGCTTCCGACGGCACGTCGAGATCATAACTGGTAAATTCGCTGAGGGATCACAGGTCGTCTCGCTAGAACCGTACCTGTTGCGCTCACGTGGCCAGTTCGGTTTTCTCGCAGACTTCCGATTTCATCCCACTGAAGAGCATCGGGGTACACGGAGATCACTTCAACTCAGTCTATCGCTCGACAAACACGGGCAGACGAATTTAAACCACTACGCTGACCGCTACTCACAGCTTGCCACCTATGTAGCCAAGTTTCATGACCGAATATTCCCGCTCCGCATGCCCAGTGGTCAAAAGGTGGCAGTTGGATCACAGCTTGTGGAACTCAAGCCTGAAACACTCGACGTCAAGAGCTATGTAGTCGGCTCTGGAATCGAAGCAAAATCGCAGTTCATGGGCGTCAAGCAATCCGGCCCATTCAAACAGATCCCGGAAGATACGCACCTGTATTTCCTCTATAGGCAGGAGGATCGTCCTCTGTCGCATGATCTATTTCGAGCTCTGCGTGGCGACACCTTCAGGACCTTTCCCGGGATGGAGCCCATGTTCTATCTCCCGATCTCAAAAGAAAACGTGAGCGGTGCCGCCCTGTCAGACTTTAGCCCCAATGAAATACAGCGCGTCCGGGATCAGGTAGTTGAAGATGCCGCTGGCCATAAAGTCGTACCTATAGTGTTGACGCCCTTCAGCAGATTTGATACTCCAGAGGATAACGTAGCCTACTGGAACCTGAAGCATGCCTTTCTATCAAAGGGCCTACCGATTCAGGTTGTCTCAACTAAAACGGTAGCGAATAAGAACAAGCTTAAATGGTCCACGTCGAGTATCGGACTCCAAGTCTTTGCTAAAGCAGGTGGAACGCCGTGGAAGGTCCGCCCTCGAACAGAACGCTGTCTGATCGTAGGAATCGGGCAGGCACACCACAAGTCTGAAGAGAGCATTGAGCGCTTCTTTGCTTATTCTGTACTCACTGATTCGAGTGGTGCCTTTGAAGAAGTCAGGGTCCTTGGAGAAGATCAAGATGAAGAGCGCTATATAGAATCTTTCTCAACCAATTTACGGAGAATTTTTGAGGATTACTCCTCCCGTTTCTCAAGCTTTGTGGTGCACGCCACATTCTCTATTGGTCGGCGAGAATTAGAAAGCGTTGCTGCGGCGCTCTCGGAGCAAAAAGAGCAACAAGAAGAGGCCGGAGAATTTGTCTCGCTCAAGTTCAACGACAGGAACCGATTTTTCGGATTTGCAGTAGATCATAACAGCCGTGTACCATACGAAAGTACTGTACTCCCCCTTTCCCGTAACGAATTTCTTGTCTGGTTCGAGGGGTTGCAGTACGGGCGACCGACCGTTAACAAGATGGTTGGGAATCCGCTGCACGTGAAATTCACTTATCCAAACGAACTGGAGAGGCATCAACAACAAGCGCACCTACAGGATGCCATTAATTTATCTGGTGCTAACTGGCGTGGATTCAATGCCAAATCACTTCCAGTATCCGTTTACTATGCACAGATAATCGCTAAATATCTGAAGGAGTTCGAAAGCCACGGACTTCCCACGGTAGATGTCAACGTCCTCACACCCTGGTTTCTTTAATGACTACGAATGTCTTCAAACGTGATGAAATAATCCTTCTACTTGGCGCTGGTGCCAGTGTGGAAGCAGGTATCCCTGACTCCACAGAAATGGTTCAAGAGATTGAGAATCTCGTCTCTAGCGAAAATTCTAATTGGAATTGCTTTAGGGATCTGTATCGCTATATCCGAAGCTCAATTTTCTACGCGGAGGGATTGGAGGGAAGATTCGGCAATAACGTTCCCTATAACATTGAACGCCTCGTCGATGTCCTAGGAGAGCTCAGTCAGAAAGAGGGTCATACGCTATACCCCTTTGTAGGTGCGTGGAATCCGAAGCTGCTAGATGTCGCTGGCAAAAAGTTCGAGCATATCCGCGATTTCCGTAGTGCCATCATAGACATTCTCCGAAATGAATGGGTTGCTTTACCCAAAAAGGAAAGTGCCGCTTACTACTCAGGACTTTTGCAATTTCAAGAGGAATATGGATATCCACTCCGTGTATTCTCCTTGAACTACGACCTTTGTGTTGAGCAGACCTGTCAGCAGGGAGAGGTGCAAAGGGGATTCTCTGATAGGGTGTGGGATTGGCGATTGTTTGATGAGACATCAGATGATCTAACGCCACTAATGCTTTACAAGCTGCATGGTTCAGTGGACTGGTACTTCTCTGAAGACGATAGGGTCACTTATTCTGACTCCCCATCCGCCATTAAAGACGAGGACATTTCCCTCATTTTTGGAACTTCCTACAAGCTACAGTATATCGATCCATTCCTTTTTCTGGCGTACGAGCTAAGGCGATGGACCTTAGACTCTGCGCGTATCATAGTCTGCATCGGTTACGGATTCAACGACAATCACATAAATGGAATACTACAACAGTCTCTCCGCCAAAACCGAGAGCGAAAACTTCTCGCCGTCATCGGACCAAGCAATGAATCGACCACTACCAAGGAGAAAAAGCGTATCTTAGAGCTACTGAAGGCTCAAGAAGACCAGATTGAAGCTCAAGCATGTGGTGCCAAGGAATTTTTGGACAGTCGCCTGACCATTGCCTTCCTCTCGGAACTTTTTCCTCCTGAGGAGGATCTGTTTCCAGAGTCACCAGATTCTTCCGGGAGCTGAAGGATGGGGATTCGGGACGGTCTCGTCACATGATGCTATTATTGAGGTTCACCAAATTTGATTTACAACACTCCGTATTGGCATTGGGATCGACGCGGTAAATCAACTTACGTGAAGGTCAATAAAATAAGGGAGCAGAAGCAATGAACCCACAGGTATCAGTATCAAAGACCGCCCTAGCCGCCTTTTGTCAAGAACACGGCATCAAGCGGCTCGCCATCTTTGGCTCAGCGCTGCGAGAGGACTTCGGACCAGAGAGCGATATAGATGTGCTCGTCGAGTTTGAACCAGATCGCATTCCTGGACTGCTAGGTATTGCCGGCATGGAACTGGAGTTATCTGAGCTATTCACAGGACGCAAAGTGGATCTGCGAACACCCGAGGATCTAAGCCCCTATTTCCGGCAAGACGTTCTGGCCACAGCAGAAGTGCAATATGATCAAACATGACGAAATCCGCTTACGCCATATGATTGAAGCGGCGCGTGAGGCCGTGTCGTTTGTACACGGCCGAGTCCGCAGTGACCTAGAAGTTGATCGCCAGTTAGTCTTGTCGTTGGTCAAAGACATCGAAATCATTGGTGAAGCTGCGACCCAAATAACCGAACCGACTCGCATGGAATTGGCAGACATTCCTTGGCCCAAAATTATCGCCATGCGAAACCGACTTGTTCACGCGTATTTCAGCATCAATCTCGATATAGTCTGGCAAACCGTACAGGAAGATCTGCCGACTCTGATCACCAACATTGAGCGGCTAGTGCCGCCTGAATCTGGCCATGATGAATGAAGTATCACATTCTGCACCACCAATCGCGTCCCCACTACGGATTGCAGGTGGCAGATTACTGTTACTGGGCGATTTTCCGGAAATGGCAAACAGGAGAGAGAACTTGGTACGATCGCATCAAGCCTGCGGTGCGCCAAGAGCTTGAACTTTTCCGCGCCAAGTCAAAGTACTACTGATGAGCAGTGTACCTAAAAAAGCGACCCCCCCGACTACTCCGTTGCCGGAGAGAGCACCCTTGGCACTCTTGTCATCAGGGGGGAACCTTTGAGTGTTGGGCTGAGCGAACCATATAAAGCCTGCTAAGGCCCCCCAACAATGTCATTATACGCGAGCGAAAATTTGAGGTCAAGATGGGCATAGAAAAGAAAAATGACCCCCCCGACTACTCCGTTACCGGAGAGTTCTCACCTGGAGCGCTTGTCATCGGGGGGGAACCTTTTGACATCGGGCTGGAGGAATTATACCCGACCGCCCCTCCTGACCACCCAGGGGCATCCCCTTGGGATACCGTCGTCAGGAGAGGACTTCAAACTGATGAGAAATGTACTCAAACTCACCAAAGGCGGCGAACGCCATAACTATCGAAGAGCGGTTCAATAGAAACGAGGACCAAATTGCCGGACAATGCCTGGGCGATGAGCATTCTGTCGAAGGGGTCGCGGTGCGGATCCGGCAAGGCCCCAGCGCGCATGGCGTGCTCTACAGTGATTGGCAGTTCCTCAAAGTTCTGTCCAGCTATTGCCCCGGGAATGTCGAGGGCCAATGCCTCCGCGTCCGGGAGTTTGCCGATCCGATGTTTGGTGGCGATTTCCCAAGCCGACGCCGCGCTGACTATTACTTCGTTGTCCTCATCCCCAATCGCCTGCCGGGCAGGTAGCGACAGGCGTTTGCTCCCGGAAAGCCACCAAAAGAACGCATGGGTGTCGAGCAGTAGTCGCAACGCTCAATTACCCTCCCAAGCTGCCAATTCCTCTTCTGGCAGCGGGTCAAAGAAACGGTCGTCGAGTTTTATCCGGCCCTTCATGGAGCCGAATTCCCGCTTGCCCTGCTTTTGGACGCTTACTATCTGGGCCACCGGCGTGCCGCTGCGGGCGATGACGACCTCCTCCCCGGCCTCGACTTTGGCAAGCAAGCGCGACAGGTTGGTCTTCGCTTCATGGACATTCACTGTTATCATCGCCAACTCCTTGAGAATGAAGTTAGCTAAAAATATAGCTAATCGAGAGGCTTGGCAAACGGAGAGCCATTTGTGACCACCCTCAACATCACCGAAGCCACCACCGTCCAGTTCCCCATGGTCCGCCACGCGGCCGAGATCGGCTGGACGCCGCTCTCCCCACAAGACGCCCTGCAAAAGCGCGGCGGCGAAGCCGGGATGCTATTCCGCGATGAGCTTGAAGGAGCACTCGGGCGATTCAATCCCTGGATGACAGACGATTCCATCCGCGCCGTCGTCGAACGACTCGAAGCGATCCCACCGACGATTGAGGGCAACCGAGAGATGCTCGCTTGGCTGCGCGGAGAGCGGCAATGGTACGACGAGGCCGAACAGCGATCCCGCCCCGTCCAGTTCATCGACTTCGATGCCCCCAGCACCAACATCTTCCACGTCACTTGGGAATGGAAGCTCAAGCCACCAGCGCGAAAGGGCAACCGTGCGGACGTGATGTTCGTCGTCAACGGCGTGCCAGTTGCCATCGTCGAGCATAAGCACCCCAAAGACGCCGACGCCATCGAGCGGGGCATCACCCAGTTGCGACGCTACGAAAAGGAGACGCCGGAACTGATGGGAGCGGCGCAGCTCTTCAACGTTACCCACCTTCTCGACTATTGGTATGGCGTCACTTGGAACATAGCACGCCGGTACATGGCGCGTTGGAAAGAGCGGCCCGAGGAAAACTACCGCTTCGCCGTCCAGTCGTTCTTCGAGCCGACCGACTTCCTGCGTACACTGCGCGATTGGATCCTGTTCTACGTCGAAGACGGCGAGACGCGGAAGTCCGTGCTGCGCCAGCACCAGCGCCGAGCCGTGGACCGCATCGTTGAGCGCTGCGCCGAGCCAGCGAAACGGCGCGGACTCATCTGGCACACCCAAGGCTCCGGCAAAACCTTCACCCTGCTCACGGCCGCTCGTCTGATCTTGGAACGCAAGGATGAATCCCGCACGCCGACAGTGGTAGTGGTCGTGGACCGGACGGAACTCGAAGGGCAACTAAAGGGCTGGGTCGAACGGCTGCTCGGCGAGATGCAGCAGCAGGACATCGCAGTATGGCGAGCAGACTCCAAGGCCGAACTGCGGGACATGCTCAGAACCGACAAGCGCGGCCTGATCCTGTCCATGATCCACAAGTTTGAGGGGCTGGAGAAAGACGCCAATACCCGCGACAACGTGTACGTATTCATCGACGAAGCGCACCGCTCGGTCGCCAAGGAACTGGGCACCTATCTGATGGCGGCCGTGCCCAACGCAACGATCATCGGCTTCACCGGCACGCCGATTGACCAAACTGCGTACGGAGAAGGCACCTTCAAGATATTCGGAGTCGATGACGAGTTGAACTATCTCGACAAGTACTCCATCGCCGAGTCGATTGAGGACGAAACAACGCTGCCGATCCGTCACACCATGGCCCCGAGCGAGATGACGGTGCCGGCCGAACGACTCGACCAAGAATTCTTCGCCCTCGCCGAGATGGAGGGCGTCACCGATGTCGATGAACTCAACAAGGTCCTCGACCAAACCGTCGGCCTGCGCACCTTCCTCACTGCCGACGACCGCATCGAAAAGGTCGCCAAATTCGTCGCCAATCATTTCCAAAAGAACGTGGAACCGCTCGGCTACAAGGCGTTCCTCGTCGGCGTAAACCGCGAAGCCTGTGCCAAGTACAAGCGGGCGCTCGACAAGCTACTGCCGCCCGAATGGACTGCGCCCGTCTATACCGAGAATACCGCCGACATCGTCAACCGCCCACTCGTTGCGGAGTACCAACTCCCACCAGAACGCGAGGCCGACGCACGCCTGATGTTCAAGAAAGAGCATGAGAATCCGAAGATCCTCATCGTCACCGACAAGCTGCTCACAGGCTACGACGCGCCGCTCCTCTACTGCCTATATCTCGACAAACCCATGCGCGACCACGTACTCCTGCAAGCCATCGCGCGCGTGAACCGCCCTTACGGCCCGCAAAAACGGATCGGCCTCGTGGTTGATTTTGTCGGCGTGCTGCGCGAACTAAAAAAGGCGTTACAGTTCGACTCATCCGACGTCAGCGGCGCAATTGAAGACCTCGATCTCCTGCTAAGCGAATTGCTCGGCAAGCTCAGACAAGCGGAAGCTACCTACCTCGTCGATGAGGAAAACGGCGGCGCAGATGAACGACTAGAGCAGCTCGTCTATGGGCGTTTTCTAGAACCAGAGCAGCGCAAGGAGTTCTTTGAAGCCTACAAGGAGATCGAAGCACTTTGGGAGATCCTGTCACCTACGCCAGCGTTGCGCGACCACATCGAAACCTTCGGGCGGCTGGCGCGACTCTACGAGACCGTGCGCAACGCCTATGCCAGCGGCACCAACTACACGGTGGACTTAGCTAACAAAACGCGGCTTCTGGTACAGGAGAGTGCTACCCAAGAGGGGCTGGGCCGTCTGACAAAGACCGCGACGTTTGACGTATCCACCCTTAAAACCCTGCGAAGCGAATCAGGCTCGGACGCGGCCAAAGTGTTCAACCTCGTGCGCGGCTTCCGACAGGAAATCGAAAGCAACCCAGACAAAGAGTCCGTGCTGCTGCCCTTAAAGGAACGCGCTGAAAGCATCCTGAAGGAACTGGAAAATCGCAAGACGACCGCGCTAGCAGCTATGGATCGGTTAGCTGATCTCGCCGCGGAGAAGGATGCAGCCATCCGGGCCGAACAAGATAGCGGGCTATCACCGCGCGCGTTCGCCGTTCATTGGGCGCTAAAGGACGACGACAAGCTGAAGATCGCTGGCATCAATACCTTGGAGTTGGCACAACGAGCGGAAATGCTGCTCGACCGCTTCCCCAACGCGCCCGTCAATGCCGATGAGCAACGACGGCTGCGCACGGCCCTCTATGTTCCGCTGCTGCGACTGCAAAGGGACGGACGGAGCCGCGTCGTAGAGCGCATCCTCGATATTTTGGGAGCAAGTGCCGATGCAGACGCCTGACAAACGGCGCGAGGTCATGCGCGAGCGCGTCGCATCTTGGGCGCAGCGGCTGAACGTCCAGCCACGGCAGGTGCGCGTGCAGCACATGACGCGCAAGTGGGGCTCGTGTTCGACCGCAGGTATCGTCACCCTTGCCGCCGACCTCGCCGATCAAGACTTAGGCTTCCAAGACTTCGTCATTGTCCACGAGTTGCTACACCTGCGCGTGCCCAACCACGGCAAGCTCTTCAAAGCCTTGCTAACGGCGCATGTTCCCGCTTGGCAAACGCACGCCTCTCACCGCACCAACGCCAAGCGCCCCACCGCAACAAACGAATCCGCCGCCAAGCGATAGAAGTAAATCCCCGAGGCCACCACGCGCCCGTCTTGGTCGCGCCCATCCCAGAAGAATCGGTAGCGGCCAGCCGCTAACGGGCCGTCCACAAGGCGGCGCACGGGCCGTCCCAACGCATCGTAGAGCACCAGCGCGACCGACGCCGCCTGCGGCAGGTCAAACGGCAGCGCGACCTCGGCGTTGAAGGGGTTGGGATAGGCCGGATGCAGCGCAAAGTCGGTCGGCAGGGCCACCGCCTTAGATGCCCCTTCCTCCGTGAGAAACGGCACCCACGCCACCGCACCCTCGATCTGCGCGGCAATAGCTGCACTGTCAGCCCCGCTCCAGTAGTTGTCTTGGGCTTTCAACTCCTCGGCGCTCAAGTTCTCAAGGGCCGTAGTATTGTTGGCAAAGGTGTTGCCGCGAATCGCCGTCGGCATCCGCGGCCCCTCGACCCGGATGGCCACGGCATTGTCCGCAAAGCGGTTGCCGAAGATGTGCGGCGTAGAATCCACGGATTGAATGGCCGGCGTCCCACGGACAAACTCGCTACCGCGAATCTCCAGCGACTCCACACCCGTTAGTTCCAAACCTCGGCCCCCGACAAACGAGCCCATCTCAATCGCCCCTCTCGTCCCCGGCCCCAAGCGCAATCCCGCGGTAACATGTGCCCTAAACGTCGAGTTCCATATCTCCACTAGCGACCCGGCAATTTCGGCACCAGCGCGCAAGTTGCGCTCAACCAGCACCTGCGCAAGGACCAAACGCGCCGCGCCCCCGGCGCGCAGCCCATCGCCTTGGTTGGCGACGAGGCGGCTGTTGTGCAATTCCACCTCCCCCAGCCACTCTTCCAAATCCATGCCGTGCCCAGTGTTTTGCTCAATCTGTGACTCCCACATCTCAATGCGCTGGCCGCGGCCGCCTATGGCCTGCACTCCAGTCCGCGGGTCGTCCGGGTCGAGGCTGCCATTGTCGATTACAGCGACGCGGATGGCCTCCAAGGATGCGTTGTAGAGCAGGATCCCCTCTTGGCCGTTGCCTTCAATGGTGGCGTTCCGCAGCGCGAGTTGTCCGCTACCGGCCACGAACACGGCCGGGCCGGCAATGGTAGTAAATTCGCTCCGATCCACCTGTGCTTGGCCGTTGAGTGCCAGCCGCAGGCCGTTGCCGCCGCTTTCGCGTACCGCGGAATCGGCAATGCGCAGGGTCGTCTCCGCGTCGATCTCGCCGCTAAAGGCAAAAGCCGTGCGCGTTAGCTCGGCGTGCTGCACCTCGACTTGAGCACCTGGCAGCACGTGAATGCCATACCACAAGCCGTCGTTGTCTGGGCCGGGGTCGGTGGTTAGCTGTGCCCGCTGTCCAGCCGTCCCCTCAATCGTCAACGCACCTTCCACGATCAGCTCGGCGAAGTCCGCGGACACGCCGCGCCGGCTGAGATCAAAGCGGGCAAAAGACACGTTGCTCGGGCCGATGTGCAGTTCGGACCCAGCCGGCACCACCAAATCCGCGTACACGACCTGCTCGCCCAGCCACTGCGTCCGCCCCGGCGGCAGGCGAAAGCTGACGACCCCGCGATGGGCGTGCTCAATGGCGATGGCTGCTGGATCGACTGCTTGGCCGTCGAGCAGGTAAATGCCCGACCAATCCAAAGGACCGGTACGCGCCGCACTCGACGCAAACGATGCGCCCTCGCCGATTTTGAGACCGCCATAGACGATCAGCTCGCTGCGGTCTGGATCAAATCCCGTGCCCTGCGCATCGCCGCGAGCAAAGCGGACCGCCGCACCAGCGTCAATGGTCAGCGTGGCACCCGGCAGCACGACCACATCCCCGTCTAAATCCATCCGACCCGTCCACCTCACATTGCCGACAATGTGGCCGGGGCGTTGCTGCCGCACCACATCGACGACCATAACTGTGCCTTGTGGACGGATGTTGTCTATGGCCACGCCCAACGGCAAATTCCGCGCAAAGCCCGTGTGGCCGCTGAAGGCTGGATTCGTGTCCCAAGCGAAGCGGCGGAATCGCACGCCGTCAAAAGGGTCGGTCTCGTCGCCTTTGTTGCCATTGTGAGCCGAAGAATACGCTGCGTCCCGCGCCCAAAAGTCGAGATTATCCCGTCCTTCCACGGCATCGGGGTCGCCGTTGGGAGCAAAAAGCCCATCAGCGCAGACTAAATCAACCTGTTTGTGGCGCTCCTCGTCGTTGTCTGCCCGTTCGTCTATGTGCCAGATGAGCAGGCCGTCTTGCGGGATATTGCGGTTGTAGTACGAGCCATCGGCGCGCCGGTGTTCCAGCAGGAAGTACTCGTCTTGGGTCAGGGGAATTTTGTACGCCTTGCGGTCGCTGAAGATCTCCCCGATCGCCAGCCCGGCGACGCTCCCTTCCACTTCCACCACCTCCACCCAACCGAGCGTGGCTAGCGACCACGCCGAAAAGGCATTAGGGCCATCTTCTACGCCCCAACCGAGCGTCCCCCAGCCCATGATCCCCCAATTGCCAATGCCCGCAGAATCCTCCTCCGGGTCCAACTCGGCCACGGTCAACGCCGTCTGATCAAAGAGATCGGGCAATCCCAACACGTGCGCAAACTCGTGGCACATCGTCGCGGCCGTAATACTGAAGGTGTGGCCCCGCTGCGTGGTGCCGCCGAAACCCGTGAAGCGACTCCGCACCCGCACAAAGCCACCGCCGGCTGCCGGATCGCCGCTAATGTAATCGGTGTCTAGCCCCAGACTGGCGATGCCAGTGGCCGCGCCGATGAAGAAATCGCGGGGAGCAGTATGCAAGTTGATAAAGACGATATCGACGTACCCGTCGTCGTCACCGGAGTTGGGCACTCCGTCGGGGCCGTCGTTGTCAAAGTGCCCAAAATCGGCGTCCGCGTCGGCTGCTGCGAGAATTTCCAGATTGAAGCGGCCAAACTGGCCCCTAGCCCCTATAGTGTCAGCCAAGTAGCTATCTGCAGCCGAGCGCGAACGATAGCGCCGAGGCAGCACCTGACCATCGACGTGAATCCGCCCGCCCGACATCTCGCGGTAGAAGTGGGCAAAACTGCCGGGCAACTCGTCGTCGAAAAGGCCGTTTGCCCACGAGGGCGCAGTGGTAGGAGCACCCTCATCTTGGAACTGCGCGAAGATAACTAATGCACTCAGATGCTCCGGCGTCTGCACAACCTGCTGCGCTGACGACTCCAACGCCGCGCAGGCAAACTGGGCCGCTAGGGCTTGGGATGGAAAAAAGAAAAAAAATAAAAGGAAGAATCGAATAAGGTCGCAGCGGCTAATCGGCCCTAGTCTGGGCATCACACCGACTCCGGCACCCTATCCAAGCGCAACCCATCCAGTTCTGAAAGCGGATGGGCCATTCTCAATCCGAGCCTGATCCAGCCTTCAAGCGCGGACTGCAATTCTTCGCGGCATTGCTCTAAGGTATCCGCATTTGCATATACGCCTTGAAATCCGACGATTTCTCCATAAAACGTTTGATCGTCGAGGATCTCGTATGTCGCGTGTCTCATCGCCGATTGGATATAGGCCATTAACATAAATGCTCATCTTCAAAAGTATTGCTTTCAATCTACCACAGCGGGTTTCAGGAACTCGTATTCTAGCTTGCCCGTAAAAAAATCGCCTTCGATGTCCTCAAGTTTTTCGACTGTTGCTTTAATCGCATGTTTTGATTGGTCGATGCCGATCCAGCTTCTATTTAGCCGCCTAGCAGACTTTAACGTCATTCCCGATCCACAAAAACAGTCCAGCACAATGCTTCCCGGATTGGAAGAAGTGCGAATAATCAAGTCCAAGAGTTTGGGATTATACTTAATTTAGTCCATCTGTTCATTGGGGAATTCCTCATCAGAGACAGACTGAGTGTCTTGTAGAGTCCCAGATTCAAAAGGGTTCAATAATGACAATTCCTGAATCCACTGAAAATCCTCCACATTGCGAGTCACTAACGTCAGTTCGTGTATTAGCGCAGTCCCGGCTACAAGGGCATCGCCGAGGGACATTTTCCGCTGCTGCCTGAGGGTCACTGCTCGATCAAGGACGTCTTGTGAAAGAGGCAGGACCTGCGCCAAGCGAAAAAATGCCTCCAAGTATTGCCGCTCCTCGTCATCGAGTTGATGATACCCGAGGACTTCTACGTAACTGACGGCTGAAATAGCCGGCGCATACTTAACAATCAACTGTCTCAGGTGGGCATGTGCAGGTTGAGATGCATAGATAAGAATGTTGCTGTCAATGAGCACTACTCTTCGCGCTCCGGCAATACGCGGTCTCGACGGAGTGCGCGTTGCCACTTTGCAGGGTCAGCAATCGCGGAAAACGCACCGCTTTCCGCTAGCTTTTCAAGTATCGCCGCCATAGCACATCCCCTTGTGTCCATATCGGCGGAATTCGCTTGCTCCAGCACCGTTACATGGACCTGCAACGGCACATCTTTCTGAGGTTCTGGTGCTTCTTCCAGCCACTCGAGGCGATCCCCGCGAAGGAGTGCTCTATAGCTACGCATGATAATCTCCTGAGGCTTGCCAGCCCAGCGACATACTTCAAAACTTATCGATCGGCATCTGCCGACATTCGCGGATGAAGACTTCGGCTTCGCGGCCATAGGTGAGAAAGGGGTCGTCGAGGCTGAGGAATTTATCGTCGCCCACGCAGATGGAATCCCAATCAATTTGGTAGCGCGTCTTCTGATCGGTCAGCGCCCTCATCACGCGGGAGCGGGCGCTGGCGCGGGTATCAACCGGGGGATGCGTGATGGCTTGGTTGATCTGCTCGTCGCTTACTACTCGCTTGACCATCCCGCGCTCGTACAGGTCGAAATAGAGGCTCCGCGCCGCGTTGAGATTGTGATATTCCAAATCCAAACTTTGAATCCAAGTATCCTGCCAGTCCAACCCCTCTTCCCGCATGAAGTACTCCAACAGCCACTTCTTGGCCACCCAATCGACGCGATCGACCAAGCACTCAGGATCGTGCTCTAAGGCGTCGATGACAAAGCGCCACTCGTCCAACACCCAGTCGCCCTCTTCGTCCCGGCCGCGCAAATGGCGCTCGGCCAAGTCGAGATACGCGCGCTGGATCTCCGTTGCCGTGGTGTAGCGGCCATCCTCTAGCTGCACTTCCCAGTGATAGGTCATGTCGCGCGAAATGTCGCGGATGGCTTGCACTGGATCGAGGAGCTGGATGTCGTCGCAGATCACGCGCTCTTGCTCTTCCAAAAGCTGCAACACCAAAGCCGTGGTCCCCACCTTCAGGGCCGTGGCGTACTCCATCATATTCGAGTCGCCGACCAAAAGGTGCAAGCGGCGGTACAGCCCCCAATCGGCCAGCGGCTCGTCGCGCGTGTTGATGATCGCGCGGCTGAACTGAATCCACTGATAGATCTCGGTGACGATGTGGTCGGCCCGCTGCGACAATTGGAATCCAACGCCTTCGTCCTCGGCATTGCCGTACTCGAAAATATCCGTGTGGCAACCCACGCGGCCAGCACCGGCGAATATCTGGCGGGTGACGAAAAAGGGCAGCATGGTCGGCAGCAGCACTTGCGAAAACGGCACCTCCCGCCGCACGAGGTAGTTTTCGTGGCAGCCAAACGTAGCCCCGGTGTAGTGGTCGATATTGTTCTTGAAAAAGGCCGCGCTATCGGCCAAGCCAAGCTGGTCTAGCGCGCGCTGCACCAACCGCTCGCCAGCCCGATCGGCAGCCACTAAATCAAAAAGCCCAGTGAATTCCGGAGTGGCGTACTCCACGTGGCCCATGTCGATGTACAAGCGCCCACCGTTGTAGAGAAAGCCGCCGTTGCCAGGCGGCTCGTCGCGGCCTCGATAGTGCGTATCGGGAAGGCCCAATTCATCGCGGTAGAATACGCAGTCCTTGACCTTTATCGACACGAAATCGGGGCTCAAAAAGGGATCCGAAGCCGGCGGCAGACAACCGTACTCGGTTTCCAGCCCATAGATGCGACCTTCCATACTAGACCTCGAAGTAGGAAGCGAGTGGCTCGGCTAGTTGTTCCGCGGTGAGCATGCGAAACTTCGACTTGGCGGCGCGGTCGCGGTCGAGCACCGCGGCCTCGACTGTTAGCTCTTGCAAACCGCCCTTCAGAAAATCGCCCACAGCCTCCGCGCTGGGCACCTCTCCATCGCGGGCATCGAGGGTCAGCCGGCCCAACCCCCACACCTCCAACGCCCTGCCCAAGGCTTGGTCGAGGGGCAGTTCTGAGCTAGTCTCTTGCAGTTGTGCTGTCATCGCCTGTGCGCTCTCTGCACTGCCGCTAATGGCCGCCGCTTTACCACTTTGGGCAAAAGACCCATCGGCGTCAATAGTAAAAAAAGCGTCTCCGCCGCCATCCGGGTCTAGCTCGGCCATCAGCACGCGGGCGACAAACGGCGAGCGAAATAGCTCGTCGAAAGACGCCTTCATCAGCGGGCCGATGCCAAAGCTGACCAATCGCTGCAAAGTCACGTCATTGGCCGACAGGTTGAATCCGTCGAGATGGGCGATGTCGATGACAGCTTTGCGCAGTTTCTCGATATCGGCTGGGTGCCCCACGGCCGCGAAGGCGATCTCGTCGTACACCTCAAAGAGCTTGCGCGGGCCTGGGGTAGCCGTCAGCAGCAGCACCCCGTCGGCATACGTCGTGCCCACCACTGGACTGCCGCTCGCGAGCTGATCCTCCACGTACTCGCGGCGGTTGTTGATGGCCTCGACCCAGCGATAAGGTTCTTCTAACATGCGCCTCAAGCCCCTTGGTAGAACGCGGCCAAATCTGCTTCGGGCACAGTATTCAAGCCCTCGGCCGTCACCTGCACGACCTGGGGAAAGATGTGCGCGGCCTCGCGGAAGCCGCCGGTAGCCGTGTCGTATTCAGCGGCCGTCTCCAGCATCTTGAGCACCAACTCGACCGCCTGCTCTCCGACCATTTCCCGCAGCGGCTGCGGCCCCCAGCGGTTTTGGTAGTACAGCGCGCCGCGCACAATGTGTGCGCCCGACCCGGTGGCGCAGAAATCCACGCACTCGAACTCGGCCCCCAAAAGGTCGTAAAAGAAAATTTTACCCTCCGCAGCCGCGTGGTCAAAGGCCGCGAAGATCGGCACCACCGCGCCAATCCCCTGCATGGCCAGCGGCAAGTTCTGGCGCAACAGCCGCGACAACGTCCGCACCTTGCCATCCAAACTCAGTCTTTGGAGCTGGCTGCGACGGTAGTACTGCACCGACATTTCCAGCATCCGCGCAATGTCCCACGCCACCCCCGGCGAGCCAGCAATGGCCATGACCGCTTCGTCGTCGATGATCAGCACCTTGTCGGCGCGGTCGTACACCACCGAGTTGCCCATAGTGGCGCGGCGATCGCCAGCCACCACCACCCCGTCGGCGCAGCGCACCGCTACAATCGTGGTGCCCTCGACCGGCTGCAAAGACGCTTCCGCAGCGGCGACCGGGGCCGCGGGCAACAGCCCCCGCTCCTTGAGCAAGTCGAGAAAGTCGCAGCTTTCCATCGTTCCAATCATCTCAATCGTTTCAATCCACTCCCCTTGGGGAGGCCTCTTTTACTGTCCGGTGCGCTGGCGGTAGCGACGGGCCTGATTTGGATCTACGCGGCGCATCCGCTTGAGGATGTCGTCCGTGCTGGGGCGCTCGACCCGCGGCCGGCGCGGGCCGGTATCGGGGCCATCGTCGTTGTCGTCAATCGGCTTGGTCGGCCGGGGCGCGCGCTCCCGGTAGAAAATAAAATCACTCATGGTGCCACCTCCGGTTTCGGGTTTCTACCCAGTCTGGCGAGCAAATCCTCGACGCTCGCCGCCGCGTCTAAGGCTTGGTTATAATAAGTCGCTGTCTCTCTGCTGACACAAGCCTTGAGATCAATCACCTCGCAGCGACCATCGAGTTCCAGCTCAATGCTGTCCCAGTTGAGCGAGCGCACCGCCGCGGCAAACTTCTGCAACATCTTGCCGCGGAAATAGGCCCGCGTGTCCCCAGGTGGCTCAACCAACGCCCGACACGCCGCCTCCTCGGAGACGACGCGCTCTACTTGACCGGCGGCTTCGAGCGTTGAGTATAGCCCCTCAGCCGGGTCGATGTTGTGGTACTCGAGGTCTTGGCTTTGCAGCCACGCGCGATCCTCCGGCCGCTCCCAATCGAGCCCCTCGGACTCAGCAAACGCATCCAAAAGCCACTTCTTGGTCACCCAATCGAGGCGTCCAATCATCTCTTGCGGATCCCGCGCGAGGGAGTCCAACACTTCGCGCCAAGCCGCAAGCACCCAATCGGTCTCCTCGTCGCGGCCCTGAAAAGTCCGCGTCGCCGCCGCCATAATGGCCGTCTGGATCTCCAGCGCCGAACTCGCCCCTCCCTCGGACAAGGCCACCGGCCACTGGCGGGACTCGTCGCGGGAAATGGTCTTGAGCGCGCCGATGGGATCGGCCAATGCCAACGCGGGCAACGCACCAGCTTCCAGCAGGTCGAGCACCAAGGAAGCCGTGCCGACCTTGAGCGCGGTGGCGTATTCGCACATGTTGGCGTCGCCGATGATCAGGTGCAGGCGGCGATAGTGCGCTGGATCGGCGTGCGGCTCGTCGCGGGTGTTGACCAGCGGGCGGCGGTGCATGGTATCGACGCTGGCGATGACCTCGAAAAAGTCCGCGCGCTGGCTTAGCTGGTAGGTGGCGGCTCGCGCCCGGGCGTCCTGTTCGACGCCGACCTTGCCAGCCCCGGCAAAAATTTGGCGCGTCACCACAAAGGGCAGCAGCCCGTCGATCACCTGCTGGAAGGGCATGTCGCGGCTGAGCAGGAAGTTCTCGTGGCAGCCGTAGCTGTGCCCCTCAAAGTCGGTGTTGTTTTTGTATAGACGCACTACGCCCCGGCCGCGGTCTTCGGTGCGCTGACGCGCGCACTGGAAGAGAATTCGCTCCCCGGCGCGATCAACGGCTACCAAATCGCGGAGACTATAGCATTCTGGAGTGGAAAATTCTGGGTGGGTGTGGTCGTTGTACAGGCGAGCGCCGTTGTGAACGATCAGATCGCTTTTCAAGTCCGCTAGCTGGATCCGGCGCTGGCGATCCTTCTGCAAGTGGACGGTCTCGTCCTTGTCGTTGAGGAGTTCAGAGACCTCAAAGCCGCGCATGTCGAGCCGAGGGTTTTCGAGCGCGTAATTCCACAGCGCGACAAAATCTTGGCGCACATAGCAGCGGATCAATTCCATGGACTCTACCACCACGTCCATGGACTCGTCCTCATCAACCTGGATGCCGTACTCGGTTTCTAGCCCGCAGAGCCGCTGCATGAGCTGAATCAGATCACCTGACCGATGCGCTTTTCCGGTGCTTTTTCCGGCTGAGGTCTAACGGGTATCACCCTCACCACGTTTTCCGGCTCGTAGTCGAGCAGCTTGAGCCAGTCCTCGACGCTGTCCGAGGGTGGGAACACCTCGTTCTCGCGGTATTCAGCCCGCGTCGCCTGCCGCAGATCCTCAGCGCGGATCCCGCCTTCGGGATCGTCCTCGGCAATGGCGCGCTTGATCGCCATTTCCTTGGCCCGCGATACGACCGAGGCGATAATGGCCCCGGAAATCAAGTCGCCGCGATAGAGCACCTCTTGGCGGCCGCTGCGCAGCGACACCTCCAAGAAACGGGCCTCTTCGCCTTTGGAAAACAACTCGTCTAGACCCTCCTGTATCAGGACCTCGCGCGCAGCCGCCTCACCGCCGTGCTGCTCCACCTCGGCGCGATCGATCGGCAGTTCGGGCTTGAGGTAAATCCCCAAAATGTCGCCGGCCGCCTCGTAGTTGGGGCGCGCCACCTTGATCTTGCGGTCTATGCGGCCGGGTCGGAGCACAGCCGGGTCGATCAGATCGTGGCGGTTGGAGGCCAAAATCAGCACCACGTCGTGCAGCGACTCAATACCGTCCATCTCAGTGCAAAACATCGGCACGACTGTATTGGAGATGTTGTGGCTGCGCATCGAGCGCCGAGTGCCCAAGATCGACTCGGCTTCGTCGATAAAGACGAAGGGCAAGTAGCCTTCCTTGCGCTTTTGGCGCGCCTGAGCAAAGACCTCGCGCACCATGCGCTCGGTCTCGCCGAGCCACATGTTGAGGATCTCCGGCCCCTTGATGTGCATGAAGTACTCTTCCAGTTCCAGCCCCTCAACTTCGCGCATGTGCTGCACTAAGTTATACGCCGTAGCCTTGCCAATGAGGGTCTTGCCGCAACCCGGAGGGCCGTAGAGCAGGAAGCCCTTGGGCGTCGAGTACTCGAAGCGCTCAAAGAGTTGGGGGTGCAACGCAGGTAGTTCAATGGTGTCGCGGATGGCCTCGATCGCCTCTTGCTGGCCGCCTATGCTCTCCCAAGGAGTCGGGGGGACGTCCTCGATGAAGTACTCTTTGCTCTCGGCGGACTGCAAAACCTCCAGCGCGACCTTGTAGGCCGGATCCATCCGCACCTCGTCGCCGATTTGCAAGTCCTCGTCGGCCAGTTCCGCAGCGCGCTCCACGACCACCTCTTGGGTCCCGTGCGCTTGGGCAATCCGCAACCGGCCCTCTGGTAGCAAATCGCCGACCTTGGCCACCGGACCAGAGGGGCTGTGCCCCAAGTTGCCGACGACCGCGTATGCTTCGTTTACCAGCACCCGGCAGCCGACCTTGAGCTGGGACACATCGACGCGCGGGTCGATGTTGGCATAGTACTCGGCACTGCCGACGAAGACCGTGGCAATCCCCTCGCTCGGCAGGCCGAGGAAAATGCCAACGCGGTTGGCCGGTGCCGTCACCTTCTCTAGCGCGGCTTCCATCTCCACGAGCGCCCGACGCGCCTCCTGAAAGGAAATCTCTCGCTCCATAAGCTGGCGCCGGAGGCGGTACAGCAGGGGCCGAGCCGGGTCGCGGTCCGGCGCTAGCGCGAGTAGCTGATCGACCAAGCGCAACGGCTCGGCTACCTGCTCTTCCGGCTCTTGGGGCTTGTCGTATTCGTGCGATTCCCGTTTCAATCCGCTCCCCCTTCCAAAAGGGAAGATGTTAGTAGATCACGTCGCCGAGACGCCCGTAGCGCACTCGGCTGGGCAGCCGCCAGACAAAGCTGGCCACCACCGCGGGCAGGGACGTCAAGCCCCGATAGTAAGGCCCGCGGGTGTCGGGCTCCCACGACCAATAGATATTCATGGCCTTGCCCTTGATCAACCGCTTGGGCACGGCGCGGAAGTAGCGGCTGTCCGAGCTGTTGTCGCGGTTGTCGCCCATCATAAAGAAATGGCCTTCGGGCACAATATACGGACCAAAATTGTCGCGGGGATTGAGCTCCCGTGGATAGTACGCCCGGTCGGTGTGCTTGGCTAGCGGGGGATCTTGCATCGGCTCGCCATCGACGTAGAGCACCTTGTTGACAATTTCCACCTGCTGACCCCCAATGGCCACGCAGCGCTTGATCAAGTCGCGCCCCTCGTCCTGCGGGGAGCGGAAAATCACGATGTCGCCTGGCTGCGGTTCCCTGAGCGCGGGCAGGCGGAAGAGAGAAATGCTCGTCAGGGGCACATCGACCGGAACGCCGTAGACAAACTTGTTGGCCAGCAGATAATCACCCACCAAGAGCGTATCTTCCATCGAACTAGAAGGAATGTAAAAGGCCTGCACCACACTGGTGCGAATAACCAAAAACAAACCCACGACGGTCAGTATAGAATACAAGTATTGGCCAAGTTCGGACTTTGGCTTGGCGCGCTTCATCCGCAGTATCTCCTCAGACCTGAGTATAACAAACTACTCCTCTAGCCGCCATTTGCGCCTATTGCTGCGGCACCTTCACCACCTGCCCAGTTTCCCAGCTTTCGATAAGCGCCTCAATTACTAACTGGACTCGCAAGGCGTCCGCTCCTCTGGCATCCACCTGCGCCGGCGGGACTTGGTTTAGCAAATCGTCGATCCAAGCGTTGATGCGCGCCGGGAAGGTATCCGCAAAGCCGCCCATGCCCCCGAGGTGATCGTAGCTTTCCACCTCGCGCGAAAAGCGCGGGTAAAACGTCAGCTTCTCGCAGGCTTCATTGATGATGACCCGTCCCTCCGAGCCGACCAATTCCAAGGTCTCTAACCCATAGCTCCCCCCAGCGTCGTACGACCCGGTCAAATGCCCGATGACGCCATTTTCGTACAGCAGATTCGCCTGCACATTGGACCAGATCTGCCGGCCTTTTCCCTTCTTGAAAAAGGCGTGTACCCGATCCACTCCGCCGGCAAAATAGCTCATCACGTCCAGCGAGTGCGGATGCAGAGCGCGGATGTGGAACCACGGGCTCGACTCGTTGGGATTGTTGATCCACATCGTCATGTTGATTATCTGCAATTCGCCGAGCCGCCCGTTGGTCAGCCATTCCTTGGCCTTGACGGCCGCAGGTGTGAAACGATGGTTCAGGTTGATCCCATAGGGCAACTGCTTTTCCTCGGCCAAGGCCACCATCTCCCGCGCCTTGGGAATTTCATTGGAAATCGGCTTCTCGCCCAGCACCGGAATGCCAGCCCGCAAAAGCGCCATGGTCGGCTCGTAGTGATCGCCCCCGTTTTCCACCCCAGCCGTGGTCACCGAACAGGCGTCGAGTTGCAGGCCGCTGGCAATCATCTCCTCGATCGAGTAAAAAGCCAGCGCCTCATAGGACGCAGCCGCTTTGTCCGCTTGTTCTTTAACCATATCGCACACAGCAACGACCTTTGCGTTCTCGTTTGCCGTGTAGCAACGGGCGTGATTGTTGCCGATTCCACCCATGCCGACAATACCGACGTGAAGCATAGCAAACTCCTTTTTAATTTTTGGAATAATTAGTGCCTAATCTATGAGAACTATTCTGCGTCCATCTGCGCCATCTGTGGATCGTTTTTACTTAAACGGCCACCGACGTTGGCAGTTCCACTCCCAACTCGGCTGCCAAGGCTCCTATCTCATCCCAAGCCGTCTCATCCACGTGTAGCCCATCGCGCCGCCGCGCCTGTAACCGCTGGTGCGCTCGCTCCCCAGGCAGCAACACCTCGGCCACCCCAAGAGCCGGCGGACACGACTTGATCCACTCGACAAATCCCGCGACATCGGCGTAAAACTCGTCCAACGGCAGGAAGGCCTCGACATTGAGCACGGCGATGAACAGCGCGTTGCCCGTGCGCTCGGGTGCCGCTTGCGTCATCCCGGCCCCGGAAAGCGATCCCGCCAAAATATCGACTAGCACGGAAAGCCCGTAGCCCTTGTGCCCGCTCTGCGGAAAACCAAGCGGCAAGATAGCACCAGCGGGCGGGCCATAGTACGCATTCACTTTCGTCGTCGGAAGCCCCTCTGAGTCGATCAGCATTCCCGGCGGCGCATCCTCGCCCCTGTTGCGCAAAAGCCGCATATCGCCGCCGGAAAGCATACTCGTCGTCATGTCGAGGATTACGGGCCAATCGCCGCCGGTGGGAATGCCGCAGCAGATTGGATTCGTCGGCAGGCGGCGGCTGCGACCGCCAAAGGGAGCCACCGCACTATCGCCGCCGTGGCCATTGGTTGCGATGAGGGCAATGCAGTCGGCGCGAGTAGCGATCTCGACGAAACGCCCCAGCCGCGCTACGTGGTTGCAGTCGCGCACCCCGACGACCGCCACGGCCCCGTCGCCGAGCTTGTCCAGCGCCCAGCGCACGGCCTCGGTCGCCGTCACCGGCCCATAGTTCCACTGGCCGCTCAGCCGCCCCCCGCACTCGCTTTCGTTCAACACCACCAACGCAGCCCCAGGCTCGACTTGGCCGTCGCGCACCATGTTCACGTATTGGGGCAGCCGCAACACGCTGTGGGTATCGTGCCCCATCAGCCCAGCTTCGACCAAGTGCTCAGCCACCAACGCCGCATCGTCCGGGGGAACGCCGACCTGCCGCAAGCAAGCTCGCGCCAGCGCATCGAGATCTTCGGCGCGCAAAGTCGGCACTAGGGCCGCTCCTCGTCCCGAGCGTCCGCCACGACCAACAGGGCGTTGACCACTGGGCGCTCACCCGTGGGATCGGATGGCTTGTTGACCACTTGCTCACTTACGACCATCGTCGTCGAGCCGCCGCCGTCGAGGTTTAGACCTTGGTAGGCATTGACCTTGGCGCGGGAAAACTCGGCTAAGCGCGTGCGCATAAATTCAGCTAGCTCCTCCAAGCTCATGCCAACGCTATATCCTGGCTGCCGCCCATCGACCACAATCAGGAACAGTACCTCCGCGTTTTGGGAATACCCAATGGCCGTGCGCGGATGTCGCTTGTCGGCAAAGCTGCGGCTGAGCCGTTCCTCTTCTACTTCAATGGATACTCCGCCGTTGCGCAGGATGCGCGGACCGCCGCTGATAGCTTCCATTAGCTTGGCGTGGGCCGGTGCCAACCGACAATATAGCTGCACCGTGTCGCCCAAAGCGATCTGTTCGGTCGCTTCGTATTCAGCACCAGCGGCCAACAGCCAGTGATCGTGCTGGAGGGAGAGCGGCCAAACCTCGCGCCGGATCTGTTGCACCTGAAAGGAGATCGTGTCGTTGACGATAGAGGTGCTGCCCAGCCCTTGCAACAAAAAGCCCGTGGCCGCATGCAGCGAATCCCCCGGCACGTGCGCGTGGTCGTTGAACACGGCTAGCTCCCCAAGCGCTGGCTCGCGATTGAAACCCGCGATGTGCAGGTGCTCGCCCTTGGCCGTCAACAGCCCCCATTCCATCTTGTACACTGCGATCAAAGGCTGGCCCGTCTCGGTAATGGCAAAGGCCGAGCGCCGCTGTGGGATGCGGATGAGATTGCCGGACTCGATGTACAATCCGGCTGGCTGGCTGGATTCGCCGGGGAATAAAAAGTCCCCGTTTATGGCCGCTAAGGCACCGGCGGCCAAACTACTGGTCTTTTGCGCCTCTCCCTGCTTGGCGGTGCGCACTCGAATGCCCGCCGCCCAAGAGCGCGGCAGATCCACTTCCACCACATGGATCCGCCACGGCCCTTCGGGCACGTGAATCTTGTGGTACACCACCCCAGGGGCTATTTCTTCGGTGTTTTCTTGGGTGCAACTCCAACTCAAGGACCACGCGAAAAGCGCGATGAAGAGACGAGTAGAAGCCCTATGCGATATAGCCAAAAGAAGTGTACCTCAGCGGCAAGGGGACGAGCGGTGCGCTATGGCACCCCTCGTTAAAACCGACCAAAAGTAGCCCTGTGCTCAAACCGTGTCAATTTTCTCCGGCGACTGGCCCGGCCGCAGGCCAAGCCCTTTATTTAAGAGAAAAAGAGAAAGGACGCCAATGAAAGCTATACTCGTAGGGTTGGGCGGCCGGGGCCGCTATTGGCTCGGTCAGTGCCAACAGCAGACAGGCGTCGAGGTAGCAGCTTGCGTCGAGCCTTTTGCGCCCAACCGCCAGCGCGCGACAGCCGACCACGGCGTTGCCGCCGACCGGATATACGACGACCTCGGCCAAGCTCTCGACTCTGTCCAAGCCGACTTCGTCCTCGACGTGACGCCGCCAGCCATCCACGAAGAAATCGCCATGCAGACCTTTGCCGCCGGCCTGCACCTGCTCGGAGAAAAGCCGCTCAGCGACGATTACCAAGCCGCCCGGCGCGTGGTGGAGGCCGGCACCCGCGCCGGCGTCGCGCACATGATCACCCAGAACTACCGGTTCAACGGCCTGCCGCGCACGACCCGCCGCCTGCTCACCGAGGACCTCATCGGCCCGGTCGGCCAGCTCGATGTCTCGCTCTACGTCAATTGGGCCGACTCGCCCGGCTCGCACTACGTCACCGAGCCGTATATGTTCCTCACCGACATGGGCATTCACCACTTCGACATGATGCGCTATACCCTCGGCCAAGACCCTGTGAGCGCGCACGCCCTCACCTGGAACCTCCCTTGGGGCTGGCACCGTGGCGACGCCGCTCAGATGATCCTCTTCCGCTTTGCCAATGGCACAGTCGCCACCCACCGCGGCATCGGCTGCACGGTCGGGCACGTGCCGGCTGGGCACAACGGCGAGTGGCGCTACGAGGGGCCGTGCGGCACCCTGACGTGGGAGGGCTTCGACCTGTACCACACTCACTCGCACCGCGCCGATCCCAAAATTCGCCAGCAAATCCCTCTCGACGACGACGGCGGCCAAGACCAAAACCCCGTGCTGCGGGAATTCGTCGCCGCCATAGAAGAGGGCCGCACGCCCGAGTGCAATGCAGCCGACAACCTCAAGTCCATGGCCATGGTTTTTGCGGCAGTCAAAAGCGCGATGGAAGGACGCGAAGTATCCATCGCCGAGTTATAGACTGACTCTTGCTCTATTGCCACCTCTTGCCACTAACCCCTCTTTAATAGGCTTATGACCCTGCATCTTTTTGATACCTATGCCCGCCAAGAGCGCCCCTTCACACCGCTCGCACCGCCCCAAGTCCGCCTGTATGCCTGCGGCCCGACCGTGTACAACTACCAGCACATCGGCAACCTGCGCACCTATATCTTCGAGGACATTCTGCGGCGCACCCTCGAATACAGCGGCTATGAGGTCCACCACGTCGTCAACATCACCGACGTGGGGCACCTGACCTCCGACGCGGACACCGGTGAGGACAAGATGGAGGCCGGTGCACGGCGCACCGGCCTGACGGCTTGGGAAATCGCCGAGCGCTACACTGCGGATTTCCAAGAAAAGCTCGACTGGCTCAACGTGCTCGCACCCCACGTCTGGTGCCGGGCCACCGACCACATCCACGAGCAGATTGCCGTCATCGCCGCCATCGAGGAAAAAGGCTATACGTACCGCACAGACGACGGCCTGTACTTCGACACCTCGCGCCTGAACGACTACGGCCATCTCGCGCGCCTCAACATCGAGGGCCTACAAGGCGGCCAGCGCGTCGACCTCGGGCAGAAGCGCCGCATCACGGACTTTGCGCTATGGAAGTTCAGCCCAGCAGACGAGCAGCGGCAGATGGAATGGGACAGCCCGTGGGGGCGCGGATTTCCCGGCTGGCACATCGAATGCACGGCCATGGCGGCCAAGTACTTGGGACCGTACTTCGACATCCACTGCGGCGGCGAAGATCACATCCCGGTCCACCACACCAACGAGATCGCCCAATCCCAAGCCCGCTACGACACGCGGCTAGCCGAATTCTGGCTCCACGGCGCGTTTCTGCAGCTCGACGGCGAGAAGATGTCCAAGTCGAGCGGCGATTTTCTGCGCCTCGAATCCCTCATCGAAGAAGGCTACGACCCCCTCGCCTACCGCTTTTTCTGCCTCGGAGCGCGCTACCGCGCCAAGCTCTCCTTCACTTGGGAAAGTCTCAGCGGCGCGGCCACGGCCCTCGACCGGCTGCGCGCCGCCGCCCACGCTTGGGGCGAGCCTTCAGAACCCGACGACCGCTACGTAGCCGAGTTCAAAGAGCGCGTCGAGGACGACCTCAACATGCCGCGCGTCCTCGCCCTGTGCTGGGAGCTCGTGGCCGACGATCTCCCCGACGCCACCAAGAAGGCCACGCTCCTGCACTTCGACCAAGTCATGGGCTTGGGGCTGGCCGAGTGGACGCCGCAAGAGGAGGCCATACCCGACGCGATTCACGCGCTCGCCGCCCAGCGCCAACAAGCCCGTGACGCCAAGGACTGGGCCACGGCCGACGCCCTGCGCGACGAAATCGCCGCGGCCGGCTACGAAATCGAAGACACCCCCCAAGGCCCCAACATCCGCCCGCTCAAAACTTAACCGAACGTTCATGTAATAGACGCAATTCGTAATTCGTAATTCATAATTCGTAATTCTAACCGAACGGACTCCCATGTCCCGCATCCTCGTCGCCGAGTGCAAGCAAGAAATCTCCTCCTTCAACCCGGTCATCGGCACGTACGACAACTTCTCCATCCGCCGTGGCCCCGAGTTGCTCACCTATCACCAAGGTCGCGAGACCGAGCTGTGCGGTGCCTTACAGGTTTTCGCCGACAGCCACATCGACGTCATCCCCACGTACGGGGCCGTCGCCCCCTCGGCCGGGCCTTTAGACCAACAGGACTTCGAGCGCCTTGCCGCCGAACTACTCGACGCGGTCACACCACACCTAGCCGAAGCCGACGGTATGTACTTCTGCCTGCACGGTGCCATGGGCTGCACCGAGGAACTCGACCCAGAAGGCTACTTGCTGCAACAGATTCGCCACGCTGCCGGCCCCGACTTCCCCATCGTGATCTCGCAAGACCTTCACGGCATCCTCACCCACCGCATGCTGGAGCACTCAAACGGCCTCGCCATTTATCACACCTATCCGCACGTCGATTTGGCCGACACCGGCCGCCGCGCCGCGTACTTGCTCCTCCAAGTCCTCGCCGGCGCGCAGCCCGTGGTGGCCCGCGTGCGAGTGCCCGCGCTCGTGCGTGGCAATGAGCTAATCACCGCCTCCGGCGTGTACGGCGAGACCATCCGCTACTGCCAAGCCCTAGAGGAACAGCCCGACATTCTCGCCGCTGGCATGATGATCGGCAACCCATTCACCGATGTGCCCGAGCTGTGCTCCCAAGCCATCGTCGTGGCCGATGCCGACCCCGACCTCGCCCGCAACGAGGCTCTCCACCTTGCCACTGACTTCTGGGAACGCCGCGCCCTCATGCAGCCCGACCTCGTATCCGTCGAAGACGCCGTGGCCCAAGCCCCCCAATACAGCGGTCCGGTACTCTTCACCGACGCGGCCGACGCCCCCTCCTCGGGCGCAACCGGCGACAGCAACGTGCTGCTCCAAGCCCTGCACGCTAGCGGCTACTCCGGCCAAGTGCTCGCACCGCTAGTAGATGCACCCGCCGCGTACATGGCCCACGACGCCGGACTCGGCGCACGCATTCACGTAGTCTTGGGAGGCTCGCTCGATTCGCGCTTTGCCCCGCTCGACCTAGAGGTAGAAGTCACCCAACTCGGCGATGGCGAATATCTCTGCGAATCTTGGAACACGCCCCAACACGCCGGCCCTACAGCCGTGCTGGAAAGCGACAACCTCACCATCGTCTGCGTCAGCCGCTCGGTGCCCTTTATCGATCGCTCGGTCTTTATCGCCCACGACATCAACCCCAAGGACTACGATCTCATCGTCATCAAGTCGCCGCACTGCCAATGGCACTTTTTCGACGAATGGGCCGAGATAAACTTCAACGTCGATGCCCCCGGCTCGACCAGCGCGAACTTGCCCACCCTCGGGCACCGCGTCTGCCAGCGTCCCATGTACCCCCTCGAACTCGATGCCCCTTTTACCCCGGTCGCCGAAATGTTCGGCACAGGAGCCTAGCTTATGCCTGCCATCAAACAATCCGTCTGCTTCAATCCCTTCACTGGCAGCGGCCTCAGTCCGCAGGAATTGGTCGCGGCCGCCGCCCGCATCGGCTACCAATCCGTAGAGATGGCTTCGCAGGAACACTGGCCGCTCGTCCAAGACCACGGCCTCGCCATCGCCATCGTCTCCGGCCACGCTTCTCTGCCCGACGGCCTCAACAAGCCCGAAAACCACGACCGCATCGAAGACGAACTCCTCGCCAACATCGACCTCGCCGTTGAATGCGGCATCCCCTCGCTGATTTGCTTTTCCGGCAACTGCGAGGGCCGGTCCTCAGAAGAGGGCCTCGCCAACTGCGTCGCTGGCCTGCGCCGCGTCACCGGTGCCGCCGAGGAAAAAGGCATCACCCTCTGCATGGAATTGCTCAACTCGCGCGTCAACCATCCCGACTACCAGTGCGACCATACCGCTTGGGGCGTGGCCCTCTGTCGGGCCGTCGGTTCGCCCCGTTTCAAGCTGCTCTACGACATCTACCACATGCAGATCATGGAAGGCGATCTCATCCGCAACATCACCGACCACATCGACTGCATCGGCCACTTCCACACCGCCGGCAACCCCGGCCGCCAAGACCTCGACGACCAGCAGGAGATCTACTACCCACCGATTATGCAGGCCATCGCCGCTACTTCCTACGATGGCTACGTCGGCCACGAGTACCGACCCAAGGGCGATGCCATTGACTCACTCGAACACGCCTTCTCCGTCTGCGATGTCTAAAACTCCGGCGCTCGTCGCAGGGGGCAAAGTTATCCGCAGATGAACGCAGATGAACACAGAGCGGGATGATTCTCAAATGGCCTGTGAGATAACAGTCGCGCCCACCGGCGGCGCACTCGGTGCTGAGATCAAGGGTTGCGACCTGTCCGCACCGCTCGCGCCCGACCAAGTCGCGCAGGTACGCCAGGCACTGCTCGATCACGGCGTGGTCTTCTTTCGCCAGCAGCAACTCAGCGACGAGGACCAGGTGCGTTTCACCGCGTACTTTGGCAAACCCGTACCGCACGTGCGCAAGCAGCGCCCACGGCGAGTCAAGGAGATTTTCCTCATCTCCAATGTCAAAGAAAACGGCGAGCCAATCGGCGAACTAGGCGACGAACTGATCCCCTTCCACTCGGATCTTTCCTACCTCCAGCGCCCCGGCACTCTGTCGGTACTCTACGCGGTGGAGATTCCCTCGCAAGGCGGCCAGACCCAGTGGTGCAATTGCACCGCTGCCTACGAAGCACTCGACAACACTTGGAAAGCTCGCCTCAAGGGAATGCGCGCCGTGCATCGCCACTACGTCGAAGCGCAAAATCCTCCCGAGCACATCGCCCACCCCATCGTCCGCACCCATCCCGAAACAGGTCGCCGCTCGCTCTACGTAGGGCCGCACCTGACCAAATACGTAGTTGGCCTCAGCCGCCAAGACAGCGACGCCCTGCTCGGCAAACTGTACGCCCATCTCGAACAGCCGCGCTTCATCTGGACCCATGAGTGGCAAGTCGGCGACCTCGTCCTCTTCGACAACCGCCCGACCATGCACCGCCGCCTCGCCTTCCCCCCAGACCAGCGCCGCCTGATGAAACGCACTCAGGTTTTCAACGACGAAATACCTGTGGAATGAATAACTGACGTTGCTCAGCTTTTGTCCCCAATCCCCCATTCCTGTATCCTTTCCGCTACACTCCAACGCCTCATATCCTTTCCTCCCCTCTGAAACACCGCCGTGGCACGATTCTTGCCTGTTGCAGTACCATCCCACCCGCAACCAAGGCATGGCTCATGGCTGGATTCGATACTATCGCCAAGCACCTCATCCACACCTACCCTCACGACTTCGCCCGCTTCGCCCTCCAACAAGACGACCTTGAGGTCCTCGATGTACTCGACACCGAGCAACCCACCGTCGAAGCCCACCGCACCGATAGCCTCATCCGCGTGCGCATCAGCGACGAGGAGGCGTTGATGCATCATGAATTTCAAACCACCGACAGCCAACCACCCATGCCGAAGCGCATGGCCGGCTATATCGGGTGGTGCATCCAACAGTACGGCCTGCCGATCTATTACAACGTCATTTATCTGCGTCCCGAAGCTGGCCGTACCGATCCGGGATACTATCTCCAAGAGCGGCACGGCTACCGCGTGTTAGTGCAGTACAAGGTGATTCGGCTGATTGAGATAGACGGCCAAGGCATTCTCGACGCAGGGCATGTGGGCTTGCTACCGTTTGCGCCGTTGATGCAGCGTCCGACGGGGGTGGATGCTGAGGCGTGGCTGCGCCAGTGTGTGAACCGGGCGCAAGAGGTGCCCATGGACGAGCCCCTCAAGGCGACTTACTTGGCCGATCTTGCCATTTTGAGCGGTTTGGTGTATAAATCAGAGACCATTATGACCATCATCGCGGAGGAGACCATGTACGAATCGTCGGTAGTGCAGTATTTCACGGAAAAGGGCATTAAGCAAGGCATCGAGCAAGGCGGCAGAGAACGCGCCATTGAAGCCCTGCTCGACGTGCTAGATATCCGCTTTGGGCTGGTCGCGTCGGATCCGTTGACCGCCCGTATTGGGACCATTGACGATGTGCAGCGTCTCAAGCAGTTGCATCGGGCGGCCATACAAGTCCCAAGCCTCGAAGCCTTTACGGACCTATTAGACGCCGACGAGTAGGCTGAGTAGAGGCTCTTCGTAAGGGAACTATATAGCTAAGTTACCAGAATAGGCACAGAAAGGCCCCGGTAGCGAGAAACTACCGGGGCCTTTTCCGCGTCTGGCGCTGGAGGGGCTTAGGGGGGCGGGCATTCTCACAGATGCGCCGCGCTATCTCTTCGGGCGTGGCGTTGATGCGGAGGACCCTTGTCTCAGGCCGTCCCCGTCGAGGGCTATCTTTCTTAGACATGACTAGCTCCTTACTCTATGGTTTAGGGGCGTGGCCTTCGAGGTGGGCATCTATGCGGCGATTAAGCTCATCTATGCGGTTGCCCAAGCTCTTTATATAGCAGTCCTAAATGATTTGAAAGCATGCGTTCATCAGCCCGGTCTCTTTTACCTATGCGTCATTCCCGCGCAAGCGGGAATCCAGTCTTGAATGATTTAGGGTTGCTATATCAGCGTGTAGAAATCGCCAAACGGCTATTATGGCGGCGAGCAGTACGGCAGGGGTGATGTACTCAGATAACATGGCTAGCTCCTTATGAATGGTACAGAGGTATAATAAAAAATATAGGACTTACGCAAGCGCCATTGGAATAGCAGGATTTTTGAGTTGCTGTCTCACGTAGTCAGCAAGCCCCCCGTATTTGACCTGATAAATGGTTTGTCCTGTTTGGTAGGCCACCTCTCGATTTTTAATCCGTATTCTTCTGGTTTCCCTATGAGAAGCGTTACCAGAAAATCCCGATTTGGGGCAAACCCGTCGTTTTCAAGTAACTATACAAGCCCCTATTTTACATAAACTACAATGTCTGTTTGTGTTTCCCTTCTATGGATTTGTTTAGTGACTGCAAGCTGTAACAGCTTTTCAAGAGGGTCAATAATATCGACGTATCCCGCTCTAATAACCCTAACCCGAACACTTGGCAAGTGTTCGATATTCACATATTCGACTTCTTCGGATCCTAGCGGGTCTTGCCAGATTGTTCTTAGATAGATGCCCCGAAATCGCTTCGGTGTTATTCTCGAATCGTGCAGTTCAACCCAATCTTTATCTGACTCCGCATCATAAAGCTGATTAGATAGCCTAAACTCAATGGGAATATCCTCGTTTTCTATCCCCATCGGAAGAGGGCGCAAGTTAGAGGGACTTATACTTATACAGGAGGATAGCACCAAGACCAATAAAAACATCATATTAATTTCTCGGCGCACTATCTTGAAGCGTTACACCTACATTGACTGGTATATCGGTAAGCCGACGTAAGCCTAGCTTTTCTTCTCGGTGTTCTTGATTCTCATGTAGAGCTATCATAGCTACCATTTGGGCTGTCTGTAACGCGCGCTCTTTTTCCTCAAGTTCTTGCTCAAGAACGTCTATCCGTTCTCTTAAACACTCTATGCAGTCCTCGCCCATACATTGGCAATACGCATACGGATGCCTGACATAAGGCTGCTCTAGTGGGTCTTGCTGTAAATGTTGGGAGTTATTACACTTAGAGGCATGAGATACCATAGCGATTCCTCCACTGGTAATGGGGTTATGGTGTCTCATTACTAAGGCACTTCCTAGGGTGCTTTAGTAACGAGCGGCCCCGCAAGTCCCTTACGGGAGCAGGCGGGGCCTTTGAAAAACTGGTTCTAAGGTAGGGATTTAGGTGAGTAAGTCAAGTCTGTGTAGCCAAGTATATAAGCCCCCTTTTTATCACAACCTGTTCCTTTCGAACCGGACCCCTGTGCCCTCCTAACTCACCGAAAAAAATGACCAAGCCGAACATACTGATCTTCATGACCGACCAGCAACGGGCGTGTTCTGTGCTACCTAACAACGAGTACAAAGCGAAGACACCCGTACTCGACGAGTTCCGCGAAGAGAGCGTCACCTTCAGTCGCGCCTTCTGCCCGTCACCGCACTGCTGCCCGTCACGTGCGTCGTTCATGACCGGCCTGATGCCGACCCAGCACGGCGTCTGGCACAACGTGAACGTCGCCAATGCCATCACCCGTGGCTTGAAGGACCACATCCGCCCCTGGAGCGTGGACATGCGGGAAGCGGGTTACCGCATGTTCTTTTCGGGTAAGTGGCACGTCAGCAGCTATCAACAGCCGCACGACTATGGCTGGGAGTACGTTTCGCCGGGAAGTGCGCCCCCCAGCAGACGACTGAGCCGCGACGAGCAGGACGCGGCAGCCCGCGAACGCGAACTGCACAATTTGCAACGACATGCTGGGGACCACGGCGGCAGCGAGCGGGAACCCGGTGAGGTCAAGCGTGCGGGGATGCGTCCGTACATTCACTATGGAGACAACACCCATCCCTTCCTAGCGCAGTACTTCCGCGACGGGGAAGAAGACAACCCATTCGGCGACCGCACAGTGGTCGATGCCGCGCTGGCAAAAATGGATTCATTAGACGGAAATGAGCCGTGGTGCCTGTATGTTGGCACCCTCGGTCCGCACGATCCGTATGTCGCACCCAAGCGTTTCCTCGATCTATATGAAGGCGTGGAGTTCCCACTACCCGACACCTTCGACGATCCAATGGATGACAAACCAGCCCTCTACCGCCGCACCCGCGACCGCTTTGCTCAGTTGACGTGCGAGGAACATCAGGACGCGATCAAGCACTACTTGGCGTTCTGCACCTATGAGGACTGGCTCTTCGGGCGGCTGATTGACAAGCTCAAAGAGCGCGGAGAGTACGAAGACGCAATCGTCCTCTACCTCTCCGATCACGGTGACTACCTAGGCGATCACGGCCTGTGGTGTAAGGGCTTGCCGTCGTTTCTAAGCTGCTACCACGTGCCAGCGATCGCGAAGATGCCGGGCGGACAGCAGGGGGTGGTGCGCGACGAGTTCGTGTCGCTCTGTGACTTCGCGCCGACATTGCTTGAGATGGGTACCGCGGAAAGCCCGGTGGAGTTTGCCGGTGCCAGCCTGATGCCGTTGCTCAAGGGCGAAACACCGGCCGACTGGCGCGATGCGCTCTTCTTCCAGACGAATGGGAACGAAACCTATGGCATCCAACGCTCCACCGTCACCGACAAGTGGCGATTCGTCTTCAATGGATTTGACTACGACGAACTATACGACTTAGAGCGCGATCCCGGACAGATACAGAACCTCGCACCCGATCCGCAATACCAGCCAGTCGTCGAGGAAATGTATCGCCGCATCTGGACGTTCGGCCTTGAACACGAGGAACACTTGCTCAACGAGTATATCATGACCGCGATGGCAGATTACGGGCCGGGGGTTGTGGTCGGAAAGTCTGCCAGCTAATCTCCATCTTAGCGGAGTTTGCGCTCAGGTGTTATTTTCCTTACTTTCAAGTAAGAAATAAACACTCAACACAAGCATTCAACAGGAGAATCTCAGTATGGCAATAGCAAAGCTAACAAGCAAGGGGCAAGTCACAATTCCCAAAACCGTTCGCGATGCTCTTCAACTCCGCGAGGGCGATAAAGTCGATTTTATGCTTACAGAAAATGGTGAAGCACTTCTAAAGCCCATGACCAAAACCATAAAAGTAGATGAAATTTTCGGAGAGTTGTATAAATCTGACAGAAAGCCTATTTCGGTTCACCAAATGAAGTCTGGAATTAGGCAAAAAATGAAGGCGCGTTTTAAGTGAAGGCATTAGACACGAATGTGCTTGTTCGCTTTCTTGTACGGGATGATAAAAAACAAGCAGAAACTGTGTACAGACTTTTTAAAAGAGCGGAAAGTAGAAACGACCCCTTTTTTGTTCCTTTGCTCGTCGTGCTTGAAACCATCTGGGTACTCGAATCTGCATATGAAATCTCACGCGAGAAAATCCGCGCGTCTCTGCAGAAACTTCTCCTTATGCCTATTTTGATATTTGAGGCTCAATCTGCTCTGCAAAGTACTCTCTCGTCTGCTCAGACAAACAAAATAGATCTTGCAGATTTGTTAATTGCACATTCAGCAAAATTTTCAAATTGTGATGGTGTTCTCACTTTCGATAAAAAAGCATCTAAATTCACGCTGTTCGAGCAGTTGACGTAATCGACATTTCTAGTTCCTACAGCACAAGGGTGGAGATATACACACCGCCATCGCAATGCTGCCGCCCAACTCCTTAATCACGTGGAGAACCTCATGTACAATCTCAACGGCAAAGTCGCCCTCGTCACCGGCGCGGGCGGCGAACACGGCATTGGCCGTGCCATCTGCCAGCGCCTAGCGCACGAAGGCTGCGACCTCGTAGTCAATGACTTGCGCGCCCAGCCCTATAGCGAGTCTGGCTGGGGCGGTCTGCCCGCCCTCGTCGCCGAAGTCGAAGCCGCCGGTCAGCAGGCCCTCGCAGTAGAGGCCGATGTATCCGATGCCGACCAAGTCGAAGGCATGGTGCAAGACGCGCTCGCCCGCTTTGGCCGCATCGACTTGCTAGTCAACAACGCCGGATCGCGCCCCGGACCAGACCGCGTCCCAGTCGTCGATCTAAGCGAAGCCGCTTGGGACCACGTGCAAACCGTCAACGTCAAGGGCACCTTCCTCTGCTCGCGCGCCGTGGCCCGGCACCTAATCGATCGCGGCGACGGCGGCAAGATCATCAACATGTCCTCTACGGCCGGCCGCCAAGGATATCCGCGCTACGCCGCGTACTGCACATCCAAATTCGCCATCATCGGCTTTACCCAATCCCTCGCCGGCGAACTCGCCCCCCACCGGATCAACGTCAACGCCGTCTGTCCAGGCAACACCCTCACCGAGCGCACCCACTACATCGCCGCGGGCCTCGCCCAGCGCGACGAGCCAGACTCCGACACCACCGCCGCCTTGGTCCACGACCTCGAAGCGCAAACCCCCTTGGGCCGCATTGGCACGCCCGAGGACGTGGCCCGCACCGTGGCCTTTCTCGCTTCAGAAGAAGCCGAGTACCTCACTGGCCTATCGATGTTGGTGGCTGGCGGCTTTCAGATGTGAGATCGGGCTTGCTTACTCCCTGATGTTACGCACAGGCCCCTAGGTATGGGATGCTGGAGTCGAAGCATCTGATACCTCGATTCTCATGCGTAACGTCAGTTACTCCTTGACGCTCCCCAGCATGATCCCGCGCACGAAGTACTTCTGCACGAACGGATAGACCAACAGCATCGGCAGGATGGTAACGACCACGGTCGCCGCCTTGATCGTCTCGGGAGTGAACTCGGTGATATTCGGATCGACCAATCCCTGCTCGATCAGTTCGATGCTGTTCTCGATGACGATCCGCTGTAAAAAGGTCTGCAACACCTGATTCTCGTCCGACGCGATATAGAGCATGGCGTCGAACCAGTGGTTCCAGTGCGCCACCGCCGTCCACAGTCCAATCGTCGCCAGCACCGGCTTGGAAAGAGGCACGTATATCCTAAAGAGGATATTGAATTCGCTGGCCCCGTCGATCTTAGCCGACTCGGCCAGACTTTCGGGAATGGCCTGAAAGAAATTCTTTACCACGATGATGTTGAAGGCCGTCAGCATCTGCGGCAGCACCAGCGCCCATATTGAGTCGATCAGCCCCAGGTTCTTGACCAGCAGATAATTGGGCACAATGCCGCCGCTAAAGAGCATGGTGAAAAGCACCAAGAACAGTAGCGGGCTGCGGTGGGGCATTTCGCGCCGCGCCAGCGGATAAGCCGTCAAACAAGTAAAAAAGAGGGTCAGCGCCGTGCCCAAGACCGTGCGCAGGACCGAATTGGTGAACCCCGTGACGATCTCGGGGTTGGACAGCACCATGCGATACGAGGTCAGCGAAATGTCACTCGGGTAAAGGTGCAGACTGGCGCGCATGGCCTCGGCGGCGCTGCTCAACGACATCGAGATCGTGTACACGAACGGATAGAGCGCCATCAACCCAACCAAGCCCAACACCGTCAAATTAAAAACGTTGAAAACTTTCTCACCTCGCGTGCGGCTTACCATATTCCCTGCTCCCCTCCGCTGAGCCGTCGGGCCAGCGAGTTGGCCAGCACCACCATCAACAAGCCGACCACGGATTTAAAAAGTCCGGCCCCTGTAGCCAGTCCAAAATCCATCAGCACGATCCGCCGCAGAACGTAGGTGTCGATAATGTCGGCCGCGTCGTACACCATGGGATTGTACATGTTATAAATCTGGTCGAAGCCCGCGTTGAGTACGTGGCCTAAGTTGAGGATGAAAAGCGTGATAATTGTCGGCACCAGCCCCGGGATGGTGATGTGCAAGGTCTGCTTCCAGCGCCCGGCCCCATCAACGACGGCCGCCTCGTACAGATCGGGAGAAATTCCAGCCAGTGCTGCCAAGTATATCACCGCCCCATAGCCAGCCGCCTGCCAGATCCCTGTGACAATGACCACGACGATAAACCAGAAGTCGTTGGTGAGGAACTCTATCGGGGAGACGCCGAAGAGTTGGGAAATCTGGTTGGCCGGCCCGCTCTGCGAGAAAATCATCAGAAAGATGCCGCCCAAAATCACCCACGAGAGAAAGTAGGGAATATAAGTCACCGTCTGCACGGTGCGCTTGTACCAGGAGACGCGGATCTCATTGAGCATCAGCGCCAGCGCGATCGGCGCGAAAAAACCGAACAGTAGGCGCAACAAGCTGATAGTGACCGTGTTGCGCAGGGCATTGGGAAAGTCCGCCCCGCCGAAGAGGCGAGAGAAATTCTCCAACCCGCTCCACTCGCTGCCCAAGATCCCGGCGCTCAGGCGAAACTCCTTAAAGGCGAGCACCAGCCCGAACATGGGCAGGTAATTGAAGACGAGGAAAAAGGCCAGCCCCGGTGCGACCAGTAGCAACAGCCCTTTGTGTCTGCGGTACTGCGTCAGTACTTCGCTCATATAGCCTTCAGTAAGTAATCTACGTCTTGTTAAGATATTGCTCTGTCATTCTGAGCGCAGCGCAGCGGAGTCGAAGAATCTCCTACCAATGAAGCCGGGCAGGTAAAAGATGCTTCGTCCGCCTATCGGCTTCCTCAGCATGACCTGCTGGAGTGTCCCCTCGCTTGACATCCTAGGCACCTTTGTTTAGTTCCACCTGCGCCATGCGACGAACTTCCATCGAAAATTCGACCGCTTCGGTGCTGCTCTGTGGCCCCGCCGTACTCCTCTACCTAGCCTTTTTCGCCCTGCCGACCCTGCTCGGGTTTGCCTACGGCCTGACCGACTGGTCCGGCTGGACCAAAGACCCCCGCTTTATCGGCTTGGACAACTTCCGCGAGTTGCTCGACGACGACCGCTTCTTCGCCGCCTTGCGCTTCACCCTCTTTGAGACGGCCATGATCGTCGTCGGCTACACCTCGCTGTCGCTAGTTTTAGCCGTGCTCCTAGACCGCATGAAGGTCATGCGCGGCCTAGTGCGCGGCCTGTTTTTCTACCCGTTTATTCTCAGTATTCTCGTCAGCGCCCTACTCTTCCAATATCTGGCCAACTACCGCACCGGCGCCATAAACACCCTGCTGCGCGCCTTTGGTTTCGACGCGCTGGTCCAAGACTGGATGGGCGATCCGGCGCTGGTGCCCTACTTCATCCTCGCCTTGGTCCTCTGGCACGGCCTCGGCTTCTACACTACCATCTTCCTCGCTGGGCTACAAACCATTCCCAACGAACTCTACGAGGCGGCGCAAATTGACGGAGCCGGTCCTTTGGCGACCTTCTACCGCGTCCAAGTTCCGGTACTCATGCCGATGATTAAGACCAACTCGGTCATCGCCCTGATCACCGGCATCAACCTCTTCCCGCAGATCTTGGTCACCACCCAAGGCGGCCCCGGCTACCGCACCTTTACCGCCGGCTACTACATCTACTGGCTCGGCACGGAAAACGACCGCCAGGGCTATGCTTCGGCCATCGCCTTTGTCGTCTTCGCCTTCCTAGTCTTGGTCGCCGCCCTGCAAGTCGCCTTTTTCCAACGCCGCGAGACCGACCTGTGAAGCGCCGACTGCCCCTCTTCGAGATCGGGATGCTGCTCTTAGGGCTGCTCTACGTGTCGCCCTGTTTTTTGGCGCTGCTCAACTCATTCAAAACTCTGCCGGAAATCATCCGCTCTCCCGTGGCACCCCCCGAGGCACCGACCCTCGAAAACTACCACTACATCTTCACCGGCATCAAGCTAGCCGCGCCGATGTTCAACAGCCTGCTGATGTGCGTTGCCGTCATCACCACCCTCATCGTCGTCGCCTCCATGGCCGCGTACTCCCTTACGCGCCGCCGTATGCGCACGGGCCATTTCTGGAGCATCTTCTTCCTCGCCGGGATCACCGTGCCGTTCCAGATCCTCATGTTGCCACTCTTGCGCCAATTCAACTACCTCGGCATCGGCTACACGTACTTTGCTCTCTGGTTACACTACGTATCCTACGGCCTGCCCCTGTGCCTGTTCATCTACAGCGGCTTCATGCGCTCCATCCCCCGCGATCTCGAAGAAGCGGCGCTGATCGACGGCTGCACGCCCTTTGGGACCTTCTGGCGCGTGATCTTCCCGCTGCTGACTCCCTGCACGGTGACGATCATCATCTTTTGGGGCCTCTTTACCTGGAATGACTTTCCCCACGCATTCATCCTCATGGGCACCAACAAGGGCGAACTGGCCTTTGTGCAACTCTGGCGCTTTCTCTCGGACAAGTACGTCAAGAACTGGAACTACATCTTCGCCGGCGTCGTGGTCTTGTCGCTGCCCGTCACTATACTCTATCTTGCCATGCAGCGCCGCTTCGTCAAAGGACTGACCGCTGGTTCCATCCGCTGAGGACTCCACTCCATGCCTCTTGCCAAATTCGCAACCTTTGCCCTCGCCGCCCTCCTCGCCTTCGGAGCCTGCACTAGCGAGGAAGACGCCAGCGTCGTGCGCGTCACCCGCAATATCGGCGGCCGACCCGGCTTCCAGGTCCACTGGGACATCTGGAAGGCCACCTTCGAGCGCCAAAACCCCGGCTGGACGCTGGAACTGATCGACTTGGGCAATGAAGACGCTGGCGCGTACTACCGCCGCGCCATCGCCACCGGCGACCTGCCCCACGTGGTAATGACCCTCGACTACACCAAATTTTTGGCCAACGGCGACCACTTGCTCCCCATTCCCCGCGCGATATACGACCGGGTCGGCCAAAACTTGCCGCCGTTGCACAACGGCCAGTACTACACAGCCCAAGTCGGCCGCCAAATCACTGGCATCGCCGTCAACAAGCGCATCTGGGCCGAGGCCGGCATCACCGAGCCGCCGCAGACTTGGGACGCCTTTATCGCTGCCTTGCACAAGATAAAAGCCGCTGGGTACAAGCCGCTCGTCTATGGAGGCCGCGAATGGTCGGCCGGAGTGCCTCTCTCCTACGCGATCCAGACCAATCTCTACGACCCAACCCGCCCAGCCGACGAGCCTTCCTGGACCGTGCGCCGCGACCGCGGCGAAATCACCTTTGCCACCGACCCGCTGATGCGCCCCATCATGGCAAACATGATCGCGCTTATCGACAACTTCGTCGAAAAAGGCTCGCTGAGCGACGGGTACAACGAAGAGCAGCGCGATTTCTTCAACGAGCACGCCGCCACTTGGATGATGGGCTGCTGGATGAGCGGCGACGTCGAGCCGCTACAGGTCAACTTTGAAATCGAGTACTGGCCCATTCCCTCCATGACCGGCCACCAGCCCCTCTTCATCAACACCTCCAACCAGCAGCGCGGCTGGTCCATGACCTCCAGCGCCCAAGGCATGTACTACGACAAAGCCCTCGCCGTGCTCAAAGCCTACTACCACCCAGAAGTCTATCAAGCGTATCTCAACGCCGAGGGCATGCTGCTCAACGCCACCCAGGTCGAAGGCGTCGATGGCCCCAAAAGCACCTGGGGACCGACTCAGCGCCTCTTCGAGCGCATGAGCACCAACCTCGACCACTGGGGCTGGACGCCCGGCTACTTCATCTCGATTGAAGACTACCCCCCCACCGGCTTCGTCCTCACCTTGGCCCGCATCATGCAGGAAATCCAAGCCGGCAACCGCGACATTGACGCGCTGCTCAAAATGCTCGACGACGACTGGGAGGCCGGGCGCAAGGGAAGCAAGTGATGCGCTCTGCCCTCGAATGGACGCTGGCCATGGCGCTGTGCGTCGGCCACAACTTCATCGGGGTGCGCAGCTACATCCTGCTCGACCGCTACTCGGGCTACGCCGACCACTTCAACACCGTCGGCGTCATCTTCGCCCTGTTCTGGGTCGCGCTTACCGCGCTCCTGCTCGCGCTGATTCGGCCCTTCCTGCGATTGCCAACTTCGACTTTTGCCCTCATCTACGCTGCGCTAATGGTGGCCACAGTCATGCCGACCATGGGCTTTGGCGGCTATTTTATCCCCCTGCTCGCCGGCGTCTTCTACTACGCCACCCCAGAAAACAACTGGCGCGAACTGCTCTGGGACCACATCCCCGACTGGGCCGCTCCGCGCGACCTAGAGATGATCCGCAACCTCTTCGAGGGTGCTCCAGCAGGTGCGCCGTTGCCGTGGGACGCCTGGCTCGGCCCTTCTATCTTCTGGGGTCTATTCATGGTCGCCTTCTTCTTGGTCAGCTTCTCGCTCATCGCCCTGCTGCACCACCAGTGGGCCAGCGGCGAGCGCTTGGTCTATCCCCTAGCAGTAGTGCCAACGGCGATGGTCGAGAGCGTGGAAAACCCGGCCAAAAGCCTCTTTAAGAATCCGCTGTTCTGGGTCGGTTTTTTCATCGCTGGGATCATCCCCACCGTCAACATGCTCGATCAAGTGTTCGACTTTGAGACCATCAATAACTTCGGCATCCCCTCCACGCGCATCTTTTTGCGCCGCATCGGCATCTCCTATGGAATCAACGTCAACTTCCTCGTCGTCGGCTTGAGCTACCTGCTCAACCTCAATGTGCTCTTGAGCGTCTGGCTCTTTCACATCCTCATCTATCTCGAACACGGCCTGTTGGGCTTTTTAGGCGTTGTCGTCAATCTCCCTGCCCAGCCGCACCAGCAGGTCTCAGTGCTGATGTCGCATCAGCAGATGGGGGCGCTCATCTTCCTGATCCTCTCGTCGCTATGGATGTCGCGCGACTTCCTCAAAGATCAGTGGCGCGCTATCGCCAGCGGCACCAGAGGTCCGAACACACACCTGCCCTCGCCGCGCACCTCGGCACTGATGGGAGCCGTCGGCTTGGTCTATATGGCGTATTTCCTCCACGCCACCGGCCTTTCCCTCGGCTGGAGCTTGGCCTTTCTGCTGGTCGCGCTGTTGGTCTTCTTAGGCACGGCGCGCTTGCTAGTGCAAACCGGCTTGGGGCGGCTGCGCGCGCCTCATTCCATCCCGCCGCTTTTTACCAACATTTTCGGCACGGCCTATTTCGGCGATAAGGGCCTCACCGCTATGGGGCTCAACATGGTCTGGGCCGCGGACGTGCAACTGTTCTTCATGGGCACTATGGCCCACGCCTTCAAGGTCTGCGAGGAGGTCAAGGAAAAAATCAGTGCCCGCAAGCTGTTGTTCTTCCTCGCCTCCGCCCTCGTCGTCAGCGCGGTCACCACTGTCGTGGTCTATATCTGGCTGGGCTATCAGCACGGCATGATGCACGGCTTCCGCTGGTACTACATCAACTCGCCGCTGAGCAAGTGGGGTTGGGTCGCCAAAACGGTCAACAATCCGCATCCGCCTCAACACCTGACCACCCTGTTCACCGGCATCGGCGCTGGACTCGCCGCACTGCTTTCCTTCGCCCAGCACCGCCTCGCCGGCTGGCCTCTGCACCCGGTCGGGCTGGCCGTAGCCCTGACCAATACCGTGCGCGGCGACTGGTTTGGGATATTCCTCGCCTGGCTCGTTAAGTCGATTCTGATCAGCTACGGAGGGGTCATTCTCTATAGGAAAGTGCGGCCGCTCTTTCTGGGGTTTATCATGGGAGCTTGCGTCGGTGTGGGCGGGTCGTCTTTGGTCTATTCGTTCTACTACTTCTGAGAAACCGTCATTCCGGCAAAAGCCGGAATCCAGTGGAGCGGGGGACTTTCGCCGGCCGGACAAACGCAACTAAACCGCGTTGATCTTACAGAACGCTTCTAACCGCTCACCCGCTTGACTCTGCCGACTTCGCCGGTCTCCAAGCGCACCTTAATTCCGTGCGGATGCGTCGCCGACTTGGTCAGAATATCCCGCACCACGCCCTCGGTCAGCCGCCCCGTGCGCTGGTCCTGCTTCTGCACAATGACAACGCGTACCCCAGGCTTTATCTCAGCCCGTCTCGTTCCGTTCATCCCCGATCCAACCACACCGGACTCAACCACGCCCGGTGCCCGTCTTGTTGCCGCAGCCGCAGATAGTAATAGGCCCACGCGCCCTCTGGCGATGACAATTCGGCCTCGTCGATTTCCACGTCCCAAGCGTTGGGCGCGTCCTGCCAGACGCACTGCCCATTTGCGATGATTTCCACCCGCTCAATCGGCGCAGTCCCGTGCAGGCTGGCGGAAAAATACACCTGCTCGCCTTCCGCCAGTGTACCTTCCGCGCCCGAGCGTATGCCGTTGACCGCATAGTCGCAGACAATCGGCACGCCCGAAGTCGCGTAGGTCCAGCGCTCATCCATCGCCTGCCACACGGCCTCGCGGGTCAACTCCGTCGCCCGGAAACAGGTCATCCCCACGTAGCCTCCCGGATTTTGCGTCGGGTGCCCTTGATGGTTGTCAGTCCCAGCGACAAACCCCAAGCGCCAGCCTTGGGCAAAGGCATCCTGCACCGAAGCGCCCAACTCTCCTAGGCGAATACCCCAATAGTCGTCGAGCGCGTCGGCTTCAAAATTGCCCCGCCCTTGGACGATTTCCACCAACCTAGCCCGCTTGTTGGGGAATTCCCAGTGGTATTGCGACCAGTAAAACGTCTTGCCCATGACCTCGCGATGCTTGCCGTACTCGATGGGCTGTCCGCAGTTGGGATGGTGCGGCACCATGACCACGCCCTCATCCCAAGTCACTTCCGAGGGGCAAAGCTCCGGTTTCCAGTGCCAAGTGCCGCCATCGACTTCTGGCGTGCGCAGATAGAGATTGGCGTGCCCGTACGCATTGGAGCTTTCCCACGCGGGGATCGTCACAAAGCGGCCCGGCTCGTAAAACTCCTCATTGACCGCCAAGCACTCGGCCCACCCAGGGCCAATTGGCGCGTGGTCCGTCATCGCGATCACGTCGAGATTGAGAAAGTCGCGGGCATAGGCGTAAGCCGCGCGCGGCTCCCGATCACCATCCACTGAAAGCCGCGTGTGGAAGTGGATGCCGCCGAAGTAGTGGCCGCGCTCGCCGACCGCTTGCGCCGGACCGCTCTGCGCTTCTAAACCGCGCTCTACATCGCGCGCGGTGATGCGAACTGGACCGTCGGCCTGCACTGCAATACCCTCGATCACGCCCCTCCCATCGGCACCAATTTCTACCTCATCGGGTAACCCCTCGCCCGCGCCGTCGGCCTGCAAAGTCACCGTCCCCCGGTAGCTAGGTATTGGATTGAGATGATCGTCCGTCGCGAAAACTACGACCCTACGCTTTCCCTCCGCATCCGCCGTAGCAGAGACTCGTCCTTCCAGTCGCGTCAGAGGGCCGGGGGCATTGCTCAGGGGAATGGGATCGCCCACCTTCTCGAAAACCTCGGCTTCGGGCCGCCGCACCCGCACTTGCAGGACACCGCTTATATCCGCGTGCGGCGACGGCACCACGCCCAGGGGAAAGACCAGCCGTGCTCCCGCGCTGAGCGACTTGGTAACTTGGATGGTACACAGGTAGAGTTCATTGAGCGGCCGTCCCACCAACCCGCCGCCAGCCGGCCCGTCGCCGCCCCGCGTCATATCGGTCCAGTCGCGTGCCAACCCGTGACCCAGCACCACCACGCCCTCACCTCCTTCGACAAAAGGATCTGCAAGCGTCCACTTGCGGGAATAGGAATGGAACGTGCTGATCGAAACCCGCACGTCGGCACCAGCTTCCAAGCCCGCCGGACAAGTGACGAACAGCCGCAAGGGCTTGACCTGCTGGTCTGTGGCGACAAACTCCGTCTGTCCTTCGTAGTGTATTTCTAATTGTTCGTACATATCTTCTCCTCGATTAGACAAACTTCTGAGCATGTATCGTGAAAGGGGATGTCGTGTACGACTGAAACAAAACCCGTCCATCAAATGACAAAAGCTGCTGAAGTCTTCGACTGTAAATAGGATGCTCTATCATTTTACCTGCCTCAGTCTTTTGAACCCATGTAACATCGAGCGTCTCTTCTCCTGTCCGAGCATCCCCAGACAACCAAGAACCAAGAAAATCGAATATCACCCGATGATTGCTGAGGTTGCTATACACGCCGACAAGTCGATCAGCCGCAGCCACGACGTTGGCCTCTTCTCTAACTTCGCGGACGACCCCATCGAGGACGGACTCACCCTCTTCGATCTGGCCACCTGGAAACTCCCACCCTCTTCGTTCTGTTTTAACTAGCAGCACCTCGTCTCCCCGTTCCACGAGCATTCCAGCAGCGACGATATGTTTGGGCGGGTTCAAATGCATTTGTTGCTTCCTGAGTCAAAGCAAACGAGAACTTCTCAGACGTAATTAGTCTCGTTCCACGCCCCCACCGAAAACGCCGTGCGATACTGCCGCGTCGAGATCAGCCAGTGGCACAGGTGTTTCTCGCACTGTTCGACGATCTCTTGGTACGCCTGCTCGCCGTACAAATTGCGAGCCTCGTGCGGATCGGCCTCCAGATCGTAAAGCTCGCCGCAGTCGCCCCCAAAATCCTCCGGCTGATAGTGTACGTAACGCCACTTGCCCCAGCGCAGCGCCTTGCTGTGCCGATGCTCAGTGACCGCCACCTCACGCACGGGATCGGTTCCACCCCGCAAAAGTTCGCTGATATCCACCCCATCCATACCCTCCATCGCCGACAACCCGCAGAGATTCATAAACGTAGGAGCCAAATCGACATTTTCCACCAACACGTCGCAAACCCTCCCTTCAACCGCAACACCCGGCACCCGCCAGAGCATCGGCACCCGACACACCGCCTCCGAGCAGATCCCAGGGGCCTTTTCCTGAATGCCGAAAGCAGTGCTGTACGCGCCGTGGTCGGAGTTATAGACGACGATCGTATCTTCAGCCAAGCCGCGTTCGTCGAGGTAGTCCAAAAGGCGGCCAATGCAGTAGTCAACCTGCGTCACGCAGCCCAGATAGCCGCGCCAGATATTGCGCGCGCCCTCCTCCGGCGACCATTCCTCCCCCTCCCAAGCCCGCTGAAACCGCGCGTGCATATCGCGAAAATGCGGCGGTCGTCCCGACGGATCCTGATAATAAGTCTCCGGCAACGCAATGTCGTCTGCATACATATCCCAAAACTTCTGATCCGGCGTATAAGGCGCGTGCGGTCGCGGCAACGACACCTGCATACAGAAGAGATCTCCCTCACACCCCCCCATAAATTCAATCGCCCGATCCACACACCAAGTCTCGACATTGTACTCCAACGGCAACTCCGATGGCCGGGCGCGGAATTGGTTCTGTGGCAAACCAACAGGGTGGAGAGCGGGGTAGCCAGTGATGCGGAAGTTGTCGTTTTGCTCCAACAGACCGGCTCCCGCCAAAAACGTTTGATACGGCGACAAACCGCCCGCACCCGGCACCGGCGTCGAAGTACCAGACATCCAATAGTCAACATGGTCCAACAGCCAATCGCTCGGCTGGTTGGGCACGTGCGTCTTGCCGATCACCGCCGTCTTGTACCCGTGCTGCTTAAAATGGCCGAGGAAACTCTGCATCCCCTCCGGACGCGGCCCCCCCAAACCAAAAAAACCGTGGTTGTGGCAGTACTGTCCCGTGTACATGCTCATGCGGCTAGGCGTGCAGATCGGATTCTGGGTGTACGCCGCTGAAAAGCGCATCCCCTCGCTGGCCAGCCGATCCATGTTGGGCGTCAGCGCCTGCGCGTGGCCTTCGCAGCCCATACAGGCCGCTTGGTGCTGATCAGATAGGATGTGCAGTACATTCATAAGCCGCACCTTCTCGGAGCTGTGAGATTTCTGCTAAAACAAATGGCTTTATACCAGTAAAGCTATTCGCTATATTTTGGCTATGGAGAATGCGCCGTACGAACTGACGATCAAGAGGCAGGCGATCAAAGCCCTGCAAAATATGCCTCGTCAGAACGCCCAACGCATTCGCCGCGAATTGGACAAATTGGCCGCACAGCCCAATCGGCGGGACGTTGATGTCGCTAGCTTGACAGGACGGCCCGGTTTTCGCCTCCGCGTTGGCGACTGGCGGATCATTTTCACGCGAGAAAATACGGCTCGGGTAATTGACGTGCTGCGAATCGTCCCACGCGGGCAGGCCTATAAGCGATAGGAGCACTCCATGAACAAGCCACAAGTTATTCTTGACAACACCGGACAACCTGCCTTCGCCGTAATCCCTTGGCGCGATTATGAGCGTCTCACACGCGAGGACGCGGAGGCGATATTGAGCGATGAAGAACATTATGATCGCGCCAAGGCAAGCAACGACGAATCCTTCCCTATTGAGGTGGTCGACCAACTCTTGGCCGGACAAAATCCAATCAGTGTGTACCGCAACTATCGGGGTCTGACCCAGAACGAACTGGCCGCCGCCGCTGGCATCAATGAGGTCTATCTCTCCCAGATCGAAACCGGCAAACGCACCGGCTCGGCCAAAACATTAGCCGCTCTCGCCAAGGCGTTGCAGATGACGGTGGATGATCTTATTTGACCTCTCAGTATATTAGTTTTTTAGACGCCTTCTATGACTACCCCGACCTCAGCTACTACGGCTCCGAAATCCTAATGTCGTCTTCTGTCAATGTCCGTTCCAATGCCCTGTCCCAGTCCATGCTGTCTTTCTCAAACGTTGTTTGTACGCATCCGGGCAATTGCCGTCCACAGATGTACATCTCAGGAGTGCCCCAGTGCTCCGTGCCTTCGGGAATCCTTGGTCTGTTCCCGGTATGCTGGATTGTCGCTTTCATGTAATGCACGATATAAGCCCGCCGAAACCGATCTGATCTGTTGGGTGTGCTGCGGTGCAATAGCGCATTGTTGAAAAATACCAGTGCGCCCTTTGGCACTTCTACTGGCATGGCCTGTTCTTCCATCTCGTCGGACACGGTCACTCTCTTTTGCAACAAATAATCATCGCTCTCGACCTCGCTGTGATCTATCACGCCCAAGCGATGACTGCCGGGGATCACCCACAAGCATCCGTTCTCTTCGTCCGCATCATCCAGCGCCAGCCAAGTTCCAATCGTCGATTGGTCTATGGCGTCTCCTACGCTACTGATATAAATGTTGCGGAAATACCACGAGTCCTGATGCCACGCAATAGGCCGCCCGGTGCCCGGGGGTTTGAAAAAATATAGATCGTTTGGACAGAACAGGTCTCGCCCCACGATCTCTGCGACCGCGTCCAGCCGCCTTGGGTCGCGAATGTGTGATCGCACCAATGCACTGAATCTGTGTAGTCGCGTTATACCGTCTAACGATGCGGCACCAGAAGTCGCATCAGTTCCGGCATTGCGTTTCAGAATTGCTTGCTTCTCTTTCTCTGTCAACACGTCAGAGGTCTCAACGAGTTCTACGAGATCTTCGATTCTATCGCGCAGTGCATCAATCTCATAAACGTCGAAGGCATCTGCGCGAATAAAGAACCCATCTTTTGCATACTTTTCGCGTTCTTCCGCAGTCAATCCATGCGTTGTAGTGTCAACTGTTGCCACAAACATCTCCTTTCCTTTTGAGAATTATTAACTGACGTTACGCATCTGCGCCGAAGCGATAGATGTAGGGGCGTCCCTTGTGGGCGCCCAGGCAACAGCCCCAGACCTACGAGGGCAACCACAAGGGTTGCCCCTACCATGCGTAACATCAGTTATTAATTTAATGCCTAATGCCTAATGCCTAATTTACGAAGAAGGAGTCCCTTCATGCCCACCACCTCCCAGCGTCCCAACATCGTCCTCATCCTCGCCGACGACATGGGCTATTCCGACCTCGGCTGCTACGGCTCTGAAATCCGCACCCCCAACCTAGACGGCCTCGCCGCCCAAGGGTTGCGCTTTTCGCAGATGTACAATTTCGCCCGCTGCTGCCCCTCGCGCGCGGCTCTGCTGACCGGCCTCTATCCGCACCAAGCCGGCATCGGCCACATGGCCGGCGGCATTCCCAACGCCCCCGGTTACGGCGGCTACCTGCGCCACTCGGCCGTCACCATCGCCCAAGTGCTCAAGGAGCGCGGCTATCGCACCCTAATGTCGGGCAAGTGGCACTGCGGCAAAAGGCCCAACAGCGCCGACAGCCCTCCCGAAATGCAGCACGGCTTCGACCGCCTCTTTGGCCTCGGTAGAAACAGCGGCTACTTTGGCGGGCGCACCTGCACCCTCGACGGCAAACCTATCGCCGCAAACCCCAGCGACTTCTACCTCACCGACGCCATCTCCGACCACGCCGTTGACTTCATTGCCGAAAGCGCCGACCAGCCCTTTTTCATGTACGTCGCATACACAGCGCCGCACTGGCCGCTCCACGCCTTTGAGGAAGACATCGCCCGCTACCAAGGCCAGTACCGCAAAGGCGGCTGGGATGCAGCGCGCACCGCCCGCCACGAAGCGCTCAAAGACATGGAAGTCGTCAGCTCTCACTGGGACATATCGCCCCGCGACGAGGACGCACCCCCTTGGCCTGAAGCGGCTGACCCAGATTGGGAAGACCGGCGCATGGCCGTGTACGCCGCCCAAGTCGATCGCATGGACCAAGGCATCGGCCGCATCCTCGCCAAACTCCGCGAACACAACGTGGAGAACAACACCATCGTCATTTTCCTCTCGGACAACGGCGGCTGCGCTGAATTTCTGTGCGAGGATGGCAATCGCATCGACTGGGTCTTTTTACAGGGCCTCACCACCCACGACGGACGGCCCGTGCAAATGGGCAACATCCCCGGTCTAATGCCTGGAGCTGAGGACACCTACATGAGCTACGACGTGCCTTGGGCCAATGTCAGCACCACCCCCTTCCGCCGCTACAAGCGCTGGGTCCACGAAGGCGGCATCGCCACCCCCTGCATCGTCCGCTGGCCTGCTACCATAAAACAACCCGACCTCGCGCACGCCCCGGCCCAAATCATCGACATCACCGCAACCCTCATCGACGCGGCCGGCGCTTCCTATCCCACCGAATACGACGGCCACACCATCACCCCCCTCGAAGGCGAGAGCTTCCTCGCGCTCCTCGAAGGCCGCGAGTGGTCGCGGGAAAAGCCTATGTACTGGGAGCACGAAGGCAATGCCGCCATCCGCATCGGACCGTGGAAACTAGTCTGCGAAACCAGCGGCCAAGGCGGCTGGGAACTCTACAACATGGACGAAGATCGCACCGAACTCAACGACCTAGCGGAGCGGGAAAAAGATAGAGTTAGAGAAATGGAACAGCGCTACCGCGAATGGGCCGACCGCGCCGATGTCCTGCCCTGGCCCATCAACCCCGGCGTGTGGAGATTCCCCGGTATGCGCCCGGACGGCACCTTCTACATGCGCGGCCAGCACGGCCACATGGTCTAAGACGCCCCTACTGCACCACTCCTACCTCCCTGTAAATCTCTGCACAACCCCTACCTTCCGGTAAATCTCCTCGCGCACCTTGTAGATTTCCCGCGCCTCTTGGGTCATCTCCGCTCCACCCCGTTCCGTCCATTCGGCCACGAAATAGTCGAAATAGTCGAGGGTGCGCTCGCCTCGTATGATCTCGGCGTAAACCGTCATCTGCAAATTGCGTAGATCGCGCAAGTGCTTGATCGACGAAGGTACCACGTCCGGCTTGCCGAACAGGCCGGCCTGCGCCCACTCGGTGCGCTGATAGCGCTCGCGGTGTTGTAGCATCGCCGTCGGCAAGTACTTGTCGGCAATGGCGGGCCGGACCCCGCAGGGCGCGAAAAAGCCGCCCGGGCCATCGACGCTCAACACAGTCAGATGCTTGCTGGCGACGTTGCGGTCGTCGTAGGGCGGTAGATGGTACAGGCCGCGCTCGGCGTCGAACTCCCAATGCACGCCACGCTGGCCCATCCGCACCTCGACAAAGAGCTTTTCCTCAACCGCTAGCGCCTCGAAAATTTTGAGCATCCGCACCACCTTCTCAGGCGCGGTCGCCACCTGCTTGCCGAAGACAAAGACATGGGCGGCCGTGCTCCACACCCGTCCCCCTCGGATGCCCTCCGGGCCAGCCGGAAACGGCCCGACCACCACCTCGGCACCCGGCTGCAACTCGGCAATGACCGATACCAACGATGCCTTGTTGTACTTGTCAAAGCTGCTATAGCCGCCGTGGCTAAAGAGGTACCCCGTCTTGCCGCTGACGAATTTCTGGTAGGGTATTGGGCTGCTCTTGATTTGGCCGATCGCAAAGTCGGGGTCAATCAATCCATCGACGTACCACTTGTGCAAAAGGCCCAAGATCTCTTTCACCTCGGGCCGGGTCCCACCCCACACAACCTCGCCATCGCGCAACATCCAGCCGTGCGGCACGATCCCGTAGGCCCCGAAGACCGCACCGAAGACATTGAACCAAGCCTGCGCATTGGGACACATGCCGTAGGTGTCTTGTATCCCATTGCCGTCCGGGTCCTCGTGGCGAAATTTCCACAGCGCCGTGTACATCTCGTCGAGGGTCTCCGGCACCTTGTCGATGCCGACGTTGCGCAGCCAGTCCATCCTCCAGATCCCCGGCACAGGATAGCCGAGACTGCTACCCCAAGTGGGGATGCCGTAGTTGGCCCCCTTCCAGTAGGCATAGAGCCACGCCGAGGGTGCGTACTCGTTGAGATAGCGCACGTAGTTGGGCGCGTGTTTTTGGATGACCTCGTAGGGAATGGGCAGCGCATAGCCGTGATGGGCGTCCTTTTGCACCACGACCGGATCGCCGGCGTAGAACAAATCGGGCACATTGCCGCCAGCAAAGACCAGCGGCCGACGGCGCATATAGGCAAAATGACTAGTAAACTGCGGCTTGAAATCGACGTTGAACCGCGCTTCGAGCCGCTTTTCGATCCAGGTTCCCTCGCGCGCAGTGGGGAAGCGCGGGATGCTCATCCAAGAGATCTCAAGCCGCTCTGCCGGGTCATCGACCACCGCATCCCAGTCGATACTCAGTTCTGCCTCTGCCGCCTGCATCCTCCGCGCCTGCCGCTCGGCGAGGGCATATACAGTGCTAATGCCAGCGAAAAACACCAACAGGGCGAGAAGTTTTCTCCGCGTCATAGTACCCTAATTAGGGATCGATTCTGAACCGGCCACTTCGACAAGCTCAGTGGCCTACTTGGGCGAGCTTCAGTGTCCGGCCATTGAGCTTGTCGAAGTGGCATCTAAAAAACAAGGGAGGCAGATCGCAATCGATCCACCTCCCTAAGTCAAACCCGCAAACTGCCGGGCCAGCTACTGCATGTACGAAGCCTTGATGTGGCCCCAGCTATCGTTCTCGACGGCGGTTGGCAAAAGATCCATCTGCGCCGGCAGCAAGATGAAGTCGGTGATGCACTTGCCATCGCCGTTGCCGCAGCGCGCACCGCCCATACGCCAAGCGGCAAAGCGGCGGTCGGTGTCGTTGTCGGTGCCTACGTCGTTGTCGATAATCGAGATGCCCAGACCGATGATGTCGTTTTCACCAAAGTCGTGCTGGACGCTGTTTTCGGGCGACGCGTGATCGAAGTCGTCCCAGCCCACGGTCCACCACTCAACTTGGAAGGTCGCCTCAGTGGCGTGTGCGCCGTTGAGATTGAAGGAGTTGGGGCAACACGAATAAGGCTCGACGTCGTGCCAAGTGGCGCTTGAGGCCCAAAGCCAGTTCCAGCCAATCGGCTCCATCGGCGGCCAGCGGTAGTGGCTCATCTGGTTGAGGCGTCCCCGGTTGCGCAGCACTTCTTCCTCGGTGTCGAAATCGTCGGCACCAAACCACGAGACATCGCCGCCGTGGTTGGCGTCGAGGTTGATCTCAAAGCTGTCGTCGCCGCCAGCGCCACCTATGCCGCCGGCATCGCGATCCCATAGATCGTCGAAGCGGTCATAGACGAAGTAGAGGCGGTCCAGCTCGTCGTTCCAGCCCGAGGTCCAGCGAAAGTTCAGATCCGCGGTATTGACCTCGGCCCCAACCTCGCCGGCCACCACCACGTGCAGAAGCTCGCCGTTGAATTCGCTGAACGGCGTGAGCCACAAATTGTCGGGCACTACGTCCCACTCGGAAATATCGCCGTCCATCACCGGCAGATGCGACGTGGGCCACTGCCAGACGCCCAAAATCAGTCCCTCGGGCACGTGCGCCGAAGAAGGCGAACTCAGGCCCAAAAGCGATACGGCCACACTCAGCGTCAATAATTTCCTCATAGTTTATCTCCCTCTCCTAAAATGGGGGTTACTTTGATAAAATTCTCGCGCCCATATTCGAGGCGCTCTTTGAATCATATTATCTTTTTACTAACAAATGGCTCTTATGTTGTCAATGTATTTTTAGAGCCGTGTCGCAATCTAAAAGGCGCGTTGACATCCTCAAAATCATGCTCTTAATCGTCCTCATCCTCCTCGCGCTCTACCCAGCGGCCTCCCGTGCCCAACCATCCGCTTCCGAGCGCATGGCCGCCCACCTGCGCCAGCTCGCCAGCTCGCCATGGACCAGATTCTTCACATCCGCGAAGGAGACGCCGCGCCTATCCCAATCCACCTCAACCGCCTCTCCCTCTCCTCTGCCCATCACCCAATCAGCCCCTAACACCCCCTATCGGACTTGGCATAATGGCTAATCATATATATAATTAGCTTATGGCAATGCAGCCAGCCTATGAATGGGACGAAGTCAAGCGACGTTCCAACCGGGCTAAACATCGCGTGGATTTCACCGCGCTGGAAGCCTTCGAGTGGGATACCGCGATCATCGAACTGGATGATTATCCAGAGGAAGAACGCTGGAACGCCATCGGCTTCATCGGTCTCGTTTTGCACTTCGTTGTCTACGCCGAGCGCGGGGACCGCATTCGCATAATCAGTCTGCGCAAGGCAGACCGGAAGGAGATTAGTAAATATGCCCAAGCTTAAGCCCGGAACCGTTTGGCCGAAACCGGCCAAGGTCGATTTGACCCAAGAACAAATCGACGAAATCGCGGCAATGGACATGACGTTCGCTGAGGTCGAAACAAAATATGGCGAGGATATCGCCATTCGAGTTGGCATCGCTAGGGACCCCGACACGCGGGAACTCACCGATGAAGACTTCGCAAGGATGCGCCCGGCGACTGAAACCGCGCCGCATCTTGTTGAGGCGTATCGGCGGACGCGCGGCAAGCAGAAAGCGCCGACCAAAGATCGCATCTCCATCTGTCTCGACGCGGATATCACGGCTTACTTCCGGGCGACAGGCAAAGGCTGGCAGACGCGGCTTAACGATACGTTGCGCCGGGCGGTATTTGGCGACCCCTAACATTTAGAAGACAAAGGCTTCTTCAACCTGCCGCTGCGCCTCTTTTTGGTCCGGTTGGCTTGGTGCCCACACACTTTCGCGCGAAAACTCGAATTCTTCCAGCCATGCCAAGTCAATGTCCCTCGATCGCCGAAATCGCCTCTTCCACCGTCCGCCGCCCCTCGCTCCGCACCCCAATCTCGACGTACGCAGTACGCGCCTGCTGCAGCACCTCTAGCGCCCGCGCCTGCTCGCCCTTCTTGCGGTACACCAACCCGATATTGCCCAAACTCTGCACCTCCCCCTGCCGATGCCCGATCAACTGAAAAACGTGCAGGGCGTCGCCAAATGCCTTAAGCGCCTCGTCCAAGCGGCCCTGCTCGAAGTAGATGTTGGCGATGTTGCTCAGTTGCGCGGCCTCGCCTTGGCGGTTGCCCGCTTGCGTGAAGACGTGCAGGGCGTTCTCAAAGGAGGCGAGCGCCTCGTCGATCTTGCCTTGGCGGAAGTGGAGGTGGCCGATGTAGTCGAGTTGGGTCGCTCCCTCGGCGAAAAGATCGAATTCGCGGTACAGCGATAGCGCCGCACGATGCGCTTTTATCGCCTCGTCTAGCTGCCCCTGCTTTTGCAGCACTTGACCGATCTTGCTCGACTGGACGGCTCGGCCGCGCGGATGGCCGTGGGCAACGTAGATCTCCAGCGCCGCTTCAAAGGCGACCAGCGCCGAATCCAAACGACCCTGGTACAGATGCACATCGCCAATGTGGTCCAGGGCCTGTGCCGGCTTGCCCGGGTGACTATCGTAGCGCCGGTAGAGCGCAAGCGCCGACTGGTACGCGGACAGCGCCGAATCCAAACGGCCCTGCTGGAAAAAAATGCGCGCCATGCGGTCGCGCGTCTCGGCTTGGCTAGCCACCTTTTCTTGTGCCCGATGTATAGAAAGCGCCTCGCGGTAGGCGACCAACGCGGCCTCTAGATCGTCCTGCTGCTGGTAAATCTGTCCGATTCGCACTAGCTGGGTTGCGCGGGCCGCGTCGGCGGCTAGGCGTTCGAGGACGACCAGTCCTGCGGAAAAGTAAAAGTGCGCCAAATCGAGCCGGCCTTCGTCTAGGTGGATGTTGCCGATATTCGTCAGACCGCCAGCTTGGCCGCGCAGATACTCCTCGTCTCGGTAGAGTTCCAGCGCCTCCACAAAAGCCGACCGCGCCGAATCCGCCGCACCCCGGACGAAGTAAACCGTGCCAATGCGGTCGAGGTCTCGCGCCAGTCCGAGGCGGTCACCGATCCGACTGTGCCCATCCCGTGCCTGTTTTAGGAAGCCAAGCGCCTGCTCTGGATCGCCCTGCATGAAATAGGCCGCGCCCAGATCGCCGAGCGCTTGGGCTTCGCCAGCGGCAAAGCCGTTCTGCCGGTGCAGCGCCACCGCGCTTTGGTAGGATACCAGCGCCGAGTCGAGACGTCCTAGGCGCTGATGAGCTTGGCCCAGATTACCGAGCAAAGCGGCTCGAACATCTGGAGTCGCCTTAGAAAGTCCCAGTCCCTTTGCCAACACCTCCCCCGCCCTTTCATACTCGCCATCGCACAGCAGCGCGACTCCCGCATTGAGCCAGACCGCCGGAGACGGTCGCCGCGCCGCGGCCTGCAAATAGCTCTCAGCCGCAGCACCGCAACGCCCCGCGCTGAGGTGGTCTTCACCCGCGTCAAAGTGCGCCCGCGCCGTAGCCTCCTCTTCGCCCTCTGCCGCAAAATCGACCCGCGCCGCCTTCAGCACCACCAACCCATGCGGGCTCTCGTAGAGGACGAGCGGCGCATCTGTGGATTCGCAGGACGCGAACAACGCAAATAGCAGTAGAACGCGATAGATAACTGTAGCAGTAGTTCGTCGGGAATCCCGATTTGATGAAGACACGGCTAGCCGCGTCTTCCTACTCGGATTCGTCTTGCAGACTCAATACCGGCCGACTATCAAAATGCACCACCCCAAAGCGCTCGGGCACGTGGAATTGCGGCTTGGGCGTCAGGGTATTGGACCAAGTGATGTACTGCAGATTAATCGCGCCGCCCGTGCGGTACAGGTTGAGACGCCACACATCGCCGGTGGTCGGGGGCAAGTGGGGGGCGTACGGAGCGAAAACGGCAAAGGGAAGGGCGATCTCAGTAGTCCAGAGCGTGTCCTGATCCGTCTCTTGGTTGAGCGTGCCTTGGATGTCGATGGCCACCTGCACGCCCTCGCCGTTCCATGCAGACGAACGATCGGCGTGCGGCGAGCGGTCCAAAATCGTGCCCAAGGCATTGAATTCAAAATTGAAATAGGTGGTGACTTGGCTGGTGTCTGGGGCGATGAATACCTCGACGCAATCGTCGCACGAAACCGGGCTATCGCGCTCGGTCAGGGTGGCCGAAATATGCGGGTCGTATGCGGTAAAGGCGACGTACAGATGCACATCGTCCCACAACAAGCGGGCCTCGGTGCGATCTTTGGCACCTTCAGTCCACCAAGGAAAGACGAACTCATCGATGACTTGAGCGGCCTCCCAAGAAGGCTCGTCGAGGTGGCCATCCACGGCGATAGGCCCAGCGGCGCGGAGGATGGTGTGGTGCGGTAGCGCATCCTCCGCGAGAGCGGCAGAAGCGGTCAGGACTAGGCAGAGAGTGGCGATGAAATAGCGCATGGGAGTTTCCTATCGATCACTTCAGAAGCCGCTCAGATTTCTTCCTCTTCGGTCGCCAAAACGACCTTATCGACGTCGAGCCGCTTGGCAATCTCCATGACCTCGAGCACAAGACCGTGCCGGGTCTTCTTGTCCGTGCGAATGATCAACGTCAAACTGCGGGTCGTCTCTTTCTCGCGGGCGAGCACGGTCGGAAGTTTGGCCATGCTCACTAGCTGACGGTTGAGCTCCATAGCACCCGACTTGTCGATCGAGGCCACCAATTTCTTTTCTTCGACGATGGTAGCCTGACGGGCTTGGGGCAACTCCACTCGCAGACTGTAGGGCTGCTTGAAAACCGTGGTGACCATGAAGAAAATGAGCAGCAGAAAAACGCAGTCGATCAGCGGCGTCAGATTGAGGTTTTCATCCTCTAGGTCTTCCAATATGGAGGTCCGCTGCTGCACCACTAGGGAGCCTCCTCTTTGGCGAAAGCTATACCCGCGACATCGGCCGCTTTGGCCGCATCCACCACCAAGACCACGTACTCTTGGGCAACATCGACGTGCCCCTGTATGATGATATTATCGTTGTTGGCCTCTTTCATCGCCCGCTTGATCCGCTCGACTAGAGCCTCTGGCACCACGTCCTCGCCGCCAATCTGGATGCGGCCTTGGGCGTCGATGAGGATATTGATGTCTTTCTTCTCCTGCTGTTCCGTCGCCTCGCTCTGAGCCGGAAGGTCCACGTCTAGCCCCTTGGAGTGGATGAAGACGGTGGTGACCATGAAGAAAATGAGCAGCAGAAAAACGCAGTCGATTAGCGGCGTCAGATCTGGACCTTCGTCCCTAGTCAGGCTTTCCCGTTTGCGGCTCAGCACCAGGGCCATTAGCCGGCGGCCTCCCCGTCCAATTGATCTTGGCCGACCATCAGCAAGGTGTTGACGAAAGCCAGCCCATAGACTTCGAGACGGCTGCGATGGTGTTCGGCGCGCCGGGCCAGCGAGCGGTAGGCCACGATGGTGGGGATGGCAATCGCCAGCCCCGTGGCCGTGGTGACTAGGGCCTGCGAAATGCCGCTGGCCACCACCTTGGGATCGCCCGTGCCGGCCACGGCAATGGCCTTGAAGGAGGTGATCATGCCGAGGATGGTGCCGAACAGGCCCAGCAACGGCGCGATATTGCCGATGGTATTGAGCACCACCAAGTAGCGACTTAGATAGACCTTGCCGGCTTCGTCCGTCTCCAGCACGAGCTCGTCTTTGAGGTCGGAAAGTTCCTTTTGCTCGAGCAGAAAGCGGGAGAGGTCTCCAGCACCGGCCTGTCCGGCCAGACGGGCTAGGCGCTCGTTGGTCGGACGGAATTCGCGGCGTTCGAGCATGAGGGTGTCAAAGCGCTTGAGCAAGGAGGCAAAAATAAACCCCAGCGGACCTTTGTGGTCGGCGCAGTACTGGGCGGCAGCTTCTTGCCCCCGATCCGCTAAGGCTCTTTCCGCCTCTTCGAGAGTCTGTTGGGCGGCCTGCTCGTCGGGAATGCGGCTCAGCACCCAGACCCTTTCTAAGATGAATGCCAGTGAGAGGACGGCGCACAATCCCAAGGGAATCATCAGGATGCCACCGGCTAACAGAGTTTCCATAACGAATGCCTCCCGCAATGAGTTTGTGCGACTCGTTGGACTCGAATAGGACGCGCAGGGCCGTAATATACTTTACCGCTAGCAACATGCCAAAGAAACATCTGCCCCGTTTCTCTACTGCTAGCGCAAAAAGCCCGCCTTCAAACCGCACGGAGAAATACTTGCAACCGCATTTGCCTTTTCTTACCGTTTGGACTAATCCGCAAAATTTGGTGTGCTGGCGTGCTCTTTCTCGTTGAGAGGTACTATGACACCTCTGCTCATTGTAGGCACTCTGCTGGGGCTAGTAGTAGGCTCGTACTTTGTACCGACCCCAGACGAAATACAAGCTTCTTTCAAGCAGGCGCAGAAATTCTACGCCGCCGAGGACTACGAGCAAGCCATCGCAACCTACGAGCGCATCAATGCCATTGAAAGCCCACTGCTCTACACCGCGGAGATTGAGGTCGCGGTCGGCGAGGTTACGGCCCCAATCAAGGAAATCGCCCTCTACCAGACGGGTAATAGCTACTTCAAGCGCGCCCAAGAATCCCAGCGCCGCGCCGCCTATGAGCGCGACCCCGAACGCCAGCGCCAACTCGCCGAACGGACAGCGATCGACTTCGTAGAAGCGGCCGCCTATTTCCGTAAGACCGAAGCCCAGACTACCTCCCCCCAGATACGGGAATTGGCCCGCAACCGGCTGGTCAACTGCCTTTATGAAAGCGGTGAGTACCAGCGCACCATAGAAGAAGGCCGAGCCCTGCTGCAGAAATATCCCGACAGCCAATACCTCGACAACGCCCTCTACAATATCGGCTGGGCCTATTTTAAATTAGAGCAGTACCGGGAAAGCATCACCGCCTTTGAGGAACTGGTGCAGCACGCTCCCAAAGGGTACCGCGCAGACCGAGCACTTTTCCAAATTGGCGAAGCCTACTTTCTGCAGCAGCACTACGATCAGGCCACTTCTTGGTACCAGGAGGTGGTAACCCGCCAAGACATCGAGCACCTCAGCGAGCGCGACCTGCTGAAGATGCGGCGCGAGAAAATAGCCGGTCTAGTAGACGAAACCGCGCTAGAACTGGCGGCCAAAGCCCAGATCAAAGTAGGTGATTGTCGCGCCCAAAGTGGGGATCTTGCCGCTGCCGCTGCCGCCTATAGCAAGGTTATAACCGCCTTCGCCCAGGAACAAAAACTGGTGGCCGAGGCCTACATCCGCCTAGCCGATATGTACACCCAAGGCGGCGATGGCCAAGCAGCAGTGCGCACCTACCGCGAGGCCATCGACGGTAGCCGCAACCGCATTTTTCAGGCCAGCATGCAATCCCTGTTGGCCGAGCACTACTACGGCATTGGCAACTATCAGCGCGCCATCGCCGAATACCAACTCTACCTAGATGCGTACGGAGATGTAGCCAAAGCCGCTGGTCTGGCGGCACCTTGGGCCCTTTACAAAATTGGGCGTGCCCATTACGAGCAGGCTGAACTCCAGCGCGAAGCCGCGAACGACGAGGCCCGCTTGGCCTACGCACAGGCGATCGCCGCTTATGAACGCATTGCCGCCGACTATCCCAGCAGCGAACTAGGCCTAGCGGCTACCCCGTTTAATATCGCCCTGTGCAACCAGATGCTCGGCACCTTGGGCAGTGCCGAGCACACTGCCCAAGCGCTGGAGCGCTACCAAGAGATCGTCGCCGCCGACCAAGACCCAGACTACGTGCGCAGTGCCCTTTTCCAATTGGGCCGCATCCACTACCAGCAAGAAGACTTCAAGCAGGCCATCGCCGCTTACGAGTCCATCCTGCAAAAATACTCCGAGGCCCCGCAGCTCCAGGGGGCCTATTTCGAACTGGCTCTGTGCTACCGAGATTTGGGCCAGCCCGGCAAGGCAGTAGAGCTATTCCGACAGCTTGACCGCACTGCGAACTTGTTTCCCAAGGCCATGCTCGAAGCGAGCAACCTGCTGGCGGCGGCGGGCGATTTCTCGGGGGCGTTGGAGGCGCTAGAGGCGGGCTTGGAGACCAGTACAGATAAAAACGAACAGGCTCGTCTTCACTACATGAAAGGGCGCACCCTGATCGAAACGGAGGCATTTGTCGCCGCGGTGGAGGCCTTGGGACGCACCATCGAACTGGCCGACGACGAAGAGGTGCGCCTAGGTGCCCTCTACGGCCGCGGCGTAAGCCTACTCAAACTAAAACGCTACGAGGAGGCGACAGCCGACCTGAAGATGCTGCTGCACAGCGACAACGAGGAGTTGGCAAGAGCGGCCCAGCGCATGCTTGGTCTAGCCCATCTCGAATTAGGTCAGCAGGAAGAAGCCATCGGGGACTACCAAGCCCTAGTAGCGGCAGCGACCGATTCAGTCGAACGCGCTGAACACCTAGTAGTGTTGGCCGAACTTCACTACAACCTAGAGGAATTCGACCAAGTCGAGGCCCTATGCCAGCGAATTCTCTCCTTGGACTTGCCCGCCGTGCGCGGAGAGCAACCCTATTCTCTGCAAGAAAAAGCCTATTTCCTAATGGGCGACGCCCACGGCTCACAAGGCGACGCCCAAGCGCTAATCAACACCTACCAAAAGGCCCTGTCCCACTACCCAGACTCCTATTATTCGGCCGATATGCGCTTTGCTCTGGGACAGACCCTATTCGAGCGGGAAGATCTCGCGGGGACCGTGCAAGTGCTCGAAACCTATCTGCAGAAGACGCCTAGTCATCGCAACCGCCCCTACGCCCTCTACTATCTGGGATACGCCCATTTCAACCTGACTCAGTTCGAGCAGGCCGCGGCTGCCTTTGCCGACCTAGCCAGCGCCTATCCCCAAAGCGAACTAGCACCCGACGCACTGTTCAGGGCTGGAGAGGCCCATTACAACTTGGGACAATTCGAGACGGCGCAAGGGCATTACCAGCAATTGCTCGAAATGCACCCGCGATCAGATCTAGCCGACGATGCCCTCTACAATCTGGCCTGGTCCCATCTCAATATGGAACGGGTGCCCCAAGCCATCGCCGCCTTCCAAAGCATGGTTTCCGACTATCCGGGCAGCGCTCTGGCAGCCAATGCCCAGTTCACCATCGGCGACTTTTACTACAACGAGAAGGAATACGACAAAGCCCTGCAGGCCTACCAAGAAGTCATCCGCCGCTTTCCCAACAGTCCGGTAGCGCAAAAGGTTCCCGAATTAATAGATGACCTGCGCGAAGTAGTGGCCTACCTGCGCTACGCCGAAGTCGAGGAGATCTTTGCCCAAGCCCTTGAGGAGCAAGATCCAGCCCAGTTCCGCCGAGCGGCAGCCGGCTTTGCGGAAATCGCGCGCGACTATCCCGGCACCGAAAGCGAGATCGGAGCGCTGAGCAATATGGGGGTCTGCTACGAGTCTTTGGGGCAGTGGAAGGACGCGGTGCAGGCTTACGACCAGGTTCTCGATCGCCTAGCCGACGAACAGGCCGAAGCCCATCGCTTTGCCCGCATGCACAAAGAGTGGATCGAAGCCAACCGCTTATAGGAATACCATGGCCGCTCAAATCGATGCCAAACGCTTCGCCACGCCAACGGACGCACTCCGTTTGGAGGAATTACTGCGCCGACAGCGCGGAGTGCTCTACCGGGCGCTAGCAGTGGCTATTATTCTGTTGGCCATACCCGTAATCTACCTAGCTACTAGGGAAGAAGAAAAAAAAGCACCCAAACCCCCACTGATGCACCTAGTGGTGCGCAAGCCGCGCCTGACCAAAGCCTTTGAGTTTGAGAAACAGCAAGTCCCCAAAAGGCAGATGACCCGCCAAGTGCGGGCGGCCAAGCCGCAAATCACCCGCAAACCCCAGATTCGCCTCCCCGACCTAGTCGGCAAGATCAAGACCTTCCGCTTCGGCGTTGCCAGCGGTGCTGATCTAGGCTTAGAAGTGGTCCAGCCCGAAGTGCAGCGCGTCGCCATTAAAAGCCCCAAAGAGCCGGAGAAGCGCATCAGCATGCAGGAAGAATTCCTCGACTTGGAAGCGCTGGATATCGGTCGCTATAAGGGGCTGGTGGTCCAGGACCCAGCCGACAAACAGAACATCACTGGCTTCGTTTACCTAGCCCTGGCCTGGGGCAACGACTTCAAACCATCAACCCAGCGGGCCATCTTCGAGCTAGTCGAAGCGATTAATGGATTTACCCAGATTCGGGCCGAAGTGGACGACCATCTCTTCCTCGATTCGCGTGCTATCTTCCGGGCACCCTTCGTGTACATCTCCGTCGATCAAGCCTTTGAACCCACCCAGCAGGAGATCGCCAATCTGGGCACCTATTTGCGGCAGGGCGGCTTTGTCATGGTCGAGGCCATGGGCGAGTTGGGCCGGGACGCCGCCACTGAGTACACCCCAGCCGAAGCCTCGCTGCGGGAAATGCTCAAGGCTTCGCTCGGACGGGATGCGCGTTTCAAGGTCATCCCCAACGATCATCCCATATACCACAGCTTTTACGACTTCGACGATGGCCCACCGCCCAAGCGGACCCAGGAAAGGCTTGTGCACAGCCGCGACTTTCATCCCGAAGTGCCCTTTCTCGAAGGCATTTTTCTCGGCGAGCGACTAGTGGCGATCTTCACGACCAAGGAATATGGACGCGCCTGGGAAAAGGAATTCCGCAACGAGCCACAGCTACAAATGGGCGTCAACCTAGTGGTGTTCGCCCTGACTCAGCAAGGCTCCATTGCCCAGCAACAGATCGATTTCTACACGGAGCAGAACCAATGAGTAAAGAGGATAATAGCGCGATGAGACGCGGCCGATTGATCTGGATCATTGCTCTGTGCGGTCTGCTATCAGGCTGTTTTCTCTTTCCCACGGCCGTCAAGCGCGAGACCCTGCTGTTGCCGGTCGTCGAGTCCGCTGAAAAGGAAGGAGCCTATAGTCTGCAGGAGAATGGCGCGATCTCTTGGGAACTAGCCGGCCTGCGCCTCGAGGTAGAGCACATGACCGACGCCAAGCTCAATGCCCTCTTCCCCGACGAATCCGGGCGCGGCAAGTACTCGACCAATCCCTATACCTACGGCAACTGGACCGATACGCGCCTAGGTTATACGCCCAACCGCTTCACCGTTTTCAAAGTCACTATTTTCAACCGCACTCAGCCCAAAGTCATGCTCGACCCATTGGCCGCCGTATTGGAGACCGACCAAGGCCAGTTCCTGCGCGCCTACGGCATCACTTCGTCGTCGCCCTATGGCAATTTCGAAAATTACTACCGCTCGCAGCGGGGTCAGAGCGGCAACGAGTTCTATCGCTTCGAACTGCGCATGGGCATGGTGCGCAGCTATAACTACGAGGAAGACCAGCCCATATTTAAGGGCGAGAATTACGGCGGTTTCGTCGTCTTCGATCCGGTTTATCCCGAGACCGAGGAAGTAGTGTTGACCTTGAAGGACTTCGTCTTGCGTTTTGGGGCTTTTGACAAACCCGTGGAAAAGCGGGATCTGCGCTTTGCCTTTAAACACAAAGTGGAAAACCTCGTCGTGCAAAAGGGAGCAACCAGCAGCAAAACCGCTGAAACACTGATGATTTCCGAGAATGGCCCCAGCCAGATTATGGGCAACCTACCCGGTGAGCGCACCCGCAGTCTGAGTGCCATTCGGGCCGTGGTGCGCCAGCGCTTGTCGGGTCTCAATCGCTGCTTCGTCGCAGCATTCGACAAAGGCGAAGCCACCGAAGGCGCCGTGACCATGCGCTTCACCATTGAGGTGGGCGGAGCCGTTTCCGAGGCCAAGGCCACCAACTCGAGCGTGGGTAGCCAAGCTGTGGGCCACTGCATGCAGCAAGAAATTATGCGGTGGGTTTTCCGACCCATTGATATAGGGGCACTGCAAACGCCGGCGACTGGTGCCACAAGTGGAGAGAATGGACCGACGAGCGGTCCCGGAGCGCGGGCCACAGCACCCCGGTTGACGCCACTACCTGTATTGGTGACGTATCCCTTCACTTTCAAGGTGGAATAGTGCAATCCAGCATACTCTTGGCAATTTTCTTTTTTCTCGCCGCTTGCGGCCGGGAAGAAGCGCCGCTGCTCGCGGTGCATCAGATATTGAACAAAACCGGAGCAACCCTGAAGGAGCGCTTGGGCGAACCGGATTTCGACTTTGTCCGATCCGATAAAGTAACCACTCTACAGTGGAGAGATGCGGATGGAGATAGCACTTGGGTTTACGTGGATTTGATACACGACAGCGCGTCTTATGTGACCTATACGTTCAAAAAGATGGACCCCTTTGATACGGCGGAAGCACTGCGGCGCATTGGCCTGTCAGTGCCGGAGCAGGAGCCAGAACACGTCTGGGAAAATGGCTCAAAGCGCTGGAAGCCCTTCGGCCAATATCACCGCTTGGTGGTCAATCCAGTTACCAAACTCGTCACTGTAAGCCTCGACATCGAGTCGGGAGCACAACGAGAAATAGCTGAGCAATGAAAGCCATGCCCCTAGTAGCGGGTCTTGTTCTAGCGGTGCTCTCGCCCGCGGCTGCGGCCGAGTGGCAGGTAGCGCAATGGGACCAGACCGTTTACTACCGGCTTACCTTCAATGCGGCTGAAGCCATACAGGCCGCGTTGCGTCTGACCGCGGTCAATGAATACGAAGTCTTCCTCAACGGCGACTCGGTGGGCAGCGACGGCGACTGGACGACCGTGGAGGAACTGGCGGTTGAACTGCAAGGCGGTGCCAACCATCTAGCCGTGCGCGTGGAAAACTGGGGCCAGGGCAACGGCAGCGGTCTAATCGTCGAAGTGGTCGCCGGCGAACAGGTGTGGCTGAGTACTACCAGCGGCCTGCAAGAGGTCTGGCGCTGGAGCGGCGATCACCAGCAAGGCACCGACTGGCTGACGGCAGATGTGAGCGAGATCGCAGGCTGGACAACGGTACAGCGCGGTTGGCTGGAGCGCCCCAGGCTTTCCGGTTGGGACGACACCCTCGGAGCGGAAGTAATAGCTGGCTACCCGGGGGGCGTTGACGTGGGCGGCGACGGGCTGAGTTTGCGCACGGTCGAGGGAGAGAACTTGGCACTTAGCCAGTCGGCCAATCGACCGGAGGTATTTGACGGCCAAGCTGAAAGCGTCTGGACGATCGAACCCGACGAACTCAATAGCTTTGCCCGCGTCGATCTCGGCATCCAGCGCCTGCTCGGCGAAGTGCGGGTCTTTACAGCTGGAGAAAATGCCGAAGATTTTGCCGCCAATACGCTGCAGGGGTACGCCGTCGAGGTCAGCAACGACGGTTTTCAATGGCGCGAAGTCGGCGCCATTCGCGGCATTGCCGATTTTGCGCAAACCGCCGTCGCCTTTGAGCCGATCTTCGGCCGCTTTTTGCGCGTGGTCGCCACCGAACTCGATCCACTGCGGCGGGCTCGCGTCGCCGATATTCAGGTGACCGGGCAGGGAGTGGCTCCTGCGGGGACGTTTACTTCGGCACCACTGGATCTAGGTTTGCCCGGCCAGCGCAAGATCTACGACCGCTTCCGCTGGACCGGACAGCGGCCCGCCGGCACCGCCCTGAGCATGCAGTTCCGCACTTCAAACGACGGCGTCTCTTGGAGCGACTGGAGCCCTGAGACTGGTGCTATAGAAGCCGATCTGCAGGTGCCCGAACCGAGGGATTTGCTGCAGTATCGAGTCAATTTCTCCACTGATTTCGAAGACGTCGGCCCGCGCTTGGATAGTCTAATCATTGCTTTCTCCGAGCAGACACCCGCCTCGGCCGCCCGCGTCCGGATAGAACCGAACAAGGGGATAGTGGGACGCGAGACCGAATTCGCCTATCACCTCGAAGTCGAGTTCGACGCGGGCGATTTGGGCGTGGAGCGCATCCGCATCGACATGCCGAGCCTAGCCGAGGTAACAGAAATTGTGCCCCCCTCCGGGATGGAAGTCGCCCGCACCACTATTGCAGGAGACGCGCTGGAGTTGGTATGGGCCGATCTCTGGCACCAGTCCGGCCAGTTGCAACTGCGTTTCAGGGCGCGGTTGCTGACCAACCAGTTCGCCTTTTCCACGCGCCTTTTTAGCCCAGAGGCAGCTATCTCACTCGATGCCGAGGAGGATGACGCCTCTGATCCCGAGACCGGTGCCCCTTACTCCTGGAGCGTGCGAGCGCTCGACGCGGTTGGGCCGATATTGGACCAAGTGCGAACCAATCCGCCCGTTTTCACTCCCAACGGCGACAACATCAACGACCATACCATCGTTGAATTCGTCCTCTCTCGGATCAGTGTGCCGCAGGAAATAGACGTGGACATTTTCGACCTAGGAGGCCGCTTGGTGCGTCAGTTAGACACCGGCGCGCTGCGCGGCGGCCAATACGTGCGCCCGCCAGCCGCAGGCGACCCCGCGCTCAGCCCGGGTTTTTGGGACGGTCATGACGACGATGGCACTTTGGTGGTGCCGGGCCTGTACCTAGTGCGGGTGCGGGCCCAATTGGACCAGGGCGACAAAACCGCCCTGTGCTCCGTAGCGGTGGTGTACTGAAATGCGCTGCTTTAAAACAACCTGCCTGCTTTTGCTGATGCTGACCGGCTTTTTTGACCGGTCCCACGGCCAGTACCTCAACCGCGAATACTATCCCCTGTGGGCCAATGAGGACTACGAGAACTACGCTCATTTTTCCTACCGCGATATTCGTCTGCGCCGCCTAGCGGGCGGCTTCTTCCTCGACGAGGAGACGCGCGTTTACGACCCCTTCGGCTTCACCCTGCTCAACGGTGCCGATCTCTACCGCACCCAGGAATTTCGCACCATTTCGCCCTTTGGCGGCAGCATCATTTTCAAGGACGACGACTACCGAGACCTTTTTCAGAATCTGGTCGTCGCCAGTGATTCCTATCAGGACTGGGGTTCGTCGGTCATCCTCGGTCGGGCCGTGGAGGCTCGCTTCAAACCGATGATGTTATCGATTAACCGCATGAATGGCATCCGCTGGGACTCCAATTCGCAGCGCAACCGCTTCACCATACTCGGCTCGCGCATTTCCGAACCCCTGCGCAATTTCGCCTCGGCGCGGCCGCTCGACTTTGTGACCTATCTCTTCGGCGGACACTGGAAAACCCAGATCGGCAGTGTCTTGCAATTTGGTGCCTCGTACGTCAACACCCATATCACCGACACCTTACTGGGACGCCGGGCGGGATCTTTCCGCAAAGGCGCTTTCCCCACCAACTTGGTCACACCCAGCGAAGTCTTTCTCGCCATCAGCGATGATTCGCCCGCCGATGGTGTCGGAGCCCAAGTCCACGATGTACAGATGATCGTCAACGGCCAGCCCAGCCAGACCGCGCCGGAAGTGCGCCGAATCGCTGGCCTCGTAGCCCTAGGCAAAGAGCGGCGCATGATTCCCGAACGTATGCGTTTGGAAGACGTGCCACATATGCGCCGCCGTCAGTCTTGGCTGCCATACACCGTTGGTTTCGGCAGTCTCTTCGGTGCCCGCGGCGGCCTGTTTAACAACGCCGAATCAGTGGAGCTAGACGGCGAAAATGTCCTACAAGCCGACGGCGACGACGTGTTGCTGTTCCGCTTTGAAGTGCCGCCCGAGGCCGAACATATCTCTTTTAGGGTCCTAGCGGCCAACGACTACGCCATCGACCTAGGTGCTCCCATCGGCCGAAGCGGCGTGGTCGGTTCAGCGTGGGAAGACTGGCGCAATGTGGTGCGGGCCGCGGGCAATGTCCGCAATGGTTCGAATATGGGCTGGGTTGAGTTCGACTACGGCTTCCCCTCGGGCTTGGAACTCTACGGTGCCAATCTCGAACTGGACCTGCTCGGCTTTGAAGTGAGCGGCGATCTCAATACCAGCACCCACCACTTTATCTTTCCCGTCCAAGAAGGCCGACGGCACAAGCGGCCTGTAAGTGCTTATTCGCTGAAGGGCAAGCGCCTGTTTGCGAACTTCGCCGTGGGCTGGGAGCTGTTTCGGGTCCCGCCCCAATACCGCACCTCTTTCACTTATTTGGACGAATTCATACCCGCCCTGAAAGAATTCGAACTGGTCGATGACAACGACGATTTGGACCCCTGGCCCGATTCCTGGGAACACGACGATCCCCTAGACCTGCGCTTCCAGAACGACGTCACCGAGGCGGCCATTGAGGTCAAAGAAAACCTCTTTCCCGGCTCTCTGCGCGACGTCGGCTTCGGGGTATTTCCCGGCCTAGACGACAACGGCGACGGCATCTTCGACACCAACGTCAACAACAATCTCCTGCCCGACTACCAAGAGCCCTTCCTCATGTACTTCGTCGAGTCCGAAGACTTCGTGTACGGCGACGATTTCAATAACAACGGCGTGGTTGATTCACGCGAAAACGACAACAAACCCGACTACCCGTACGAGCGCGACAGCAAAGGGCAGCATGTATTCTTTACCTTCAACCCCACATCCCAACTCGAGCTGCGGCTAGGCGGACACGCTATCGACCAGATTGCCGGATCAGGTCGCAATCGCGCCCTGTACACCAAGCTCGAATACAGCCGCCCGCTGTTCGACAATATCCACCTAAAACTGCGCCACCGCAGCAAGCGCGTGCAGGACGATATTCCCGACCCGCTCTATCAATACGTATCCAATCCACTGCTGCGGGGCCGCTACGAAATCGGCTTGCGCGACGATCCCTTGCGTTATCGCAACAGCCATGCCCATCTGAGCTATGCGAAATTCAACTACACCGGCGTCGATCACTTGACGCTCAACAATACCTGGCGCTACGAACTCAACCACCGCTTTGCCGATACCTTTGACGACGGCCAGACACAAACTTCGGGCAATGACTGGTCTTTGGCCCTAGTAAATCGGATCGACTACGTCTGGCAACTGCGCCAGAAATTGACGCTGACGCCTATGCTCAAATGGACCTATCATCGCTCCGACTCAGCACTGTTGGGCGACCTAGCCGACGAGACCAACCTAGCGCCGATCGTGCGGCTCGATTTTTTCTTAACCGAACGCACCACCATAAAGGCGGGCATCCAGGGCTTTCCCCTCTTGAAGCACCGCTTCCGCGATGCCGTGGCGCCCTCCAACGATTTCAATGCTTGGCACTATATCATCGGCTTGCAAAACAACAGTAGCTACACCGGCTACCGGATCAGCATGAACCTAGGACTGCGAAAATCCTTTACCGACTTTGTCCACTCCAGCACGACGGGCACAGTAGAGACTTCGGAGTTTTTCCTACAGGTGAGGACGAATTGAGTCCATGCTAAAAGCGATCTCAACAGGCGCGCTTATAGCGGCCCTAGCAACGACGGTGCGCGGCGAAGGCGATCCCAGACTTATCGAGCCCCATACCACCGGTGCCCGCCTAATGCTCTACCGCCCCGGCCTGCTCACCTACGACAACTACGGCTTAGAGGGCTATCGGACTTGGCCCCGCAATGTCATCACGCGCACGGCCAACCCCGTGTACGACGAGTTCGGCGACTTTCTGGTAAACGGCGTCGAGGTGTACCACCTGCGGGAGAACCGCCGCTTCGACGATCCGGCCCAGGTATTCAGCGGCAGCACCATTGCCAAGCCGAACAATTACGAGGGGTTTCTCAACCGCCTGATGGTAGCCGACGACAGCTATAATAACTGGCAGACGCGGCTGATCATCGGCGACCGCATCCGCACCCACTTCTCGCCGTTGATCCTAGATCTGGCCGCCCTCAATGGCATCCGCTGGGACCTAGCCAATGAAAGGCACAACTTCTCGGTCCTAGCCTCGCGCATGGACAAGCCCGTCCTTTCCCAAGAGGACGCCACCGCCTTGAGCACCGCGGCCTTCGCTTCGTACCTGTTGGGCGGTCACTGGCAATGGAACTGGCGCACCATCGACCTGAGTACCTCTTATGTGAACCTCTTCCGCATTGACACTCGCTCGCCGCCCGACTGGAACGGCATGAAGGGTCAGTTGCCCAACCGGGTCCAGGTAATCGATTACTTGGTGGTCCGCATTGAAGACACCTCGCCCTTGGACGGCAACGGAGCCCGGGTCTTCGACGTCGATATTCTGCTCAACGGCGAGCGACGAGACGACATTGAATCTTTTGTCACGCGCCACAACACCGAGGACTTTAATCCGAACTTTCCCAACAAGGACTTCTTCTTCAAGCGGCCAATTCCGCCTTACGTGGAAGTGCTAAAGGGCCACCGCTTGGGCACCTATCCGCTGCAAACACCCGAACCCGATGGTTCTTTCCGCGCCGATGGCAAGGACTATGTCCTGTTCTGGTTCCCGCTACCCGAGGACGAAGAAGTGGTGTCGGCCTCTTTCGAGGCGCTGCTGAGCGGCAACTATCGCGTCAGCGTATCGGAGATCTACGCCGTTGATCCGCGCGAATCCCGCAATGAACCAGCCCAGCGCAACCGCGCCACTTTTTACAAAAGTTTGGCTGGCTCCAAAGGACGTGGATCCGCCGGTGCCGATATCGAGCAGATCCGCTTTGACTACGGCCGCCAGACCGGTCTCACCTTGGCTGGTCTAGGCCTGAGCACAGACGTAAAAGGCTTCCGCTTCAAGGGCGAGTGGGCCCACAGCTTCAACTTCCTCCAGTACCCCGTCCACGATCACCGCGGCCAACGCCACGACCGCAGTGGCCACGCCTATCTGCTCAATATCGAGCGGGAATTCACCCCGAAAGTTGCCGTGGGTGGGGAGCTGTTCCGCCTCAGTCCCGAGTACCGCACCCAGCTTTCGATAACCGACCTGACGCTAGGGGCGTATGCTGCCTCTGGCACCGGGCCTTTCGCCGGCGAGTTGGGTTCGACCGACGAGAGCCTGAACAATACCCTCGACCTGAACACGGTTGACGACAACGACGACAAGGATCCCTTTCCAGACGATTTCTTCATACCCAGTTTCGAGGACCAGAACGGGGTTTTCCCCGGTCTGGACAAGGATCAAGACGGCACCCCCGACACCAACCGCAATCGCAATCAGGTACCCGATTACTTTGAGCCTTTTCTGCTCTACGACGTCAATCCGGACGATTTCGACTACGGCGACGACCTGAACAACAATGGCGTCATTGACGTGCGCGAAAATGACAACAAGCCGGACTACCCGTACGACCTCAACCGCAAAGGCTACCATCTCTTCGTGCGCTTCCAGCCCCAGCGCGCGCTGGAACTGACCTTCGGGCGCTACGATATGGAGGCCATCTGGGGCGGCCAGCGGGCGGATGTGTGGTACGCCAAAGCCGAATACCAGCGGCGCTTCGGCAGTTGGGGCGAACTGCGGGCAGTGGACTTCTTAAAGCGGGTGCAGGACGATATCCCCGACGGCGTATTCCGCTTTGGCGACGTGGCCAATTTCGACATCTTTAATCCGCGTGCCACCATTGAGACCTTTGTCGAAGACGAATTGTTAATGCGGGACAGCGCCGTCAACACCGCCTTCGTCGACTTCGCCTTCCGGGGGGTGCGCAACCTCTTTGTCGGTGCCAATCTCAAGTTCGAAGTCAACCAACAGCTCAGCGCCAACAGCGGCGATAATGCGATTCAACTGTGGACTTCGGTGTTGCGCGCAGATTACCGCTGGCGTCTGGGCGGGCTAGAGGTATCGCCGCGCTACAAACTCATGCTGCGCCGCCGCACCGACGACGGCGGACGCATTCAGCCGGTGTCCGAGGTCTTCGGCTTCCCCATGATAGTGGCCGACTTCAAATTCACCGAACGCACCTTCCTGCGCGGCGGTGTCCAAGGGCTATCCGTGCTGCCTAGCATCTACCGCAATGGCCAAAATGAAGACCAAGACTACAACACCCGCGATGCCCTTTTCATGCTGGTCAATCGCTTTGAATACGCTGGTTTCGATATGGCCCTTACGGCCGGCTACGAGATCAGCCGCCGCCGCATGAAGGACCGCACCCGGAAATTCGAGGATATTAATTTCGAACAGTTCTTTATCCGCATGGTCGTGGGACTGGAGCCGGTACAATAATGTGGACGAGAACAGACCAAATGGGTAAATCGCCGCCTTGGCAGTTGCGCCCATTGCTATTGGCCGCGGCTTTGCTGGTGGGCACCACAGGTCGTGCGGAGAAATGGACCGTTGACCACTGGGAGCAGACCGTGTACTACCGGCATACCCTCAATGCACCCGAGGCGGGCTCTGCCCTGCTGCGCCTGACTGCAATAGACGAATACGAGGTTTTCCTCAACGGCGAAGCCATCGGCAGCGACGACAATTGGACCACCGTGGAAGAGTACCCAGTCGAACTCAAGCGGCGCAAAAACGAACTGGCCGTGCGCGTCGTCAATCGCGGCCGGGGCAACGGCAGCGGCCTAGTTGTGGAGGTAAGCGCCGCAACGCAGGCATGGGTCAGCACCTTTGGTGCGTTGCAGAATTTTTGGTACTGGAGCAGCGAACCCCAAGAAGACGCGGGCTGGCTGACAAAGGATGTGAGCCGACTGGACACTTGGCAGCAAGTGCAGCGCGGCCAGCTAGACAGGGCGGGCGTATCCGGCTGGGCTGACACGCTGCAGGCCGATGTAATCGCCGGCTTTCCCGGCGGCATCGACATCGGCCAGCCAGCCGGCGGCCTGAGTCTGCGTTCAGTGGAGGGAGAAAACCTAGCGTTCAGGCTGCCCTCCAACCGCCCAGCAGTATTCGACGGCCGCTTCAATACCGGCTGGACCGTAGATCCGACCGAGTTGAACGCCATTGCCCAGGTGGACCTGTTGAACCGGCGTCTAATCAGCGAGGTGCGGGTCCTGACCCAGGGCAGAAACGCCGACGAGTTCGTCCAGAATACCCTGCGCGGCTACGCCGTCCAAGTAAGCAACGACCAGTTTGGGTGGAGCGAGGTGGGCGTACTGCACGGCATTAATCAGCCCGAGCGCACAGCCATCGCCTTTGCTCCCGTCTTTGCCCGTTACCTGCAAGTGATCATCGCCGAGGTCGATGCGGTGCAGCGCGCCAAAGTAGCCGAGATTCAGGTGCTGGGCAGCGGTGTTGCTCCTGCGGGCAGCTTTGTCTCGTCGCCCCTAGACCTAGGACGGCCCGGAGAGCGCAAGAATTTTACCTCTGTGCGCTGGGGCAGCCAAGTGCCGGACGGTACCGCGCTCGGGCTGCAATTCCGCAGCTCGAACGACGGCAGCACTTGGAGCGATTGGAGCGCGCCGATGCACACCAGTCCGGCCCTGCTGCAGATACCCGAACCGCGCACTTTCCTGCAGTACCGGGTCAATCTGGCAACTCAATCCGAAAACGCAGGGCCGCGCTTGGACAGTCTGATTGTCGATTTCACCGACCAGATTCCCGCCTCGCTGGTCCGCGGCTGGGTCGAGCCCAATCGAGCCGTGCTGGGCCGGGATACCCTTTTCACGTATCGCCTAGAGTTGGATTTCAGTGCTGATGATCTAGGAGTAGAGCGGGTGCGTGTTGCCCTACCCAGCCAGATCGAACTAGAAGAAATTGTGCCCCCGTCTGGAATGGAAATCGCCGCAACCACCGCATCGAGCACCGAGCTGGATATAGTACTGGCCGAGCCCTGGCGCCAAGCGGGAACCCTAGAGATGCGCTTCCGCGGACAACTGTTGAGCAATGTTTTCCAGTTCCGCGCCCAAGTCTCTGGTCCAGACGGAGGCGCGACGCTGGATGCCGAGGAGAACATTGAACCCGATCCAGACAGCGGTCAGCCGCGCTCGTGGGAGGTATCTGCCAGCGGTGTCGAGGGGGTCTTATTGAGTCATGTACGTCCGGTACCACAGACATTCAGCCCCAACGGCGACGGCATCAACGACGAAACAGCAATCGAATTCACCTTGGCACGGATAAGCGAACCCCAAGTAGTAGAGGTGGACATATTCGATGTCCAAGGTCGGTCTGTGCGCGCCTTATATACAGCCACCCTGAGCGCGGGCGAATACGTGTCCGCGTCGGCCTCGGTGCCGGGCCTGTGGGATGGCAGGGACGATACTGGCGAACTAGTGGCACCGGGACTCTACCTAGTGCGCGTGCGGCTCCTGCTCGAGCGCAAGGAAGAAAGCCGCCTGCGCGTCGTAGCCGTGGTGTACTAATGGAAGTAGGCAGATCGTGAAAAAGCCGATAATACACATCTGCGGTGTGCTCCTAGTGCTGCTATGGGCAACAGTCCCGAGCTTGGCGGAAACGCCGCGTCTGGGCATTCCCGAGATTCTGCCCTCCCAGGACTTTCTCTGGCGGCAGTTGCCCCAGTACAACAACTACGCCTTTCAGGGCTATTCCAACTACCCGGACCACACCTTCCCCTACGCCGACCGACCTCGGGCTTTCTACGATTCCTTCGGCGATCCCCTCATCACTGGTTACGACCTGTACGACTGGACCGAGCGCCGCACTCTCGGCCAGGAATACGGCAGCAGCATCTTCAAGGATCGCAACCAGTGGAGCACGGTTTTCGATTTTCTAGTGGTGGGCCGCGACAGCTATAACGACTGGGGATACAGCGCCATTGTCGGCGATGGGCTGATTGCCCGTTTCACGCCGTTGACCCTGTCGCAAGTTGACTTTAATGGTGCCCGCTTCGACTTGGCCACGCCGTATGCCCGCTTCACCTTCTTAGGATCGCGCATCGAACGCCCTCATTTTTACATCGAATCCGTTTCCCCCTGGGCCATCGAAAATACGCACTTTGCCGATGATTCGACCATCCTACTGGGGACGCGGCTGGAAACGGATATCGGGGCCCTGCGACTGGGCCTAAACGGCGTGAACACGCATGTGTATCAAAGCACCCAAGACAACAACAGCCTCAAAGGATCCCTGAGACCTAAGCTGCCGTCCATGGACCAGATTGTAGTGCGCTTTACCGATGACTCGCCCCACGACGGCCGCGGCGGTGCCTTGGTGCAGGAAGCGCAACTCATACTTAACGGCGAAGCCCGGCCCGATATCGTGCCAACAGTGATTCGCCACTTCGAAGGTGTAGATACGCAGGTGGGCACCATCTCCCGGCTGACGGGCCAATTCAACCCGACCATTTACACTAACCCTCGGGGCTATTACCAGATAGCCACGCTCTACTACCGCGGCAGAAACGATATGCCGCTCTTTGCCGATTACCTCTATCGCGCCGACCACGAGGCCGGCATTGATGTGAGTAAGAATACCAACCTCGAAGGGCTGCTGGCCACGTTCAAACTCGAATCGCCCGAAGAGATCCTCCAAGCCGACGGCAACGAGCACTTGGTGTTCGTCTTCGATCTGTCGCAGGAGCCCTACGTGGAATCGGTGGCCGTGGAAGCGGCACTGGCCAATGACTACCAAGTAGAAGTGGCTACCCTCAATCTCAACAATCCGCGGGGACGCGGCTATCCCAATCAGTACGTGAGCACATTCTACCGGACCGTCCTGCGCGCCGAGGGCAATGTGCAGGACGGTTCCAATCTGGCCAGAAGGCGGATCAATGTGGGCGAAAACACATCGCTTTTCACCTACAGCGCCGATATGCACCTTGCCCTAGCCGGCCTAGAAGTCAACGGCGAATACGCCCGCTCAGCGCGCTACTCCCGCTTTCCGGCGCGCATGGACGAGACCGCGCTGTACGACCGGGGACCGCGCTTCTCCGAGCAAGGATCGGCCTGGTACATCAATGCCGTGCGCTGGTTCAAGGGAGGTCGCCTGGGGGCCGAAGCCTTTGCCATGAATCCAGACTTCCACACGGAAATGCGCACCTTTGTGCCATTCGAAATTGGTTTGACAGAGACTACGCTGGCCGGCCTGGCCAACAACACCATTTTCTGGGACCTAGTGCAGGACAACGAGGACGGCGACCGCTATCCAGACAAGCGCGTGGGCAATCTACAGGGGCAACCCAACGACCGCGAAGACGAGGACATCGACGGAGTGTTCCCCGGTCAGGACGACGACAACGACGGCCTGCCCGACACCAACCGCAACTTCAACGACGTGCCCGACTACGTCGAGCCTTTCCTCATGTACTACGTCGAATCCAACGACTTCTTCTACGGCCTCGACCGCAACAACAACGACGATCCCGATGTGCGCGAGGACGACCTAGACCCCGACTACCCCTACGACGCCGACCAGCGCGGCATCCACCTATTCGGCCAGCTAGATCTGACGCCCCAGTGGTCTTTGGGGGCGGGGCGCTACGACATCGAACAAATCGCCGGCGGCGGGCGCAACAAGTCGACCTACGCGCTGGTGAACTACCGGCGCGAAGAACTGGGGCGGCTACAGCGGCTGTTTTTCGAAAACCACCTGCGCCGCGTCAAAGACGATATCGCCGACGAATTCTCCGCGCTGGTCGAACGACCAAAGCGCATAGATACAGATTTTCGCGGCCTAGTCGCCGGCAACAAGCCCTCTTTCACCAACAATTTCCGCGCCGACCCGCTGCTGTATCGCAACAGCTACGTCAACGATACCTATCTAGAGAGCTGGCTCAATCCCTGGTCCACCCTCCAGATGGTCCACAAAGTCCGCCTGCGCTTCAACTGGCAACAGGCCGGCCCTTTGCCCGGCGGCCTAGTCCAGCGCGACAAACGGCTCGACTTCTTCACTTGGGTCAGCCGCGCCGACTACACTTGGCATTGGCACCGGCTGCAGATCCAACCCCAGTTCAAGATCCTGCTGCTGCGCCTAGTGGACCAAGCCGCCGACCGCCAGCTCGATGGCCGCTACGCCCGCCGCACCGTGCGCTCGGAACTCAGTGTTATTCCCATCCTGCGCTGTACCCTGCCGCTAATGCAGCGCAGCCAGCTACAACTGGGCATCCAAGGCTTGGGGCCGCTGCCCTATCGGGTCGAGGACCGAGTCAATGCACGCAATAGTTTTGACCAGCACACATTGTATCTCAACGTGAACAACCGCTCGAAGTATTTCGGCTACGATCTGCGCACGATCGTGGGATTGCAGCGGGAGGTCAAGACATTCGACGAGGAATCGCGGGCGAGCGACGCCTTTGATGCGCTGACTTTTTTCGCCCGCGTCCTCATTGGCTTTACCGAATATGGACGGCTCCTATAGCAATGCGGAATGATTTGAACGATTCGAGCGGTGGATCGTCTTGTGCATCCTATTCTGCGTCTATCTGCGTCCATCTACTGAAAACTGAGCTGCAATCTCTACAAAGGACAACACCGTGATTTCTCCCATCCGCAACCAGCGCCCGCCCTACAAATTGCCGTCGAACATTATCTACTTTCACGACTGGCGCTACGTCCATCACGGCAGTCATTCGACTGGCTGGCGCAACGCCGAAGGTCAATGGCTGCGCATCTGGACCAACGATGAGAGACCTCCGCTGATACACGAGCCGAATTACATGCCCACCGGCATCCGCCTGCGCGCCAAACCAGCGACTAAGAGCGAGCCCTTCCTACTGCCAGCGGCGGACGAAGGCTTTATCTGGCCCGGCACCGTGATCCGCGAAGAGGGACGCTACCGTCTCTGGTACGAGTTGTTCGCGGGTGAACACGTCGGCCACGAAAAATATCCCATAGGCGCAGCCGACTACATCTGCTACGCCGAATCAGATGACGGTGAAAACTGGCGCTTCCCCGCGCAGGGGCGGATCGATCGCAAGGGCTCCAAGGACAACAATATTGTGTACGGGCTGCCCCAGGTTGAAGAGACCGGTTTGCACGGTGCCACGGTGTTCGAGGATGAGTCGGCCTCTGCGGAGGAGCGCTACAAAATGATCTACATAGGCCAGCTAAGCCCGGCGCAAAAGGAGCGCTACCTGCAACAGCGGCCCGACGAGGTAGGGGCGCTCAATCTAGAGTCAGAAAAGTGGGACGGCCTGTTCGGCGCTATCTCGCCCGACGGCTTTAGCTGGACGCCCATCCCCGATCCGCTCGTCGCGCAAATCAGCGACACCCTCAATGTCTGCGAGTACGATCCAGTGCTGGGACAGTACGTGGCCTATTGCCGCAGCCATTTCTTCAACCGCCGCAGCATCGGTCGCACTGCTTCTGCAGATTTCCGCCGCCTGCCCCTGTCCGAGGAAGTCTTCTGGCCCAACGCCGCGGCTGAACCCTACGATCTGTGGTACGCCAATTCCAAAACAACAATGCCGGGCACCTCCGACTACCACCTCATGTTCCCGCTGCGCTGGCGCTTGATAGACGACTCCTTCAGCTTTGTGCTGGCCGCCAGCCCGGACAATGTGGTGTGGAACTTCGTGCCCGGCGGGCCAGTGTGCGAACCCGGCGATGGGGGCACCTGGGTCGAGGGGGCGGTATCAGCCGGCGTCGGCCTAGTGCCCTTGCCCGGCGAGCGCCTGGGCATCACCATCTGCGGCTCGCCAGAGCCACACAAACATCTGCGCCAGCCGCCGCACGGGCACATTGCCTGGGCCTGGTGGCCCAAGGGACGGCTCGCTGCCTTGGAAGCACCGGTGGAGGGGCGCTTCAGAACCTTTCAGCTAGCAGTTGAGCAGCGCCGCGTCCACCTCAACTTCAAGACCGTACCCGGAGGCAGCGTAAAGGTGCAGGTCATGGACCGCAAGTACCAGCCCCTGCCCGGCCGCTCATTCGAGGACTGCGACTGGCTAGTGGGCGACCACCTAGACCGCGAAGTAACCTGGAACGGCGAGGCCGACTTGGGCCACCAAGGCGAAGGGCCGATCTCGCTGGGCTTTCAGATACGCTGCGGCGAACTCTACAGTGTCGAGTTCAAAAATCCCGCCTTATGTTCAAGAGAAAAATCAGGTGCAAGAACCACTTAACAAAATGCTTGACAGGCTCGGCTAAAAGTCATATTTCCTAAAAATGCGCTTACTTAAAGTATTCAACTTGTTTATTTTTACTGAGTTATTGATTTTGCAGAACGTAGTCATTCACTATTTCCTCAAACCAAGGAGGCACCATGCGTAAATTGCGCATTTTGGCCATTAGTTGGTCAATAGCAGCACTCGCCGTCGGTGCGACGTGGGCACAGGACGAGCAGACCTACCCCTCAGGCCCTGATTATGGAGACGCATTTGAGCTACCTGACATCTCCGGTGAGTTCAATCCAATGGCAGTTTCCACTCAGGATGTGGCCTACGACGGCAACGGTAGCGTGGACATTCCCTTTACCATCAACCAGCGCGCCACGGTCTGGGTAGTGATCTACCGCAAAGGCAGCAGCGAAACTGGCGAGCGGGGGCCGGCCGGTGCTTGGCTGCGCTTAGAGCCCCAAGATATGTACATCGCCACCACCCCAGGTCAGGTCTCCGAAGCCGGCGATGGTACCGTTACTTGGGACGGCAACGACTGGGAGGGCAATGCCGCGGGAGCCGGCGACTACGAATTCGACGTGGTCGCGGTCAACAACCTCGACAGGCCAGTTCTGGCCGGTCCTGGGGCGGGCCCCTCGGGGTTCACCATCCCCAATATTGACACCTCGCAGGATCCGCCCGAAATCTGGGTCCAAGAATACGAGCGCGAAGTGCCCGACCGGGGCCACACGGCCGGCGACATGGTCCGCGGCACCTTGGGCACGGACTATCTGGCCAACCCCAACGCTTGGGAGCGCTGGAAATTCGACTTTGGCTTTGAGGGTGCCCGCACCTTTGGCGGCATGCGCATAGACGATCAGGATCCAGAGATTTTTTGGACCTCCCATCGCCGCGAAGAGTTCGGCGGGCTCTACAAAATCCGCATTAACCGCGCCGCTCAATCTTGGGATCGAGTCACCGAATTCGGCACCAACGGTCAGTCGCCCAATGCCAACGGCGACCGCATCGTCGAATTTCAGCCCAAAGGCGATGTGGTGTTCAACGCCCTGTGGGGCAGGCAAGAGGTGCCCTTCAACGCCGTTGAAGTGCGCGACAAAACCACCGGCGAAATCACCCAAGCATTCGATGTAACCGAGTTCTACAACGTGATCAGAGTCGATGATGACGGCAACGAGACCGTCTCCGGCGCAGGCCCCGCTCAGATCTCGGTGACCGACGACGGCATCTGGGTCTCTTCGTGGGCCCACCCGAGCATTCTGCGCCTGGACCACGACGGCAATGTGATGTGGGCCAACCGCAACGGCGATTTGTGCGGCGACAGTATTTCCAACGAAGAAGCCGCCGCCATCGGCGCCTTGGGCGGCTCCGCCATAAACAACTTGGGCGTCACCGCCGACAAAACCAGCAACGTCGTCTTTATCAATGCCGGCAGTCGGGCGGCGACTATAAGCGCACTCGGACGCGACGGCGCCTGCGCCTTTGAAATCGAATTCCCCGCTAGCTGGGGCCGGATGCGGCCGGGAGGCACCCGTTTCCTCCTATTGCAAGAGGGCGGTCCCTACGACGGCCTCTATACGAGAAACGGCATGCGCTTAGAGACCTTTTCCTACGGCTACGGAGACGACGAGACCTCTATCCCCTACGGCCCCCATCTGCTGCTCTATACGCCTACGGCCTTGGCCTCGGGCAAGATGGGTGCCGACGCCACCGCTATAGCAGATGTGGCCGGTGCCACCCCCGACGCATATAGTCTGGGCAATGCCACTCCCAATCCCTTCAACCCGAGCACCGTCATCGAGTTTACCATACCCGATGCCCAAGCACACGTGAAGTTGCAAGTCTTTAATGCCGCCGGTCAGCTAGTGGCCACATTGGCCGACCAGACCATGACCGCGGGCAAATATCGGGCCGATTGGGATGCGCGCGATGCCAGCGGCAAGCTAGTCTCCAGCGGCGTTTATTACTACCGCATGGAGGCGGGCTCGTTCGTCGAATCGCAGGCAATGACCTTCCTCAAATAAGGCTCCGCTAAACCGCAGGGGCTTCGCTCCTGTAGCCTCAAAGAAGCCGTCTTGGGTCTTTCCAAGACGGCTTCTTACTTAGCCGAGGGAGGTAAGGGCACTGGTACCAACAATCAATTTTCTGCTCCTAGCCGCTCTCTTCGGCGCTGCCATCTGCAATGCCCAACCCCGCTTCGCCGATGCAACCCGGGAGGCGGGATTGTCCTTCCGCAATTGGTACGGCAATAACAACGCCCTCACGATCCTAGAGACGACCGGGTCGGGTGCCGCCTTTTTCGACTACGACGGCGACGACCAACTCGACCTGTACATCGTCAACGGCGGCTTGGGCTTTACGAGTCCGCGCTACGCCGATCTACCTCGCGATGTGCAGCCTCCGGCCAACGGCGCAATCCCGCGCAACGCCCTGTTCCGCAATCGGGGCAACGGCACCTTCGCCAATGTCGGCAAACAGACCGGTACCGATGCTAGCGGCTGGGGTTCCGGCTGTGTGGCCGGGGACTACGACAACGACGGCGACGCCGATCTGTACATCACCTACTACGGACCCAACCTCCTCTTTGCCAACCAAGGCAACGGCACCTTTGCCGAGATCGGCGCACTAGCCGGGGTAGCCGACAACGGCTACGGCACGGCCTGCGCCTTCGGGGATTACGACAACGACGGCGATCTGGACCTTTTTGCGGGCAATTACGTGGTCTTCGACCCAGAGACCACCCTGCTGCCCGGCGAGCAGCGCGACGGTTTCTTTGGCGGCCAGCGCGGGGTGGCCAGCGTGGCCTCGCCCGAAGCGTTTGCCGGCCAGCCCGATGTGCTGTACCGCAACGACGGCAACGGCACCTTTGCCAACGTCAGCACTAGTGCCGGACTCAACGCCGTCCTAGGCAAGACGCTCGGAGCCACCTTCCTAGACTGGAACGACGACGGCGATCTAGACCTCTACGTGGCCAACGACGCCACCCCCAACTTCCTCTACACCAACCAGGGCGACGGCACCTTTGCCGAAGGAGGCTCTAGCCTAGGCGTGGCCTACGACGGCGATGGACGGCCCGAAGGCAGCATGGGTCTGGCCGCTGGCGACTGGGACAACGACGGCGACCTGGACCTAGCGGTGAGCAATTACGAAGGGCAGACCGCCACCCTCCACCGCAACGACAGCCGTGCCTTCGCCAATATCTCCTTTGCCAGCGGCGTCGCTCGCACTACGCTCATGCCGCTGCAGTGGGGCACGGCTTTCTTCGACTGGGACCGCGATGGCGATCTGGATATCTTCATTGCCAACGGCCACGTCACTGCTGCCCTGGAGGACTATTTCCCGCAGTCGAGCTACGCCCAGCAGAATAACCTCTTCCGCAACGATGGTGCTGCCTTCGTCGATCTGAGCGCGCGTGCCGGTCCGGGTCTGCGGATCGTCAAGTCGAGCCGGGGCACTGCGGTCGGCGATTACGACGGCGATGGCGATGAGGACCTTTTCGTGGTCAACAAAAACGACGTGCCCACCTTGCTGCGCAACGACACTGCTAGCGACAATCACTGGCTAACCGTCCGCACCTTGGGCCACAACAGCAACCGCGACGGCATCGGTGCCAGAGTGCGTCTAGTCGCCGGCGGCCAGCAACAGCTCAGAGAAGTGGCCGCTGGCTCGAGCTACCTATCGCACAACAGTCTGTGGCTCACTTTTGGACTAGGGCCGAGCGTCGCAGCGGATACCCTACAAATCCGCTGGCCTAGCGGTTTAATCGACCAATACACCCAAGTGACGGGGAATCGTTTTGTGGTAGCAGAAGAAGGGCGGGGCATTGCCACTGTAAAACGCTGAACCTATGGTTTTTCTCCCATAGCGCGGAGGATTTGTTGCGCCATGCGCTGCAAGTGCTCATCGTCGCCAATGTCGATAATGGCACGGTACTGCTGGATGGCGGCTGCTTCATTGCCCTGCTCCTGCAGGATGGTGGCCAACCCAAAGCGCGGGCCGGCAAAGTCGGGCTTGAGGCGGATGGCCTGCTGATAGACTTGGACCGCAGCACCCCTATCGCCGCGAGCGTGGAGCGCGGCACCTAGATGATTGTAAGCGCGGACATGGCCCGGGCGTAGGCGCAGAGCAGCGCCGAACGCTTGCACTGCCTCGTCGATCCGCCCCTGCTTTTTGTAGGCCAAACCCAGATTGAAGTGGGCCTGGGCGTAGTCGGGATTTAGCTCAAGGGCGCGTTGCAAGAGTGCTATAGCGCCGATGACATCACCGCGACTGTAGAGAATATGGCCTAAATTATTGTGGGCGCGGCTGTGCCTGGGGTCTAAGGAGATGATCTGGCGGTACTGGGCAATAGCCTCTGCTGCATTGCCCCGCTCATAGAGCAGCAGGGCCAGACTGTAGCGAGCTGGAACGTAGGTAGAATCGGCCTGAATGGCGCGCCGTAAAGATTGGGCCGCTTGCTCCGAATCGCCTTTTTTTTTCAGGGCCAAGCCTAGATTGTAGAGCGCCTGTACGTGGTCGCGCTCGAGCTCGACCGCCCGGCTGCACGCGGCAATGGCCCCTTCCACATCGCCCAGTCCGTAGAGGATGGCCCCTAGGTCGCTGTGGGCTTGGGCTAGTGTGGGGTCGAGTTCAATGGCGCGGCGATAGGACCACACCGCACCCTCGACATCCCGGCGGCTGTACAGCACATTGCCTAAGCAGCTATGCACTAACGCGTGTTCGGGATCGAGACGCAAGACCGTACGGAATGCAGCCAGCGCACCGTCCGCATCGCCAAGTTGAAAAAGGGCGACGCCCAGTTCGAGGTGGGCTTGGGCTAGTGTAGGGTCGAGTTCAATCGCGCGGCGATAGAACGGCACCGCGCCCTCCAAGTCGCCTTTCTCAAAGAGCACCTTGGCGCTGTGGTGGGCAATAGCGGCTGCCTCAGAAGCGTCCTTAGCCTGGGCGTGGGCGCTGATGGGGGCAGCAAGCAGAAAAAAAGCAAACAAGCGGGCCATATTCTATGCGATTCGGGAAGTAGCAATGCAGCAACTGACCATAAAAATAGGTTCTTTCTTCCCACAACACAGGTTTTACACCAATTTGAAGCACTGATGTCCCACTGTTTTCAACAGCCCTGTAGCCCATGAACGGCCTGCCGCAGATCACCGTGCGCGCTATTGTCCTAGGTGCCCTGACCATAGCCGCCAACTTCTACTACATCGTCAACGTTGGCCAGCGCCTAGGCATAGGCAGCTACGTCCACTCGCAATTCCCCATGGCCACTTTCATGCCCTTTGTGCTGTGGCTCTTCCTCAACACCGCACTCAGGGCACTCTGGCCGCGCGTGGCACTCAGCCGCGGCGAAATGCTGACCCTGTTCTCCATGCTGTGGGTGGTGGGTACGATTCCGCAGTTGGGCTGGATGACCTACTGGACCTCAATTGTGGGGGCACCAAGCTACTTCGCCACAGCCGAGAACCAGTGGGAGGAGATCTTCTTCGACTACCTTCCCTGGCATGTCTTTGCCAATGCCTCACCCCGGGTAGTCGATCCGTTTTGGTTTGGCCTGTCCGAAGGGGCCTCCATTCCCTGGGACGGGTGGATCGGTGCCATCGGCCAGTGGCTCGGCGTCTCTATGGCCATGGTAGTCTTCGGCTTCTGCCTGATCGCCCTGTTCCACAAACAGTGGGTTGAGGCCGAGAAGCTGACCTTTCCACTGGCGCAAATGCCCTTAGACCTAACCCAAGGCTTTGAGGGCAAGCGATGGCCCGAGCTATTTTGCAAGCCCGTCTTCTGGCTCGGCTTCGCCTTGGTTTTCCTGCCCATACTCTACAACATCGCCACCTACTTCGCCCTAGGCCTGCCACCCATCGAATTTTACTGGAAATTCTACGATTTTCACGCGACGCCGGACTTTTTTCTGACCGTGCGCATTCTGCCGCTGATCATGGCCGTGACCTATTTGTGTCCAGTGGATATCCTCGGCAGCATGATCTTCTTCCACTTACTAGCCGCACTCAAGATAGCCCTAATGAAGCGAACCGGCTTTTCCATTGGCGGCTTTGCCGTGGGTGCCGCTGGCCAGCAGCCCGAGGCGCAAAACATCCTCTACATGGAGAGCTACGGTGCCCTAGTCTTCATCGGCCTGTGGTCCATCTGGCTGGCCCGACGCCATTTGCGTCAGGTGTGGCACCAAGTGCGCAGCGGCCAGGGCGAGCCACGCCAAGTCGCCCTCTACCGGCTGGCCTTGGCTGGCCTAATTCTGTCGGGGCTCAGCGTCATCGGCTGGGGAGTGCAACTGGGCATGAGCTTACCCATATCTATTGGCGCTTTCCTGCTGATGACGCTGACCTACTTCGTCATAGCCAAACTCGTCGCTGCCACTGGCTTTGCCTATCTCTTGCCCAATAAGCCCCATATCAAAGGCGATTCCTTCCTCATCGAGTTAGTCGGTTCGGCCTTCCAGTCGCCGCGCAGCCTAGTGGCGTTTAAGGTATTCACCAGCAATGCCTTCTTCGGCACCTTCCGCATCCCGGCCTGGCCAGCGCTGCCCCACTGCTTTCGCCTGTTCTCCCTAGAGCGGCAGCCCGGGCGACTGACGGCGATGGTCCTGATCTCCTTTCCCATTGGATTCGTCGTATTGGCCGTCGAGACGATCAGCTTGGCCTACGAAGGGGGCGGCCTGATTTTCCTCGGCGGCAAGGCCAACTGGATCTTCGAAGACATGGTTTATCTGCTCAACAACCCCATGCTGCCCGACCTGAACAAGTGGGCGGTGTGGCTCTTCGGCTTTGGCGAAGCCGCGCTCATCGCCCTGCTGCGCGGCTATTTCCACTGGTTCCCCTTACATCCCATCGGCCTGGCCTTCCAGCACACGTTCGGTCTCCGCCTCTACTGGTTCAGTCTGTTCATCGTGTGGATCGTCAAAATAATCCTGCTGCGCTACGGCGGGGTCAAAGCCTACATCGCTGGCAAACCCTTGTTCTACGGCCTGGCCATCGGTTATGTGGTCGGGGTAGTTTTTTCCATGGTAGTGGATCTGATCTGGTTCCCCGCAGAGGGACACCGCATGCACGGATGGTAATAGCTAACCACGCAAACCAACTTGAGAAAGGGAATCCCATGCAACTGAATATCTCCATCAGCCTGTGGAATTACATTCACTATTTCCCCTTGCGAAAAGGCGGCACCAGCTTCTCCTTAGACCGCGGCTTGGACAGTCTGGCAAAAGTCGTCGACGAAGTGGCCGCCGCGGGTTATGGCGTTGAGTTGTGGCCCAAATGGGCTAGCTGGGAGTGGACGAGCCCCGCCCGCGAAGCTCTGGTGTCCCAACAATTCGATCTCTACGCCGAGGAGCACCGGCCTCGGCTGGCGCAAATCCTGCGCGGCGTGCGCTCGAGTTGGCACACGGGCGGCGACAATACCATTGAGAGCTACCACCGCCAAATCGACACGGTGGCGCAAGTGGGCAGTCAGGTCCTAGTAGTACACGCGGCCAATCTCTATCTCGACGGCCCCAATCCCAATTTCGATTTTGCCGCCCAAGTGCTGGAGTACGCGCGCCAGAACGAGGTCAAAATCGCGCTGGAAAACGCCTCCGAAGGCGAGCAAGAAGAAGATCCTGAGATGTGGAATCTGTCCATTTTGCAGCGGGCGCTGGCGCGCTTTGCCGACCTTGGAATCTGCCTCGACACGACCCACGTACAAAAATTCAAACGCTTTCCCCTCAAAGAGTACGTCGATCGGCTGCAAGACCGCATTTGCCACTTGCACATCAGCGATGCCCTAGGCGATGACGTGGGCATCGGCCGCCTGCACACCATGCCGGGCACCGGCAAAATACCCGCAGCCGATTGGCGCTACCTGCTCGACGCCCTAGCGGCGGTCAATTTTCAGGGAGATGCGGTACTCGAAATCAAACCTCTAACCCCAGTGCGCATCGCCCAGCAAACCGACGAATTCTTCGCCACCTGCGCCCAATCGGCCGGCGTGATGGGCTAACATTCATATAGCAACCCTGAATCATTCAAGACTGGATTCCCGCTTTTGCGGTAGTATCTGTGTTGTGTGTCAAGCCTTTTTTAGCCTGCTTTGGCTTGGTGTTGCACCCAAGGGGTTCGTCGATGGGCAATGGCGTTGAGCAGCAGGAGCAGCTTGCGCA
>JAJEFJ010000066.1 GCA_022820485.1 Candidatus Latescibacterota bacterium
CGTACCCAGGCCTTGTGGACCACCTGTTTTGAACAAATCAAAGCCCTATTTGTAAAGGGTATTCGACAGAAAAAATACCACCAATTCCCCAAGTTAATGCAATATAACTTGGCTCTTAAATGATTTAGGACTGCTATATAGAGCTTTGGGATTATCAGGAGCGAAAAGGCATAAGTGACCAAATTGCAGGCATGAAGTGTATCCGGTCGAACTATTCGGAGCTCTTTGACACCTTCAACGGTAATCAACTTACATCAACCACTCTATGGTCGTTTTCAGGGACTCCTAACTTGGACAACAACCCAAGTCAAAATGTGGACATCAGTAATATCGAGGGTATTACCAAACTTACCCTCACGTATGACTGAGAAACTGTCTTAAACCGAAAAACCGAGCGCGATTGCGTAGTGGCAGACATCAACCTGACTCAAGCAGAGGCAGACGCCTTAATCGCGATGGAAAAACACCGCGCAACAGATGAGCAGACCGACTTCCCGGTGGGGGGCGAATCCAAAGTCCTGCCGCTTCAGTCCGCCGACAAACGAGAACGATTCCTGCTCGACCTGAGTCGTGGCCGCATCAATCTGCAAAAGGTCAAGATGCAGACGCGAGGCAGGCAAGTCGTCGTACTCGTCCGTCTCGATTTGGGCGGTGCTCCACATCGCAACCCGGACGGCGAAGAGATACCAGTGCCCCACCTTCACGTTTACCGCGAAGACTACGGCGACAGGTGGGCTGTACCTGTTCCAGCAGATCAATTTCGCACAACCGACGATGTGTGGATGGCATTTGAAGACTTCCTGCGGTTTTGCAACATCACGCAACCGCCCTATATCAACCGGGGGCTCGCATGATTCAAGACATTCAGAATCTGCTCACTACCTATTACGATTGGCTCAAGGACAAGACAGAACTACACCAATTGGACCAATGGGTCGAAATCACAACGCCCTACCTCGATCGCCACAACGACTATGTGCAGATATACGTCAAGAAGACCAACGGAGGATTCTTACTAACGGACGATGGGTACACTATAGATGACTTGCAGCAAAGCGGCTGCAAGCTCGACAGCCGCAAGCGACAAGCACTTCTCAAGATGACGCTCAATGGTTTTGGCGTGAAGCAAGATGGCAAGGCGTTGCAGATCCATGCCTCGGCGGAGAACTTTGCTGCGCGCAAACACAACCTCGTGCAGGCCATGCTCGCCGTTAATGATATGTTCTATCTTGCTGTGCCTGTGGTGACGAGCCTGTTTTACGAGGATGTGGTTGCTTGGTTCGATGCCAATGACATTAGGCACACGCCCAAAGTGAAATTTACCGGAACGACCGGCTACGATCACCTGTTCGATCTCGTAATTCCGAAGTCGCGGCAACAACCGGAGCGCATCATTCAGACGATCAATCGACCCAATCGCGCCACCGCTCAGACCGTGGTTCTCGCATGGGTTGACACCAAGGAAATCCGCACTCCCAAATCGCGTGCCTATGCGCTGCTAAACGACTCGGCTCAGACAGTGCCTCTGGACGCGCTAGAAGCACTGCGAAGCTATGATGTAAAGCCGATCATGTGGAGCCAGCGCGAGGCGGTAATGAAGGAACTAGCGGCCTGAACGAGCAGTGGAACGCACTATGAAACCCCATGAATTCACCCTCATTCTAACCACCGATCCCAACGAAGAAGAATCGGATCGCCAATTCCCGAAAGGAAAAAAACAATGGCTAAAGTCATCGGCATTGACTTAGGCACCACCAACTCGTGCGTGGCCGTCATCGAAGGCCAAGACGCGGAGGTCATCGCCAATTCCGAAGGGGGCCGCACCACGCCCTCCATGGTCGCCTTCACCAAAGAAGGTGAGCGCCTCGTCGGCCAGACCGCCAAGCGCCAAGCCGTCACCAACCCGCAAAACACGGTCTATTCGATCAAGCGCTTCATGGGCCGCCGCTACGGCGAAGTGTCCAACGAAATCAGCGAAGTTCCCTACGAAGTCGCCTCAAGTGGCCGCGACATGGCCGTGGCCAAAATCGACGGCAAGGAACACACGCCGCCGGAAATCTCGGCCATGATCTTGCAAAAGATGAAGCAGACGGCCGAAGACTATCTGGGCGAAGAAATAAAACAAGCCGTCGTCACCGTCCCGGCGTACTTCAACGACTCCCAACGCCAAGCCACCAAGGACGCGGGCACCATCGCCGGCCTGGAGGTCTTGCGCATCGTCAACGAGCCGACCGCTGCGGCGCTGGCCTATGGCTTGGACAAGGGCGGCACCAACGAACAAATCGCCGTGTACGACCTCGGCGGTGGCACCTTTGACATTTCCATCCTCGAACTGGGCGACGGCGTCTTTGAGGTCAAATCCACCAACGGCGACACCCACCTCGGCGGCGACGACTTCGACCAGAAAATCATCGACTGGCTCGCCGAGGAATTTGAAAAGAGCGAGGGCATCGACCTGCGCCGCGACCCCATGGCCCTGCAACGGCTCAAGGAAGCGGCCGAAAAAGCCAAAATCGAGCTGTCTTCCGCCACTGCCACCGATATTAACCTGCCGTTTATCACCGCCGATCAGACCGGGCCTAAGCACTTGCAAACCAGTCTGTCCCGCGCCCAATTTGAGCGCTTGGTTGACGACCTGATCGAACGCACCAAGGCCCCCTGTCAGCAGGCCCTTGCCGACGCCGAATTGCAAGCCAGCGAAATCGACCAAGTGATTTTGGTCGGCGGCTCAACGCGCATCCCCAAAATCCAAGAGACCATCCAAGCCCTCTTCAACAAAGAGCCAAACCGCAGCGTCAATCCCGACGAAGTCGTGGCCTTGGGCGCGGCCATCCAAGCCGGCGTGCTCGCTGGCGACGTCGACGACATCCTGCTGCTCGACGTCACGCCGCTCTCGCTGGGCATCGAGACCATGGGCGGAGTGATGACGCGGCTGATCGACCGCAACACCACCATCCCCACCAAGAAGAGCCAGATCTTTTCCACAGCCTCGGACAACCAGCCCTCGGTGGAGGTCCACGTGCTGCAAGGCGAGCGCGAGTTCGCCAACGACAACCGCACCCTCGGCCGCTTCCACCTCGACGGCATTCCCCCGGCCCCGCGCGGCATGCCCCAGGTCGAGGTGACCTTTGACATCGACGCCAACGGCATCCTCAACGTCGCGGCCAAGGACAAGGGCACCAATAAGGAGCAATCCATCCGCATTGAGTCGTCCTCGGGCCTGAGCCAAGAGGAAATCGACACCATGCAGAAGGACGCCGAGGCCCACGCCGATGAGGACAAACAGCGCCGCGAGGCCGTCGATCGCCGCAACGAGGCCGATCAACTCATTTACGCGACGGAAAAATCCCTAGCCGACTACGGCGACAAGTTAGCCGACGCCGACAAGAAAGGCGTTGAGGACGCCGTCGCCGCGCTCAAGCAAGCGCTCGAAGGCACGGACGACGAGGCCATCGCGCAGGCCATGACCGCGCTGCAACAGGCGTCGCACAAGCTGGCCGAGGAAATGTACAAGGACGCCCAAGCCCAACAGGCCCAGGGCGAGCCAGCGCCGGAAGGTCCCGCCAGTCAGCCGCAAGGAGGCGGGGATACGGAGCCGGTCGATGCGGACTTCAAGGTTGTGGACGAGGATAAGAAGTAGGGAGCGTTAAATACGCGACGTCATCGTAGGGGTGCCCCTTGTGGGTGCCCCTATTCCCTTAGCCCCTGACGTCAAGAAATACTTGACGTCGCACCTAAGCGTATTAGATATATAAGTATGAGAAAAGGAGGACGACTAATGGAAAACACCGAATTAGATAAGGCTAGAATTTCTGCAGTGGAAGAGCAGATAAGGACTCTGGAATTCCTTTGGAGGATTTCCGTTGCACAGATGGGGCCGGAATTTGTCGAGGTTCTAATAAAGAACATCGACGAGATTGATCTAGAAAACGAGGAGGCGATGGGAATGATTAAAAATATAAGACATAACTTGAAAGATTCCCTCACCACTTGGCTTGGAGAAGAAAATGTCAGACTATAAGGGATATGGCAATTTAGGAGACATTCTACTCAAGAACGAAGGTCGTATTTCCGGCATTGAATCAAGTATCCGAGGTCTTGCTACCAAGGAAGATGTTGAAAAGCTAAAAACGTCTATTCTATATTGGCTTGTTCCTACTATTATAGCAACGATTGGGGTGACTGTTGGATTAGTGACTTTAGTATGCAAATAGTATGCAAAAAATCCTGACTTCCATTCTCGATTTCTCTCGACTTCGCCTAACTTATTCCGTGACAACCAAGCAAACGTCCTCCAGAATAGTAGAGCAGCCGGAAAACTCTCCGATCCTCACACCCGAAACACCTTCATCACCTCGTCCCCCAAGTGATTGATCACCTTCACCGCAATCCGGCCGGACGTCGGCTTGTCAAAGGGCCGGGAGGTGTTGCTGTGGAGGGTTTCCCAGGCTTCTTGGTTGACCTCGGCTTTGAGCGTCGTGCGCAGCGATTTGTACGGGTCGTTAGCGCCGAGGAAGTAGGCGTGGCGGACGAAGAAGCTTTCCTCGTTGTAGTCGGTATCGACGAACCAGCAGGCGATGCCGTCGGCGCTGTCGCTGCGGATTTCGCCGGTGTTGGGGTGGAATACATCGACGCCGTTGACCTTGACTTGGATTTGACTGTCTTCTGCGTCGAGGATGTCGATGTCCGGTTCGCCGAAGATGACGAAGAGGTTGCCTTTACCGGTGTTTTTGAGGTCGTCGGCCATGTGGAGGTCGGCGTTCATGCGGGCCTTGAGGACGGGGACGCGGCCGAGTTTGTTGAACTCCGAGGCGTGGGCGTCGTAGTTGAAGGCGCAGGCGACCAGCACGTCGAAGTCGGCGTCCGCGGCCTCGCGCACTGCTGATACGAGGTCGGGACGGGAGACGGTGCCGAATTCCGGGCCGACGAAGATGCCAGCGCGTTTTTCAGCGCCCGAGTCGCTGGTGCCTTCGACGTAGGTTCCTTCGGCGCAGACGTGGTAGCCGGGCCAGGGTCTGATCCCAGAAAACGAGATGCGGTCGTCTTTGTGCGCCTGTTGGACGCCGGAGGTTTTGAGATTGTCGAGGATCATCTCGGCGAAGTCCTGCTTTTCGCCGTATCCTAACTTGGCTTCGGCGACGTTGTCGATGAGTTCGTCGTTTTCATCGACGCCTAATAGGCGGTGCGGCGACAGGCTTTCTACGGTGAACGGGCCGGCGACGCGGACTTTTTTGTTGTCTTCGTAGGGCTTGTCGTAGAGGTATTCGTAGTCGGCTTTGGCGGCGATGGAGGCGTCGATTTCCTTTTGCCGGGCGATGCGCTGTTCCCACCAATCCGCGTGAATTTTTTTGACTTCCTCGGGCCAAGCGTCGTCCGCATCGCGGGGGATTTCCCATTCCTCGTAGGATGTGCCGAGTGCGTCGTTCAATTCCCCACGCAGCGGCTCCAGTGTTTCTTGGAATTTCTCCCAGATTACGTCGATTTCGGCGTTGTTGGCGATGGACTTGAGGGTGATGTGGGGGACGCGCTCGTACACGAAGCCTTGGCGGATGTCGTTGTACGTGGGTTTTTGATAGTTGTCTTCCCCAAACACCTCATCCATCAACGCCCGCACCCGATGCACATTCTCGTCCCCAATCTGCACAAAGACCGACCCACTCTCCGTCAACAAATCCCGCGCCACCGTCAGCCGATCCCGCAAATACGTCAAATACGAATGAATCCCATCTCGCCACGTATCCCGAAACGCCTTCACCTGCTCCGGCTCGCGGGTAATGTGATCGGCCTTGCCGTCCTTCACATCGCGGCTGGTCGTTGACCACTGGAAGTTGGAGTTGAACTTGATGCCATAGGGCGGGTCGATGTAGATGCACTGCACCTTGCCGCGCAGCCCCTCCCGCTCGGCCAGCGACGCCATCACCTGCAAGCTATCGCCTAAAATCATCCGATTCGACCAGTTGGCGTCGTGCTGGTAAAACTCCGTCTGCGCGTCCGCACTCGGCAGCCCATTGAAATCCGCGAACAAATCCGTCTGCAAGTTAGCTTCGCCATCCCCCGTCTCCTTGCTCCGCTGCCGCAAATCGTCAATCAACACCTTCGGCTGCACCTTCTCCTGAATGAACAGCGGCGGCGCTTGCACCACCAAATCCGACCAGTTCTGCTCATCCTTCCCCCGCCAAACAAGCTGCGGATCGAGATCCCGATTGCGCCGCTCATACGCGACCCTAATCGGATTCCGGTCGTCCTCCGCCATCACCGCCTGATACTCAGCCGTGGGAATATTCTTCCGCGATGCGTCCGGGTGCCGCAGGGTTTCAACAGTCTTGGTCGATTTTCGTTTCGCCATTTATACGGAGTCCTCGTTGGTCGTGTTCAACAGATTGCGCAATTCGGGCAGCAGTTTCGGAATCGCGTCTTGAATGATTGTCCAGATGATATCGTTACTGATGCTCAGATAGCTGTGAGCCAAGCGGTTGCGCGTCCCCACAATCGCATGCCAAGGAATGTCTGGGTACGCCTCACGCACCTCGCTTGGAATATGGGTTGCTGCCTCGCCGATCAGTTCCAGATTGCGCAGGGTGGCGTCATAGGTGAGTTCATCGGCGATGAACGCATCTTGGTCCAAGCCCTCGGTATAGGATAGCACCCTTTCGCTGAATTCGATCATATCCTGAATGTAGAAACGCCATTCTCGCGCTCCTTGCTCAGCATTAGACATTGATCACCTCCCGCTCCACGTAGGGGCGTATCTCGACGCGCAGATCTTGGTTGGTTGCCAAGTCCACCGGCCGCCCTAGTAGGTCTTCCAAGTAGCCTTGAGCGCCGAAATAGCGTTGCCAATTGGGGGGCACGTCGAACCGCACTAGGACATCGACATCGCTGTCGTCCGTAGCTTGGTCGCGGGCGAAGGAACCGAAAAGGGCGAGTTCAGAAACGCCAAAGCGCTGTGCAAGAGTCTCCTTGTGCTCTCGGAGTACGTCTAGGACTTCATCTCTGTTCATAATTTCTCTCCGTGTCAGCTCGTCCTTGCCATGCCAGACGAACTACGAGGCAATTCAGACAGCGAAGAAGATTTGTACCTCGGAAATCAGGAAGGCTGCATCACATCGGCCATGGCTTGTTCGATCGTTTTCGTATCTACACCATGGTTTTGCAGACTTTCGACAAATAGTTCAAGCCCAGGGCTATTTTCCAGTCGCATCAAATCCTGACGAAGACCTTGGCCTATGTAGGCTCGAATGAGCGGTTGGTAGCCGGAGAATCCCAATTGAGGGGCGATTCGTTTAAGATCTTCAATTACGTCCTCTGGCATGCGAATGCTCACCGGGACCATCTTCCGATTCTTATCCAGTCGTCTCCGTAACTCATCGCTCTTCATAGCTCTTTCCCTCGGTTGGCGTTGCCGGCCGCGCGGAGATGAGGCGAAATCTGTCGCCATGTCGTTCGGCATAAACAACGCACAGGAGCTTCCATTGGAGAGTCATTCCGATTAGCGTATCCCTGACTTCATGCCCGTGATGTTCACTTTCCAATACCAAGACGAATGGATCGAAGAAGGCCTCACAGGCTACTTCGAAATCAACTCCGTGCTTTTCGATGTTGGCTTCTGCCTTGTCGCTGTCCCACTCGAATTCGATACCATGAAGCCGAATCGTTACGTCCATATCCAGACTCAAACTTACGGTTATGTATATACATCGTCAATACAATATTCGGTCCCTATCCCGTTGCCCGAAACCCCTCAACCAACTGCGCGAACTCGGCGTCCATTCCGAACGCATCGGTAAACTCAGCAAAAGCCCAGTGCCCGTAATCTCTGTGATGATTCACATTAACGAGCCAATTGATATGGCAACGGCGAGAGTCGGCCTGCCAGCGGCTAGTCTTGGTCGTGTGTCCAACAGGGTTTTTTCGCTAAAGTTGATCGTGTTCCTCTTGATTCTGTCCAAGCACAGCGAGCGGGGTCCACTCAAAACGCACTTCAAGATCGCGTAGCATCGTAAAAGTATCGCGGTAATCAACGTCGAACTGACGGCAGACGTTAGGTAGCGGCACCCTTTTTCTCACGTCCGCATTAAATACTTCGTGAGTAACTACGACTGCATTATGGACTCTTGCATAAGCCGCGACCCATCCATCGGCTACTCCTGCGAATTGCTCTTTTGCTTCAGGTAGAAACTGACTATTCCCTTGAACCCAATTCATCATTTCCATGAAAGTTTCTATAACCGGTTCTTCTGCTGATGATACGAATAGATTGTCCGGTGCCTGCTTCACCCACTTAGACAGTTGATCTTGGCTAATCAGCACTTCGTCACGAACTCGATCAATGCTGAATACCCGCCCTTCACGGCAATAATGGATCAGGCATTCCCAGAATCCCGGACACAGATCTTGCGCGTAATAGCGGCGGTGCGCTTCTATGAAGATATTCGCATCAAGCACGAACGAGGAAATACCTTGGTTCGTCACTGCGGTATTTCCATCTTTTTCGGCATGTTCTCAAAGGCTTCTCCCTTAAGACCGGTGAGATTGTACGCCTCGCGATAGGGCAAACGACCCTCTCCAACCGCACGAATTATGGCAGAGGCAAAACGAGGGCCGATACGCCACTTCTGAGTATTCCAAAAGTGGCCCCCACTTCCCTGACGCTGCTGCTCGCTACGCCATCCATCGACTCTTCGGTTGTAGAAAAGGAGAAACGCATCCCTGTCGATTAAATCGAGATCAAGAGCCCGACGCGCGGCCACGAGGGAACTCACTTTGAACTTGCGGGCGATAGTCTGATAAGGATCATTCGTTCGTCGGGCACTAGGCCAGAAAGCGCGTAACTCTTCTTCCGGTATCAGAAATTCGGCAGCGGCCTTGTTGCAGAACTGCTCGATTTCATCCGACGGCGGTTGTAAGTCTTCTAAATTGGAGATACCGCTCTGGGCTATGAAGAGGTGTGCCAGTTCGTGAGCCAGAGTAAACATCTGCGCCGCCATGAAATCGGCGCTGTTCACAAAGACGAACGGGGCATACTCATCCACAAGGGCGAAGCCCTGAAATTCATCGGGGTCCAGCTTTCGATATGCGTTATTACCCACGACGCCACTGAACGACACCAGAACTCCGGCAGCATCAACCAAATGTCGCAGATGCCGCAACGCATCGCTCCAATTACCTAACTCTTCCGCCCAATCTTCGGTAAGCTGAAGCGCATCGCGCATGGCTGCCCCAACTTGCCGAGGATGGATATCTGTGCCGTAGGCTCCGATGAAATCCAGCGGTTCAGCACCACCTTCGATAAGCTCATCGCGCATCCAAGCCTGACGTCGCTGCATAAGGTAAATGGTCTCAAGTAGATCGGAACTCGGAGGCGGAACATCATCTCGGGTGCGAAAGTCGGGTATTGGCAAGCGTTCTTCGGGCGGCTCTGTCAAGTACAGAAATCCCAGAGCGGTATGAGTGCGTTGGGCGAGTCTATCTGCCTGTGCAACACTGATCTTGCCATTGCGTTCCCACTCCGACACGCGCTCTGGACTCACTTTCAACTTGTGCGCCAGTTCCGGTCGATCAAAGCCTGCCCGCTCTCGCGCCCACCGCAGCACTTCAGGTTGCAATGTTATCTGCAAACGTCGGCTGGTCATGGTTCACATAACCTCTGGCTTAATATGGATTCGTCGAACTTACGATGACGTATATACATTATCAATATCAATCCAATGTTCGATCCCTACCCCTTTGCCCGAAACCCCTCAACCAACTGCGCGAACTCAGCGTCCATTCCGAACACATCGGTAAATTCGGCAAAGGCCCAACGCCCGTAATCTCCGTGATTATTCACACCAGGCACCCAATAGGTGTCCATAGTCGTTTTCTTGGCCTTGGCGTCTTCCCTTCGCTCTCCTTTGATCTCAACAATCAAATTCAGAAGATCGTCGTCGCCACGGCCATCATCAACGAGAACGATAAAGTCCGGAAGGTACGTCCGCATTTCCGACCCAAGACGATAGGGTACCTCCAAGCCGAGATTGTGGTTCTTGACGTAGGCTTTGACGTGCGGATGGGATTCAGCAACGCGACAAAACTCCTCTTCCCAGCCGCTGTCGAGGACGATCCAATTGATGTGACAACGGCGGGGGTCAGCCTGCCAGCGGCTGGCCTTGGTCGTGTTGAAATTCACGTGGGCTGTCGAACCAACGGGATTGTACGGATCAAGCACCGCTTTGACCGGACGACGGTCAATTCCCTCGCGCGTGATAGCGGCAAAGATGCGCTCGCAGGCCATGTCGGCCAGTTCCTGGTACATGAGTTGGGCGGGATAAGTGTCGCCCTTGCAGTCGAGATAGCCATCGAGCCACTGTCTGGCAACCCGCTTGAGCTGTCCAAAAAGATAGAGCTTGGGCTCTTCACCCGGATCGCGGAACTTGGTGTAGAGTAGCCGCTGAGTCAGGTGAAACAGAAGGGTCGAGGTCCGCAGGTCGTTGGTATGCACTAGACTGAGATCGACGCTCTCGCCGATAATCCCCTGATTCCTCGTAATCGACGGGCCAATCAGAGCGGGCGTCAGTTCCAGCACCGAGTCCCTGTTAAACTCGGCTTTGAGCCGCTCTTCCGGCAATTCGACCCGATACCCAGCCACCCGAGGAAAACAAATCTCCAACGCATCCCGTTCGGGCCGCACGGCTCGCACCTGAACGGTCTCTCGCGGCTGCTTCGGCGGAGCCACAACGGGCTTAGCCGTAAAATCAAACGGAATGCCCAAAACATCCGCGTACTCCACATCAAACAAGCCATCTCCGTTGAGCTCGTAAGACTGCCGCCGTAGCGCTCGACCAATGACCTGCTCGCAAAGCAACTGCGTCCCAAAGGCGCGCACGCCCAGCACATGGCTAACCGTATTCGCATCCCACCCCTCCGTGAGCATCGACACCGACACCACACAGCGAATCGAATCCCCCAGCCGCCCCGGCTTGCCGACAGTATTCATAACCTCGCGCAGCAGCTCTTGGTCGCTAATGTTCTCGGCTTGGCGGCGATCTCCAGTGCGCTCGATAATCTCTCGCCGAAAGCGGTCAATCTCGTCGGCAGCCATATTGCGGAAATTCCTGTCAAGCGCGTCGCCAGACTCTAATTGTTCGCTGTCGATCAACAACGTGCGAGGCCGTGGGTACTGGTTGCCCTGTTCGTCAAAGTTGCGAAACAGTTCCAAGCGACCGTTTACCAACGTCGTCGATCCATCCTCGTTCTCGCGATAGAAACCGGAGATATAGTCGTACACCAGCTTGGAGGTCGAGGTATTGTTGCAGACCACGATGAAGCACGGTGGCACGCCAATGCCCTCCTTCTCCATCAACTCAAAAGTTTTCTGATAATGTCCGTACAGGGCGTCCAGCGCGGTCTGTAACTCCACGGGCAGACTGAGGGGATCAAGGGTCTTAGCCTTGCCTCGCCCTTTCTTCGGCATGTCGCTGCGGATGTGTTCCCAAAGATTGCGAAACTTGGGCATTTCGCCGCCGGGAATGTTGTCGGCCACCGGTACGCGAGGCAATTTGACGATGCCGCATTCAATAGCATCCATGAGCGAGAAATCGCACATCGTCCAAGGGAACAACGTGCCTTCGGCATAGCCCGACCCGCGCAAGAAGAAGGGCGTCGCCGACAGGTCCATCACCCGGTTGATGCCCAATTTGTCGCCGACAATTTCCAGCCCCGAAATCCACAGCCGCGCCGCCTCCGTGTTCTTTTCGGCTTCCCTTCTGTCATCTCCCTTGAGCTCGTCTTCCTCCCCCTCGCCCGGCTTCTCTCGATAGCAGTGGTGCGCCTCGTCGTTGAGTATCAAGACGTTCTTTAAGCCCATGAGTTCGGGCATCACCCGTTGCAGCATTTGCCCCTCGGTCTCCAGAGTCGTCAGTGTCTCGCCCCGTCCCTGAAGCAATGAACGCCCGCCTTTGGAAAGCTCCATGCGTTCGCGCAGCTTGAAGGCGTGGTAGTTGGTGATGACGATCTTGGCCTTTTCCAAGTCGGGCAGCATGTCGTTCGGAACCAGCTCGCGGCTCTGATAGTAACTGTCGGGATCGTTCGGTTGCAGCACGCGCAGGCGGTCCTTGATGGTGATGCCGGGCGTGACCACCAAGAAACCGCGCGTGAAGCGGCGGCTCTGGGGCCGACGCACCGCATTGACGGTCTGCCAAGCGATCAACATCGCCATGACCGTGGTCTTGCCGGTACCGGTCGCCAACTTGAGCGCCAACCGTGGTAGTGGCAGATCGGGATTGGCGTTATTGTTGGCGTTCTCCAAATGGTCGAGAAAGTCCCTGCCGGATCGCGTGTTAGGCGCAACCTCGGTGAGCCAGATAGCGGTCTCCACCGCTTCGACTTGGCAGAAGAAGGGCCGAATGCCACTAAAGCGGTGGTCCCGCCAATGCTGAAGCAGACGCGCCGTCTCCGGAGTCACCTGCCATTGGCTCGGGTTCGGCAGTTCGCGCCAGCGGTCAACCTGCTGGCGAATCCCGTTGATGATGGCCGTCAGGTCGTATTGCTGACCGGCGGTTTCGAGCTTCTGCGCCGCCTCGTCGAACACCAGCGCGGCTTGTTGCGCAGCTCCCTTGCGCCGCTTCGGCTGCGGAATCGGCGTGACGAACTCGGCCGATCTGCGGCTTTCAACGACTTGCTGCGTCGGCTGCCCAGTCTCGTCCAGTTCCCAGTGTCGACTCGGGCGCTCGTAAGGCGAGTTGAGGACAGGCTGTTCAAAGAATAGATCAGTCAAAACGATGCACCTTCTACATTCCAGATTCAGTGACGCCAAAGCGTTGCACAAGGGGCACCTTGTGCGTTCGGAGCACGTTTAGAACTTCATCCCTATTCATCGGTCCCCTGTCTGTGGGCCGGGGGTTCGTATTCCAACAGCGCCGACTTGCCGATCATCTCAATGAACCGCACAATCCATTCAAACCCGTTGACATCCGTCAGTCGCAAGGGCTGGTTCAGTCTGAAGTGAACGGGTTGCTGCTTGCCGTCATCAATGGCGACGTTCGTTGCGTAAAGGTACATGCGGTCGAGATCGTCGAGGATTGGGTCTAGTCGCCCGGTCAAATCGGGCAAATGACCTGTTCCCTCCGTGAACACCGCCGAGCCACCTAGCGGCAGCGGTTCAAGCTGCACAGAGAGCAGTTCCGGCGGGTGCCAATCCCGCTCCACATGGGCGGCGTGTCCCGGTGCCGCGCAGAAAACGGTGATGGGGAGTTGCGAGTGAAATCCAAAAGCGACCCGGCCAAACGCATCGGTTTCCCCCTCCATCCAAGTCTTGTTGGGATACAGCGCAACTATCTGGGCACCTGCAAGCGGCTGACCGGCGGCGGATACCGACACTTCCCCTTCGATGCCCGTTACCGGTGGGCGAGCAGAAGGTATAGTCAGCCGCAGTTCCGTACCTCCGAGCAATTCGTATACTGGATCGCGCCCGGTCAGGTCCCGGGTCTGCTCGTAGATGATCGGAACCCCTTCGCCGCGTTGCTCCAAGAAATACTGCCGATCACCCGCACCGACTATATCCCCTACCGCGAGCATACGGAGGATGGAAGCGAGCGTCTCATTGCGGGTAGCTTGTCGGTTGCGCATGGCTTCGATGGGCAGTGTGTTGGGCAGAGCACCCGGCGAGTACAACTCAAAGCGATCGTCAAAAATGAAGAGTCGTATCTTCGCGTTCTCTATCGAGTAGTCGCGGTGTACCACAGCGTTGACGATGGCCTCGAATAGTACTCGCGGACTGAATTGCGGGGTCTCCACCCGCCCCGGAGCCTTGTGCGCCGCCACCCGCGTGTTGAGCCTAGCGAAGTTGACGGCATCGCGGACCTGCCGGTCTAACGGACCAGTGATGGACGCCGCATCGTGCTGGCTCGCACTGCCGAGTACCGTGCCGCGATAGCGAACAGCTTCTATCATCGCGCCGCGTATGTACTCATCTGGGCGTGCGGAGCAAAGTAGCACCCCGGCGACCGTTGCGCGGATCACGCCGCTGTCATCCTCCCGCACCAATCCCAGCTTTGTAAGTTGGACTGTTGTGGGCTCAGTGGCGCGTGAACTCAGGAAACGATCCGCTAGAGTCTCGTCGAGCGTGTTGGATCCAGTTCCGGCAACGATCACTTCGTCGGGGCCAAGCTGGCCAGAACGTCCCCGCTGCTGAAATAGACGGTTTAATGCCTCCGACGACATCCCTCGCTTGGCACTGCCTTGTCGGGCAAGGTATCCTCCGGGACTCCTGTGGACCAGTGCGCTCTGTTCGACTTCAACGACCAACACAAACGAACCGTCCGGCAGAGCCAAACGTTGGGTGACAAATGCCAACGGGGGACGAATGCTGTCCGAACAAACCTCGCCGACGAAGGTTTCCAGCGCATCCATCTGTTGACGGTTCATCGACCGCACCTCGCCAGCGTCGGACACGCTGAAGATCAATGTGCCGCCCATGGTATTGCCAAAAGCGGTCAACTCGTCGGCGATAGCGTCCCGATGAGGCGCACGGACGCGGTTGCCGCTAAATACGGCTTCCTTGAACTCGACGCGGCTATCCTCACCAAGTTCGAGTTGCTGCAACAAGCTATCGCTATTCCAGAGCATTATCGCTTCCCTTTGGCAATTTCCAGCGCACCAAGCTATAGGCGCGTTGCCACTTGCTATATTCCAAACCTCACCCAATCCAATGTCGGCAACTCAACTTCCATATCGCATTCCAGCGTCCCTCCCCCCTCACCCCTGCGGCATAAACATCAGCTTGATCCCCTCCTGCCCCTCGGCCATGTCAAAAGCCCGCTGCCATTCGCTCAGGGCAAAGTGGTGGGTAATCAGCTTCTCGCTGGGAATAAAGCCCCGCTCGATCAGCCGCAACGCCCGCTTCCAAGCCGGTCGCCGCTGCCCTATGCCGCCGGAAACTTGAAGCTCGTTGTAGGCGATCTTCTCAAAGTCGATCTCCACCGGCGCACCCGGTAGCCCCATCTGGGAAAAGCGGCCCCGCTTGCGCACAAGTTCCAAAGCCAACCGCATAGCCGGTGCCACCCCCGCGCACTCGACCACCACGTCAGCACCATAGCCGTCAGTCAACTCGCGCACCCGCTCCACTGGGTCGCAGGCCGTAATGTCGATTGTATGTTGCACGCCCAGTTCCTCGGCCAGTCGCAGCCGCTCAGTATCCCGCTCAGTGCCGCAGAGGATCACCGTCCCCCCCTCGGCCAGCGCCACCAGTGCCGAGAACAAACCCACCGGCCCAGGCCCGGTGATGGCGACAAAGTCCCCAGCCGTCACGCCGGCCTGCTCGATAACCGAATGCACGCAGCAGGCCAACAGCTCGGTCAGGGCACCGGCTTCAAACCCCACGCCCTCGGGCAGCTTGTGGACAAACGTCGCATTGCAGTAGGGCGCAAAGCAGCCGTGGTGCCAATAGCCCATGACCTTGCGATTGGGGCAAAGATTGTAGTGCTCGCTCAAGCAGTAGTCGCAGTCGCCGCAGATGTACACGCTCGGCTCGCCCGTCACGCGGTCGCCCACCTGCACATGGTCGCCGACCTCCGCGCCCTTTTCCACCACCACGCCGCTAAACTCGTGCCCCATGACGACCGGCGTTTGGATATTGTAGTTGATGGTATCGCGGTACACGTGTAGATCCGATCCGCAAATCCCCGTAGCCTGCACCTCGACCTTCACCTGATTGGGGCTGGGCGGCGCGTCCGCCAAGTCGCGCAACTCGACAAATCCGTCGCCCCGCTGATATTTGACCACTCCCTGCATCGCTATTCTCCTTCTGCTATCTCAAGTCGGTCGCCCGCCTTGATCTCCCCGGTTGCGCGGAGCACTCGCAAGCTGGCGAGCCGGGTGCTGATGATTTCGGCGACCTCGACGAGGGCGACGGACTCTTCGGGAGCCAGTCCCTCGGCCTTTATCCGCTCGTTGCTGGGATAGACGAAAAAGCGCAACCGCGGCCGCACGCCGTGCTCGCTGCCGATATTGGCGTAAATGTCCTCGCTGTACACGGCGATGACCTCGGGCGCGTCGCCTCCGAACACCAAACCTTCCGGCTCAAAAGCAGCAACCACCTTGTGTACCAGCTCGCCCACGGCCTCGACCGTCGCCTGGCCCAACAGAGTCTGGCGGAACTCCTCCGAGCCGAACTCTACTTCCTTCAAGCTGGCAAATTGCAAGTCCTGCTCGCGCGGCTTGCCCAACAGGTCGAGCCCCACGTCGCGATCAGTGAGATTGCGCAGGGTCTCTGCCTTACCAATCGCGCTGCCGTCGTCAGCCTGTGCGATCTCGACGCTCATCTGCGCCACGGCCGAATAAGATTTGTAGCCTCCCACTAAGGGATCCCCCACCGACAGACGGCGCATATCGTAGTCTTGCAACAGGCCGATAATGACGAAGTCCGCCCCTAACTTGCGGCCAATTGAGAGGGCCTGCTCGTGGCTGGCAAACCCCCATTCCATAGCCAACTCGGCCACCGCGTCAAAAGGGACGACCTTCCAATTGCGAACGGCCACCAACTCGGCGCTGAGCATGTTGGCCAACTCGTATTCTATGTTCCACACGCCCTCGCGAAACCCCGACTCATCGACAAACGGCACCACGGCCACAAAGTCGGGCCGCGGGCCGGAGCCATAGCGCTGACGCACCTCCAAGTACTGCTCTAGCGCACTCGGCGGTGGCGGCGGCGGCTCGGATTTCTGCCAATCCTCCGGGCCTCCCGCAGGAGAGGTCAGAGGGGCGCAACTACACCACAAAAGGAATGCAACAGTCCATTTTTTCATCGCGAATTCTACCAAGAAAAAGTGTGATCCTACTGCGCGGCATAAAAAGCGGCCTGCCCAGTTCTATGTCAACGCAAAGCGGCGCGCACCTTGACAGTGTTTTCCCTCGACGATACGTTGCCAACCCACCCCTCCACGCCACTCCCAACTTGCTGCTCATGGGCGAACTAACCCTCATCTACGGCCCGGCCCATCCCGACAAAATGTCGCCTGCGTACGAGCGCTGCTTGGCGAGTCTCGACGCGGGCGACGGCGAGTCCTTTCTCTGGCTCTTTCCAACGCACTTCCAAGCCCAGCTCATGCGGCGGCAACTCATCCGCGCCAACCGCACCAGTCTGCTCACTGGGCACTTGGCCCTCGACCTAAATAGCTTTACCGACATTCTCTACAGTCTCTGTCCCAGTCAGCGACCGGCCCTGCCCCTCAGCGCGCAGCGGCTGTTAGTCGAAGACGCCCTCGCCGCCAGCGCGGCCAACGCGCCCTATTACAGCCGCCAACCCGAGCGGCTGAGCCGGGGGCTGACTCAGTTGTTTCGCCGATTGGAGGAGACCGGCACCCAGCCGAGCGACTTAGGGGGAACAACCCAGCGCAGCGCGGAATTGCAAGTCCTTTATGCAGCCTACTTGGAACGTCTCGCAGATGGCTGGAGCGGGAGCCGCGAGCGCTTTGCCGCTGTAGATGCCCATCTCGCCCCCTCGACGCTCGCACAGCGTTTCCCCGACCTCGACCTACTCGTGCTCTGCGGCTTTGTAGAAATGCCCGCGCCTTTTTTCCCTGTGTTGGGCAAGCTGCTAGCCCTCGTTCCAGAATCCATCGCGCTACTCGACTACGATCCCGAAGGCCCCAGTTTTTTTGCCCGCACTCGACCCCTGTACGAATTCCTCCGCGCCCGCGCCGTCTGCGCCGAGCGCAGCACCGCCGACCAATACCCAGCCACCGCATTCGCCGGTCGTCTCTTCACCCACAGCCGCGACCGCCTCAACGCGCCCGTAGAGCGAGTCGCTTGCCCGGACCGAGTCGGCGAAGTCGCGGCCATGGCCCGCCGCATCCGCCAGTTGCATCAAGAGCAAGGGGTCGAGCTAGCCCAGATCCGCATTGGTTTCCGCAGCCTCGACACCTATGCCGAACTCGTGGCCGAAGTGCTGCCGCGTCACGGCCTGCCTTTTTACCTCGCGCGCGGACGGCCCCTTGCCACGGCACCCGCCATGAACACCGTCTTCGCGCTCATCGACGCGGTGCTAGAACGCTATAGCCGCGCCGCGCTCTTTCGCCTACTCAGCTCGCCCTTGGTGCGACTGCGCTATTCATTTTCAGACCAGACCCGCACGCTTGCCGCTGAAGACTTCGCTACGTGGACCCGCAACGTTCCACCGTCGACCGGGCGCAGCACTTGGCTCTCAGCTATTGACGACAACTTCGCCTACTTAGAGCGCGAACTAGGCCGAAAAAGCGAGCCGTTTGCCGAAGACATCGACGATTTCCCCACTCGACGCGAGGACCTACGCGCCGAGTTAGAAGCCCTCCAGCCCCTGCGAGCCGGCCTAACCACGCTCTTTGACCTGCTCCAGCCCTTGGAAAGCCGACAGGACCTGCCCTCCTTCCGCCAGCATCTACTCCACGCCCTCAGCGCGTTGGGTGTAGAGGATGCGCTCACAGCAGAAGACGGCCGGGCACTGGCGCGCTTTTTGGACCTGCTCGACGAATTGTGCGCACCGGCCGCCGCCCTCCAGCCCCGCACCCTGAGCCAGTTCGCCGACCTGCTGCGCGACGCCATGTCCCAAGCGCACATCCCCGCTGCAACGCGTGCTGGCATTCAAGTGACCGACCTCGCCGCAGCGGGCAGCGCGCCCTGCGAGTACCTCTTCCTCGGCGGGTTGGTACAGGGCGAATTCCCCCGCTTGCCGCCAGCCGACATTTTCCTCGAAGAGAGCCAGCGCCGCGCCCTGAACTTGGACGATGACGCCAACACCGAGGCCGAGCGCTTGCTGTTCTACCGCGCCATATGTTCACCGCGCCGTGGCCTCGGTCTCTTTCATCCCCAACAGTCGGGCAGCGAGACGCTAGCCCCCTCGCCCTTTATCGACGAGTTAGACGGCCTACTCGCCCCGCAACCTGCGACGGACGAGTCCAACGGCACACCGGGCACTCTAGCCGAGTTGCACCTCAAATTGGGCCAAGGTCTATGCACGGCGCGTGCATCCGACTCAGCGTGCGACGCCCTCGCACTCTACAGCCAGGCCGCGCAGCTCAACGGCCACACCACTGCGCTGCGCCACCTCATACGCGGCTTGCACCTCGCCGAGTTGCGCACGGCCCCCAAGAGTCTCAGCAGCCACGAAGGTGTAATCGACGAGGAACCACTGCTCGCCGCGTTGCGCACCCGTCTCGGTGCGGGCCATTCTTTTTCCGCAACCCAATTGGAGCTTTACGGCCGCTGTCCCTTCCGGTTTTTTGCCCAAGAGTTGCTCAACCTCCAACCTCTCCGCGACCCGGAAGAAGACGACTCGGCACGCAAGCGCGGCAACCTCGTCCACCGCACCCTCTATCGTTTCTATGCGACCCATGGCGAAGCAGCCGAACGCGCGGAAAACTTAGCTGAAAACATCGCGGAACTGCGCCGCCAAGGTCGCCAAGTTGCCGACGAAATGAGGCTTACAGGTTTTTTCTGGGAGCGGGAATTAGAGCGCCTGCTCGGATCCGACGATGGGGAGCGCGAGGGCGTTTTGCCGCGCTTCCTCCGCCTGCAAGCGGCCGCAGCTAATCCGGCTGTGCCGACCCACTTTGAGTTGAGCTTTGGCAGCTATCCTGGCATGGGGGAAGGCGACCCGCAATCAACCACCACGCTCTATGCCATCGGCGACCCAGAGACCGGGAGCGAGGTGCGGATCGCCGGTAAGATCGACCGCATCGACCGCACGGCCGACGGCCGCTTCGTCGTCTTCGACTACAAGACCGGCCGCATGCCCTCGGTAGCCGATATTGACACCGGCCTCAACCTCCAACTCCCACTTTATTTGCTAGCGGCTGAATCCCTGTTCGAGGAACTTGAGCTGCGACAAGGAGCCGGGGCCGCGTACCTGATGCTCCGCGACTTAGAGGACTGCGGCCGCAGCGGGCTATTCGCCGATGCCACCCATCGCAATACAGCCTATGTCGCCAGCGGCCGCTACGGCATCTACGAGCACGAGGCGTATCGCCAACGTCTCGACGCCGTGCGCGGCTTTGTCCTCTCGTACACGCGGGCCATGCGCCGTGGAGTATTCCACGTCACCACCCACGACCCAGACAAGATCTGCCCGCATTGTCCTTATCAACAAAGCTGCCGCCTCGATCCCCAACGCATGAGGGCCTTGTCGTGAAGCGCGCCATCTCCCTGACTCCCATCCAGCGCATGGCCCTCGACAGCCAGCGCAATATCGCGGTCACCGCCAGCGCTGGTGCTGGCAAGACCGCAACGCTAGTCGAGCGCTACATCGAGTTGTTGCGCCAGCATCCCGAAATCGGCGTGCGCCAAGTGCTGGCCATCACGTTTACCCAAAAGGCCGCGGCGGAAATGCGCGAGCGCATCGCCCGGCGGCTGGCAGACGCCCTCGACGACTCGACTGAGCTCGCCGAAGTCCAAGAACTGTCCGAACCAGAGCGGCAGCGCCTGCGGCAAATCCGCGCAGACCTGCCCGCAGCGCGCATTTCCACCATCCACGCCTTCTGCGCGGCCCTGCTGCGCGAGTATCCCATTGAAGCAGACGTGGACCCGGCCTTCGCGGTCTTAGAGGGAGTAGATGCCGCGCAGCTTCGGCACCAGGCCGTGCGCCAAACCCTAGAGTTCCTAGCCAGAGCGCACGACTCCGACCCGGACAAAGAAGCCTTGCGACGAACCCTATCCGAATGGCCGCGCCGCTATCTCGAACAAGTCTTGGAATACCTGCTTGAAAAAAAACATCTCGCCCGTACGTGGTGCCGCCGCTACGCCGAGCAGTCGCCGGACCAAATCCTCAGCGGCTGGCGCGGGATGCAGCAAGCGGCCAGTGCCCCTGCATGTCGCGCCCTGCTCAATGACACCCACTTCACCGCGATGCTCGCAGAACTTGCCGCGCTCTCGCCCCTAACCGACGAGAGCGACTCAGCCGTCAAGCGTCTCGACCCGCTGCGCGATGCCATGCGTAGGTTGAGCCAAACGCCCCCGCTCGACGAGGCCCTAGCAATCCTCCCGCGCCTAGCCGAAGGGCTTTTGACCAACGGCAAACCCCTGAGCGTCAGTCGCTTCGGCAGTAAATCCAACTGGGACGAGGTGGCTCTCGCCCGCGTCCGCGAACTCGTACCCGCCGTGGGACGCTGCTTAGTCCCACACGCCGACCTTCTTAGCCTCGAACTCAGTGCGGCCGACGAGCGCGCTGCGGCCATACTGCCCGCCTTGTCGCGCGTCTTCTTCAGGGTCGATGCGCGCTACGAGAGCAGCAAAGGCAACGGCAGTATGCTAGACATGGACGACCTGCTAGAGAAAAGCCACCTGCTCATCGACGCCGACGCGGATATCCGCCACCGCTTGGCCCAACACTATCGCTTTGCGCTAATCGACGAATTCCAAGACACCGATCCTTTGCAGTGGAAAATCATCCGCGCGCTGGCGTCGCCGGATGGGCAAATGGCTGGCGACAAACTCTTCATCGTCGGCGATCCCAAGCAGTCGATCTACTCGTTCCGCGCAGCCGACGTCACCGTCTTCGCCCGCGTCCGCGACGCCATTGCGGAAGCCAATGCCGCACACAAACGCGAGTCCCAGCCCTTTTGCGACGCCGGCGAGCTCCTCGACGCCTCCCCCGCCCAGCGGCTCGGCTCCCTCGTCATGGGCGAAAATTTCCGCACCCTCGCCCAGCCGGTTGCCTTTGTCAACGCGCTCTTTCCCAAATTCATGCAAGCGGTCCCGGACGAGCCTTTTCAAGTCGGCTACGACCCGCTCATCGGGTGCCGCTCGGCCGATGTAAGCGAAGGTTCGGTCGAGCTTTTGCTCTTGCCGCCCGACGACAGCCGCGACGCGACGGAAACCGCGCGGTGCGAAGCCGAATTGGTCGCCCGCCGCCTGAGTCACCTTTTAGAGGGCAACGACCTGCAAGTCGCCGACCAAGACGGCTTGCGCCCACCCGTCCCCGGCGACATTGCCTTGCTCCTGCGCCGCCGCCGCAATCTCTCCGCGTACGAAGACGCGCTGCGGGCCTGCGGCATCCCCTTCCAAGTGGCCGGCGGCCGAGGCTTTTACCAGCGCCAAGAAATCTACGATCTAGCCGATATCCTCCGCGTCCTGTGCAACTCCGGCGACGGCATCGCCCTGATGGGTGCGTTGCGCTCGCCGTATTTCGGCCTTTCGGATAACGCCCTGTATGAACTGACCGCGCCCGACGGCGGATGGCTCGCGAAGCACCTCGGCGACGCTAGTCAGAGGCAGCAGCTCGCCGCCGCGGATCAAGAAGCCGCCGAGGATGCCGTCGCCCGACTCCAGCGCTGGGAAGAGCTGCGCGACCGCGTCCCCCTCGTCGAGCTGCTGCACACCATCCTCGAAGAGACCGGGGCTTGGGGTTTTCTCTGCTATGGCGAGCGCGGGGATCAGGCCGTGGCCAACGTGCACAAGCTCCTCGACCTCGCTCGCGAATTCCGCGGCCCTCTCGCCGATTTCGTGGTGCGCCTCGACTTGTTGACCAATGAAGAAGAACAAGAAGGCGAAGCCGTCCTCGACGCAGACGCCTTGCACATCCTAACCGTCCATGCGGCCAAGGGCTTGGAGTTTCCCATCGTGGTCGTGCCCGACTTGGCCGCGCGATTCAACTTTCAAAACAGCGCGCCGGCGCTCATCGACGCGGAAAAAGGCATCGGCTTGCGCGCGCTCGATCCCGAGCAGGATTACAAAAGGACCTCCTCCTTTGTCCGCACCCTCATCAATCGCAACTCAAGCCGCCGCCAGCGCGCCGAAGAAAAGCGCCTGTTGTACGTGGCTTGCACCCGCGCCCGAGACCACTTGCTGCTCGGCGGCGCGCTGACCGACAAACACTTTGCTACCGACCTCGACGCGGCTATGGACTGTCTCGGTTGGATTTGCGGAAGCCTAGCACTGACAGAGGACGACCTCGCCCGAGGTTCCAAGGAGGTTGCAGGCGTACCATCCCCTCTGCCCATCTACACCGATGCCAGTGAGTTCCCGGTCTCTGCGACCACTGACCCCCGGGCCGAGCCAGCCTTTCACGACCTCGCCGCCGCACCTACGCAACCAGCAGAACCGGCATTGGCTCTGCTTTCGCCACTCGGCGATTCCCAAGACCGGCCCGAATTTGCAGCCAGCGAATTGGTTCTCTTTGCCGCAGATCCGGCCGCGCACCATCGCCAGTATGTCCTGGGCCTGCCGCCGTGGCCCCTCGGCCAAGTAGATGCGTCCCGCCGCCGTGCCATGCTCTTTGGCCAGTTAGCCCACGCCGGTATAGAGGCCCTGAGCAACAGTCCAGACGCCGACCCCGCAGCCCTCGCTGCCGATCTCGTCGCCGCCGCCACCTTGCCTGTAGCATCCTATCGCGACCCGTTCGAACGCGAGTTGGCCGCCCTGTTGCGCTGCTGTCGCCAATCGCCTATAGCCGAACACTGGCTCGCCCATGCGGAGGCTCGTACCGAAGTGCGCTTCACGCTCTCGCTGGAGCGCGGATTAGTACATGGAGTGGTTGATTATATAGGGTGCGGGGCCGACGGGCTGTGGGAATTAGTCGATTACAAGACCGGCCACCGCGCACGTCCAGACGAGGCAGTACAACACTACCGCCTCCAGTTGGAAATCTACGCCCTCTGCGTACAGGCCCTCCACCCGGATCAAAGCGAATACCGCGCGACGCTGTACTTCACCGACTTAGGCGAAGCGCGTCTCGTGCGTTTCACACCAACCGATCTAGCCGCGGCCCGCACCCGCCTCGACGACCTCGTCGCCCAACTCATTGCGGCCAAAAATTCCATGCCCACCGGGAGGCCATAATGTTGTACTCGCTCCTCTCTCTAGTCGTATCCCTAGCCGCCTGTACAGCTCCCGAACAAGCTCGGCCGTCCGCGGCGGATACCCAGCGCATGGCCGAGCGTTTGCAACAAATCGCCCACAACCAAAATCCGGTTTCCAACATCTATCTGAACGACTTGCGAGTGGAGCACTTCAGCAGCCGACAAGACCTCTTATCGCCTTTGGCCCGCATGAGGGCGCGGATTTTATTGGCCCGGGAGCGCCTGCGAGCCGGCCAGACGCAGGCTTCCATTGACGAATTCCAGCAGTTGCGGCCCGAGCTTGAAAAGCGCCAAGTCCGCATGGAGCCGAGCCTAGACATGCTCTTGGGTCTCGCCTATTTGCGCTTGGGCGAGCAGGTCAATTGTCTGGAGGGTCATACTACGGCCTCGTGTCTTTTCCCCATTGGTCCCGACGGCGTTCACGCCGACCCACGCGGATCGCGGACGGCCCTAGACTACTTGGCCACGGTGCTGGAGCAAAACCCCGACGATTTGACTGCTCGCTGGCTTCTCAACATCGCCTATATGACCTTAGGAGAATACCCCGACCAAGTCCCACCCCAGTGGCTCATTGAACCCTCGCTTTTCGCCTCCGAGTACGACATCGGCCACTTCCCCGACATCGCGCCCTTTCTGCAGCTCGACTTGGTATCCTTAGCTGGCGGCAGCATCATGGACGACTTTGACAACGACGGCTTCCTCGACCTGATGATTTCGTCTTGGGACCTAGATGAGCAACTGCGCTATTTTCGCAACCAAGGCGACGGCACGTTCAGCGAGCGTACACAAGAAGCTGGTCTCACCGGCATAACCGGCGGCCTGCAACTGGTCCACGCCGACTTCGACAACGACAGCTATCTCGATTTTCTCGCGGTGCGCGGGGCTTGGCAGGGGATCGACGGCCAGCATCCCAATTCGCTAGTGCGCAACCAAGGCGACGGCACCTTTGCCGATGTGACCGAAGCAGCCGGCTTGCTCAGCTTTCATCCCACCCAAACGGCGGCCTGGGCTGACGTCGATAGCGACGGCCGGCTGGACCTATTCGTCGGCAATGAGACCTTTCCCGGCCTCAACGATGTCCACCCCGGTGAACTCTTCCACAACCAAGGCGACGGCACTTTCGTCGAAAAGGCCGCCGCGCTCGGTTTGGCCGTTGAGGGCTTTGTCAAGGGCGCAACTTGGGGGGACTTTGACAACGATGGGCAGATCGACTTATACGTCTCGCGGCTGATGGGCGACAATTTCCTCTTCCGCAACCAAGGTGCGGGCCGGCCCTTGGCGGATGTGGCTGGCCGGGCCGGGGTCAAGCGACCGCACGAGAGTTTTCCCACTTGGTTTTGGGACTTCGACAACGACGGCTGGCTCGACTTGTTCGCCTCGGGTTATCACTACAACCCCGATCTCAACGCCGGGGATGTCGCCGCCGACTATCTGGGCGTGCCCACCGACGCCGAACGGGCGCGGCTTTTCCGCAACCGCGGCAATGGGACTTTTGCCGATGTCAGCCAAATCCACCACCTCCACAAAGTGCTCTATACGATGGGGTGCAATTACGTCGATCTAGACAACGATGGCTGGCTCGATTTGTATGTTGGTACAGGCGCACCTTCCCTGCGCTCGGTGATGCCCAACCGCATGTTTCGCAATGCGGGCGGGCAGGTCTTTCAGGACATCACCGCCTCGGGCGGCTTCGGCCATTTGCAGAAAGGGCACGGGGTAGCGGTCGGCGATTTGGACAACGACGGCGATCAAGATATATACGCGGTCATCGGCGGGGCCTATACCGGGGATACCTTCCAGAATGTCCTCTTCGAAAATCCCGGGCACGGCAACCGCTGGATCACCTTATTGCTGGAGGGTACCCGAGCCAACCGCAGTGCCATTGGAGCCCGCGTCGAGCTCCAAGTGGAAACGGCCGCGGGCACTCGGTCCATCCACCGGATGGTGAGCAGCGGTGCCAGCTTCGGCGCTTCGAGCCTGCAACAGGAAATCGGGCTAGGCCAGGCCACGGCCATCCGGGAAATTGCGGTGCTCTGGCCGGGCGAGGACGCGGTTCAGCGCTTTGCGGATGTTCCGCTGGACCAAGCTTATCGGGTGCGGCAAGGCGAAGCGGCCTTAATTCCACTAGTGCGGAAGTCCGTGTCTTTGGCACCCGAGCGGGATGCCCAAGGCCACCACAGCCCTGCACACAATTAGGAATTACGAATTAGGAATTACGAATTAGCCCAACTGCCCCGCCGATTCGGACGCCTTGGCAAGCTCTAATTCCTAATTCGTAATTTTTAATTCCTAATTCCTAATCGCCGCAGCGCGCGCCAAAACCGCCATCACCTCCTCGCGCAGGGCCTCTGGCAGGTCCGCGAAGTCGATCTGCCTAGCTCCGCTCGGCAACTCGGTCCGGCTCTTGTTCCACCCCTCTTCCGCACGGCACCACCGGATTACCAAACCATTGCCCAAGCGGATGAAATACGCCCCATCGTCTGTATAAAGTGTCGCTTGCATAGAGTTCCTCTCGCTGAATCGCGTCGTTTGCGCTCCCCGTCCGACCGCGTACTTTCTTTAAGCATTCCCAACGTAGAAGACAAATCGCGTAGGACATCCAATGCAGATTTCCGCCCTTCGGGCCTCGGCCGATTTCGGTGCCCAAGTGCAACAGGCCGCCGAGCGCTTAGCCGCCGAGCGCGTCTATGAGCGAATCCTCGCGCGCGACCACACGGTTTGGCGGCCCGACCCCACCGAGATTACCAACCGGCTCGGGTGGCTCGACAGCCCGCGCGTCATGCGGGATGCCATCGGCCCCATCCGCCAATGTATCGACGCCGTCCGCGCCGATGGCTATACCCACGCCCTGCTGTTGGGCATGGGCGGCTCTAGCCTCGCGCCGGAAGTATTTCGCGCGGTCTTTGGCGTGGCCGATGGTTTTCTCGACCTTTCGGTACTCGATAGCACCCAGCCCAACGCCGTCTTGGCCAAAGCGCGCGCCCTCGACCTAACCCGCACCCTATTTCTCCCGGCCACCAAATCCGGCGGCACCGTAGAGACGCTGTCCTTGCTCAAGTACTTCTACAACCGCACGGTAGATGCTGTCGGACCAACAGAAGCCGGACGGCACTTCGCCGCCATCACCGACCCAGGCAGCGGCCTCGAAGCCCTCGCGCAACACCTCGGCTTTCACCACATCTTCCTCAATGATCCCAACATCGGTGGGCGCTACTCAGCCCTGTCGTATTATGGCTTGGTCGCGGCCGGTGCCATTGGCGCGGATCTCGGCCACCTGCTCGACCGAGCCGAGCGAGCCACTGCCGACCCGCAACCGGGCATTCAACTCGGGGCCTTTCTCGGCGCAGGTGCCCTCGCTGGCCGCGATAAACTAACGCTCATCGCTTCGCCAGCCATCAGCGCACTTGGCGCTTGGATCGAGCAACTCATCGCCGAGAGTACCGGCAAAGACGGCAAGGGCCTGCTGCCGGTCGATCTAGAACCTGAGTGCGCAGCTCACACCTACGGACCCGACCGGCTCTTCATCCATCTCCGTTTGGACGACGCAGCCGATACTCGCGCCCTTCGGCTGAGCTCAGGTCGAAGCCAAGCCATTGCCGCAGCCGGGCACCCAGTCCTGTGTCTCCAATTAGCAGACGCCTACGATCTCGGCTCGGCCTTCTTTCACTGGGAAATTGCCACGGCCATCGCCGGATTCTTCCTCGACATTCATCCCTTCGACCAACCCGATGTCGAGGCAGCCAAGGAACTGGCTCGCCAAATGGTGGCCGCCTATCAGCAACGCGGTGCGCTGCCCACCCCCACACCCGACCTCGTCGATGGCCTCGCGCTATATGGACCGGTGCAGGGCACCACCTTGCCACAGGCCCTAGCGCGCTTTCTGGCAAGCGGCGAATCAGGACGCGCGTACATTGCCCTGCAAGCGCACCTCCCGCCGACCCCGGCGACCACCAACGCCCTACAGGACCTACGCCGCCAGCTACTAGCGCGCACCGGGCTAGCCACGACCCTCGGCTTTGGGCCGCGCTTCTTGCACTCGACCGGCCAATTGCACAAGGGCGACGCCGGGCACGGGCTTTTCATTCAGCTAACGGCCGACTCAGCAGAGGACGCGCCGATTCCCGACCAAGCCGGAACCTCGGCTTCTAGCATCACATTCGGCGTCCTCGCCCAAGCCCAAGCCCTCGGCGACCGCCAAGCCCTCGGCGATCAAGGACGGGCCGTGCTTCGTATCCATCTAGGCGCAGATATCGCCACAGGTATTGCCCAATTGCGCCGCGCCTTAGACCCAAACAACGACCCCACAGGAGCAGTCCAATGAGCCGAGCAGACATCGGCCTAATCGGCCTAGCCGTAATGGGCGAAAACCTCGTCCTCAACATGGCTAGCCACGGTTTCACCGTTGCCGTTTACAACCGCACAACCACCAAAGTCGATGCCTTTATGTCCGGTCGCGCCCGCGGTCAATCCATCATCGGCACCCATTCGCCAGCCGAACTGCTCGCCCAGCTCAAAAAGCCGCGCCGCGTGATGCTAATGGTGCAAGCCGGCCAAGCCGTGGACCGCGTCATAGCCGAACTCGTGCCCTTGCTTGACGAAGGCGACATCCTCATCGACGGCGGCAACTCCAACTACCAAGACACGACCCGCCGCACCCAAGAGCTGGCTGCCAAAGGCTTGCTCTACGTGGGCACGGGGGTCTCCGGCGGCGAGGAGGGCGCGCTCAAGGGGCCGAGTATCATGCCAGGCGGCAATCCCGCCGCTTGGCCCCACATCAAAGACCTCTTTCAAGCCATTGCCGCCAAAGTAGAAGACGGCAGCCCGTGCTGCGATTGGGTGGGCCGCGACGGCGCTGGCCACTACGTGAAAATGGTCCACAACGGCATCGAGTACGGCGACATGCAGATGATTGCCGAGGCATACGCCCTGATGCGCGAGGGTCTCGGCATTGAGCCGCCGGAACAGAGCGAAATTTTCAAGCAGTGGAACGAGGGCGAACTCGACAGCTACCTCATCGAAATCACTGGCGATATCCTCGCCAAGATCGACGACGAAACCGGCCAGCCCATGGTCGATGTCATACTCGATGCGGCTGGCCAAAAGGGCACCGGCAAGTGGACCGGCATCGACGCCCTGCAATTGGGCGCGCCCGTAACCGCCATTACCGAAGCGGTATTTAGCCGCGCCCTTTCTTTTCTCAAAGACGAGCGCGTGGCTGCGGCCGATGTCCTCCAAGGCCCAGACGCTTCATTCACTGGCGACAAAGACGCTTTCGTCGCAGACATCCGCCAAGCCCTGTACGCAGCCAAAATTTGCTCCTACGCCCAAGGCTATCAGTTGCTCGCCCTCGCCGCTCGCGAATATGGCTGGGAACTCAACTACGGCGGCATCGCCCTGCTATGGCGCGGCGGCTGTATTATCCGCGCTCAGTTTTTGGGCCGCATCAAGGAAGCCTTTGACGTGGATCCAACGCTGGCCAATCTGCTGCTTGCACCGTACTTCAGCGCAGCAATCGCACAAACCCAAGCGTCTTGGCGCAGAGTCGTGGCCACGGCTGCGACGCTCGGCATCCCCGTGCCGACCTTTGCCAGCGCCCTCGCGTACTACGATGGCTACCGCTCTGCCCGCCTGCCCGCCAACCTGCTCCAAGCCCAGCGCGACTACTTCGGTGCCCACACCTATGAGCGCACCGACAAGCCACGCGGCATGTTCTTTCACACCAATTGGACCGGGCGCGGGGGAACGACGGCATCGACGGCTTACAACGTCTAATCCGCAAAAAAGCATATAGCAAAAGCTGTATTGACACACGTAATTTGTCGCATACAGTCGCTAGCAATCTATTATAAAAACAACCCCTGTTGTCATCCTTTTTGGACTGAAAACAGGGGGTCGTTTCTAATAAGTGGAAATATTTGCTGCACCTTCTTTTGCTACTTTTTCGTTAGCGTCCACAATACCATTCTGCACTGCATTTGCTAAATACTATATTTTTTTTAGTTTAGAAACGTTATATCTACACACACTTAAAGGCGAAAGGATTTTTTATGCCTACTCTCGCAGCCCTTTTGAAAGAAGAAATTGGCAAGATCGTCCGCAAAGAAGTGCAAGATCAAATGCGCGATCTCAACAAAACAGTGCGCGCCCAGCGCGATGCACTCGCTCGCTTAGAAAAGCAACTCGGCTCAGCAAAGGCCAAACCAGCCGCTAAGCCAGCCGCTAAGCCAGCCGCCAAACCAGCCGCCAAAACCAGCAAAGCATCCACCGGCGACAAAAGAAAACAACTCCGCATCTCACCGGATACAATCAAGAAGCACCGCAAGCGCCTCAAGCTCTCCCAAGCCGATCTCGGCAAGCTACTCAATGTTAGCACCAACACCGTTTTGCGCTGGGAAGCGGGCACCTCTAAACCGCGTAGCAAGCACCTCCCGGGACTTGGTCAACTCCGTTCTATAAGCAAGCGAGACCTCAAGAAACAACTCGGCGAATAACAGGCTTTACAGAACCAACAAAACCCCCCTAGTCCGCGTGGACGGACTAGGGGGATTTTGTTGCGACCCTATCACTGCCAACGCGCTATATAGTCGCCCATCTGCTGCTGCAATTCCGCGTTGTCGCGCTTAGCGGCTCCGCGCTCGACAATCCGCGCCTTGCGCAACAGCATAGTGCGCGCGGCCGCAGCGCGATCCGCTGCTAGTTGCGACTCTGCGCACAGCAGCTTGTCGAGCGCGTACACCCGGAAGCGATCCATCGCGTAGTGCGCCTGCGATAGCTGATCGGCGTGGCCGCCGTATTTGCGGATGAGTTGCTCTGCCAAATAGACTACCTCATAGCGACAGGTAATCCGCAGCCAAAGTTCGTAGTCCTCGCAGGCCGGCAAGCATTCGTCAAACATCCCAACGTCCGCAAAAACTTGGCGGTGAATCGCAATAGACGAAGGCGACATAACACACAACGGCAGAGCCTGCAAGAAAATGTCGCCGCCGTATTTCTGGTGGTGTTTGTGAGGGTTGACCCGCACGCCATTGCGGATCCAGATCTCGTCGGTGTGGCAGATCAACAATCCGCTCTCGCGCAGGGCCGCTGCTTGGCGTGCGAGCTTGTTGGGTAACCACTCGTCGTCCGAGTCGAGTAAGGCAATCCACTCGCCTTCGGCTGCCGCGATCCCGCGATTGCGCGCGGCAGAGACCCCGCTGTTTGCTGCCAAACTCACTATTTTGACTGCGTCGCCAAATTCCTCGCGCACTTGCTCGGGCGTGCCGTCGTCAGAGGCATCATCTACCACGATCACCTCAAGGTCCACTCCCTGCTGCGCCAGTACCGAACGAATCGCCCGGCCGACTAATGCGCGGCGATTGTACACGGGAATGACAACCGAAAACACGGCTCAGGCTCCACTAGCAAGCGCGGCGGCCGCGTCTAGTTTTTCGATGACCATTTCTGCCGTAATAACCTCGGGCAACACCAGCGGCTGGTCGATAAGACCGGCGGGAAAAATCACGTACAAGGGCACCCCTGAGCGTCCAAAGGCGCGCAAGAGCTGGGTGATCTCGGGATTGCGGTTGGTCCAATCGGCTTTGACTAGCGCCACATTGTGCGCGGAGAATCGCTCGCGGACCACTTGCTGCGCCAGCACGGCCCGCTCGTTGACCTTGCATGTCCAGCACCACTCGGCTGTAAAGTCGATAAAGACCGTCTGCCCGCCCGCGACCAAATCCTCAACGTGCGCGGCGCTAAACGGCTGCCAGTCCAATTCAGACGCGGTGGTCTGCTCGGCCAAGGTTTGCTCGGCGGCCAACAGCGGATGGACAAAGATCACATAACTGCCCAAAACCAGAATCAGCGCCACCGTTCGGGCCAACAGTTTTGCGGGGTTGGGATGTAGGAAACTACCCCATTGACCCCAGACCCAGCAGGCCAAACCCAGACCCAGTAAAAAGGCCCCCGTCCACACCACGCCTTCGACGCCGACCTGATTGCCTAAGACCCACAACAACCACAGCACCGTGGCCATCAGCAAAAATCCCATTAGCTGCTTGAAGCGCACCATCCAAGGGCCGGGCTTGGGCAAGCGCCCGATCCACGCCGGCTTGAGCGCCAGTACCACATACGGCAGTGCCATCCCCGCGCCAATCGCCAAAAAGACCGCGATGACGACGCCGGCCGGCTGGGCAAAGGCAAACCCCAACGCGGTCCCCAAAAAGGGCGCAGTGCAAGGCGTGGCCAGAATCGTCGCCAGCACGCCGTTGAGAAAGGAGCCCGTCAATCCCTCGCGTCCTTCTAGCCCCCCCAAGTTGCTAGTCCCCGGCAGCAAAATTTCATAGACTCCGAACAAACTTAAGGCCAATGCAAAAACCAAGGCACTCATCGCCACCACAAAACCCGGGTACTGAAACTGAAAGCCCCAACCGATCTGTTCGCCACTGCTTTTGACCAACAACACCGCTAGCGCCAGCACCAAAAAAGTAGCCACAATACCAGCGCAAAACGCCCACCCTAGTTGCTGCACCCGCTTGGTCTCTTCGCCGGCTTGATTGACAAAGCCGAGCACCTTGAGCGAGATGACCGGCAACACGCAGGGCATCAAGTTGAGGATCAATCCACCCAACACCGCAAAGGCGATATAGACCCACAGCGAGCGAGCGACCTCCCCGCTAGCCGCGCGGTAATCCCGCTCCAAGATTCCTCCTCCCTGGCGCGGCGCAGCGCGTAGATCCAGCGCCGACGTCCCAGCTTGCACCTCGCCATCTAGTCCATAGACGAGCACTCCGCGCAACGTATCGACTTCGGCACCGCCATAGGGTTCGATAGACAGCACGAGATGATCGGCGGCTAGCCGCCGGGTGGACAACGCAAAACCGTCGGCTGCCAGCGGATAAAAGTCGGGGGTCTGCTCACCCTGCTCCAAAGCCTTGTCCTCGTGGGAAAGGCGCACGTCAACCTCCATAGCCCCCTCGCCCCGCACGGCAAGTTCTACCGCAACGCGTTCGTCCAACGCGCCCGGCACCTGTGCTGCATAGCGGTCAAATTGTGCCTGCTGGGCGCTCGGCTTGCCGACGGCGGCCACCGGCAGGGCCAACGTCAACGATGCTCCTCCGGGGATGCACAGTTCGCGGCATACCAACCAGGAGACCTCAGCCCCAAAGTGCAGTGTATCCCCTGCTGCCAACGCCTGCGGCGCAGTAGCCTCGGCCATGAGCAGCACTTCGTCGGCATACCCATAGACCACCAGTTCCCCCTGTTCCTCGAATTTGTTGGGCAAGGGCCATTGCAGCGGTCCTGCCACAACACCGGCCGGTAGCTGCCACTCGACTTCGATAGGCAAACCAGCATCGCCGCTAAAAAGCCAATAGGTGTGCCATTTCTCCTCCATTGTCAGTTCGACCCCCAGCCGCAAGGACTGGCCGGGCGCTACGGCATCTACATCGGCCAGCAAGCGGGCTTGAACAGGATGGTCGGCAGCGGCGAGCGGGCCGCAGAGAACTAAGGTGAGAAGCAGGATGAAATTGTACATGGGCACCTCGAAGGGGAAATTAGGAATTAGGAATTAGAGTTTGCCAAGCGGTACGAATCGGGGTGGTTGGGTCAATTCGTAATTCTCAATTCCTAATTCTCAATTTTACGCAGCACGGCTTGGTGGAGTTGCTCGATGTCGATTAAGCGGCAACCTAAGTGGCGAGCAAAGTCCACTAGCTGTTGGCCCTTAGCCATGGAGCCGTCGGGGGCCATCACTTCGGACATCACCGCCGCCGGAAAAAGACCGGCTTGGCGAGCTAGCTCTACTGCGCCTTCGGTGTGCCCCTGGCGGCTGAGCAAACCCTCCGGGCGAGCGGCCAAGGGAAATACGTGCCCGGGAATGACGATGTCCGCCGGGCCGGTGTCTGGGTCGAGGGCGCACTGAATGGACGTGGCGCGATCGGCAGCCGAGACACCGGTTTCAATCCCCTCGCGCGCGTCAAAGGGCAGGCCGAAACGCGGGGTCGTCCAATCGGCATTGTGCGGCTCAATCAACCCCACGCCGAGCCGGGCTAGATGAATCTCGGTCGTGGCCAAGTGCAGCAGACCGCGTGCCTCTTGCAGCATCCGATTTATCTTGGCGGTAGAAACGCGCTCAGCCGCTAAAATTAGGTCGCCCTCGTCTTCGCGCTCCTGCGCATCCACTAAGACTAGGAACTTCCCAGCGCGAAAATCCGCGATCGCTTCGTCGAGCTGACAGAACATTTATTGCACCTGGTGCGCCATAAGCACCGCTTCGTCCAGTTCAATTCCCAAGCCGGGCGCGTCCGGCACTCGGATGTGACCGTCTATTATGGTTTCTGCCGGGCACACCAACTCGCCGCGCCAATCCACCTCGCCAAACGCATATTCGAGCACCGTGAAGTTGGCAACCGTCGCCGCCAAATGTACCCCAGCCATCGTCGATACCGGACCGGCCGGGCTGTGAGGCGCAATCGGCATCTGCGCTATTTCGGCCAGCGCGGCAATGCGCCGACATTCGGTAATGCCGCCAGCGTGTTTGACATCTGGCATCAGCACATCCACTGCTCCTTGGGCGATGTAGGGCCAAAAGCCCTCGCGACCGACGAGCGACTCTCCGCCAGCAATCGTATGGCCCGAGTGCAGCCGCAACTGGCGCAGCGCATCGACCCGGTCGCGCGGCACCGGCTCCTCAAACCAGTACAGATCGAGCGGACGCACCTTTTCGGCCACCTTAAAAGCCAAGGCCAAGTCAAAGCGCTGATGGCAATCCACCAACAGCTCGATTTCGTCGCCAATGGCCTCCCGCGTCGCCTCAAGCCGAGCGATTCCTTTGTCCGCATCGCGCTCGACCCCACCGCGATCCATCCGCCGCCAATGCACCTCGTCAAAGGGCGTGCTCTTGACGGCGCTAAAGCCGGCATCGACTGCTCGGCGCGCCGCATCGGCAAACCCCTGTGTGCTGCGGTCGCGGGTGCCGCGATTGAGGTTGGCGTACAATCGCACGGAGTCGCGCCGCTTGCCGCCTAGCAAGCGCCAAGCCGGGACCCCGAGCGCCTTGCCGGCCAAATCCCACAGCGCTTGGTCGACTGCGCTCCGCGCCGTGGCTCCGACGCGGCCAGTGTCGCCCGAGAAAATCGCCGATCCTCGCGCCATCTGTTCCCACAACACCTCTACTTGGGTCGGGTCCGCACCCACCAACCGCGGTTCCAGTTGCTCCAGCGCGGCTGCGACCAAACCGTCGTTGCCGCTCTGGCTCGCTTCGCCCAGCCCGCTCAGCCCGGCGTCGGTGTGAATTTGCACGAATATCCAAGTGCCTCGGTGCGATGCTGCTACTGAGTGTAGTTCCAAATGAGTAATTTTCACACGGTCTCTCCAGCGTAAAACTGCATCCTCAGAACATAAAGAAGAGACGGCCTAGCCGCTATGAGCCACCCCTCCTAGAGGCCGTATTAAACCGAGGCGTGCCCCAAGTACCCGTTACCTCACCTCTGCGTTCATCTGCGTTCATCTGCGGATACGCTTCTAAGGGATTCACGCGGTTCAATTGAGTCGTTATGTTCTTAGTCCACGCCTTCTTTACCCGGAGGTGAAAGCATGGATCTCTTCGACGCCGGACTGCGGGATCGCCAAGCGGAGGACCAACCCCTAGCCGCCCGCCTGCGACCGCACACCTTAGACGAATACGTCGGCCAAGACCACATTCTTGGGCCGGGTCGCCTGCTGCGGCGCGCCATTGAGGCCGACCAACTCTCCTCGCTGATTTTCTACGGCCCGCCCGGCACGGGCAAAACCACGCTCGCCGCGGTCATTGCCCACACCACCAGCGCCCATTTTATCTCCATCAACGCCGTCTTAGCTGGAGTCGCCGACATTCGCCAAGCCGTCGATGAGGCCGGCCAGTTGCGCAAGCTGCACAGCCGCAAAACCATCCTCTTTATCGACGAGGTCCACCGCTTCAACAAGGCCCAGCAAGACGCGCTCCTGCCCTGGGTCGAAAACGGCACCATCATCCTCATCGGCGCAACCACCGAGAATCCCTACTTCTCGGTCAATCGCCCCTTGCTCTCGCGCAGCCGGGTTTTTCAACTCCAAGGCCTCAATTCCGCAGCCCTCGCGCACATCGCCCAACATGCGCTTACCGACTCGCGCGGCTACGGCCATCTCCGCGTCGCCCTGCATCCCGACGCCCTCGCGCATCTGATCGACGTGGCCAACGGCGACGCCCGCGCCCTACTCAACGCCTTGGAGCTAGCGGTCGAAACCACCGATCCAGACACCCAAGGACGGATCGTCGTCGACCTAGCAGTAGCCGAGGAGTCCATCCAGCGTCGCGCCCTGCTCTACGACAAGGAGGGCGACTACCACTTCGACGCCATCAGCGCCTTTATCAAATCCATGCGCGGCTCAGACCCAGACGCCACCCTCTACTGGCTAGCGCGGATGGTGTACGCCGGTGAAGACCCCCGCTTCCTCTTTCGCCGCATGCTCATCTTCGCCAGCGAGGACGTCGGCCTCGCCGACGAACGCGCCCTCCAGGTCGTCATCGCCGCGGCTGAATCTTTCGACCGCATCGGCCTGCCCGAGGGACGCTTTCCACTGGCCCACGCCGCCTTGTACTTAGCCACCGCGCCCAAGAGCAACTCGACTATGACTTTCTTCGACGCGCTGGCGGTCGTGGAAAAAGAGCGCGAAGGCGAGGTGCCCAATCACCTCAAAGACGCCAGCCGCGACAGCGAGGGCTTTGGCCACGGCGCTGGCTATCTCTACCCCCACGCTTACCGCGAACACTGGGTTGCCCAGCAGTACCTGCCCGCTGGTCTGCAGGGCCGCATCTTCTATCAACCCTCGGACCAAGGCCGAGAAAAAGACGTTGGCGACCGCATCCGTCAGCACCGCGATCTACAGCTCGCCGCCATGTGCGAGGCAGAGTCCGCCCCGGCCGAGGTGCTGTCCCTGTCCCCACCCGATCAAGCGCGCGACCAATGGCTCAAACGCGCCAGCGGCGACGTTGGCACCCACCTAGAGCACACGCGCCAACGCCTCTTTTCCCCGCTTGCACTTGCGCGCCATCACCTCGTCCTCGACTTGGAAGCCAGCACGGGTCTGCTCACTTGGGAAGCCCTGCGGCGCGTGCCCGAAGGCGGCGTCTGGGCACACACCAGCGACAAAATCGCGGCCGTGGCCCTGCACGAAACCGCCGAGCACCTAGCTGAAATCGAGCGGCCTCAAGTGCTGCAAGGCCCGCTCGCCGCCCTCGCCGCCCAGCTCGCCGACCACAACCCCGACATCCTCTTTGACGCCATCGTAGGCCGCAACGCCCTCGGCGCGCTAGCGCACAAGGAAGAAGTCATCGCGGCCCTCTATCGCTACCTCGCCCCACAGGGCCGCATCAGCTTAGTCGAGACCCTCTCGCGCTGGTCGCAACGTCTGTACCAGTTGCTCGACTTACAACAACTAGGCGACCTAGGCGAGCGCCTCGTCGCCGCCGAAGAGGCCATCTACGCCGCGCCCGACAACCCGCGAGTCAACTGGGATGCTGCGGATCTCGAACAGATGTTCGCGGCTGCGGGCTTTGGCGCGGTGCAGGTGCAGGTGGAAGCAGTCCAGTCACAGCGGCACATCGAGCCGCGCCATCTCGCGCATTGGTTCAATCCCGGCGGCGAGAAGCGGCACACGTACGCCCACCATCTAATCCATCATCTCGACGAAGGCGAACTGCGGCAGGTGCGCAAGTTCTTTGAGCAGAGTTTGGCCAACCGCGCGGTGACTTGGACGACGCCGCAGGCATTTGTCACGGCAGAAGGGCGGCAAGAAAGCGATGCGGGGACCGCATCCAAGAATTGATTTATGGCGTCTCACGGCTTACCTTATCCGCATTTCGCCACCTCTAACCCGCCATAGACTATGATCGCCAAGCGCCTAACCTGTTTACTTGTATTGGGCCTCAGCGCCTGTAGCACCACCGAAGAGCAGGTCGTCGAACTCTTAGAACAGATGGCCGCCAACCCGGTGGATTCGCCCGCCTATCAGCAATCAATCGACGAATTAGCCGCCATTGGTCGGCCAGCCGCCCGCCAGCTCATCGCCCGCCTCAACCCCGACCTGTACCTCGGCGAGAACTACCGCGAGTTCCGCGACGAACAGGAAAAGCTCCGCATCGGCTGCGCCCGCGCCCTCGGCCACATCAAGCCGCGCGGAGCCACGGGCGCGCTCAAGGACCGGATCACCACCGCTTACACGGACCGCGAGCGCATCGCCTGCCTGTGGGCCATGGGCCAAGTCGGCTACGTCCAAGCGGGCGTGGATGCAGCCAAAGTCCAGCTCGAAGACGACGACCCTATCATCCGCATCCACGCGGCCATTGCCCTGCTCAAGATGGACGACGAACTCGGCACCAGTGAAATCGAAGCCGCCCTAGCCAGCAGCGATCCAGAGTTAGCCCAAACCGCCCTGCAAGGGCTAGAGGAATCCGGCTACTTTGGCGTCCCGCTGCTCGTGGAGTTGAGCGACCACGCCGGTCCTCACCAAGCTGCGCTGCGCTCGGTGATAGCCAAGGTCAAAGACCAACTCGTCGCCCAGCTAGGGGCCGAAGAGCCAGTCCACCGCCAGCGCGCTGCGCAAGCTCTCGGCTACATCGGCGACGAGGGCTCAGCGACTGCCCTAGCCGACTTGCTGGAAGATCCCAGCAATCAGGTGCGCTTCAGCACGGCCGCCGCCCTGGCCACCATGGAGCGCAGCCAAGGCATTGAATTCCTCTTTGAGGCTCTGCGCAACACCGACTCCATCCTCCGCGCCAATGCCGTCAAGTTTCTCACCAATGTCCAGCAACAATCCGGCGCAGTCGAAGCGCAACTCATAGCTGCCCTCAGCGCTGAGGATCCGCTCGCCCGCGCGGGCGCAGCGCAAGTCCTAGGCCAAGCGCGGGTGCAATCCGCCCTCAGCGCCCTGCTCGCAGCCACCGCAGACGAAGTCGCCGACGTGCGCGCCAATGTGGCCATTGCCCTCGGCCACATCGGCGGCGACCAAAGCCGCGCTCAGCTCGAAACATTGCGCCACGACAGCGACGCCACCGTTTCCTACTACGCCGAGTGGGCCTTAGGTCAGCTCGGATCGAGTTGACCCTAACCCCCCCTTCGCGCCATGCAAAATGCAATCTACCTGTTGTTCGTCCTTTTGGCCCTGCCGCCATTTGCCGCGCCCAGCCGCGCCGGCGAGACGCCCGAGACTCTTCTCATCCGCCAAGCCCTCGCCAACGACATCTCCGGGTATCGCCGGGCTGATACCGAACTGGCCCTCAAGGCGTATCACCCGCACTTCGTCGCCTATCAGGGCCACGCCAACGGCGACCCGCGCGCTTGGACGGTTCTGCACGAAGACCGCGATGCGTTCGCCAGCCAGCTAGCGGAGGACCTCAGCGCCCAGCGCTATGAAGTCACGCGCACGGTTCCCTTTATCGCAGTGCGTGCAACCCACGCCATTGCCACCAGCGTGGACTCCGGGCTCGTCGTCGATCGCCAGACCAGCGAGCCCACACCCGTTGTCGTCCACCGCTTCTGGACCTTCCTCAAGGAAGAGGACGACTGGCTCGCCACCGGCATGGTCGCGGATTTGGGCGACACGCTCTTGCCCGCAGCCGGCGCGCCCGCCAACGGCGAAATCGCCGAGCTGTTGCAGCGCGAAAGCCAAGCGTGGGAAGCGGGCAGCGGCATTCTCGGCTTCTTCGACGCCAACTTCACTGGCTACGAAGCCTTGGGCGCTTTCAAACCGGCCTCCTACAAAATCGCCTTCAGCGGCAGCGAGGAACTAGAAAAGTGGCTCGACAAGCGGCTACCCTACGTGCAGTATGACCTCGACCGCAAAGTACTCCATACGGCCATAGGCCCTAACGGCGACGAAGCCTTGGCCGTCACGCATGAAAAAGTGGCCGTCGAACACGTCAAAGGACCGGCCAAACACCACAAGGAACGCTACGTGTTCTGGACGCTGAGCCGCCGCTCCGGCTCGTGGAAAGTCACCAACATGGTCTTCGACTTGGGGCTGGAACTTTCCGACTAACTCATGGAAAAGCTGGTCTGGCTACTGCTCTTTACCGTCGGCTACTGGTCGTACTGCATCTTCTGGGGCGTCAAAGGAGCCCGCCGGGCCAAGACGGCCTCAGATTACTTTATCGCCGGCCGCGGCATCGGCCTGTGGGTCTTCGTGCTCGCCGCCACCGCCACTTCCTTTAGCGGCTGGACCTTCGTCGGCCACCCCGGCACCATCTACAACGTCGGCCTGCCCTACGCCTTTGCCTCCTTTTACGCGATCACCATCCCCTTCACCGGGGTGTTGTTCCTCAAGCGCCAGTGGCTTTTGGGCCAGCGCTTTGGCTATATCACGCCGGGCGAGATGTTCAGCGACTACTACCGCACGGACGCGATGCGTTTCCTCACCGTCATCGTCGCGCTCGTCTTCAGCGTGCCCTATCTCGGCATCCAGCTCAAGGCATCGGGCTTGCTGTTCAACCGCCTGACGACTGGCACGCCGCTGGAGGGCACCTTCATCCACTCGGTCGAAGGTGGGGCGATTGTGCTTTCGGTCATCGTCTTTATCTACGTAGCATCCGGCGGGTTGCGCTCGGTCGCCTACGTGGACTGCGCCCAGTGCATCCTCTTGGCCTTCGGCATCGTCGTCCTCGGCTTTGTTGCCCTCGACTTGGTCGGCGGCTGGACGGCCTTCAAGGGGGGATTGGTCGCCCTCGCCCAACAAAAACCCGATATGGTCGCCATTCCGACCCGGCCGGAGTCTGCCTCCTTTTTCGAACGAGTCGGCACTATGTTTTTCGACAGCACCGGCGGCCCTTGGACCGGCCTGATGATCCTGACCTATATGTTCGCCTTGATGGGCATTCAGTCGGCTCCGGCCTTTTCGATGTGGGCTTTTGCCAACCGCGACCCTCGGCCTTTTCCCTGGCAACAGGTTTTCGCCTCTTCGCTGGTCATCGGCGGCATCTTGTTCTTTTTCACCGCCTTCCAAGGGCTGGGCGTCCGGCTGCTCGATATGGAACTGATCGCCGGGACTAAACCCCTCGGCCTGCCCGCATCCGACCACTTGGTTCCCTACCTGATCGATACCTTAGCCGGCAGCTTTCCCTTCCTCTTGGGGCTTTTGGCCGTTTGCGCGCTAGCCGCAATGCAATCGACCGGGGCCGCCTATATGTCCACGGCCAGTGGCATTATCACCCGCGACCTCTACCGCCATTTCTTCAACAAAGAAGCATCGCATTCGGCCCAAGTCTTTGTCGGTCGCTTGACTGTGGCGGTCGTCGTCAGCCTAGCCCTGCTAGTCGGCCTAGCCTCCGGCGACCTGCTCGTCTTGCTCGGAGGGTTAGCCGTCTCCTATGGATTCCAAATGTGGCCGGCGCTGCTGGGCATCTGCTACATCCGCTTCTTCACCCCCAAGGCCATCGTCGCCGGACTCATCGCCGGACTCATCGCCGTTACCTTCACCTACATAACCGAGCTAGGCGGCCTCATCGGCATTGGCCGCTATCCGCTCACGCTCCACAGCGCCGGTTGGGGCATCCTCTTTAACATGGGCACTGTCGTCATCGTCAGCTTGTTCACTCAGCCCAAGGAAGCCAACCATTTGGCCCACCGCGATCGCTACCATCACTTCCTCAAAGAACACACGACCCTGCCCGAGGCGAAAAAGAAATGGAAAACGCCGGTCTGGATTTTGACGATCGTCTGGTTCCTCTGCGCCATCGGCCCCTTTGCCGTCCTTGGCAATCAGACCGATCCAGCCCAATGGCCCTTGGGGATTCCCTCGCTGTGGATATGGCAGATCGCCTGGTGGATCATCGGCTGTTTTATGATGTACTTGCTGGCCTTTAAGCTGGAAATGTCCACCGTCCCCACCAGCGAGGTCGAATCCCCGCCGCAAGACGACTAAGAAGCTGGCTGAAAACTCCGGTAGCAAGGTATCCGCAGATGAACGCAGATGAGCACAGATGCTGGATGACGTTGCTTGGAGCGTACTCGGAATTTTCGGACGACTTCTAAGATGCGCTCCGCCTTTCCCTTTCTCCGCTTGCTGCTAGCGCTCGGCGCGGCCCTGCTCGGCGCGCTGCTCTTGCCCGATCAAGGTACAACGAGCGGACTGAGCCTTTTTCCGCCCGCTGCGGCCATCCTCGTCGCCGTGGCCACTGGACGCCTGATCTTGGGACTCGGGTTGGCAATCGTCGGCGGTGCGCTCATTTCCCTGCCGGCAGACGTCCCATTCTACGCGATCCCATTTCGCGGCTTAGAGCGCGCGCTCTTAGACTTTGTCTGGACCCCGCTGCGCGATTCCTTTCAACTCTTCATCCTCGGCTTCACGGCCTCCCTGATCGGTATGGTGCGCGTCATCTCGCTGGCCGGAGGCACCCGCGGCATCGCCGACTTGTTGGTCGCCCGGGCCGCGGGCGTGCGCTCGGCCCGGCTGGCCACCGCGCTGCTGGGGCTGGCGGTCTTTTTCGATGATTACGCCAACACGCTCGTCGTCGGCACCACCATGCGCCCCATCGCCGACCGCTTCCGCATCTCGCGCGAAAAGCTGGCCTTTCTCGTCGATTCCACCGCCGCCCCCGTAGCTGGCATCGCCGTTGTCAGCACTTGGATCGGCTTTGAAGTCGGTCTGTTCGACAGCGCGATGGAGCAAGTCGGCGCAGGGGTCTCCGGCTACGAGTTGTTCTTCCGCGCTCTGCCGGCCCGCTTCTACTGCCTGCTAACCTTGGCTTTCGTGCTGTGCTCCACTGTCGCCGGCCGCGATTTTGGCCCGATGCTCAAAGCCGAGGAGCGCGCCCGGCGAACCGGCCAAGTCCTCGCGCCGGGAGACCGCCCGATGACCGGCGACGCCTCCCAACTCCCCGAGCACCCCGGCCTCCGCGCCCATTGGGCCGTAGCCGCAGGCCCCGTCCTCCTCGTCGTCGCTGGCGTCCTCGGCGGGATGCACCTAGACGCCAGCCAAGCACCGGCTGTGGTGGCCGCTCGCGCCGAACACGGCTTTTTCGCCCGGCTCTACTGGATCCAAGTTTTTTCCCACGCCGACGGAGCCAAAGTGATGTTCCTATCCGCCTTAGCTGGCTCGGTACTGGCTGCGGTCTTGGCCCTAACCCGCCGCGAGGAAGCAAGCCCTAGACGCCCGCTCGGCCTAGTGGAAGTCTGCAAGACTTGGGCGAGCGGCATTACGGGCTTTTCCTATGCGCTGGTGATATTGATCTTGGCCTGGGCGATCAAGGAAACCTGCGAGGCCGTCGAGACCTCGGCCTATATCGTCGGTGCGCTCTCCGGCTTCCTCGACCCGCACTTCCTCCCCCTCCTCGTCTTCCTACTCGCCGCGGTGGTCGCCTTCTCCATCGGCACCTCGTGGACGACCATGGCCGTACTCTTGCCGACCATGATCCCGGTAGCCTACGACTTGGGTGGTCTGGCGCTGACGGTCCTCGTCGCCGCCGCGGTATTGGATGGCGCGATCTTCGGCGACCATTGCTCCCCCATCAGCGACACCACCGTCCTCTCCAGCATTGCCGCCGCCTGCGACCACCTAGCCCACGTGCGCACCCAGATACCCTACGCCCTGACGACGATGACAATCGCCGGGCTGTGCGGCTACTTGGGCAGCACCCTGCTGTGGTCGCCGACCACTGGCTTGGCTGTGGGACTATGCCTGATTATTGCAGTGATTTTTGTAGTGGGAAGAAAAACAGACGCCGATTGACTAAGCCGTGGACTGGCTACCACCCCGCCGTCGTCCGATTCACCAATTCCTCTAACACCATGTCCAGCGCCCGCTCCACCGCCGGATCCCGCCCCTCTTCCTCGGCCAGCGCGGCGTCATAAGTTGCCCATCCCTCTAGCTCGGACAAGGTCAACAACACCTCCCCATCCTCCACCCGCACCAATTCGGCCGCTACCAAGACCGCAAACCGGTACTGCTCGGTCTGCTCGGCCGTCGTATAGGTAAAGGGGCGGTCCTCAATGGAGATCACGTTGAGTTGCAAGAGGGCATCGGCGCTCTCTTCGTCAACGACCCGCAACTGGCCATCCGCGGTGTAAAGCGAATCGGCGAGTTCAGTTAGACGCTCGGCCACGGCGAACTCCGAGGTCTGGTTGTCAGCTACGGGGATGCCAATGCTGCGGATGCCGCCCAACAGGCCGCCGGAGGTTGAGTAATAAGCACATCCACCGATGCAGAGCGCGGCCAGCGCCACTCTAATCGTCTGACTTGCTCGCATCGCCCTCGGCTGCAGGCTTACTCGCATCGTCATCAGCGGCGGACTTACTCACATCGTCCTCGACCGCCGGCTTGCTCACATCCTCCTCAGCGGCTGACTTGCTCCCGTCGTCCTCAGCCACCGCCAACGACCTCGCTCCGTCGCCCACGGCAATGGGCTGGTTCTGGGGCCGCCCCCGCACATCGCCCCCTCGCACCTCCAGCCGCTGCCACTGCTCTTGGCCCGGGGCGCGAGCCACCGAGTGCTCGACCATCATCGCGCTCAAAGGCCGGGTATCGCCCACCACCGGCACCTCGCCTACGACCGGAGCGCGCACCGTACACAGGCGAGGTTGCACATGGGTGGCGACTACTCGCGCCTTGACCGCTTCCCAGCGACCCAGCGGCTGCCCGCTGTCTGGGTCTGCGATCTCCCCGTGCAAGGCGAAAATGGCAAAGGCCATGCCTTCTTGGACGCCCTGCTCGCTGCCGACGTTGAGTACCAGCGTTGTGTCGTCGATAATGGCGGCTACTTTGCCCTCAATAGGCGTGCTCATACGGCTGTACTCCGAAAAAAAGACCGGCCCGCGTTTGCTGGACCGGTCTTTAGGTACTTGGTAGAGGTTCGAATCACTCGCTTGCGGCCCACATATAGTCCCCGTAGTCCCCGCTGTTGTCGAAGATAAAATCTTCTGGGTTCTGGTATCCTCGGTGTTTGCTCAACTGCTGATCCCGCAAACGCACCGCATAGTGTAGGTGCGGGCCGGTCGAGCGGCCCGAATTACCCATCGTCCCGATCTGCTGCCCGCGCTTTATCTGTTCACCTTGCACGACCATAATTCTATCCAAGTGGCCGTATTCGGTCTGGTAGCCGCCCTGGCGCGCATAGGGCTGGCCCTGCTCGTCGCGTTCCTTTTTTCGATGGGCAACAATAATCGTATTGCCGAGGTATTTATCCTTCCCAGCATAGCGTACAAAACCATCCGCCGTCGCGTAGATGGGTGTCCCTTTGCGGCCAGCAAAATCGACGCCCCGGTGGAAGGCCCGACGCCCGGTAAAGGGATCAATGCGCCAGCCAAAGGGCGACGACCGCCACGTCTGCTGCGCGGGGACTGGTAAAATCGTGGGCAAGTATTGGACGTTCGTTTCTTCGAATTTGCGCTCGATTTCCTCAAAGCTCTCGGCCTGTAGGTTGACCATCCGCTTCAGGTAGTCGATGCGCACGCTCATCTCGCGCATCATCAAGTGCTTTTGCGGCGGTAAGGACGCGACCTCCTCGGACAAATCTTCCACGCCGCCGACGCCGCCCAACTCCCCATCCGCAGCGAGTGGCTCTATCTCCAGCGGCTCCATCTCGTGGTGGGCGCGCAATCTATCTTCCGTGGCTTTGAGCTGATCCATCGCCTCCCCGAGCTGCTGCACTTCCTCGCGGGTCTGCTCTAAGCCGTGCAAGAGGTTTTTGTTTTCTTCCTGCAAGGCCAGCAGGGCTTTCTGATCGCTCGATTGATGAAAGCCCTCGGTGTAGGCGTAATAACCACCACCAACCACAAAACCCAACACGCCCAGCAAAATCAGCCCTAAGGCGCGAGGCGAAAAACTATACTCGCGGATCTGACCATCGCGCGGGGAAATGACGATAAAAGTCCGGCGCTTACCCAACATATTCGCTTTCGCTGCTATCTTCATGCAGGACAACTTTCGCTAAGGGGATGAGACGTAAATGTTGGATATTGTTTGAATTAGAAAGTTATATTATATAGATAACGCGCCGGAAAGTCAATAAATTCGCCCATGCTCTTGGCCATCGACATCGGCAACACCTGCATCGACATCGGTCTTTTGGCCGGGGATGAAACCGTTTGTCGCCACAAATTCCCCACGGCCCGACCAGCCAATACCGACCTCCTGTGCCGGCTGGCCGGGCTTGCCACCCCCCCCATTGGCGCAGTCATCGGATCGGTCGTCGCGGAATTGGGGGCGGCGTACGCCGCAGCTTGTCGCGATTTCTCCGCCGGCCCCGTCCTCCAAGCGCACAACACGTGGGATTGGGGCCTGCAAATTGACTACGACGATCCCGCTCGGATTGGCGTTGATCGCCTCGCGGCGGCCGCAGCCGCCCATCGCACAGCCCCGGCTGGCCAAGCCGTTGTGGTCGTCGATGCCGGCACCGCGCTAACGGTCGATGCCATCGACGCCGCTGGCACCTTTCGCGGCGGGGTCATCGCCCTAGGGCTGCGCCTCGGATTAAATGCCCTCAGCGCAAACACCAGCTTCCTACCCCAAGTCGAGCTCGCGGCCACCACGCCCTTGCTGGGCCAAAACACCGCGGACGGCCTGCGCTCGGGGGCACTGCACGGGTCGGCCGCACTCGTCGAGGGCCTTTGCACGCGCATGGCCGCAGCCTTAGATAGCCCTGTCGCAGTCTTCCTTACCGGCGGCGACGGCCCCCTCCTCCACCCTCATATCGCCGCGGTCCACACGTGCGATCCAGACCTCGTATTGCGCGGTTTAGCCCTCGCGTACCGGCGGCGCACTGCTTGACGCGGTACAGGCGTGTTGATATTATGTCATGCTTCTATTATGCATCTCAACGCGCCCTACTGACCAAGGAGTGTCGCTTGTCCATTTTGCGTATTTCGCTGCTGCTCGCCCTCGTCGCATCCGCTTCTGACTTGCGGGCTGAGCGCTCCGTTGAAGACGAATACAAAGCCCTGTTGTGGAAGACGGCCAAAATCATTCACCAGTACTACATTGAAGAAGTACATCCCGATTCCCTAGCGCAGGCGGCCGTGCGAGGGATATTCAACTCCTTAGATCCAGCCTCGGAATACACGTTCAACACCCATGCCCAGCTCGATAGTGAGGACGTGGAAAGGCAGCTAAACGACCGCTTCTACACCCTCATGCAGATGGCCCAAGCCATCGACGAGAATGCCTTTTATCCGGTTACTGCGGATACGCTAGTCCGCTTTGGCATCGCCGGGATGATGGAAATCCTCGACCCTTATTCGGTGTTTTTGGAAAAGCGCAATCTCGACAATTTCAACATCCAGACCCAAGGCAAATACGGGGGATTAGGCTTCCGCATCCAAGTCGTCTATCCCGACAGCGCGATTGCCGTGTGGAGCCTCCTACACGACCAGACGCCGGCCGCTCTAGCGGGCGTCCAGTCGGGCGACCTCATCACTGCGATCAACAACACTTCCACCAAGGGCATGTCGGCTGGCGTGGCCGCCGACAGCATGCGCGGTACGCCTGGCACCTCCGTAACCCTGACCTTAGAGCGCACCGACCGCCCCACTCCTTTTGACCTGACGATCGAGCGCCGAGAAGTGCAGATGAACAGCGTCTCCCTTGCCACCCTCTTCCCCGACGGCACCGGCTACATCAAGCTCGACAGCTTCCAAAAGGGGTCGACCCGAGAGGTGTTCAAGGCAATTGTCGAGCTAGAAGAACAAGGCATGGAGCGGCTGATTTTCGATCTGCGCAACAACGGCGGCGGGTACCTCGAAGAAGCCGTGCAAATCACCGATCTCTTCCTGCCCCGCGACTGCCTCGTGGCCTTTACCGAGGGCCGCCGCATCGAAACTGCCGAATACATAACCCGCGAGGACGCCCTGCTGCGCGACACACCCCTCATCGTCATGGTCAACCGCCTGTCCGCTTCGGCGTCCGAAATCGTCGCCGGTGCTATCCAAGACTGGGACCGCGGGCTGGTGCTGGGAACTACGACCGTGGGCAAGGGCTCCGTTCAGCAGATCGTCCACATCGACGACCGCGCCGAACTCAAGCTGACTATGGCCGCTTGGCACACGCCTTCGGGGCGCTCCATCGACAAGCGCATGCGCAAGGATTCCACCCTCGTCCGCGGGTACGACAAGGAGTTCAAGACCCTCCGGCTCGAGCGCATCGTTCGCGGCAGCGGCGGCATCACCCCAGACATCGAGGTATCTGGACGCAGTGGCAGCCGCCTCGACGCGCAGCTCAGCGGCTTCTACAGCCTCAACAACCAATTCTTCTACTACGCCCGCGAGCACCGGCTCAAGTACCCCGATCTGACGCCAGACTTCGTCGTCGGCCCAACAGAGCTAGCGGCCTTCCGCGCCTTTGCCGAAAATCGCGGATTCAACTACATCAGCGACCTCGAAGCCCAAATCGAGGAATTGGACAAAGTCGCCGAAGACGAGGAGTACAACCAGCTCGCCAAACCGCTCAGCCATCTGACTGACGAAATCGACAAAATCGAGGAACAACACTGGCAGGAGAACGAAGACCTCATCGCTTGGCGGCTCACCTTCGCCATCCTCGAAAAAGCATTCGGGGAGCCAGTGGCTGAAGCGTACAATGTAACCGTGGATCCCCAAGTACTGGAGGCGCGCCGCATTGTCGCCGACCCGAGCGAGTACCAGATGTGGTTCGACAAGGGAGAAATAGGTACACCAGAAGAGGACTCCATCGCCCAAGAAGACGGCAGAGGCGATCTCCAGTAGGAGCTTGTATCTTGGCGGCGGTATGAAGTGCTTTAGCGGGCCTGTTCCCTACCTCATAGCGGGCCTTTTAATTCACGCCGTTTTCCTTGCCGCCCTCGGCACCGACCTCATCCGGCCCCTCTTCAACGACGCCTCCCACACCCGCCGCGGCTTTGACTTCGGGGTTTTCTATTTGGCGGGCCAAGCCCTAGCCGAAGGCCGCGACATCTACTCAGTGTCGGGAGCCTTCGGCTTCCGCTATCTACCAGCCTTTGCCCTAGTTGCTAGTCTTTTCGCCCAACTTCAGCCCTTCACTGCATACCTTCTCCATCTCTGCTGCACTGAGCTTTTCCTCACGGCCAACCTCTATCTGACTTGGCGGTGGGTCGAAGGGCCGCGCCGGGGCTTGGCCTTGTTTATGTGGCTGGCGTTCTCGCCTTACTTTCTCGAACTCTACATGGGGCAGGTCAGCTTCTGGGCGGCCTCGCTGCTCTTTTGGCTCATCGTCGGCCTCCACAGCGGCCGGGAACGGGTGGCCAACTTGTGTTGGGCGGGTGCCCTCTTGGTCAAACCCAACGCCCTAATCCTCGCCCCCGCGCTTTTAAGGCTTCGCGCCTGGCGCGTCCTCGCTTTGGGACTGCTAGCCGGCTTGCTTACGTCGCTGCCTTACTTCCTGCTGCATCCAGATAGCTGGGGAACTTTTTTCGTCGCCAATATGTACGGCGCTCCCGTCCAAGGGGCCCTCACCCACGCGGGCAACCTCGGGCTGCAAGGCGGGCTGGTCAGCGTCGCGGCCCAACTAGCCGAGCGGCCTCTAACCGAGCTGACGACCCTCGCCGACCTCCCTTTGGCGGGCCGTGCGGTCATCTACTGCTCGCAGGTCGCCATCCTCGTCGCGGCACTGGTGGCCACCTATCGTGGCCGCGATGCCCTGCCGCTGCTCGCGCTGTGGATGTGTACCTTTTTTCTCGTTTACAAAGACGTTTGGGAGCATCACTACGTCTTTCTCCAGCCCGTACTCGTGGCTTTGTACGCGCGCTCAGGTTCTCCTAAGTTCTTGTGGATATTTGCTTTTATCGCTCTGCCGACGCCCTTTGTCTTCTTCGACCTTGAATCGGGTGTCTATGGGCCAATTGACCCTGAGCGCACGTGGGGGCCGCTCACTTCCATCGCCTATCGCAGCACTAAACTCATTCCCCTCGGCTATCTGTGGTACGGGCTCTGCCGCACGTGCTTAGCCTCGGCACCCACCAAGTCTTGATATTAGCGTGCCGGAGTCGTATTATATTCTATTCTTTTAGTTTTTCCTCGTCTATCCTATGGCATCTAATTCCAAGCGCCGACTTCCGCCCTGGCTCAAGGCCAAAGCCCCAGGCCACCCCAATTACATCGCCCTAAAAAACCTGCTCGCCGATTTACAGCTTAACACGGTGTGCGAGAGTGCTCATTGCCCCAACATCGGCGAGTGCTGGAGCCAACGCACGGCGACTTTTATGATTCTGGGCGATGTCTGCACCCGCAGTTGCGGGTTTTGCGCGATCAAGACGGGTCGCCCTCAATGGCTCGACGAAGGCGAGCCTGAGCGCGTTGCCGCTGCCATCGCCCGCCTCGGGCTAGAGCACGCGGTGATTACCTCGGTCAATCGCGACGAATTGCCAGACGGCGGAGCGCGGATCTTCGCCCGGACGATCGCAGCAGTACATCAGCTTTGCCCCGAGACGAGCGTCGAAGTCCTGATCCCGGATTTCAAAGGCGACTGGCAGGCCCTAGCTACCGTCCTTGAAGCCGGCCCGGACATTCTCAATCACAACATCGAGACGCCGCCTCGCCTCTACTCCACCATGCGCCCGCAAGCCCGGTATGGCCGCTCGCTAGAGCTCCTCGACCGAGCGCGCAAGATCAGTCCGGCCCCCACCAAGTCCGGCATGATGCTAGGGGCCGGCGAAACCAAAAGAGAAATAGCCCAGAGCATCCAAGATCTAGCGGATGTTGGCTGCGCCATTCTGACCTTGGGCCAATACCTAAGCCCGTCCGCCGACCACGTGCCCGTAGAGCGCTTCGTCCATCCCGACGAATTCGCCGAGTGGCGGCGCTTTGCCCTCGGCTTGGGCTTTCGCCACGTCGAGTCTGGCCCGTTGGTGCGCAGCTCGTACCATGCCGCCAGCCAAGTCGAACAGGTGCGGGCCGCCACCTCCACTACTTCCTGAGAGAAGCCCATGAACCTAGAGAAAAAGGCTATATCCCAGTACCTGAAACGCAAAAAACTGCGCACCGACGAGGGGCCGATCCGCGTCCAGAGCTTGAGTGACGGGCTAAAAAATCGGGTGTACTACGTAGAGGCTGCCAATCAGGCTTGGATCGTCAAGCAGGCGCACTCGCGCGTCCAAATCAAGGAGCGCTGGTGGACCGATCGGCGGCGCATCTTCGCCGAGAAGAGCTGCATCGAGCGCTTGGCGGCATTTCTCGCTCCCGAGGTCTTGCCGGAAGTCCTGCTCGAAGACCGCACGGACTTCATCCTCGTGACGACTCCGCCGCCGCACAACGCCCTGTCGTGGGAAGGCGACTTGGTCAATGGCCGCATCGACCTGCAAATCGCCGTCCAGTGCGGCGAACTGCTGGCCACGGTCCACAACGAGACCGCCAACTCGTCCGAGGTCGCTGACGAGTTGGCATCTACTAAGGCATTTGAGCAACTGCGCATTGACCCGCACTACAACTACATCGCCAACGCCTATCCCGACCTCAAAAAGGCCATTGCCGTCCATACCAACCGCTTGCTCAAAGAGGGGTTTTGTCTCGTCTTGGGCGACTTGCGGCCCCGCAACGTATGGGTCGCCAACGGCCAGCCCTATTGGGTCGATTTTGCCACCGCCCACTACGGCTATCCCACCTTTGACCTCGCCTTCTACACGGCTGATATGTGCATCAAGGCCATGCAGAATACCGCCCAAAAAGCCGCCTATTTAGAGGCCGTCAATGTATTCTGGAACAGCTATTTTCAGAATGCGAGCTACAAGAAAGCCGAGGAAGTCAAACACCAAGCCGTACACGATCTCGGCTGCCTGCTATTGAGCGCGACCGATGGCCGCCAGCCAGTCGCGCTCGACGACGAACGCATCGTCGGGCTCTCGCGGCGCATCTCCCAGAGCTTGATTTTAACGGGATTGGGACGAATCGAGGAAGTCACCGAGTTCGTCAATCGGACACTGATCGACGGCTAGTTCGCTGCAAATCTCCGCTGCTGGAGCGGATGTGCGCTGCCATCGCCTGCCGCGCGGCCTCCGCATCCCGCCGCTGCAATGCTGCCAATATCTGGCGGTGTTCCGCCAGCGAAAGTTCGGCCCGAGGGCCAGCCAGCGCCGGCTCCGCTAAACTTTCCTTGATCCATTCTTGTAGATAATTGCGAGTGGTTTCGAGCAAGCTGTAGAGAATGGAATTGTGCGTGGCCCGCGCAATAAGTAGGTGGAACTGCAAATCGCTGGCGAGAAAGCGCCCCTCGTCAGAAAGCCCCCCGGCCATGCCGGCCAGCGCGTCGGCAATGGCCGCCAAATCCTCGGGCGTGGCCCGTTCGGCCGCCAAATAGGCGTTTTGCGACTCGAGCATCATCCGCGTCTCGCTCAGGTCTTGCAGCTTCTTGCCGTCGAGTAAAAACCCCCACTGCAACGCCCGCTCCACGTATTGGCCCTTGTCGCAGACAAACGTGCCCTCACCCACGCGGCCGTCGAGCAGCCCCATCATGGACAACGACCGCAGGGCTTCGCGCAGCGAAGAGCGCCCAACCTGAAAGCGCTTGCACAGCTCCCGCTCCGGCGGTAGCCTGTCGCCGGGCTTGAGGACGTTGCGCTCGATCAAGTCTGTTATCTGCGCGATAATCTCGTCGCTGACGGACGTGCGCTGCACCGGGCGCATGGCATCGTCAATCGGAGCCGTGGCTTTTTTCATAGAAAGTGCCAAGTGTCAAATGCGGAAGAAAATAAAATTTGCCGATGGTCAGACCATTAGCTATTTTCTAAAACAGTACTCAATCCCGCACTTGGCTGTCAAGAGGGAATGCAAATGGCACAAACTTTGGATCTTGGCTCGCGCGTCGAATTGGTCTCCATGGATCTCCACTTCGACGACATTTCCATTGCGCTCTATTGCCCCGATGGCCCTCCCTGCTATCAAGTCCACACCTACAGCCATCTTCTTGGAGCCGCCGAGCGCGTCGCCGGAATCGCGGACGCCATGCAGGTGCTCGGCGGCATGGAGCAAACCAGCGACGGCCTGCTCCGCTTCCCCTGCGGCCACGCCCATCTGCTCGCGGTCAAGCGGCTCTTCCTAGAGGCTTGCAAGCTGCCGCCAGAGCAGCCCGTCAAGCCACGCCCACTGCACATCTTCGACAAAAAAGCCAACGCCACCATCGCCGTTGCCAGTCTCGGTCAGGGCCTGTACGAGGTCCGCGCTACCGAACAGGTCCGAGGTGTGGAGCGCCGCGTTGCCACCATCGCCCGCGGCCTAATCCGCCTCGGTGAGATGGAAGAAATCGCCGATCAACCCAACCAAGCCCGCTTCGGCTGCGGCCACTCCCACGACGCCCTAATCGGCCTGTTGCTCATCCGCGCCCCCAACGTGCGCGCTGCCGTGCGCGAGGCCGAAGCCATGGCCAGCCGCGGCGTGCTCTCAGCCCCCAGCGCCCAGGAATAAAGGAGTCTATCATGCCTTCTTCGATGACCAGTCGCGAGCGCGTCCTCGCCGCCCTCGCCCGCCAGCCTGTGGACCGCACCCCGCTCTGCAACCCAACCTCGGTGGCCACCGTCGAATTAATGGACCTCGTCGATGCCCCCTTTCCCGCAGCAAACCGCGAGCCCGAGCTCATGGCGCGGCTGGCCGCCACCGGCTACACCGAGTTGGGCTTTGACACCATCATGCCGGTCTTCACCATCATTCAAGAGTCCTCGGCCCTCGGGTGCAAAATCCAGTGGGAGCAAAAGGACAACTGGCCCACCGTCCGCATGAGCGAGCCAATCTGGCACGAACCAGACGACATCAAAATCCCCGCCGACCTCTGCACCCACCCCGACACGGCCTGCGTCACCGAAGCAATCAAAATTCTGCGCAAGGAATACGGCGACGAAGTCGCCATCGTCGGCAAGACCATGGGGCCTTGGTCGCTGGGCTACCACTGCTTTGGAGTCGAGCCTTTTCTGCTGCTGTCGCTCGACGACCCCGGCGAGACCAAGCTCTGCCTAGATCGCATGAAGGAGATCACGATTGAATTCGGCCAAGCGCAGATCGAAGCCGGTGCCGACGCTCTGTGCCTGCCCGACCACGCCACCGGCGACCTCGTCAGCGGCGAGTACTACGAGCGCTACCTGCGCGACTTGCACATCGAGTTTGCCGAGCGGCTTTCGGTGCCCATCATCCTCCACATCTGCGGCCGCACGGTTGACCGCATGGAGTACATCGCCCAAACCGGCATGGCGGCCTTCCACTTCGATTCCAAGAACACGCCCGAGGAATCCACCCAAATCATGCGCGATCGCATCTCATTAGTAGGCAACATCAACAACCCCGAGACTCTTTTTTCTAAAGGGCCGGAAGTCGTCGGTGCCGAAGTCGTGCGCAACCTCGAAGCCGGCGTCCAACTCATCGGCCCAGAGTGCGCCATCCCCTTGCAGACTTCCATCGAAAACCTCAAGGCCATTCCCCGCACGGTACAAGAGTGGCACCGCGACCAAGCGCACAACTAAAAGAATGAGATCATAAATGGCAGACATTACCGACATCGCCAATGAATTTATCCGCGACGAGATCGAAGAGTTTATCGAGCGCGACGAGGAACGCGAGCGCATCATCGGCATCTTTGCCCAAGCCAGCGAGCAAATGCAGAACATCGCCGCGGCCCTCATCGATGGCGACCATCTAACGGTTGACGAGCTGACCGGCCAAGCCATTGCTGCGGGCGTGGAAGCCCTCGAAGTCATGGACGATGGGCTGATCTCCGGCATGGCCATCGTCGGCATCAAATTCCGCGAAAACTTCATCTTCGTCCCCGAAGTGTTGGCTTGCGCCCGCGCCATGAAAGCTGGCATGACCCACATCGAACCTATTCTCTCGGCCTCGGGCGTCGAGCCCATCGGCATTGTGATAATGGGCACGGTCAAGGGCGATCTCCACGACATCGGCAAAAACTTGTGCATTATGATGCTGCGCGGGGCCGGTTTCGTCGTCCACGACCTCGGCGTGGATACCTCCGAAGACGATTTCATCGATGCCGTCGAAGAGCACGAAGCCCCGCTCTTGGGCATGTCGGCCCTGTTGACCACCACCATGCCCAACATGGGCAAGACCATCGAGGCTTTCATCGACGCCGACTTGCGCGACGATGTCAAAATCATGGTCGGCGGCGCGCCCGTGACCCAGGAATTTGCCGACGACATGGGCGCCGACGGCTACGGCAAGGACGCCCTCGCCTGCGTGGCCTTGGCCAAGGACTTGCTGGATGAGGATACATAATGAGGTTAGGGGTTGTGGCCTCTCCCGCAGTAATGGAACATTTTGATACATGCTAGATTTGAATGATCTTGGTAATGGCCTCCCAGCTATCACACCGAGCTTCGGCATGTCACTGGCAGAGGCTGGAGGTGTATGTTTGGAATCACAGGGCAGCAGATCAACCGATCCGACGGGACCTTACCATCGTATGTAATCGTAGTTGAGTTTGGACAACCCCTTGCTGAGGTTCAAGAAAAATGAGTGTTCGCGATTCCCACAATAAGGCTATGGAGTTTGCCGAACGCGCCTTTGTAGTACGAGTGCAAGGCAACATAGAAGAATCTACCAAACTTTTCGAGAAAGCATTGGAGAATGAACTTGCGGCGATCTCCGAATTAGAAGCAGAGGGGCGAGTCGAACCGACGTACTCAGTACTGCATCGCAGCGCTGGTACGTTGGCGTTAGACTGCAACCAGCCCCGGAAAGCCGAGCAAATCGCAACCAAAGCACTCGCCCAAGATCCACCCCAAGAGATCGCAGACGAATTACGTGAGCTTCTGCATCGAATATTCTCGTTCTTAACAGATCAAAAACGCACCATCCCGCCCACGCATCCCGGAGCGATGCTAAGAGAAGATTTTCTCTCCGACTACGCCTTGACGGCGGACTCTTTGGCCGATGAGTTGGGCGAATCTCGACAGACTATCCGCGAACTATTGCAAGAGCAGTGCTCTATTTCGTCCATCATGGCCCTAAAACTATCCCGTTTATTCAGGAACTCTCCTGAGTTTTGGCTGAGCGCCCAACACGCCAGAGATCTTTGGGAGTTGGAGCAGCAATATCGAGACGAATTGGCTCAGATCGAGCCATTGCCACTATACACTTCTGAGCGATAACGACGCCTTCGTCCATGACCCAAATCGACCCCCAAGAATACCAAAAGAGCCTCGACCGCCTGTCGGGCATCCTCGCGGGCATCGCCACCCATGCCGACGTGCAGGCGACCTTCCGCTGCCCGTACAAGAACCGCTTCGACCAATGCACCGCCCACTTTGGCTGCCGCAACCAGCGCAAGCCAAAAGAGCCGGGCGGGCTGTTCCAGTGCGGCAGCGACGACCAACTCGACTACCGCTCGGCCTGGGAGATGGAGCAACGCCCAGCCACACCCGGTCGCGGGCAAATCCGCTGCGACGGCACCTCCTACCCGCTATCGACCGGCGGCACCCTCTTCGACTACGCGGATCAACTCGGTGCCCGGGTACCCACCTCCTGCGGACGCACCGGTCACTGCCACGAGTGCATCGTCGAAGTCACAAGCGGCGCACAAGCCCTCAGTGCGCCAACGCCGGCCGAAGACTTCCTCGGCGGTGAGTTCCGGCTCGCCTGTCAGGCCAAAGTCGAAGACGCCGATGTCGATATCGAATTCGCACCGCTTTTTCGCACGCCCCGGATACTGACCCAGACCGTGGATCGATCCGCCGAGATCGACCCAGTAGTCCAGCGGCGCGGGCAAACCATCTACTACGGCGACGAGGAAATCGACCAATACCGCGGCCACCTCTACGGCTTAGCCATCGACTTGGGCACCACCACCATTGTCCTCGACTTAGTCGATCTGGAGACGGGCGAGAGCGTGCATTTGAGCGCGTTTGAAAACCCGCAGCGCTTTGGCGGCAGCGACATCATGCACCGCATCTCCTACGACGGGCAACACCCTGGCGAACTGCGCCAAGCCTTGGTCAAGGCGCTCAACCACGAGATCGCAGACCTCTGCCGACGCGGCGGCTTTGTGCGGCAGGAGATTTACGAGATAGCAGTCGCCGGCAACTCGACGATGCGCGACATCCTCTTCCGCCTCGACGTGCAGAGCATCGGCCAAAAGCCCTATAAATCGCGCATTGAGCACGAATACCTAAGCGGCGAACGCACCGCGACCAGCCTAGTCGAAAAGACCCGCCGCCTCGGCCTAAGGGCCAATCCCAAAGCGCGCGCGTACTCGCTGCCGCTGATCGCCAGCCACGTCGGCGCAGACGTAGCCGCCGACTTAGTCGCCGTCGATATGGACCTTTCCAGCGAGAGCGCGATGCTAGTCGATGTGGGCACCAACACCGAAGTCGTCGTCGCCCACCAAGGCCGCCTCGTCGCGGCCTCTTGCCCGGCCGGCCCGGCCTTTGAAGGCGGCGGCATCACCTATGGTATGCCCGGTTGCGACGGGGCCATTGAGTCCATCGGCTGGGACGGTACGCGCTGGCAGTGGGAAACTATCGGTGACACCGCGCCGGCGGGCCTGTGCGGCTCTGGGCTAATCGACCTCCTCGCCGAGTTGCGCTGCCACGACTTGATGACTCCCAAAGGCGTCTTCGCCGACAAAAAGCGTCAATTTGAGCTAGTCCCCGAGCGCGGCATCACCTTCTCGCGCCTCGACGCTTCAAACCTCGCCCAAGCCAAAGCCGCCAATTTCTGCGGCCAGTACATCGTCTTGCGGACCTTGGGCCTGAACCCGGGCGACGTGCAACAGCTTTACCTCGCCGGTGGCTTTGCCAACTACGTCGATGTCCAAGCCGCCATCGACATCGGCTTTTTGGCCCCCGTGCCCACCGCCCGCATCGCCAAGGTGGGTAATGCCGCCGTCCAAGGGGCGCGCGAAGTACTCCTTTCGGCCAGCAAACGCGCCCGCATCGAAGCGCTGGCCAAGCGCATTGAGCACGTCGAATTAGAGACGACCCCCGACTTTTTTGAACTCTTCGTCGAGGGCTGCCAATTCAAACCCATGCCCGCCGCACTTTAGCCATGTCGCTGACCGCGCTCCATCCACCCGCCCGCTACTCGGGTGCCTGGCAGAAGAAACCCCTGCGCCACCTGCTCGAAACCACCGACACCTTCGTCCACATCGTCGAGTTGGTGACCTCGCGGGGCTTAATCACCGAGCGCGACGGCCGCAAGGTCCTCGCCCTCGCCCGCCGCCTCGCCGAGCATCCGCAATTCCACGCTCTGAGCATCACCGACAACCCCGGGGGCAACGCCATGATCAACCCGGACACCCTCGGCACAGACCTGATCTCGCGCGGCCAAGACGTCATCATCCACCTTTCCTGCAAGGACTGGAACCGCAACGCGCTGCAAGGCCGCGCTTGGCAACTTGCCAGCGAGGGCTTCAACAACATCCTCGCCCTGTCTGGCGACTACCCCATCAGCGGCTATCAAGGCACGGCCGGCGGGGTCTTCGACCTCGATTCGGTCAGCCTGCTCGAAATGTTCGCCGCCATGAACGCTGGGCTGAAAATGAAAAAGGGCAAGCGGACCCAGCGCATGGAGGCCACGGATTTTTATCTTGGGGCCGTAGTCAATAACCACAAGCGCTACGAGCGCGAGGTCATGCCCCAATACTTCAAGCTGGCCAAAAAAATCCACGTCGGCGCGGCTTTTGTCATCAGCCAGATCGGCTACGACGCGCGCAAGCAGGACGAGTTGCTCAAATACATGGCCTTGTGTGGTCTCGAGGTCCCGGTCATCGCCAACGTGTATGTGCTCTCGCGGCCGACGGCGCGCTTCTTCCACAAGGGCCACATTCCCGGAGTTGAAGTCACCGACGAACTGATGGCCGTCGTCGAAAAGCAGGCCCAAGCCAACGACAAGGGTCGGGCGTTCTTTTTGGAGTTGGCCGCCAAGCAGTGCGCCATCGCCAAGGGTCTCGGCTACCGGGGGGCTTATCTCGGCGGGCACCTGCAATACGGCGACTACGAAAAAATCCTCGCGCTCGCCGCGACCTACTCGGAAGACGACTGGCGCGATTTTGCCGTGGAACTCTGCTTTTCCTTTGCCGACGAATTCTACTTTTTTGAACCCCAGGGCGACACCGGTCTCAGTTCTACTACTATCAACCGCGCGTACCTCGCCTCCAAGGAGCAAGCCGCCCTCCGCCAAGCGCGCGGCCACCTGCCGCTGAGCTACAAGGTAAATCGCCGCATCCACGATCAAGTTTTTGCGCCCGAGAGCGCGGGCTTTCGCACTGGCGCTCATCTCGCCCGCGCTCTAGCCGAGCACCCCAAGGCCGCCAAGCTCTTCCACGCGGCCGAGCACGCGCTCAAAATCGCTGCTTTTGACTGCCGCGACTGCGGCGACTGCTCGCTGCCGGACATCGCCTATTTGTGCCCGGAATCGCAGTGCGTCAAAAACCAGCGCAACGGCCCCTGCGGTGGCACGCGCCAAGGCAAGTGCGAAGTCGGCGACAAGGACTGCATTTGGGCGCGTGCGTACGACCGCCTCAAAGCCTATGGCGAAGAGGAACAAATGCTCGGCGACGCAGCCGTTATCAAGGACGCAGCCTTACAGGGCACTAGTGCCTGGACCAACGCCTTTTTGCAAAAAGATCACAACGGGAAAAAGGAAGATTCGCAGTAATACTGCATTATCGACCATTCCGCTATATCCCGTGAAAACCCACCCGATAGGGCAGACAGTGGGCCGACACGCAGGATCGACGTAGCACCAACCGTCAAATGATAAACATTGAAGAATAGATGGCAGCCATCCATCACCTCCGATTATCAGTCTCCAATCTAGATACTGCGATGAGATTCTATTTCCTTCCCCTCAATCCCCTGTATCCGATCGTCCTGATCCTCGCGTCAGCCCTCGCTCCACCAACCTTTGCCGACGTGCGTCTGCCCAAGATATTCGGCGATCACATGGTATTACAGCGCGATAGCCCCCTGCCTATCTGGGGCTGGGCTGGGCCTGGCGAGCAGGTCATCGTCGAATTTCTCGGGCAAACTGACAGTACCAGTGCCAATGCACAGGGCGAGTGGAAGGTGGAATTGCCACCAGCCCAAGCCGGTGGCCCCCATGTGCTGACGGTGACAGGCACCAACAGCATTGAACTGCAAAACGTGCTCGTCGGCGAAGTCTGGCTCTGCTCGGGGCAATCGAATATGGAAATGGGCGTCAGTCTCTGCCTCAACCCAGAAGCGGAGATCGCCGCAGCCAATCATCCACAAATCCGTCTCTTCCAGATTCCCAAAAAACTCAGCGCTGAACCACAAACGGACATCGAGGCCGATTGGAATCTCTGTACCCCGGAGACCATCGCCAAGGGCGGCTGGGGTGGGTTCTCGGCCGCCGCCTACTATTTCGGTCGCCACTTGCAGCACGAGCTCGACGTGCCCATCGGCTTGATTCAGTCAGCTTGGGGCGGCACCCGGATTGAACCTTGGATCCCTCCCGCTGGTTTTGCCGCAGTACCTGCTGTACACGACATCTACGAGCAACTACAATTGCAAAACCCGCGCAGTGATCTGTACAAAGTGCGCTTAGGAGGCGTATTGGACGAAGTCGAAGCCTGGCTTAACGTCGCCCGCACGGCGCGACAAAGCGAAGAGCCGGTACCGAAAATGCCAACCTATCCCCCCGAACTCCTGCCGCCAAACGACCCGCAGCAACCCGCCGTGCTCTACAACGCCATGATCCACCCCCTCGTCCCCTTTGCGGTGCGCGGTGCCATCTGGTACCAAGGCGAGTCCAACCACACTGAGGGCATGCTCTACACGGAGAAAATGAAGGCGCTCATCGGGGGTTGGCGCGGCCTTTGGCCAAGTGGCGAGTTTCCGTTTTACTACGTGCAGATCGCCCCTTACTCCTATGGTGGCGAAGCATCTGACGTACTGCCCAAATTCTGGGAAGCGCAAACGGCCGCGCTGGAAATTCCCCACACCGGCATGGTCGTCATCCACGATGTCGGCGACCCCAATGATATCCACCCCAAAAACAAGCAGGAGGTCGGGCGGCGTTTGGCACTGGTCGCGCTGGCCAAGACCTATAACCAAGAAGTGATCTATTCAGGTCCGCTCTACCGTTCGATGCAGATCAAAGGCGACAAAATGCACTTGCGCTTTGACCATGGCAGCGGCCTAAAAACACGCGACGGTGCAGCACCAGATCACTTTGCGGTGATCGACCAAAAACGCGGCGGATTCGTCAAAGCAAATGCTAAAATAGTAGGCGATGAGGTCGTAGTTTCAGCGCCGGGTGTTGCAAACCCCGTGGCCGTGCGCTTTGCCTGGCGCAAGCTGGCCGAACCTAACTTAGTCAACGCCACCGGCCTACCCGCCGCCCCATTCCGCGCCGGTGTCGTGCCCCAACGCGATCGGCTCGCAATGGAAGTGCCCGAAGCGGCAGACTATCACCTCGTGTACGACCTCGATCTGGCCAACCTCGGCGCGGATATCCACTACGACATCGACAATAGTGCTGCGATCATCTCGCCCTTTGACCGCATCGCCTACTTTGTGGAATTGCAACACAGTGATGGCGGAACGCGTTTTCTCTACGTTTCACTGGATGCCTTTACCGATGATCTCAAAATGATCGGCGTACCCACCTTGGCCTCGGGGGCTCACTTCCAACAACCCGTCACCCGGATGAACATCTGGTCCAACACTGGCGTACACAACGGCATCGGCTTAGAAGAAGGCCACATCGAATTCTGGCCCAATAACTACACCCCCGCCAACTCCTCTGCCGTGCCCAATGCCTCTCAGCATAGCTACGACTTTGGCGACCAGCCAATAGACCCCGCTGACGGCTATGGTAGTATGCAGATACACAACGCCACGACGGAACAGACGCTCTTTGCCATCAACCACTGGCGTCGAGGTGAACGCGCCGATATCGGCATTGGCAATCGGGCGGATAAACACTCCGATTGGACTTTTGCCAGCAATGCACAAAGCTACTCTGCCAAAAGACTGCGAGTACTGGTGAGACTAGATCGGTGAGCTGAAGACTTGGGGCTCTCGTCGTGCCACTAGAGCATCACTCTCAATCCAATATCCGCCGTCATACCATAACGTTCTTGCAACGCCGGAAAGCTAGTTTTCTGATTGAGATCAATATCATCCGCGCCTGTAATATTATTCAGGTTAAAAAACGCCTGCATTCCAAACCACGGAAGCCGCTGGCTGATCGCGAGATCCCACCGCGTGTACTTGTCCGAGTGAATTCGCTGTTGCAACCAGAAGTCGGGTTTCTTGAAAATATTATCTTGGTACAAGGCAGACACTCTGGCTGAGAATCCACGATAATCGAATCCGACTGCTAGATTAAAGATGTCATTGGGCTGGTGCAATAAGCGGCTCGTATAAAACGTATCCACCACCGTTCTGTACAGCGTTCCGAGTTCATCATACGATATATCCAATTCCGTTCGCGGATAATTTGCTTCCGAAAACACTCGCGTATAGTTGATATTAAAGACCAGATTAGACAGGATACCAGGTAGATACCATGGATGCGTTTGCCAGTCAATTTCAATACCTCGAACGTCGGTCGGGTTCGGATTGTTAATAAACGTACTGAAATTATACAGTTGTCCATTCCCCTGACCGTCTTGTGGCAGATCCGGATATGCACTGAGATCGCTAAGGAATGTTGTTGACGGGAAGATCAAGTCCTCTATACGTTTTCGAAAAGCATTGACCGTAAACAATCCTACTGCATTTCCATAGATCGACACAGCGAGATCGATATTCTCCGACGAAGCCGTCCTTAGCGAATAATTATTGTAAATGATCGTCGCCAGTGACACGTCATACCGTGGGACAATTGCGCTATAGTCCGGGTAGTTTAATGTATTGGTATAGGCAAAATGAATTTGCAACCACCGTAGCGGCTTGTACCGCGCATGGACCATAGGAAGCAGAAAGCCACGAGAATTAGTTGCGGTCGTATCCCTAGCATTGAATGCTATCCCACCGCCGGCATCTGGCAGTTGCACACCGCGATTGCCCGTATAGCTCGTCCTCAGGTTCTGGAAACGCATGCCGGGCAGTAGCGTAATCTTTTCGCCTATATTAACCGTGAGCATCCCATAGGCTGCGCTCTTGGCCTCTGATCCATTGTAATCAAAGCCGAGAGATCTATACTCATTCTCTATGAAGCCTACATCTCTTGCTATGGCGATTTCTATAATCTCTTCCATGAAATCAATATTCATCGGATATGCCAGCGAATAGTCCCCGGCGAGAAAATTTCGATATGAATATGGATCGTCTGTAAATAGAGCTAAGACAACATCGCCATTGTACATGTTCAATTCGGGATACTTTTCGAACACTCTTGCGTATAGTTGTCTACCGCCTAGATCGAAATGTACTCCTGCTCTGTCATCGATGTCGTAGGATCGCTTGCGGTACTGATAAGAGCCGCCAAGCTTGACCTTAGATGCAAAAACATCAACGGTCACCAGATCTCTTTCCAGACCCACAGATCCCGTCAGCGACCGGTCCATAGCAACGTTTTTCGAGCTATTAATCGTTTTCAGCTTAGCGCCTATCGAGTCAGGTACTCCTGAAGCGGCTATGGTTGAAGGATGTGATTTGGACAAATCGCCTTGGCCAGCATATCCTGCCCTGTCTTGCAGAAATATGAGTGTGAAATCTTCAGGATTCTGGCTCCTCGAATAGGTATGGGAGAACTTCAGGTCAATATCGAATAGTGGTACTTCCTGCCGAATACTGAGCAGATTAGTGACAGACATTAAATCATTACTGGATCGTCCGCCCGAGTACGTGATATCGTCAATGGCATGTACGAATGACTGTCCTCGACTCAGAGCTCCAGTCTCCGATGTACTAAAAAAATTGAGAATGCCCACTTCGCCTGAATCATGATTGTAATCTACCACAAGAGTCGCGCCATGGCGCTGTTTTTCGCTGAAGACGTCACTTAGATCGACACTCGTTAGATCGGGAATACCGTCATCCCCGTGCGACTTGTCGTTTAGCACATAATAGGCCGCCAGCCGATTAGCACTCCGATTGCGCTTTTCAGTGGTGCCCTGTAAGAACAAACCCAGTCGTTGATTTAAGACTCGATGTTCAAGAGAACCAACCAATCTATAGTCGGCATACGTTCCTTTCAGATCATTGTAACTTCCTTGTGAGGTAAGGCCAAAGACAGGGCGAGTGCCGCTGGTCTTCGCTTTCCGTAAGCCGAAATTCACTACGCCGCCGATAACCGCAGCATCCATATCCGGAGTAATCGCCTTTACCACATCAATCCCTCCAAGGATGCTTGAGGATATCATACTGAGATCGGTAGCCCGATCCCCTACTAATGACGCTTGTTCATTCGGGTTATTAGATACGACGTTACCTGGAAGCTGAACACCGTCTATCGCAATCTGGTTGTACTGTGGTGATAGGCCACGAACAACGACTTTGGCCCCTTCACCTCCTTCCCGGATAATCGACACACCGGGAAGTCTCGCTACTGATTCAGCCGCATTTGCATCGGGTAGCTCCTGTATTCGTGCACCAGATACAACATTCGTAATCGCCAGCGATGACAGTTGCCGGTTTATCGCCGCCGTTTGACCACTTGCCTGTGCTGTAACAACGACTTCTTCTTCGATGAGGCTCACTGGATCTAAAGGTAGCTCTAATTCCAGTACTTGATCAACCGTCAGCACTACTTCAAGTTCACGTGTCTCGTAGCCAATATAGGTCGCTCTTACCGTGTGGGATCCAACCGGAACATTCCTGATTATAAACTTGCCCTCTATATCACTTGCGCCCCCAATACTCGTGCCAATCAGGATTACATTTGCCCACGGCAATGGCTCGCTAGTAACCGCATCCAATATGGCCCCACGCACCGTTGCCGACTGCGCGCTAGCCGCACTTGTGGTAAGTACGGCTAGCCACGCCGTCAGCAAGCCAATATGCCTACATCTAGCCTTAATGGTCATGCGCCAAGAAGCTACATGACTACTTGAGGAGTAACATTCGCTTCCACAGTGTAAGATCGCCAGCATCTAGTGCGTAAAAGTATACGCCATTGCTCAAGCCAGAGGCATCGAAATGGACTTTGTACGCACCGGCTTCCAGATGCTGATTGACCAAAACCTTTACCAATTGTCCCAAGGTATTGTAAACTTTGAGCGTAACCAACCCCGCTTCAGGCGTCTCGAATCCGATAGTGGTAGACGGGTTAAACGGATTAGGATAGTTTTCCGCCAAGTGGTAACCGATTGGCACTTGGCTCGCCAAGTGTTCTACAGCGGTTGCCGTGCTCTGATTCAGCCACTGCTCTTTCTGTTCGGGAAACCAGTTCAAGTCTCCCACCGCAAATCCATCGGTACCGGCATGTTGTAATGCCGAATTCGAAAACGCCAAATTCTCTGGCAAAGGCCATGGAGGTGGATAATGGACACCTTCGCCCCCCGGATCGTAGGACCATCGTGAATTCAGATCAAGCCGTTCATGCACGGTCTTGTCCATATACTCTATCAAGGCGTCCACGTGTCCTTCGATAGCCGGATCAAACATAGGATCCGCCTCTATATTACCCGCTAGAGTTGACTGAACGCCGATTGCTGGGAACAGGTTGTCGAACGTCCATTGCGTGTATTCCGTAATCCACCTCGGCTTATGCAATCTTCTGGGGAGTATCTGTATTGATCCATCGGGGACCTTGACGCTATCAGTAAGCGTGATGTTAGCGTTATAGGTATCGTAATAATCAAACAGCTTCTTGGGCCAGAAATACGCGTTGTTCTGGACATCTATTACCCGCCTCGTTGGATCCAGCATTTCAGCGGTGACCCCTCGATCCGGATCAATATATACCTCCGGCCCAGGGATAGGCTGGTTCCAAATATCCGTGCTCCACTTACTGACAGAATCCCGTGCCGTAAAGTGGATCAGGCTAGTGGATGTGGTATCTGGCCAATTGGAGAAACCGGGGTCTTCCAGGACAAACTTCGTCCACCAACCCAAGGAATGTACCGAGTAAAACAGGTTGTTCTTGATGTGAACATTGGAGCCATGGTGTGCCAAGAAGGGATTAACATGGGTATAAACCAGAGTGTTGTGCTCGAATACCGAATGACGATCGTAGCCCCTCGCCGACCATATATACCCATTAACAGCAAAAAACGTGTTGTTAATGACTTTCAGCGTATCCATATGGACCCCTGGGAACGCAATCATGGGGGAACCACCCGCAATCCACGCTAGACTGTGATGATTATTGCGAAATACGCAATCCTGCATATCGATCTTGGACCAGTGGCCAGCTATGAGTATGCCAAATCCGCCACCGCTATCAAATACAATGTCGCGAAGTCTCAGCGATATCGAATCGGCAGTTAGCGTCATGTAGTTATCCCAGCCTACAACAACGTTATCGGCTCTCCGGGACAGCAAGTAGAGATCATTTATATTGATCTTTCCACCCTTCCCAATCAAGTCAAAGAACTGGGCTGGAGACGAGTCATCCGGCAGGATTCCTGGAACAATTACGGGTGGCCTGTTAGCCAATTCATCCGGATCACCGTTTACTTCGGTAGCAATCAGATTTAGGTCACCATTGATCTTCATCGTCTCCGTAAACTGGTATACCGCGCCTCGCTTGAGTCGGTAGGCACGATCGGGATGGGCTCGCAAACCGTTGGCTAGCGTGTCTCCGTTAATCACGGCATTGATGTTGCCGGCAGGAAGCACTTGGATGTCAAGCGTATCTGCCATCTGGGCATGCATGGGACTCGGAATGGCGAAGAAGTACACCACTAAGAGGGCAAGCAGCGATACGTACGTCAGTGCGGTTTTCATGGGTAAGACCTCTTGGCAAATCAGGGGGGGTGGGAACGAGGTCAAGACAAAAGCCTGACCGCGTCGATAAATAGCAGCGGTAGCCTATAGAGGGAATCACCTCTTGTCAATACTATATCTCGATTTTTCTTTTTTTAACAATCAAATTGACTCAGATTTCAAGGTTTCCTCGACGATCTATATGAGGACGACAGGGGTTGACCAAGGACGGGGAAGGCGATAATATAAAAGTTTGGTTTCTTGGACGAGATGGCGGTGATTTTCTTAGTAGTGAATCGCTCCCCCATTCATTGAAGAAGCCTATCTTATTCAACTTCATGCAACAACGCCATCCTAATCGCCCATTTCACTCACAAACAAATACGGAATCCAATGAACATCCCTGGTACGGACCGCCCCTTCTTCGTCATCGGCGAAAACATCCACACCACCCGCGTCGTCTTGCGCAAGGGCAAGCTCATCGGCCCAGACCCCCAAGGCGTCGAATCCGTGTGCTTCCGCGACGCCAACAACAAGCGACGCTTCCTCCACATTCCCGAGGCAGTCAAAACGACCCAAGACTACGAGGAAGGCCGCGTCAAACATCTCAAGATCGCCGTGCAACAGGCCATGCTTGGCAACGCAGATGCCCTCGACTATCTGCGCCGCCAAATACAGCGCCAAGAAACGGCCGGCACCGATTTCCTCGACTTGAATGTCGATGAGATATCGCTCAAACACGTAGAGCAACAAGAGGCCATGCGCTGGCTGGTACAGACGGTATCGGCCATGTCGCAGACGCCCTTGGCCATCGACTCTTCTCAGATAGACACCCTCGCCGTCGGTCTCGAAGCCGGAGCCGACCACCCCCAGCGCCTCCTGCTCAACTCCGCGTCTTTAGAACGGCCCGAAGCCCTAGAGCTGGCCAAACGGTACAACGCCCAAGTCATCATCACCTCGGCGGGCGAGTCCGGTATGCCGCAAAGCGCGCAAGAGCGGATCGATCACGCCCGGCAAATGGTAGATAAAGCCCTCGCCTTGGGGCTGCCGCTCGCCGACTTGTACATCGACCCCTTGATCTTCCCCATCTCGGTTGATGCGCAATTCGGCCACCACGCTTTTGACGCCATCCGCCAATTGCGCGACGAGTTGGGTGCCGACGTCCACATCACTGGAGGCTTCTCCAACGTCTCCTTCGGCCTACCCTGCCGCCACTTGATCAACGACGTCTTCCTGCTGCTAGCCGTCGAAGCTGGTGCCGACAGCGCGATCATGGACCCGACTACCACCTCCCTAGCCGACCTCTTTGCCACCGACCGCCAAGCTCGTCCCTACCAACTCGCCGAGGATATGCTGCTGGGCCGCGACGAGTACTGCGCCGCCTTCCTCCGCGCCTATCGCAAGGGCGAACTGGCCGCCTAGCGCGTTGGTCATTATTGGCCTTATCCCATAGATTAAAACTGAGCTTAGAACCGTTTTTTGCCGTCGGCCTGTAGATCGCAACCGGAAAGGAGGGTCAATATGCGGAACGACAAAATCTGTGTCCTTGCTGTTGTGCTGTCGTTGGCCCTCACCGCCTGTAGCAAAGAAATATCCCATACCGAACTGGTCGCCGAATTAGTCGCCGAATTGCGTCAGGATCATACCGTCCACACATTAGGCGACCAACGCCCGGCCTTTTTGATCCTCCCTGCCGATCACGACCCCAAGACGCCCATTCCGCTCGTACTAAGCCTACACGGCTTCACCAGCCATTTAGCTGAGCACGACCGCTATTTTGGTCTCTCAAAGCGAGTGAACGCTGATCACTTCGCCCTCATTATGGCCAACGGCACGCGAGACCCCGATGGCAAGCGCTTCTGGAACGCCACGGACTTCTGCTGCGACATCCACAACACCCAAGTCGATGACGTGAAATACCTTTCCGGACTACTCGAAGAAGCCGCCACGCATATCGCCGTAGAGCGCATCTTCGTCCTCGGGCACTCCAACGGCGGCTTCATGTCCTACCGACTCGCCTGCGAAGGCATCCCGGGCCTAGTCGCCATTGCCAGCCTCGCTGGCACTTCCTTTAGCGACCCCTCCCGTTGTGCCTTCGCATCCCCAGTCTCAGTGCTGCAAATCCACGGCACAAACGACAAGGTCGTAGCCTACGACGGCAGCACGGGCGAGCAGGAGTACGCCGGCGCACAAGAAGTCGCGTTGCGCTGGGCGGCACTCGCCCGCTGCGACCTCACCGATCCAGAAACCCTCCCCCCACTCGACCTCGACCAAAAACTCGACGGCCCCGAGACCGTCCGCACCCGCTACCGCACGGGCTGCCGCAACGACGTCACCATTGAGCTATGGACCATAGAACAAGGCGCGCACGTACCGCACTTTGCGCCGGACTTTGGCCAACGCTTGCTCGAATGGCTGTTCAACGACACCCGCGCCGACACCCTATCTTAGACGGAGACCAATCTGTGTCCCTTTTCCTCCAGCGTCTCAACGACCCGCATCCCCTCTTGTACGACGGCGGTTTTGGCTCCGAGCTTTTCGCCCGCCAAATCGAACTGACTAATTCCACCCTCGCCAACGAAAGCCACCCAGAGGCCGTCGTCGATATCCACGCCGAATACATCGCCGCAGGTGCCGACTGCATTGGCACCAATACCTTTGTCGCCTCTGAGCTGCACCTCGCCATGGCCGACAAAGATCCGACCCAAGCCGGTGCGCTGGCCCGGCGCGGGGCCAAGTTGGCACAGCGCGCCCGGGAGCGCAGTGAGCGGGATGTCTTCATCGCCGGCTCCATCGGCCCTTCTCCCGGGGCTATCGAGGCCGACGCCGGCAGTACGGATTTCGGCATTGCCAACGACAAGGTCCGCGCCGCACATCAACGCATCATCGACGCGCTCTGCGAGGGGGGAGTCGATTTTTTTTCCATTGAGACCCAGTTTTCAGCCGTCGAAGCGGCCATGGTCTGCGACATCGCCCGCCAGACCGGCCTGCCCATTGCCGTCAATCTCGCGCTCAAATACACGCAGGACCGCAAAAGCAAGCAGGTCGTCTATCGCACCGATTGGGGACACTCAGTCGCCGACCTGTTGGACATACTCGCCTCGGGCCAATACTCCAGTGGCGACAACCTCCTCGACCACGTCCACCTCGTCGGAGTCAACTGCGGCGCTGAAACCCGGCGCAGCGAGCACACTGGTATGCCGTACGCCCTGCACGGCGTTGAGCAGTTTAAGGCCGCCATGCAGGAGCGCGGCCTCGACCAAAAGCTGATGACCTATCCCAACGCCGGGATGCCGCAGCTCAACAGCGCCCTCCGCACCATCTACTCGCAAAGCCCCGAGGAAATGGCCGCGTTTGTCCCAGACCTAGCGACCGCCGGCGTCCAGATTATCGGCGGCTGCTGCGGCACCACGCCCAACCACATCCGCGCCTTTCGCCGAGCACTCAACCCATGATCCAATACCAAGTCCTCTACTGGCGCGACATTCCCGTGCAAATCAAGCTCTTTGCCGGCCGCCGACCGAGCTCACACACCCTGCCCGGCCGCTTCCAACTGGCGATCGACCGCATCGCCATGCAGGAGGGACTGGTGGGTACCGACGCCTATCTAGACCAGTGGCACTGGTCCGCAAAGCAAGAACGCGCCGGTACCCCCGAAGACGTGCTACCAGCGCTCTTGCGCGAAACTGAAGAGGAAGGCGACCGCATCCTCGCCGCGTATAAACGACCGTGATTTTCTACGACAAAGCGTACCAAGTCATCGTCGTCGGCGGCGGCCACGCCGGCACCGAGGCCGCACTCGCCGCAGCGCGCATGGGAGCTGAGACCCTGCTCCTGACCATGAACTTGGACACCATTGGCCAGCTATCCTGCAACCCGGCTATCGGCGGGATCGGCAAGGGGCACATCGTCAAGGAAATCGACGCGCTCGGCGGCCAGATGGCCGTCAACACCGACCGCACCGGCATCCAATTCCGCCGCCTCAACACCTCGCGTGGGCCAGCCGTGCGCGCCTCGCGAGCCCAAGCCGACAAAAAAGACTACCAATTCGAGCTGAAGTACACCTGCGAACAGCAGGAGCATCTCGACATTCGCCAGGGCCTGATGGAGAGCTTGCTAATCGAGAACGGGACCGTCCAAGGCGTCGGCATCAAGGGCGGCATCGCCTATCGCGGCCACACCGTCATCCTCACGACCGGCACCTTTCTCCGAGGCAAAATTCACGTCGGCGATTTTTCCTACAGCGCTGGACGCGCCGGCGAAACCGCCGCCGAAAAAGCCGCCGAGGGCTTAGTCGCGCTCGGTTTTGAAACCGGACGCCTCAAAACCGGCACCCCACCGCGCGTCAACGGTCGCACCCTCGACTTTGCCGCGTTCGAAGAACAGCCCGGCGACGACCCGCCTCGCCCCTTTTCCTATGCGGTGCAAAAAATCACCCAGCCGCAAATGCCCTGCTGGATCACCTATACCAACGCCCACACTCACGAGATCGTCCAAGACAATCTAGCGCGCTCGGCCATGTACAGCGGGCGCATCGAGGGCATCGGCCCGCGCTACTGCCCCTCCATAGAGGACAAAATCGCTCGCTTTGCCGACAAGGAACGGCACCAAATTTTCGTCGAGCCAGAGGGGCGGCGCACCCTCGAGTTTTATCTCAACGGCCTGTCGATGAGCCTGCCGGAGGCCCTGCAACCCCAGATCGTGCGCTCCCTACCCGGCCTCGAACGAGCCGAGATCCTGCGCCCGGCGTACGCAGTCGAATACGATTACGCCCCTCCGACCCAACTCTATCCGCACCTAGAGACCAAGCGCGTGGCCAATCTCTTCTTCGCCGGCCAGATCAACGGCACCACCGGCTACGAAGAAGCTGCGGCTCAAGGGATTATGGCTGGCATCAACGCCGTGCTCAAGGCGCGCGGCGACGACCCGCTCGTGCTCACGCGCGCCGACGCCTACATCGGCGTGCTAATCGACGACCTCGTAACCAAAGGCACGCTCGAGCCGTACCGCATCTTCACCTCGCGCGCCGAGCACCGCCTGCTCTTGCGCGAGGACAACGCCGACGACCGCCTGATGGCCAAAGGTCGGGCACTGGGATTGATCGGCGACGACCTATGGCATCAGTTTCAAACCAAGCAACAACAGGTCGCCGCCGAGCGCGAACGCCTCCAACACGAGCGCGTCAAACCGACCGAAAAGGTGCAAGAAGTTTTGGCGCGGCAGGGCACCACACCCATCGCCGAATCTACTTCGCTCGCCGAGCTGCTGCGCCGCCCCCAACTCAACTACGACCACCTCTGCGAATTCGCCCCGCCGCCACAGCCGCTCTCCCCGGACGCGGCCGAGCACGTCGAGGCCGAGATCAAATACGCGGGGTACATCAAGCGCCAAGAAACCCAAGCGCAAAAGCTCAAGCGCCTCGAATCCCTGCGCCTGCCGATTGATTTTGACTTCGCCGCTCCCGGACTGAACATTTCGACCGAAGCGCGCCAAAAGCTCGCGGTAGTCCGCCCGCAGACCCTAGGACAGGCTTCGCGCATTTCCGGGGTCTCGCCTGCGGACCTCGCTTCGCTCATGGTCTTCCTACACGCCCACACTCAATCCGCCACCTAGCGCGCATAAAAAAACGCCCCTGCACGACAACAGCCGTACAAGAGCGTCCAAGCGCGGTGAGAGCGCCTTTCAGCCTTCGGACTCTAGTTCGCTGATGCGGTCGCGGACCTTGGCCGCCTGCTCGTAGGCCTCTTGGGCAATGAGCCAGTCCAAGTGCGCCTTGAGTTGTTCCAATTTGCTTATCGGCTCGCCCGTCTCCGGATCCACGAACGCCTCCGACTTCTGCGCGACTTCTGCGCGCTCAGCCGTTTTGTCCTCTGCGGGTGCATCTGGGACCACCTCGGGCGCAGCGGCTTGTTCGCCCTCGGCCCCTTCGCGCTGGTCGGAGTGTTCCAGCGGATGGCCGGCCGCTTCCATGACCTCTGGGGTCAAAAAGAGCGGCACGCCCAAAAGCGTGGCCACGATCATGCCATCGCTGGGGCGACAGTCGAGATAGAAGGACTGGCCTTGGGCTTGGACCAGCAGGTACGCGTGGAAAACATCCTCTTTGAGCGTGTGGACCACCAGCTTGCGGACCACAGCGTCGATTCGCTTGAGTAGGTTGCACAATAGATCGTGCGGCAGGGGCCTTGGCAAGGCAGTTTTGCGAAGCGCCATGGCGAGGGCTTGGCCCTCAAAGTGGCCGATCGTGATGGGCACCACGCTGTTTTCCGTGCCCTTGAGCAAAACCAAGAATTTCTGCGGCAGACCCAAACCCTGTTCCGAGTCTGGATAGGGGTACATGTCGAAAATATACACTGGAATTAGATGGCTCTCTTCGTCTTTCATCGCTCGCGTACCCTTGTATAGATTGCTGTTCTCGTCAGTAATATAGGCTTTTGCCGGGCAAATACAATTTTCTTTAGATCAAGCCGCGCTCCTTCAAGCTGATAAAATCGTCGCTGCCGATGATGAGGTGGTCGAGTACATCAATGCCCATAATTTCGCCGGCCTGCACCAAGCGCCGCGTCAGATTAATGTCGTCTTGGCTAGGCGACACGTCGCCAGAGGGATGATTGTGCGCCAAAATCACGCTGGCCGCAGCCTGCGCTACCGCCGTGCGAAAGACCTCGCGCGGATGCACGATGGCCGAAGATAGACTACCGATGGACACGATCTCCTTGTGGATCACCTGATTGCGGGCATTGAGATACAAGCAGAGAAAGTGCTCGCGCTGTTGATCCTTGATATCGGACAACATGGACAGTGCGTCGCCGGGCGCACTAATCACCGGCCGCACCCCCAAACCCTTGTGCAACCCGCGGCGCGCCAGTTCGAACGCCGCGACCAAGACCCCGGCCTTGGCCTTGCCCAGTCCCTTGATCCGGCTCAATTCCCCCAAATCCATATCTACCAGCGATTCCTTGGGATAATCGGCGAGGATGCTCTCGGCCAAGTCCAGCACGTGCCGGCCGCGATACCCCGTCCCCAAGGCCACGGCCAACAGTTCTTGGTCCTTGAGCGCTTGCGGCCCCAAGCGCGCGAGCCGCTCCCTCGGCAGTTCGTCGTGGTGAATGGGCGACCCCTCGCCCACAGTGCGGGCGGCAAAGTCGTAGTCAATGGGCTGAGTTTGGGTTGGCACGGTGTGTTCCTCCTTGGGCAAGCTGTAGCAAAAAAACCACGCGAATGTAGCGTCTAGCCCCCACAAGTCGCTGGGCACTAGACGCTACCGACGTATAAGCACAATCTGTGCCAGCACCTTGCTCCGCCCCGCCCGCCCGCCTATATTTTTGCACATTACCCCCCACTGCCGATGTCTAACCCGCGCTTTGTTCTGGCCCTAACCCCGCTTCACCGCCTGCTGCTCGCTGCACTGAGCGGGGCCTTGCTCTCGCTGGCCTTTCCCAGCCACCCCGATCACCCCCTCGCCTTTCTCTATCATCCGCTCTGGGCCCATTGTGCGCTGGTTCCTTTGCTAATCGCCTTGAAGGGCCGCGGCTTCAAAGCTGGCTTTGCCGCAGGCTGGATCAGCGGCTTAGTCTGGAACCTGCTGTCCTTGTACTGGGTAGCCTATACCCAAGGCGGCGGTCCCGCCGTCGTCGGAGGCACCGGGCTGATGGCCGCTTATTTGGGCCTTTTTACCGGCCTCTGTACCGGGCTGTTCAACGTGCTCGCCGCGCGGTGGGGCGCGAAGGCACTCGCACTGATGCCTTTGTTGTGGACCGGGCAGGAATATCTGCTCTCCCTCGGGGAGTTGGGTTTCCCTTGGCTCTTGCTCGGACACAGTCAAGCGGCCCTGCCCCACTTCATCCAGTACGCCACTTGGACGGGCGTCTTTGGCGTCTCCTGCTGGGTCGTCGGTCTCAACGCGCTGTTTTACTCGGCACTCGTCGAGCGGCGCGTCTTGCTCGCGGGCGTTGCCTTGGGCTATCTCTTGCCTTGGGTTCACGCGCAGAGCGCGCTGACGACCACCGTCCCGGACGAGAGCCTGCGCATCGGCCTGATCCAACCGAACACCACATACGCCGACAAATGGGGTCCTAACGGGCTGGAGCGCACTTTCTCAGCCCTCGCCACCCTCTCGCGCCAAGCGGCCAAGCGCGATCCCGAATTGCTGGTCTGGCCCGAGACTGCCGTACCGTGCGATCCTGTGCGCCGGGCCGGTTGCCGAGGCCGCATCCAAGCGCTCGTCGATGAACTGGACATCCCCTTGCTGACCGGCGCGCCGCACGCGAACTACAACGCGGCCTTCTTCGTCCAGCCCGGAGCCGTATCTCTGCCCTCGTACGCCAAGATGCACTTAGTGCCCTTTGGCGAGCGGACGCCCTACCGCGACGCCATCCCCCTGCTGCGCGACATCGACTGGACCCGCCTGACCGGCGACCTCGGCCCAGCCGAATTCGCACGCGGCACAGAGCACGCGGTTTTTGCCCATCCCCGGCACCCCTTTGCCGTGCTCATCTGCTTTGAGTCTATCTTTCCCGATCTAGTGCGCCAGCACGTGGCGGCTGGGGCGCACGTGCTGGTCAACATCACCAATGACTCGTGGTTTGGCCGCAGCGCGGGGCCTTACCAACACGCGCTCATCAACGCCATGCGCGCCGTTGAAAACCGCACGGCCATCGCCCGCGCCGCCACCACCGGCATCTCCCTGTTCATCGACCCATTTGGCCGCACCTACGAGGCGACCGACCTTTTCACGCCCGCAGTTGCCGTTGCCACCGTGCCGGTCGGCCAGCCCGCGACCTTTTACACCCGGCACGGCGACATCTTCGCCTGGGGCTGCCTGCTGATCGTCTTGGTCGCCCTCATCGCCCGCTTCCGCAAGCCGCGAGCCGTCAGCGAGACAGCGGAAGCCGACCACGAATCGGAAGCTGATCACGACTCAGAAGCTGACCGCGACTCAGAAGTTGACCACGATTCAGCCGCCCCCCACGACCCAGACTCGCCCCGAGAAGCCAACATGCCCTTTCTCGACCACCTAGAAGAACTCCGCTGGCGCATTCTCAAGGCCCTAGCCGCACTCGTCGTGGGCGCGGTAATTTGCTTCGCCTTCTCCGACTCGATTATGCAGATCTTGACCCGGCCGTACGAAGAGGCCGTCCTCAGTTTGGAGGGCCAGCAATCCTCGGGCGTGGTGCTGGCGGTCAAAAAGCTAGTGAACCAGTGGTTGGGTCAGCCCGATGCGGCACCGGAGCCGGACGCGCCCATCGCCGACCTGCCTCCAGCGCGCCGGCTGCAAGCCCTGCGGCCCATGACCTACTTCTTCATCAGCCTGCAAATCGCCTTCGTCGGCGGGCTACTGCTGGCACTGCCGGTCATCTTCTACCAAGCCTGGCGCTTTGTGGCCCCGGGACTTTTACAGCGCGAAAAACGGCTCACGCTGCCCATTATCTCGCTGAGCGTCCTCTGCTTTTCAATCGGCGCAATGATCGCCTATTACATCGTCCTCCCGCTCGGGCTGCGCTTTTTCCTCGCGCTAGAGCCGCCCGACATGACCTCGCAATGGGCGGCCGACGAGTACATCGGCTTTGTGCTGCGGCTGATCGCCGGCTTTGGCATTGTCTTTGAAATGCCCGTGCTGTCGCTCTTTTTGGCCAAAGTCGGGGTGCTGACCGCCGCGCGGATGCGCCGTATCCGCCGCTACGCCATCATCGGCATCTTCGTCCTTGGCGCAATCTTCACGCCGCCCGATCCCGTCTCCCAAATCCTCATGGCCCTGCCCCTGCTCCTGCTCTACGAAATCAGCATCTGGGTCTGCAAAATTTCCGAGCGGAAATAAGTATTCATCCGCCTCAGCGGACGGCTACCAACTTATGCCCTCAAAATCGCCAAAGTCCAATCTACAAAACACCCGAAAGGATTTTTCATGGATGCCAAAGCGCTCATCTGCGACGAACAGCAAAATTTCGCGCTGGCTGAGGTCGTACTGAACGATCCCGCCCCCGACCAAGTCGCGATCCGCACCCATTTTACCGGGGTCAGTATCGGCACTGAGTTCGGACTGATTAGCGGCAAGATCAGTAAGATGAACCGCAACCCCTTTCCGTTGTGTACCGGCTATCAGGGCACCGGCATCATAGAAGCCGTCGGGGCCGATATCGACAATTTTGCGGTCGGCGACGAAGTGTACTTTCGCGGCAATGACGCGATGAGGCTGGCCGACGGGACGGAAGTTGGGTGCGTTTCCGGCGGGCATTGTAGCCACATCGTGACCCGGCCCAATACCACGCATGGCGTGGCCAAGATGGTGCCCGGAGCGGGGATGGATGTGGCGAGTTTGTTTGTGATGCCGGCCGTGGGTCTCTATGGCGTCGATATGGCCAATCCGCGGATGGGAGATACGGTGGTGGTGCACGGGGTGGGGATGATTGGCTTAGGGGTGGTGGCGGCTTGTGCTCAGCGAGGGTGCGTGGTGGTGGCAGTGGATATTGATGAAAAACCGCTGGCGGTCGCCAAGGCGCTGGGCGCGGATTATGCAATCAATAGCAAAGAGCAGGACATGGCCGCTGTAGTACGGGAACTCGCGCCCGAAGGGGCCGATGTGGTATTCGAGTGTACCGGGCATCCACAGTGCATCGATCCGGCGATTGCCCTCTGTCGGCGGTTTGGGTCTTTCGTCTGGCAGGGCCACTACGGGGACGATCCGATCGCCCTGGACTTTCCCACGCCGCACGGCAAGCGGCTACAGATGTTCTTCCCCTGCGACGACGGCTGGCAGCCCTGCCGCCGCGCTGTGATCAAGAACATGGCGATGGGAGTGCTCAAGTGGGAACACTGCATTACCCATCGGATCGGGTGCGCCGAAATGCCGGCGATGTTCGAGCGCATTAAGCGGGAGCGGGATGGAAATATCGTCGGGGTAGTCGTCGATTGGCGGGATTGAGGGGCGCTTGCAAGACTGACGCGACCTGCGACGATCCAACGCGCCCTTTGTTCGCCATATCCCCGGCAAGTGCATATATTCGCTACTTCCGATTTCACCCCATTTTGAGGAGCCAGACCATGAGCCAAAAATCGACCCGCATCGGCCTAATCGGCTACGGCCAGATCGGCCAAGTCGTCCACAAGATGATAGACGCTGACGCTGACAACGGCATGGAGGTCGTCTTCGTCCACGATCAAATGGCCGCTGCCATCCAAAACCTCCCCGCCGACCTCTGCTTAGCGGATTTGAGCGACTTTGAATCGCGGCAACCCGACCTCGTCGTCGAAATGGCCCACCCAGACGTCACCAGCCAGTGGGGACAGACGATCCTCGAAAAAACCAACTACATGTTCATCTCAGTAACCGCCCTCGCCGACCGAGCCGTCGAAACCACCATTGAGGAGACCACCCGCCGCGCCGGCACCCGCGCCTTCGTCCCGCACGGAGGCGTAGTCGGCATGGACGCGCTGTTGGAAAACCGCGACGTGTGGGAGTCAGTCGATGTGGTAATGAAGAAGCCCCCGCACAACGTCGATTGCGCGGCCGCCGGACTCGACCCCGACGACATCAAAGAAGAAACAGTCCTCTACGACGGCCCGACGCGCGGCATCTGCCCGCTCTTCCCGCGCAACGTCAACACCCACGCAGCCATCGCATACGCCGGCATTGGTTTCGACCGCACGCACTCGCTGCTGCTGGTAAGCCCAGAGTGGAGCGAAGCCATCGTCGAAATCCACGCCCAGGGCCAGGGACTCGACCTCAAGGTCGCGCGCAGCGAGGGGATCACCGGCGTCACCGGGGCCTCAACGCCAACCTCCATCTACAACACCGTGCAGATGATCGGCGCGACCGGACCGGGCATCCACATCCGATGAAGCCTTTTGCCCGCATCCCCGCGGCCATTCCCCGCTCAGGCATCCGCGAGATCATGGACTTGGCCTGGGCCGTTGAGAAGACGGGCGAGGTCATCCACCTCGAAGTCGGGCAACCCGATTTTGCCACCCCAGAGTCCATCGTCGAGGCCACCTGCCGCTACGCACGCGCCGGGCACACCAAGTACGTCCCCAATGCCGGAGTCGATGCGTTGCGCGCGGCCGCAGCTCGCTACTTCGAGCGCCGCACCGGCGTGCCTACCACCAGCGAAAACATCCTCGTCACCCCCGGCGCAGTCATGAGCGTGGCGACCTCTTTCCTCGCCCTGCTCGAACCAGGCGACGAGGTCTTGTTGCCCGACCCAGGCTGGCCCAACTACGAAATGGCCGTCTCCATCGTCCACGGCCGACCCGTCTTTTACAATCTGCGGACGGAAAACCACTTTCTGCCCGACCTCGACGAGATCGACCGCCTAGTCAGCCCCCGCACCAAACTCCTCCTCCTCTGCACGCCTTCCAACCCCACCGGCCAAGTGTACGACGAGACGTTAATGCGCCAGCTCATGGCCTTGGCCCAGCGCCATGATTTGTGGGTGCTGTCCGACGAGATCTACGGCCAGATCGTCTTCGACCAACCGCATCAGAGCGCCCTGCCGCACGACGCCGACGGACGCACCATCGTCGTCTCCGGCATGTCCAAAAGCTACGCCATGACCGGCTACCGAGTCGGCTTTACCCGCGCCAATCCCGAGTACATCGAAATAGCCACCAAGCTCCAAGAGCCGTTTATCTCGTGCGGCACAGGGTTCTCCCAACTCGCGTCAGCCGATGCGCTCGACGGCCCGCAAGACGAGGTGGACGCCATGTGCCGCGCCTATGCGCGCCGCCGCGACATCGCCCTCGACGTCCTGCGAGAATACGGCTTGTACCACTACACCCCAGGCGGCGCGATCTACCTGATGATCGACATCTCCGCGGCCGACATGGACTCCGGCGAATTCGCCGTCCGGCTGCTCAAAGAACAGCGCGTGGCCGTGGCCCCGGGCAACACCTTCGGCCAGATGTGCCGCGACCACGTGCGCATCTCCATCGCCGCCTCCGAAGAGCACATCCGCCGCGGCGTGACCACTATCTGCGAATTCGCGCAACAAGTCGGCAGCTAAACGAGGGGAATTTGGACAGCGAATTGTTGCAACGAGGCTTCGTCCCCCAGCCGCTGACGCCCGCGCAATACAGCGCACTGGACACCGACGGCTTCATCATCTTAGAAGAGGTCATCGCGCCCGACTGGCTAGCCGAGTTGCGCCACGCTTTTGACGCGATCTTTGCCCGCGAGGGCGACGAAGCCGGTACTGAGGTCGCCCAGATGGAGGGCGTGCGCCGCCTCGCCGATTTGGTCAACAAGGGGACGGTCTTCGACGCTGTGTACCTACAACCAACACTGCTGACCGCGGTCTTTCACGTCTTGCAGCGGCCGTTTAAGCTGCACTCGCTCAATGGGCACGATCCACTGCCCGGCAACGGCTTGCAGATCCTGCACGCGGATTGGGGGCAACCCACCGCACCCGACGGGCCGTATCACGTCGTCAATTCCATGTGGATGCTCGACGATTTCACCGCAGCCAACGGCTCTCTCCGCTAGCGCGCTATATCCTCGACGTGGAGTGAACCTAGAGGTACTTCTCGCACCCCTGTTTTTCTTTGAGATGACCTAGTACTTGAGGGCGCACTCCTCCCTACGGCTCACAGCGCAAATGCCGCCCCTATCACTGTCTAAATTCTCTCGACCTTTTTTTGAATATTCTCTTCGCTCGTCTGTTTAATCCTACAGAAGGAGAAACGAGCGCCATGGACGAACAGACAGCGATCAGGCTTTGCCTCGACCAACGCGATGTGCGCGGCTTTGAATTTCTCTTTGAGAAATTCCGCCGCGAGGCCTACGTGCACGCCATCGGCCTGCTGGGCAATCGCGAAGAGGCAGCTGACGCCTGCCAAGACGCCTTTGGCAAGGCCTTTGTCGCTATACGCCGCCTCGCTAGCCTGGACGCCTTCTATCCCTGGTTTTACCGCATCTTGCGCAACCACTGCCTCAACCGCATCGCCAGAAGGCAGACCGCCGCACAATATGAGGAACGGCTCGCCGCCGAGACTGCCACTACACACCCGGTCGAAAAACCCGACTTCCTGCTCGAAGCACGCGAGGAGCAAGCGCAGGTGTGGGATGCCCTGAGGCGTATCAAAGCAGAATTCAGGGAAATCCTCGTCATGAAGTACATCGAAGGGCTCAACTACGACGGCATTGCCCAGCGGCTGCAAATCCCGCGCGGCACAGTCATGAGCCGCCTCTACCACGCGCGCAAAGCCTTTGCTGCACAATACGCCAAATAACATAACCCAGGAGATGGGCCAATGAACGATGCACAATGCGAGAGACGCCAGCGCCTGCTCTCGAGCCTGATTGACCAGGAACTGACGCCCGAAGAAGCGGCCGAAGCTAACGACCTGCTGGTGCGCGACGCTGAGTTCCGCCGCGAATACGAGCAGCTACGCAGCAGCGCGGCGCACATCGCCAGTCTCAAATTCGCCGAGTCCCACGACCAAGTGCTCGACCAACTGTGGCAGAGCCCCTTCAGCCGCTTTAGCCGCAACGCCGGGCTCCTCCTGGTCGGCGCCGGCTGCGCCCTGTTGGTGCTCTACGCCATCTACCAGTTCGTCCAGCACGGCGAGTGGAACGTGCCCAAAATTGCCACCGCCACCGTGTGGATTGGCCTAGCCATGCTCCTCTTTTCCGTGCTCAGAGAAAAACTGAAAACCCGCAAATCCGACCCTTATAAGGAGGTGAGAAGATGATTATCACCACAACCAGCCACATACCCAGCAAGAAAATCGTCAAAACCTTCGGCCTTGTGCGCGGCAATACCATTCGCACCCGGCACATCGGCAAGGATATCATGGCCGGCCTGAAGAACTTGATGGGCGGTGAGATCCTCCAGTACACCAAGCTCATGGCCGAATCGCGCGAGCAGTCCCTCGACCGCATGCGCGCCGAGGCCACTCGCCTAGGGGCCAACGCCGTCGTCTCGACCCGCTTCGCCACTTCCCAAGTCATGGGCACGGCGGCCGAATTGCTGGCCTACGGCACCGCCGTCTGGGTTGAAGATGAATAAAAGGAGGAGTCCAGTGATAGAGATTGCCGAAACGACGCAGCAGGATCCCATCTGCCCCCATTGTGAAAGCGCGATTACCCGCTTGCTGGCGCAAAAAATATCCAGCCACCTCGGCGTCAGATTCCTCTATTTTTGCAGCGAGTGCCAAAAAGTGCTGGGGGTGTCGCACCGCAAGGGCTTCTGGATGGGTTGAGCCGGGCGGCTCAAACTCCGTCCGGCTCGAGACGGGGGATTTAGGCGTGCGTCCCTAGAGCACATCCACGATGCCAGGAGCCGCGTCCAGCGCCACCTAGCTACATACTCGACATAGAGTGAATCTATAGGTATTTCTCGTACCTCTGCTTTTCTTTAAGTCGGTCCACCGCATCTTTCACCTGCTGAGCTGCCCCCTTCGCACACACCAGCAGCGCATCTTCAGTATCCACCACCACCAAATCCTCCACCCCCAGTAGTAGCACGACTTTGTCGGCTTGCCCGTACACCGTCGAACGGACCGCGTCCAACGCCACCACCTCGCCCGACAGCAAATTGCCCGCGTCATCCGTCGGCAATACGTCCGTCAGCGCCGCCCAAGAGCCGATGTCGCCCCAGTCGATATCCGCCTCTAAAGTGGCTACCTTGGGGGCGCACTCGACCAAGGCGTGGTCAATGGAAATCGGCTTGAGCTTTGGATACTCGCGAGCGATGACCGCTTCTTCTTCCGGCGTGCCAACAGCAACTTGGATGCGCTGCAACCCAGCATACATGTCCGGCTCAAAGCGGGCGAAAAGCTCCAGCACGGTCGCCGCCTTCCAGACAAACATGTTACTGTTCCATAAATAGTGACCGCTCGCCGCGTACTCAGCCGCCTGTTGTGCAGCGGGCTTTTCCGTGAACTCGACAACTTCGTACACCGGCGTCCCGTGCAACTCTGTCAGCATGGGACCGCGGCGGATGTAGCCATAGCCAGTCTCAGCGCGCGTCGGCTTGACCCCAAGCGTAAACAAGTAGTCGGGCCGTTCATTTAGGGCCTGGTCGGCGACCTGTAACAAGCGGCAGACCTCCTCGGGCCGACCTATGTAGTGATCCGATCCCAAGCTGGCGACCGTGCAGCCCGGATGGCGGGCCTCTAACAGCGCGCACTCCAAACCGATGGCCGGTCCGGTATTGCGCAGCGCCGGCTCGACGATGAGCTGCTCTGGCGGCAGCGTCGGCACCTGCTCGCTCACCAGCGACTGCAACGAGCCCCCGGTCGATACGTACACGTCGGCTAGCGCAGCAATCGCGCCAATGCGGGCAATCGCATCTTGGAGCATGGTCTGCTCGCCGGCCATGCAGTGGAATTGCTTGGGCTTGTGCGCTCGGCTATAGGGCCACAGTCGCGTGCCGACCCCTCCAGCGCGAATGACGAATTTCATAGGTTGACACTCCCGTACAGGTGAATTCAGCGCCGGGAATATAACCAATCGCCCGGCTCCGAGCAGGGTGCGCTATTGACAGCTTAACCTGATACTGTACTATGTACTTCTAGCGCAATTTTACGAAGGAGCTTCGCATGGCGTATCCGCAATTCGATCGGGTCCCCAATCACTACGCCGGCCCCATTATCCAGCGCGTCAAGGACTACCGCCTGAAAAACGGCAAGCGTTCGCTGTGCCCGACGCTCCTGCAAATCGGCCAGCTACAGGTCTTAATCCCCCGGCACTTTGGCTTTTGCTTCGGGGTCGAGCGGGCCATTCACATGGCCTTTTCAGCCCTCAAGGAAAACCCCGATCGCAATACGTACCTAGTCAGCGAGATCATCCACAACCCCTTGGTCAACAACGACCTCAAAAAGCAAGGCGTCCGCTTCATCTACGACCCCGAGGGGGACCGCCAAGTCTCCGAAGAGGAGATGAGCAGCGACGACATCGCGCTCATCCCAGCCTTTGGCACCACCATGCAGGTCGAGGAATCGCTCCGCCAAAGCGGCATCGACATCGAATCCGAGGAATACCGAGAAAACTACGATACCACCTGCCCCTTTGTGTCCAAGGTGTGGAAGCGCGGCGAGGAGCTAGGCCGCCAAGGCTATACCATCATCATCCACGGCAAGTACAGCCACGAGGAGACCCAAGCGACTCATTCACACACCGAGGAACACACCAAAACCCTAGTGGTGTTCGACGCCGCCGAAGCCGAGAAGGTTGCCGCGTACATCACGGGTGAGATGCCACTCGCCGACTTCGAGCGCGCCTTTGCCGGCAAAAGCTCAGAAGGTTTCGACCCACAAAAGGACCTAGAGCGAGTGGCTGTGGTCAACCAGACGACCATGCTCGCCGAGGAAACGCAGGAAGTGGCCACCATTTTGCGCCGCGCCATGCACCAGCGCTATGGCGCGGAAAACCTCGACTACCACTGCGCCGACACCAACGACACCCTGTGCTACGCCACCCACCAAAACCAAAACGCCACGCGCACGCTGCTAAGCTCTGGCGCTGATTTGGCGCTGATCGTCGGCGGCTACAACAGCTCAAACACCTCGCATTTAGTCGAGCTGTGCCTCCAATCCATGCCGAGCTTCCTCATCGCCAACAGCGACGAGATCCTATCGGACCAGCGCATCCGCCATTTCGATGTCCACACTAAGAAAATAACCGAGAGTGAAGACTGGCTGCCGCGTCCCCTGCCCGTGCGGCTGATCATCACCTCGGGCGCGTCCTGCCCGGATATCCTCATGAACCAAGTGCTAGAGAAGGTCGCCGGCTTATACGGGTACGACGCACAAGAACTTGACGGCGCCAGCCTGCAGCTTTTTGAGGAAAGCCCGTGATACTCGGCCTCGTCAAAGGGCACGTGGTCTCCAGCGCCAAGGTAGATGCCCTCGAGGGCGAGAAACTCTTAATAGTCGAAATTCTCGCCGCCACACCCGAAGGTTTGCAGCGCACGCAAAAACACCTCGTCTGCATTGACGGCGTGCAAGCGGGCGAGGGCGAACTCGTCGTCGTCGTACAGGGTAGCTCGGCGCGGCAGGCACCGGGAATGGATCAGATGCCAGTAGATGCGCTGATCATCGGCATCGTGGATTCGCTACAGGCGTTTGGACGCCCAATAGAAAAACAAGTCGCATGAGGGTCTGCCGCGTCATTGGCCACGTAGTCGCCAGCAGCAAACATCCCTTGCTCGCCGGGCAAAAGATCATGGTAGTGCGTCCTGAAGACGAGGCGAGTGGCGCTTTGCAGGTGGCGGTGGATGGGGTCCAAACGGGAATCGGTAACAAAGTGCTGGTCGTGCAGTCAGGGGCCGCCGGGGCCGAGGTGACCGGAGCCAAGCGGCCGCCGTGCAGGAGCGTAATCGTGGGAATTATCGACGAAGGGACTGCCGCGTGAAGCTAGCTAAGGTGGTGGGCACCGTAGTGCTTTCGCAGTGCATTGAGCCGTTCCGCGGCCAGATACTGCACCTGACCCAAGACATCGACGAGCGTTTAGAGCCTATGGGCGAGGCCGAGGTCTGCGCGACGTGGGCGGCCCTGCGCGAGGGAGACGCGGTGATCGTCGAGGTCGCACGCGAAGCCTGCAACGCCTTTGACCCTCCATTGCCTGTGGACGCAGCTATCGTCGGCAAGGCGGACGAGATATACCTCAGCTAAGCTGCACAGCGCTCGGCCCGCGCATCGCGCACCCTTTCCAACTCTAGCATCCAAGCATCTTCGTACTGGCGCAGCACCCGATACCAAGCGCTCAGATCCGCTTCGCCACGCAGGAGCTGACGGGCGGTTTGATCTACTACTTGCTCGGCCCGTTGGACTCGGGGACGGGCGGCCGAGCCGCCCATGGGAATGGGACCGAAAGCGCTTCGCACTCGATTAATGACCGCGCTGAGCTCTCCGCCCAGACGGGATATAGAGGGGGATGTGGGGAATGTGCGCTGCCTGTGCATTGGAAACCTCCTGAGGGAGTGCTGGCGCTCGGGGTGCGCCAGAGAGGACTTGGAAAATCGCTTTACTGCACTTATGTTCAGCAATTATAACATACTGAACAGAAGTGCAGTTGTCAAGCAATTTAATCCCTTGCAACGCACTTTTTTGCCTTCAAATCCTCCATCTCCGCAGGCTAAACTCGCCGTTGTCCAGCCACCGCCAGCCCACGTAGAGGATCGCCAGCACCGCGGCGACCTGCAACAGTAAAAACGCAGCCCCAAAGACGCCGGACACCAAGCTCAACGCGGCCCAAAATGCCAGCCAGATTCCAGCGAGTAAGACCAAGGCCCCGACGACCCGACCCAAGATACTCTCGCCGCGCAGCAAGCGCAGACCTATGTAGAGCGCTCCGGCAGCCAAGAGACCAACCGCGACCGCGCCGAGCAAACCAAAGAGGCTGCCGAACAAGGGCCAAATCAGTTCGATCCCCCAAGCAACGCCCCCAATTATCAATAGCACACCTAGTATTCTGGCCAACATGGACGGCCTCCTTTACAATGTCTTTTCTGCTTTCAGCGCGGCCAGTTCCTCCGCGACCTTGTCATCGCGCTCGGCGCGGCGCTTGGCGGCTAATTCGCGCAGCACTTCGGCCTCGGCCACGGCCTGATCCACCTGTTCCTCAAAGCGCACCAACTCGCGTTCGCTTTGCTGCACCCGCTGCGCGATCGCGTCAAAGCGATGCGCAGACGTGTCTTCGCCGAATGCTACACCGCGCTCGCGCTCGGCGCAACAGCGAGCGATCAGCTTGCCGCGCCGCGCACGGATATCGCGCAGCTTTTGGCGCAGGATCTCGACTTGCTCCTCTAGCTCAGCTACGGTGTCGCAGCTCTCTGCGAGAGCCGGTTCTAGCCGCACGTGCGCCTGATCCAGCTCGGTCTTCTGTATCAAGGCCAGCCGCGCACCCTCGTCGTTTCCGGCCTCCACTGCGGCTGTGGCCTTCGCCTGCCACATCTGCATCTGCTCGGCGTTGCGCTGGAGGTCGCGCTCTAGACGCCGCTTGGTGGCCCGCGCCTTGACCAAAGAATCTACGGCTTGGTCAACGGCGCGCTCGGCGTCGCGGACGATCTGATCCACCATCTTCGCCGGATCCTCGATCCGGTCCAGCACTTCGTTGAGGTTCGCCTTCCAGATGGCGGCGAGCCGCTCTATTGCTCCCATGATATGCCTCCTATTCAAAGGTTGGTGCTTTTGGCCACCTGGCAGCGCTGCCGCTGCCGTCGCGCAAAAGGCGATTCAATTTCGTATTTGCGGCAGAGCCGACTAAAGCTGCGAATCGTGATGCCCAGCGCCCGGCTGGCGTCCTGATTGCATTTGTACATCCGCGCGACGCGCGCGATCTGCTTCTTGCTAAATCCTTTGTTCACCAAGGTATCCTCCTTGTTGGGGTAAGGGATTCACCCCGTTTATTAGCAAAGGGCGTACCGTCGTTTTTTTGCGAGTCGCAACCTATTTGTAAACAACTACATAGAATTTTAAGAGGAGCGTAGTCATCGCCCGCGTTTATGGCGGCGTGCGCCACTTTTGGCGCGAGTCGCCAGCGGTACGTCAACAAGGGCTTACCGAGGAAACGCTGCTTGAATCCATAGCTCAATTTGTCCATTTTGTCTTATATTCCATATTTGTATACAAACCCATGCCGTCTGCGGTATCTTTCAAACACTCACTGATGGAGAAATTCCGTTGAATCCGCACAAGAGAGAAGTCATCGCGAGCATGGAGGATTTTGTCAGGGGCCAGCTCAAGTTGCTCAAATCCGTAGAGGACAGTTGGCAGCCCGACGATTTTCTTCCAAATGTGGGCGCGGAAAACTGGGAAGACTCCATCCGCGAGTTCCGCACCCGCGCCCAAGCGCTTCCCGACGATGTCCTCGTCGTCCTCGTCGGCGACATGATCACCGAGGAAGCCCTGCCCACCTATCAAACCTTGCTCAACAGCTTTGAAGGCGTATCCGACACCACCGGCACGGACCCCAGCCCGTGGGCCCAGTGGTCGCGCGGTTGGACCGCCGAGGAAAACCGCCACGGCGACCTACTCAACAAATACCTCTTCCTCACCGGCCGCGTCGATATGCGCGCCATCGAGACGACGATCCAATACCTGCTGCGCAATGGCTTCAACCCACAGGCCGCCCAAGATCCCTACAAGGGCTTCGTCTATACGTCTTTCCAAGAACGGGCGACCCGCATCTCCCACAGCAACGTGGCCCGCTTGGCGCAAAAGGCCGGCGATGCGCACCTCAAGACCATCTGTGGCGTCGTGGCCGGCGACGAGGCCCGCCACGAAAAAGCGTACACGAACTTCATTAAGAAAATTTTCGAGCTAGATCCCACCGGCGCAATACTGGCCTTCCGCGACCTGATGAAACGCCAAGTAGTAATGCCCGCTCACCTGATGACCGATGGGCAAGATCCCGACCTCTTTGAACACTTCTCGATCGTGGCCCAGCGGCTCGGGGTGTACACGGCCAAGCACTACGCCGAAATCATCCAGCACCTAATACGCCAGTGGGAATTGGATTCGCTCTGCGGCCTCACCGGCGAAGCGGCCGCCGCCCAAGACTACTTGTGCTCGCTCGGGCCGCGCTACGCCAAGCTGGCCGAGCGCAACGAGCGACGGCTACAGCAGCACACCGCACCCCTGCGGTTTAGTTGGATTCACAACCGCTGCGTCTAATCGGGGCCGCAGCTTTTATGCGTCCACGGCCTTCCGACCCTTTCTTCGCGCTCGTCCAAAAGGCACGTAACTCCTCCGGCGATATCGACCTCGCCCGCGGGGCCTTACTCATCGCCCTGCAAGCCTATCCCGACCTCGATATCGAACACTACCTGCGGCAACTCGACGCGCTGAGCGAGGACTTTCGCACCCGCTATGCCGCGGCCGATTCCCTGCCGGCCTCGCTAGCTAACCTGAGCCAATACGTGTTCGGCGACCTCGGCTTCCGCGGCAACCGCGCCCACTACGACGATCCTCGCAACAGCTATCTCAACGAGGTCCTCGACCGCCGCCTCGGCATTCCCATCACTCTGGCAGTCGTCTATCTAGAGCTGGGCAAGCGGCTGTCCTTTCCCCTCGCAGGAGTCAATTTTCCGCATCACTTCCTCGTGCGCAGCACCCAAGGCGACGAGCCGCTCTTCGTCGATCCCTTTGCCAACGGCGCTTTTGTCGATGGCAAGTCCTTGGGCGAGCGGCTACCGGTCATCGAGGGACGCCGGCTCGAATTGGCCCCCGAGTTCATCGAGCCGACCTCGTCGCTGCACATATTGGCGCGCATGCTCCGCAACCTCAAACGCCTCCACTTCCAAGCCCGCGAGTTTTCCACCGCCATCCGCTGGGCCGAGAAAATCGCGTACCTACAGCCAGACGAAGCCGAAAACCACCGCGACCTCGGCTTCCTCTACCACCACACCCGCGAGTATCTCAAGGCCATTGAGGCCTTCAGCGAGTACCTCCGCCAAGCCGGCGACGCCCCGGACGTCCCCACCATCGAGCACAACATCCGCGTTCTCGCCAATCGACTAATTCCACTCAACTGACCTGATCCGCTTCGCGCTCGGCCGGGCTGATGTCTTCTTTGGCCGTCAGCCAACGCATGACCTCTCCCAAGCGCGGCGGCTTGCCCGTCATCAAGATGCCGATGCGAAATACCTTGCCCGCCCCTCGCACTGCGAAATAGATGGACAACAAAAGCAGCACTGTGGTCGCCAAATACTCCCACAGCGGTAGTGAGCCAGCGGCCCGATTCATCATGACAAAAGGGGTGAAGAGCGGTATGTAGGACATAACCCGCGCCAAGGTGCCGTTGGGGTCTTGGGTGATGGGTATCATGGTGAGCAACGGCACGATCAGCGGTACGAGGAGCGGCAACATCAGGCTCTGCGCGTCTTTCAAGCTGTTGCACAGCGAACCGGCTCCCACCAGCAGGCAGGCGTACAACAGAAAGCCAGCTAAGAAGTAAAAAACAAAGGACCACAAATACAGCGGAGTGCTGGCAATGCCGACGATGGAGGCCACATCGTCCCCCATCGCGACTGGCGCGACTACCACCCCCACCACAACGCACGCGACCCACGTAAAGACCAAAGTCAGCCCAACCGCAGCCGTACCGGCGATCTTGCCAGCCATCAGCTCAAAGGGCGAGAGCGCAGACAGCAGCACTTCGATGAGGCGCGATGACTTCTCCTCCACAGTATTGGTCATAAGCGTCTGCGCGTTGATAAATATCGCCATCCACAATAGATAAACGAACGGTACGACGGCCCACTGTTGGACCCTATCGACTGTGGAAACTTCGGCCTCGTCGCCGCGCTTATCGACCTTGCGCTCCGCAAAATGCACTGAGGACTGCAACCAGTCGCTCGTTTCCGCGTCGAGACCCGCCTGTTCAATGCGCCGCGCCCGCACCACTTGGAACGCCTCGCCTGCAAACCAACGGCGCAAGTCCTGATCGGTCCGGTTCAAAGAGATGTATTTGCACCCCTCGTCGCTGGCGACTGGATCTGGAGCGATGACGAAGTACGCAAAGAGCGAGCCGTCGTTCACCATGCGATTGAGCGCGGCTGGCGGATCGTCGCCGACCTCCACCCGGACGTAGCGGCTGCGCGAGAGTTCCAAGTCGAGTCCCTCTAACTCCTCAGCCGACACCTGCTGCCACCACTCGACGAGACCAGCCGCGACCTCATCTTCGCCCGCAGTGAGGTCCTGAATCAGCGCCGGCCGCTCCGCTTCGTCCAAGCTCACATACACCTTCGCGGCGGCCCGGACCGCATCCGGCAAACGCTCCCAAGCCTGACCGCCATCGCGGTAGCGCTCCGCTGCATCCCGCAGTACTATGCCCAGATCCTCGGCCAAAATGCCCTTTTCCACCTCCTGTAGCACAAAACCCGAATGGTCGATCACTGCATAAGTCCGCGCCTGTTTGGTTCCGCTCAACAGCACGGGCACCACAACGCTCAACGCGAGGATGAGCGGGAAGGCCAAGACGCCGATCCAAAACCCCTTGGTGCGGACGTGCTCCATGTATTCGCGCCGCGCAACTAAAGCAATTTTACGCATCGTCGGCCTCCCCTATGGCGCGGATGAAAATCTCGTGCAAAGAGGCCGTGCGCAGGGCAAAGCCCCGTATCTGCACCTTGGGGACGAGCGCGGCCAACAGCGCTTGCGAGTCCGCGTCCTCGGCCAGAAAAAGCTCGGCCCGCTTGCCCGAGTCGTTGACCCGGATCACGCCCGGCAGCTCGCGCAACAGATGCCCGTCGCCATCGTAGTCGAGCACTGCGGCGCGCCCCCCGCTGGCGAGCACTTGGCCCAACGGGCCATCAACTACCTTTTGCCCCTTGTTGATCAGCGCGACAAAATCGCATAGCTGCTCGGCCTGCTCCATGAGATGAGTCGAAAAGATCACCGTCTTGCCATCGCGGCGCATCTGCAAGATGACGTCCCGCATCAGATCGCGATTGACCGGGTCCAGCCCGGAAAAAGGCTCGTCGAGAATGACTAGTTCAGGCTCGTGGATCAGCGCTGAGAGCAATTGCACCTTTTGCTCCATGCCCTTGGACAGCACCTCGCAGCGCCGATCCTGATAATCACCGAGGCCATAGCGCTGCAACAACTCGGCGGCCCGCTGCTGCGCCACGTCCATGGCAACCCCTTTGAGCCGCGCGAAATAGATCATCACCTCGGCGACCTTCATCTTCTTGTACAGGCCCTTTTCCTCGGGCAGATAGCCGAGTTGGTCTTTGACCGCGAGGGTTTTTTGCCCATCCAGCAGGCCGATGCGCCCGGAATCGGCGAAGAAGATGCTCATAATCATGCGGATCAGGGTCGTCTTACCCGCGCCGTTGGGACCCAACAGCCCGTAGATACACCCCGCGGGCACGCGCAGCGACACCCCGCGCACGGCCTCGACCGCGCCGAAGCGCTTCCACACGTCTTCGAGCTGTACTGCCGTTGAAAAAGCCATGCCTTCTGCACTCCTTCCTCAATAGGTTCGGGTTGGCAAGAAAAACCTATATACGTGATGTGCGACTTTTTACATCTGTACGAGTCCATCAAAATCGAGCGGTTGTCTTTTGAGTTGTATATTGAGCCCTACACAGATGGTATGGGTGAGTATCTTGGTGGTCCATAGGCTCTGCAAATGCCATGCGTCGC